>JAGASN010000044.1 GCA_017847875.1 Oscillospiraceae bacterium | reverse complement strand
CGCGGACCCGATGCATAAAATAAGCGACAGCGTCTGGGAATGCCGGGTTGATAACCTCGAAGATTATACCAGATATAAATTCGCAATCGAAACTTCCTGGGACGAAATTATCGAAAAAGCCGACCCCTATGCTTTCCATTGCGAAACAAGACCGAACACCGCTTCAATGGTCTGCTCCCCGAAATATAAATGGGGAGATAAAAAATGGCTCGAAAACCGCAAAAACTGGGATATGTACCACAGCCCCGTGAACATTTATGAAGTTCATCTCGGCTCCTGGAAAAAATATCACGACGGAAACTTCTTCGATTACAGAAAATCCGCCGATGAACTTGCGGCCTATGCAAAAGAAATGAACTATACCCACGTTGAACTTCTTCCGGTAACGGAACACCCCTTCGACGGTTCCTGGGGATACCAGTGCCTCGGATATTTTGCTCCCACAAGCCGTTACGGAACTCCGGAAGACTTTATGTATTTTGTGGATACCCTTCACAAAAACGGAATCGGCGTTATCATGGACTGGGTCCCGGCGCATTTTCCAAAAGACTCCGTCGGTCTTACGAATTTCGACGGCGAACCCTGTTATGAATATAAAAACCCCCAGATGGGCGAACGCGAAGACTGGGGAACAAAGGTTTTTGACTTCGGCAGAAACGAAGTAAGATGCTTCCTTGCTTCCTCCGCAATGTATTGGCTCGAAAAATACCACATCGACGGAATCCGCGTTGATGCCGTTTCCTCAATGCTTTACCGCGATTACGGCAAAAAGGATAACGAATGGGAACGCAACCAGTTCGGCGGAAGAGAAAACATTGAAGCTATCGGAATGCTCCGCGATATCAACACCGCCGTTAATAAGGAATATCCCGGCGTTATGATGGTTGCGGAAGAATCCACTTCCTTCCCGATGGTTTCCCGTCCTGCCGCAAACGGCGGTCTTGGCTTCAACTTCAAATGGAACATGGGCTGGATGAACGATACCCTTTCCTATATGTCCCTTGATCCGATTTACCGCCAGCACCACCACAACAAGCTCACCTTCGGAATGATGTATGCTTTCTCCGAAAACTTCATCCTTCCTTTCTCCCATGATGAAGTCGTTCACGGAAAATGTTCCCTCATCAGCAAAATGCCCGGAGAATATGACCAGAAGTTTGCAGGACTCCGTGCGCTTTTCGCATATATGATGGGCTTCCCCGGCAAAAAGCTTCTCTTCATGGGTCAGGAATTCGGCCACTTTATCGAATGGGACGAAAAAAAGGAGCTCGATTGGTTCCTTCTCCAATATGACAGCCACAGAAATCTCCAGAGTCTTTCAAAGGAACTCAACAGAATTTACAAAGCATATCCCGCCTGCTGGGAAAACGATGAAAACTGGGAAGGTTTCCAATGGTCAAGCTGTGACCAGGCTGACCGCAACGTTCTCGCTTTCAGAAGAATTGCAAAAGACGGAAGCCAGCTTCTTTTTGTTTTCAACTTCTGTCCCAACGAATACCGCGATTTCCGTGTTGAAGTTCCGATGGAAACCTATTGGAAAGAAATTCTTTCCACCGATGAAAAATGCTACGGCGGTTCCGGAAATTATGAAAACGGAATCCGCGAAGCATATTTCGATTGCGGAAGAGCGGTTATCAGCACCGATATGGCGCCCCTTTCCGCCGCGATTTTTGAACTTGTTTAAAGTCTTCCCTTTGCGGGAAGTCTTATGTTCGTCAAATAATCCAAGGAGGTTGATATATCTTGCGTAAAAAAATGTTAGCAATGCTTCTGGCCGGAGGCCAGGGCAGCAGACTTTATGCTCTTACTAAGGACCTTGCCAAACCGGCGGTGCCCTTCGGCGGAAAATATCGAATCATCGATTTTCCGCTTTCCAACTGCGTAAACTCCGGGGTGGATACCGTCGGTATTCTTACGCAGTATGAACCGTTTGAACTTGCCCAGTACATCGGAAACGGACAGCCCTGGGACCTTGACCGTATGGGCGGCGGCGCTTTTGTTCTTCCGCCTTATCAGCGCAACACCGGACGCGATTGGTACAAAGGCACCGCAAACGCTATTTATCAGAACCTCCGCTTCATCGAGCGCTATGATCCTGAATACGTGGTAATTCTTTCCGGCGACCATATCTACAAAATGGATTATGCCGCAATGCTCGAAAAACATATCGAAAAAGGCGCGGCAGTAACCGTTGCCGCTCTTAAAGTTCCGCTTTCGGAAGCTTCACGTTTCGGCGTAATTATTGCCGATGAGGAAGGCTATATCACCGAATTTGAAGAAAAACCGGCAAACCCCAGAAGCGACCTTGCTTCCATGGGTATCTATATTTTCTCCGCGGATAAACTCAGCAAATATCTTACCGAAGACGAAGCGGATCCCGCTTCCGAAAACGACTTCGGCAAAAACGTTCTTCCTAATATGCTCGAAGCAGGCGAAAAAATGGCCGTTTATGCTTTCGAAGGTTACTGGAAAGACGTCGGTACTGTCGATTCCCTTTGGGAAGCACATATGGACCTTCTTGACGGAAGCGACCTTGACCTTTATGACAACGATTGGAAAATCTACAGCCGAAGCCCGGTAATGCCGCCTCATATGGTTGAGGAAGGCGCGGAAATCAAAGGTTCAATGGTAACCGAAGGCTGCACCGTAGGCGGAAAAGTGGAACGTTCCGTTCTTTTTGCGGGTGTAACCGTTGAAAAAGGCGCGGAGATCAAAGAAAGCGTTATAATGCCCGGTTCAATCGTAAAAGCCGGCGCAAAACTTTATAAAGCAATCGTCGGCGAAAAAGCGGTTATCGGCGAAAACGCAAAAATCGGCGCCGACGGCGGAAAAGTAACCCTTATCGGTCCGGAAGCGGTTGTTGCCGATGAAGCAGCAATTGAACCCGGCGCAATTTTCGGAAAGGAGGCGGCAAAATGAGAGACACCCTCGGTATAATTGTATGCAATATGCATGATGACCTTGTTCCCCAGCTTACCGCAAACAGAACCCTCGGTTCAATTCCTTTCGGCGGAAGATACCGCATGATCGACTTTGCCCTTTCCAACATGACCAACTCCGGAATTTATGACGTCGGCCTTGTTCCGAGCAAAAATTACCAGAGCCTTATGAACCACGTCGGTAACGGTCAGGAATGGGATATGTCCAGAAAGAACGGCGGACTTTCGATCCTTCCTCCCTATGCGGGTGAACGCGGAGTTTACCGCGGAAGAATGGAAGCCCTTTACGGAATCCGCGAATACATAAAAGCAAGCGAAGCAAAGAACGTTGCTCTTTCCGACAGCGACGTTGTCGCAAACATCGACCTTCGCCCGGTTATCAAACAGCACGAAGAAAGCGGCGCCGATATCACCCTTATTTATAAACGCAGCGAAGTTTTTCGCGAGAAAAAACAGTGCGCGGCGCTTTTCTTTGATGAATGCGGAAAGCTCCTCGACCTTTATCTCAACCCGGAACTGGAAGGCACCCAGAATATCTATCTCGATATCGCAATAATCAAAAAACCGCTTCTTGATGAGCTTATTGCCGAATGTGCCGCAAAAGATGAGCACAGCTTTGTACATTCCGTGCTCATGGCGAAAAAAGGCGTGCTCAACATCCAAGGCTATCTTTTCGAAGGTTATTGCAACAAGCTCACCGGTCTTCGCAACTATCTTGATTCAAGCCTTGCTCTTCTTGAACCGGAAGTAAGAAAATCCCTTTTCCCGGCGGAAAGACCGATTTATACCCGCGTTCGCGACCAGGTTTCCGCAAAATACGGCGAAAAGGCAAAAGTTTCGAAAGCGCTTGTAACCGACGGCTGCCATGTTGACGGCGAAGTTGAAGAATCCGTTCTCTTCCGCGGAGCAACCATTGCCGAAGGCGCAAAAGTAAAAGGCTGCGTTCTTATGCACAACACCTTCGTCGGCGAAGGCTGCGAACTTGAATATGTAATCACCGACAAAAACGTTGTAATCCCCGCCGGAACCCATCTTGCCGGTTCCGAAAAATACCCGCTCTATATCCCGAAGGATACGGTCCTTTGATAAAAGGAGGGAAATTTTTATGAATGTTCTTTTTGCGGCAAGCGAAGCAAGACCTTTTGTTGCCTCCGGCGGTCTTGCGGACGTAATCGGCGCTTTGCCGAAAGCCCTTTTGGGAACCGGCTGTGACTGCAGGGTAATTCTTCCGCTTTATTCCGCCGTTCCGGAAAAATTCCGTGAAAACATGGAAAAAATCGGCGAATTCAAAGTCTGGCTCGGCTGGAGAAACCTTTATTGCGGACTTTTCAAAACCGTTTATAACGGCGTAACTTTCTATTTTATTGATAACGAATATTATTTCAAACGTGAAGCAATTTACGGACAGTTTGATGACGGCGAAAGATTTGCCTATTTTTCCATGGCGGTTCTCGAAGCCGTTAAAAATATGGATTTTGAACCGGAAGTTATCCATTGCCACGATTGGCAAACCGGACTTATCCCGACTTTCCTTCGCCTTTTCTATTCCGGCGAGGAAAAATATTCAAAAATAAAAACCGTTTTCAGCATACATAATATCCAGTATCAGGGAAACTATGATATGTATTTTGCGGCGGATGTTCTCGGAATTCCGGAAAACAGACGCGGTTTCGTTGAATATGACGGACGCTGCAACTATATGAAAGCCGGAATTGATCAGTGCGACGCAATTTCCACCGTAAGCCCCACCTATGCCGAAGAAATTCAGGATCCCTGGTTCGCCTGGGGAATGGATCGCCTTCTCCGCGAAAGAAAATATAAACTTGCGGGAATCCTCAACGGAATCGATACCGAAAGTTATGATCCTTCCACCGATGGCGAAATTCCCGCAACTTTCTCGAAATTCGATCTTTCCGGAAAGGCAAAATGCAAGGAAGAACTCCAGAAGGAACTCGGTCTTGAGGTCAAACCGGACGCAATGCTCATCGGAATGGTAGGAAGACTTGTTTCCCACAAAGGACTCGATCTTGTCCGCGCCGTTTGCGACAGAATTATGGAAGGCAACGTCCAGATCGCGATCCTCGGTTCCGGCGAGTCCGCTTTCGAAAGCTTCTTCCGCTATATGCAGGAAAAATATCCCGGAAGAATCAGCTTTGTCTGCGGCTTTATTCCCGCCCTTGCAAGAAGGATCTATGCCGGTTCCGACGTTTTCCTTATGCCCAGCAAAAGCGAACCCTGCGGTCTTGCCCAGATGATTGCTCTCCGCTACGGAACAATTCCGATAGTCCGCGAAACCGGCGGTCTTAAGGATTCCATCAAGGATCTTGGCGGAATCAAAGGCAACGGCTTCACTTTCCAGACCTATAACGCGGACGATATGCTCGATGCCATCCACCGTGCTCAAACTCTTTATTATAAGGGCGAACGCTGGAAAGAAGCGGTGCTCAACGCCCTTTCCTGCGATTTCAGCTGGAGCAGAAGTGCTCACGCCTACACCCGTCTTTATGAAGCAGTGCTCGGCAGAAAAGGTTGAACAAAATAAAAAAGCACCGCCCATCGGGTGAAATAGTCAATAGATAGTAGACACAAAAAAGGAAGTTAAGCCACCAGTTCATTTCTGAAGATGACTGGTGGTTTTCCATTTAATTTACGAACAGGTCTTTGGTAATTAAAATAATAAACAGCATCGGCAATAACAGATT
>JAGASN010000003.1 GCA_017847875.1 Oscillospiraceae bacterium | reverse complement strand
ATCGTCAGGAAGATTGTTTCTTGGATTTATAATAAATGCGGATGAAAATCTGCTCCACGCCCAACCATCCGGCAGCTCAAACGGTATCTCATTCTCAATGCATTTTACCGTTCCATCAGCGAACTTCTCATAATGTAAATTATTAAAAAAAGAGTGGACGGATTTTTCGTTTCAAAATTTGTTAGCTCTTTTTGTTATATCAATTTATTTAAGCAGTTGTTTGCACAATTTCACACGTTTTTAAATCCATTGTTTTCACAATTTTATATGTTTTAGGAGACGTTCTTTGCACATTTTTAAAAATTGTTTGATTTTTTACATTAAATACGAATATTTGATTAGAAATATATTTTCAATAATTCTATTACATTGAAAAAAACTGTATTTTATTATATAATAAATTATCGGTGGGCGTTGGCCCGTCCACGTCAACCGTATGGAAGAATTCCATGCGGTTTTTGTTTTACCAGAATTCCAAAAAAGGAGTGTACATATGAGAATTAACAAACTTAAAATTATAAATTATAAACTGTTCCAGAATGTTACCATTAAAATGAACGACGATATGAATATTTTTGTCGGTGAAAATGACTCTGGTAAAACGACAATTCTTGAAGCATTAGCTATGGTATTGACCGGAAAGATTAATGGTAGCAACATTGCCAACCGGGTTAATCTTGATTGGTTTAATGCAAAAATCCGCAAGGATTTTATAGAAGCTGTCGAATCAGGTAATACACCTATTTTGCCTACGATTGAAATAGAAGCATACTTTTCTGCGTCCAAGGAAGATGAAGTTGCTATTAAAAAATTCAAGGGAACTAATAACTCGCTGCACGAAGATACCGAAGGTGTTAAGGTTGAAATTATATTTGATACACAATACGCTTCCGCATATAAACAGCTCTTGGCAGAGGGAAAGGTTAAAGATATTCCGATAGAATACTACAAGGTCAATTATAGATCATTTGCAAACCCGGAGTATTATGCTCAGACAACTGCTAAAAAAGTTGCTTGTATAGATACAACAAAAAAGGATTATGGACCTGTTTTAAATCGTTTTGTTTCTGGCAGCATTAATGAGTATCTTACAGAAGAAGATATGACCGAATTGCGTCATGCTTACAGAGCAAATCGACACGAATTTACTGAGAACCAAGCTGTGAAGCGGCTTAATGACAAACTGCAACAAAGTCACAGTTTTGAAGGAAAAGCAATCAGCTTGAATCTGAGAGAAAGTGGCATAGACGAATGGAAAGGCGACATGACCATTTCGTTGGATGGTATTCCTCTTGAAAATTCAGGATTTGGAACCCAAAACATGTTTAAATCGGAAATCTTTTTGCTTCAAAATTCAGATGTAGATATTTTGATAATCGAGGAACCGGAAAACAATCTCTCATATGCAAATATGTCTATTCTTATATCAAAATTATCGGAAAGCACAGGAAAACAATTATTCGTCTCCACTCATAGTAGTTTTGTTGCAAATAAACTTGGGTTACAATACCTTCATTTGGTCGCAAATGAGAGTACCGTTCCATTCAAAATGTTAAGTAAAGACACATACGATTATTTTCTTAAGCTTCCGGGCTATAACACTTTACGAATTTTGTTGGCCAATCATGTAATATTAGTCGAAGGTCCTGCGGATGAGTTGATTGTTCAAAAGGCATATATTGATAACTTCGGAAAGCAGCCAATAGAAGCTGGCATAGATGTGGTCGCAGTGGATAGCTTGGCATTTCAGCGATATTGCGAGCTTGCGTCACTGATAAGAAAGTCGCTAACCGTGGTAACTGATAATGACGGCAACGTTGAAATAGTACGAGCACGATACGAAAAATACAGAGATTTAGTTAAACTTTGTGTGGAGTCTGATAACGCTTTAAATACACTTGAGCCGTCCGTCCTTTCGGTAAATCTTGATGACTTTGAAACTTTTAAATCAATTATCTATTGTGGTAAAGATATCGAAAGTCGAGACCCGGAAAGTATCAAAAATTTTATGTTAGGGAACAAAACTAATTGGAGTATGCGGGTTTTTACCAGTGATCAAAAAATAAAATATCCTCGATATATTTTAAAAGCTATTGGGGTGGTTAATGAAAGCAAGGTTGAATTGGATGAATAACCAAGTAATATTTGCAGCAGCAGGTAACGGTAAAACATATTCTTTGTGTGCCAAAGCAAAATCAGCTTTAGAAAATGGGAATAAATATGTTCTGCTGTTGTCCTACACAAATGAAGGTACTCGTTCTTTAGAAAATGAATACAAAAAGCAGAATGGTGGTGTTTTAAGCGACAAAGTAATTATTAAATCTTGGTATAGCTTTTTGCTTTCTGACTTTATAAAACCATATCAATGTTCATTAAAGTTGAAATATAAATTTCCAAAAGGTAACTATTCTTTTACTTTTCCGGAAAATTTTATAAATTCTATTGCTTTTTATAATACAGATCCTCAACCAAAATTATATAATCAAGCACAAGTACAATATTTTATAAATAAACATAAGGATATTATTCCAGACAAAGCAAGTCATCTAGCATATGTGTGTAACGAACATTCTGATGGAAAAGCAATCACGAGAATGGAAAGTATTTACTCACATGTGTTTATTGATGAAGTTCAAGATTATGCTGGTTGGGATTTGGAAATTATTCGGCTGCTTTTTGATTCTCAAATTTTTATAACTTGCGTAGGAGATTATAAACAGGCTACCTATAGAACAAACAATTCTCCCAAAAACAGTCAGTATAGAGATGAGAACATTAGAAACTACTTTAAGATGCTTGAGAAGAAAGGGGTGTGCACTACCTCCTACGCAAATACCACAAGAAGGTTTAATTGCAAAATTTGTGACTTTGTTAATACAATACACGGGGACGTAGATTCTATTGTTAATCCAGATGACAGTATCGAATACCGCGACACGGTTGACAATACAGGCGTTTATGTGATGGACGTTAAGTATCTCAGTCAATACTGTGACCATTATCATCCTACAATACTGCGGTATGACAAAAAAGCCAAGGTGGATTTTCCTCATAGTTGCGACATTTTCAATTATGGTGGTGCCAAAGGCGCAACGTACGAACGAGTGGTAATTATTCCTGTTAGTACAACTATACCGTTTATAGAAAAACAAACAAAAATCACATCAAATCAAACTAGAGCTAAGTTTTATGTGGCATGCACAAGGGCGAAACATAGTGTCGTCTTTGCGATAAACAATCCAAAAGAAAATGCATTTTTTAAAGCTGTTGACATTCACCTCGCCAATAATGTGATACCTGCTTACGAATATGCGAATCCAGCATCTACAGTAGAAAATTCAAAATAGTAATTCACAATAATATCTAACAAAAACGGCAACGGTACTAAATATGTAATCCCGCACTTAGTTTAACACTTGAAATTATGTAAATTTTGTCTAAAACCGCATCTGCAAATCTCGCCTCAACAATGGTTTTTAACAAATTAAAAAGCGGTGTTCAAATAAAAAAGGATATAAATTAAAACCTAATTTACCGCTTTAAAGTGTTGACATTCACTTGTTCTTCCATTATAATTATCTTGTAATCTGGTACTCCCTTCTGAGTACATTTTGAGTACAGGGTTTCCGGATAATAAAAACGGCGGTTCAAATAAATCGCATGAATAAAGGATAAAATTGTGTAGCGCTATCGCTACTTTTGTAAAATCAAGGCTTCACAAGCCGAGTGGGAATAATTCCTTTTGGTTTTCAAGCCACTTTTTGTTTTATTTATGCGGATTTTTTATCACTGTTGATAAAATTTTGATAACAGAAATTACTCAAAAAATTATAATTTGCGGAATATTTGGGGCATTTTTGGGTATTTTCATCACTCATTTTTCAACAAAAATAGGTGATGAAAATATTATTGACACCGTTTTGACATATCGTTATAATATGGCAAAGGCTGGTGATTATATGAAAAATTTGCCCACGCTTTGTTTTTTAAAGCGTTGCAGTTTTGAACTTTTCAAAAGCAATGTTTGCCACAGACTCAAAGAACTTGGTGATATAAATTTCATCATAGAAATCCTTGAAAATAATATTATAATAGAATATTTCGACCGTAAATGGTATCCGGAAAGTTTTTATCTTCTCGCAATGCTTGATTATTTAAGCCGTATAAACAATATTCCTCTTTGCAATAAATATAACGACCTTCGCCTGCATTCTTTAAGTGAAACCATTTATCCCTCAAGCATTATAGCAATTTCTGCCGTTTCTGGTAGCAATTATTCAAAAGAGAAAGCCATAAAAAAAGCAATTCCGGAATTTATGAGGTTTAATATCGTAGAAAACGAAGTACGAAATATCATCTAAGCAAAAAATGAATTTTCGAAAAACTTAAAACATAAAAAATGACATGCACAATAAGATGTAACACAACTTTCACCTTTTTCCAAGTTTTTTCAGCAGTTATTTGCACATTTTTATGGGTTTTTAAGGCCATTATTTGCACAATTTTATGTTTTCATCACTCATTTATCAATAAAAATGAGCGATGAAATGATTGATGAAAAACCCGGACAGCATCTGACTGTCCGGGTTTGTTCTTTAGTATATAAATTTCACAAATCTGTTTTTTAATCTCTGCCAAAAGTTCCATTTGTTTTTGCATTCCGCAAGGATCTTTTCCGCATAAACATCAACCGTTTTCCTCTGTTCATCGGAAATCGGATGTTCGCTGAAAAGGGATTCTCTGTTTATTTCAAAAGCCGCGGAATATCCGCAGATTTCAAGCGTTTCCGCAGTAAGTTCTGCGTTTTCCGAAAGTTTCTGTGCATATCCAAAGCGCATTGCGGCGCCGGTTTTGTTGTCGGCGTTATCGATGGCCAAAAGCGCTTTTTTAAGGCGCTTCCGCATTACAATAACATAAACAGCCGCCGCAACAACCGCAAGCACAAACACACTCACCGAAACCGCAATCAGGACCATATAATCTTTTTTTGCTTCGGTGATATCGTCCTTCGGTCTGTCCTGTTCAACATTCGTTTCCGGAAGCTCGCTCTGCTCATAGCGCTTCGAACTTTCTCCATTGGTGCTGAAAGCAGCCTTTTCGAGTTCGTCATCCATATATCCGGGTGTTACCTCGAAGGGAATCCAGCCCACTCCTTCGAGATAATATTCCGCCCAGGCGTGCGCATGATTTTCTGTAAGGATTATGGTTTCGCCGGATTCATATTCCGCCGCTTCTTCCGCCGGAAGGAAATATCCTTCAGCGTATCTTGCGGGAATTCCGAAATATCGGAGCATCAGAGTTACCGCAGTTGCATAGTGGACGGAATATCCCCTTGCGGATTTTTCAAGGAAGAACGCCGCAAAATCCGTTCCGCCGTTTGATGAAAAATCTTCGTCATATGTAACACCTTTTTCGAGATAAAGAAGAATCTCACTGATGATTTCCGTTGCCGTTTCAGCTTCGGAATCTGCAAAAATTCTGTCTATTGCGGCATATGCTTCCTCGGTGATTCCGAGGTAATTTGCCTTTGCAAATTCCCGGTAAAGCTGTTCGTTCGCAAGGTGCTCATCGACCGTTTCATCGGTATCTTGCTTCTCCGAAAGTTCCACCTGAGCCTTGTACCATTCCGAAAGTCCACCGGAAATATAGCTTATTTCATAGCTTTTGCCAAAGGAATTTGTGTTCGCGTCGCCGATTTTAAGACTGTCAAAGCTGTAATTTGCAACTGCATAAGGCAGATACGCTCTTTTTGAGCACGCGGAAAGGTTAGCGATGCTCATGGCGGAATATTCCTGTTTTCCGGTTGCTTCAAGCGCGGAAGAAACCGCCGATTGGCCGAAAAATCCGTTCTGATGGAGAATATAAAAATCCCCTGCATATTCCGCAAGGTCTTTGTTTTCGATTTCTTCCCAGCCCATTCCGTTATAAACTTCGCCAACAAAGCCTTTGAGATAGAGTTTCTGCGGTTTTTCCATGGCGATTTCCAGCGCCTGAGCATCGTTTTTATCAAAAGCGCCGAGATTTTCAAAATCCCCTTCCGGCATTGCATTGGTTTTGCTGTCGAAAACAACGCTGTGCGCGTTTTTTTCGGCAAGAGAGCGAACATTTTCGCCGAATCCCGCCGGGACAAAACTTATGAGCACGGTGCAAATCAAAACGCATACAACCGGAACCGCAAAAACCGAAACCGCAGATTTTGCGGTTGTTTTTCTGCCGAAAAGCGGCAGAAAAACATTGAACACAATTCCCGCAATTCCGGAAAGGAAAAGCAGAAACCAAAAATCCGTGCTCAAAAATCCGATGAGCAAACCGGCCGCGGTCAAGGCTGTCGCAAAGGCCAAAACAACCGGATTTTTTATCAAAATGCAGATTGCGACAAGCAAAAAGAAAAGCGAAACCGCAGGCAAACTTTCTACTGAAACCTCGAAAGGAAGATAAATCCTTCCGGTGGCGGCGGTCAAAAATTCCAGAAGATTATTGCCGAGCACCAGAAGTCCGTTCCTGAGCACCGGAATAGCGAACACCGCCGCAATGCAAATTGCCGAAACGGCAAGCGGTGCAAATTTACCGGTTTTCTTTCCGGAAAAGAAAACGCAAATTGCCGCCGCAAGACCAAACAAAAGTCCGAAAGTGGGGCTTATTCCGACAGAAAACGCTTTTATGAGCATTGCAGAAAATCCTCCTGCAGCGGCAAAAACCGCAAGCGCTTCCGGCAAAAGTTCCGCAACGCTTTTTTCTTTTTGCAGAATATTTATTTTTATCGAACTTTCTTTTTTCATATCAAAGCTCCATAAATTCAAGATCTTCTGTATAACTTTCCGCGCCGAAGGGAATTATATTTGCTCTGGCGGCGGATTTACCGCAGATAAGAAGGCTTGCGCCTTCATTCGCCAAAAGATTTTCCGGCGGCTCTTTTGCAACATAGATGATTTTTCCGAAATGTTCAAAAATGCCTTCAAAATCATCTTCCGGTTTTTCTCCGGCAAACTTTATCATCTTCGGAATCGCTTCAAGAAGGTCTTCCTCGGTTTTTATTTCCGCCGTTTCAATGCGGTCGCGGCTGTTCCAGCCCAGCAAAAATTCATATCCGCTTCGAAGAAGGCTTTGGGCAACGGAACAGCTCACCTCCGCCATGGAATCCGTTTCTTTGGGATTCGCCGGAGCGGTTTTATCCCAAAAAAGAAGAATATTTTTCGCAATGGGAAGGCTCGGGTCCCGGACTATTGTTCTGTCAAGTTTTTCCGAAAGCTTCCAATGAATCTGCTTTATGCTGTCGCCGGGAGCATATTCCCGAATCTGGAAAGTTTCGGAATAATCGTTTCCTTTCTTATCCGGGGCGTAGCTTTCACTGTCTTCCGGAACCGGAAGGACCTTTCCGAAAACGATTACAGGCGCAAAAGTTTCCGGCAAAACGGTCGTTTTTCCCTTTGCGGAGCTGAAATCCTTTACCGCAACGGGCAGAAAACCAAAAATATCCGTAAGACGGATACGTTCAACTTTTGCGGTTATATATCCGCAAAATTCCGAAGAAAGGGCAAATTCCGCTTCGGTTTTGCTTTTCGGCATGGCGGAAAGGCAGATGTTTACTGTATTTTCCTCTCCGGTAAGGTTGTTTTTGATAAGAACTTCGCAATGCGCTTTAAAAACCGGAAAAGCGGAACCGTTTTCAAGAATTATTTTTTCCGCAAAATCTTTGCCTTTTTCCGCGGTGGGCGGCAAAACCGCCTTTGCGGAAATTTTGTTTTTTACCGCAAAGGCGGTTCCAAAACTTGCCGCCGCAAGAAAAAGAAAAACGAGAAACGCAAAAAGAGCAAAGGCGGAATTCTGCAAAACAAAAACCGCAAGAAGAAAAATTTCAAAAACCGCAAAAAGAACCGCGAATTTTATAATTTCTTTTTTCATTTTATTTTAAACTCCGTGATTTCCGGCTTGGTTACCTTTTTGGTTATTTCCGAAAGAATTTCTTCCGCGGAAAGTTCGTGAAGTCTTGCCTTCGCCTCAAGCAAAATTCTGTGGGCGCAAACGTCACCAAAAACCGCTTCCACGTCATCGGGAATAACGTAATCCCTGCCCTCAAGGAGGGCAAAAGCTTTTGCGGCACGGCAAAGTGCAAGCGCACCCCTGGGGCTGATTCCAAGCTGGATATATGCGTTATGGCGGGTTTCCTCAACAAGTTCCGAAGCATAGGCATAAACGCTGTCCGCAACAAAAACGTTCTGCGCTTCGGCAATAAGACTGTTGAGGGTCTTTATATCCGTCACCGGAACGATTTTATCAAGAGGGTTTTCGTGGTGACGGTCCTTCATAATTTCAATCTGGCTTTTGAGATCAGGATAGCCCATGCTTGTCCTGATAATAAAACGGTCAAGCTGGGAGGAGGGAAGCATCTGGGTTCCGGCGGAACCTGCGGTGTTTTGCGTTGCAAGAACGATGAAGGGCTCCGGAAGCTTATGGGTAACGCCGTCAACGGTGACTCTCCGTTCCTCCATTGCTTCAAGAAGTGCAGACTGGGTCTTGCTGGAAGTCCGGTTGATTTCGTCCGCAAGAAGAAGGTTAGTCATAACCGCACCGGGTTTATAGCTGAGTTTTCCCTGCTCCCTTTCATAAACGGAAAAACCGATTATATCCGAAGGCATGGTATCGGAAGTGAACTGCACCCTTTTATTTTCAAGTCCGAGAACTTTTGAAAAAGCCATGGCCATGGTGGTTTTTCCAACACCCGGAACGTCCTCCATAAGAACATGTCCCTGGGCAAGAACCGCCATAAGCACCTTTTTTATAACGTCATCTTTTCCGATGATTACCTTTTTTATTTCGCTTTGAATTTTTTCAGCAAGTTCGTTCATTTTTGTTTCCTCCGGTTAATCTGTAAAGATAAATGCGCCGCTTTTTCCGTTTTCAAAATTGATAAGCGCCATAAAAGCGATCATCGCCTGGTCCGTTGCAAGGGCGTCGCCTTTTTCAAAATCGAGGGTATGGGAAAAAGTTTTGTCCTTCTGGCGGAAATCGAAAAGAGCATCATAAACGGAAGTTCCGTGTTTGATAAACCTTTCGTCCGTTTTCGGGTCGATTCCATTTGCGCAAAGGGCGATTATAACCTGGCTTATGCTTTCGGAAGTTTTTGAATCCATTCCGGAAAAGCTTCCGTCGCCGTTTTGTGCCGAAGAAAGAAAAGCGATTCCCTCATCGATAACCTTTTTAATTCCGGCATCATCTGAATAGGGTGCAAGTGCATGGAGCGCCATTGCGGTCATATCAACGTCGGAACGGCTTCCGAATCCGAAGGAACCGTCCTTGTGCTGTTCTGCGATAAGTGATTTAATTATGCTTTCTCTGGTATATCTGCTTCCTTCGGGAATTTCATAATTTCCGCAATCGAGAGCAAGAAGGGCATAGATAAATCCGTTTATGCCCTGGTTCGCAAGGTCTTCGTTTATGTAATTATAAATTCCGTCCGCCACAAGGTTAATCTTCGTTCCGTCCGGATGAGTTCCGAAAGCGGTTGCGTCGCCGCCCAAAGCCGTTACAACAAGGATAGTTCTGTGCCATTCGGTGGCTTTTGTGGAATCAAGTCCGCCTTCCGCGGCATATTCTCCGGTTACATTCTGCTCAAGTTCGGAAAGATAGCCTTCAAAATCGTCCTCGATTCCGAATTCTTTATATGCTATTGCGGTCCAGTCGCAGATCGCCGTTCCGGCGGAAAAACCGGGACTTCCGGTAAGGAGATTTTTGTTTTCTTTAACTCCGAAAAGGTTTTTCTGCCCGATTGCGGTGTTCACCGCAATATCAAGGGTGTTTTCTTCCGGTTTTTCGGCATTGCAGCCGGAAAACAAAATTAAAAAAGCAAGAACAAACGCAAATAT
Source organism: Oscillospiraceae bacterium (assembly GCA_017847875.1). Taxonomy (GTDB): domain Bacteria; phylum Bacillota; class Clostridia; order Oscillospirales; family Ruminococcaceae; genus UMGS1668. The sequence goes on along the minus strand of JAGASN010000003.1, from coordinate 49,057 downwards.
TTTATGGATTTTCTTCATCTTCTTCGCTTCCTTTCTCAAAATCTTCTTCATCACCGGTGCCGGTTGCCGGAAGAGCTTCCTCATACCAATCGCCGCATTCACATTCATAAATAACGTATCCGTCCTCGGTTTCGGTGGGTTCAACGCGGTCAACCTCGTAATATTCATGTTCGTGTTCTTCCGGTTCTTCGGGTTCGATTTCCTCGGTATAATGCTTTTCGCAGATGGCGCATTCATATTCGATATAATCGGTTCCCCGGTCGATTTCAACGTATTCGTGGTCAAGTTCATAATAACCGCCGTCGCTCCAGATTCCACAATAGCCATAAAGGTCGCCGTTTCCGCCGCCGCTTCCGCCGATATCCTTTCCCTCCGCAACGGTATAACGAAGATAAAGGGTATCCCCGTCCGAAAGGTTATAGGCGGAAAGGCCTTTTCCCGGATAGAGCGTTCCGTTTATGGAATACATCCAGCCGGAGTTTGCGGTGAAATCTCCGGCAAAAAGTCCGCCGGAAGGAGCGCCGGTAAGGGAAAGTCCGTCCCGAAGAATACATTCCCAAAGTTCTGGCGGAACCTCCGGAACTCCGCCGAATCCGCTTACTCCCCGAACGTAAAATCCACTTTCGGTACTGCCGTCGTAATGGATCGAAAGCCCCATGTAATCCGCCGCGGCAACAAGGCTTTTTGCGGCGGTGTCGCCCTGCAGAATTTCGACCTCATACTCACCAATTATTCCAAGACCGGCTGTGGTGGCGTCTATCACAACGTATGCAACGCCTATGGAATCCCCGTCATTGCTGCCTTTAAACTTAACTTCGTATTCCCGGTAGGCGGAATTTCCTTCGTCATCCCAGGCAAGAACCGTTACAAGGTGGGTATCTTCCGGTCCGAAGTTCAGAACATATTCAAAAGTTGAAGAACCGGTGGGTGAATCCACAACGGTTCCGTCAAGGGTGACTTCGATATGGTCGGAATATATGACCTTTCCGCTGCTTCTTGCGGAAACGGTGAAGGTGAAATAGCGGTTGGTCATAACTTCGCCGTTATAATCATCGAGGTTAGTTACTATCGAAACCCCTTCGCCGACGTCGGGATTCGAAGCATCCGCCTTTGCCGCTTGATATGTGATTATATACTGGACGGAGGAAACGGTTTTTCCGTCCTCTTCGAGGTAAATTGTAAAATAGTTTGCTCCAAGGGCAAGCTTTGCTTCGTAATAATCATCCGCCGTGGCAAGGTTTTCGCCGGAAAATGAAGTTTCTGAATTTTTGAAGTTTATGGTAAGCGAATGTTTTTCGCTTCCGTTTTCGATATAGGCAAAAAATCCAAACATATCGCCGGAAAGTTCCGCCGAAGTCACGATTTTGTTTTCCAAATCGGTAACAACCGTAACTTCGCCCGGGGTTCCTTCGCCGGAAACATCTCCATCGCCGCTTCCGGCGGTGTCTCCACCGCCTTCTTCGGTAACTTTATCGATATTTGGCCGGTTATTTTCGCTCTGTTCTTCCTTAGGCGTTTCCGGAATGCTTTCCGGAATCTCTGTAATCTGGTTTTCCTTCGGCGGGTTTTCTTCATTTTCGCCGCCCGTTTCAACGTTGTTCGGAAGAAAGTTTTCGCCTTTTGAACCGAAAATAACGTCCGGCAAAAGTTTTTCGGTTTCTCCCAATTCTTTTTCCGGAACTGCCCTTGCGGTGCCGGAAATTGTTATAACTATGCCGATGAGCACGGCGAAAATTATCGCCGTGCTCAATATTTTAACCAAGTTCTTTTTGAGCATGATAAGCTCCTTTTATTTTAAAAAATCGGTGCGCCTGTGTTGGGGTTGATTTCCTCGGAATCATCGGCAGAATCCGCATCCGCAGGTTTTTTTGTTGTAATTGTGTAATTGCCAAGGGTGGTGCCGCCTTCGTTTTCAAGGGTGATGGTGATATCTTCATTCAAATCGTCGGTCATATAATCGACGGTGAATTCGTCGAAATATTTTCCGTCTTTAAGAATATAGTAAGTGATGATGTCCTCTTCCTCAACCTTGATTTTAAAGCTTTCACGAAGTTCAAAAGCGTTTACTCCGAGTTTCCATTCGATAGTAAAATCGCTCTGAACCGGCTGTTTTCCGTAGAAATTGAGGTTATATACGGTGGTTTTCTTTTCCTCATCAGGTTCACCCACGGTGTTTTTATAAATGAAGTTGATTCCTCTTTGCATTGTGCTGATTTCCGGAATTGTGATTTTAACTCCATCTCCGCAGGCAAGAACCATTTTCTTTCCTCTTACGGCGCGGAAAGCGGTGGTGGAAACAACGGTGGGTTTTTCCCAAAGGGGCGGAGCATATTCCTCATCTCCGTAGCCGTATTTATCGCTGAGATAATCCGAATATCCTCTTGCGTCTTCGTCCATAACTTGGACTTTATTGTTTGCCATTGCCCATTTGAGGTATTCATACTCAAAAATCGAAACATCGGTTACAATTTTGTTTTCCGCGCTGGAATATTTAACGCCGTCTTTTTCCGCGGTGATTTTATATGTACCGGATTTATATGCGGTGCTGTAATTTTCCGGAACGGTTATTTTTGCAACGTAAACGGTCTGTTCGCATTTTACTTTGTAATAGGTGACCCTGTTTTCGTCGTTAAGATGCTCTGCAAGTTTGATTGCTTTATCATAAGTCATACCTGTTGCCTTGTTGTTTTCCGGTCTTATTCCCGCCTTCAGTATGGATTTTGCAACAGGAACAGCTTCTTTTTCAGCAATTTCTCCCGTAAGGCTGTTATATACACAATAAGTTTCGCCGATACTGCGGTATTTTTCCGGGTCGAAATCGATAAGCTGACCTTTGAGGTAACCGTTGGTATGGAGTTCAAACTCATCGTATTCCATGTCGGAAAGGATTCCCACATAGAAAACGCCGCCCTTGGGGTCTTTTACAAAGAAGGTTTCTGGGGTATCGATTGTGTTATCGAATTTTACGGTGTCATTAAGTCTTATTTTGGTTTTTGTGGGTTCTTTTTCCGGAACAAGGTGGATAAAACCATCGTTTATGGAAAGTTCGATAATATCATAAGGTTTTTCATCACTGCCTACGTTTTCATAAACGATCATAAAGTTTTCGTCCTCTTCGGTAAGAGGTTCGGTGGACCAGGAAACATATTTTGTGATGTCGCGCTCTGTTCCGTTATAGTAATATGCAGTGACTTCCATTCCGGTGGGGTCAAAGGTTTCGCCGGGTTCATATGTGGTCTTTTCCGGATTTTTGGTTACTTCGATATATTCAACGGCGGAGCCCACCGCAAAAAGATATCCGCTGTCGTTTTTGAAATAAAGGGTGCCGTCTTCGTCAATAATCGGGGTACAGATACAATACTGCGCCATTGCTCCGGCAGGTTCAAAAACACTGTAAGCAACCTCATAGGTTTTTCCGTTGGTGGTTTCTTCGATTGTTTTAAGCGGTTCGGTCATTCCGGGTTTATCCGCAAGAACGCGGAGTTTTCCGGGTGCCTCGTTATCGAAGAAATAAACATATACATAACCGTCTTTTTCTTCGTAATAGGTGGTAAGCGTACCGGTGGTCTGGGGATATCCCTGTGTGGGAACGGAATACGCAATGCTCCAGGAAGGAATATCTATTACGGTGATGTTGTGTCCGGAATAAGGGTCAAACTGTCCCGAACCTGAAGCGCCGATATATGCTCTTCCGTTATAAATGGTAGGGGTACTTGTGCTCATTGCAGGGCGGTTACTTCCGTTTTCAAGTTTGATATAGCGGACATCGCCGATATCGCCGGTGGCAGCATTATATTCTGCCTCATAAAAATAGCCGCCCTTTGAAGTGAAATAAAGTTTCCCTTCATACATGGTAATGCTGCATCTTATATCTCCGCCGCCGGGAAGAACAGCATCATCAACAACTTTTCCCGTGCGTTTATCAAGAGAAATAAGGTGGGTATTGGTATTTGTCATCTCTGCGGAACCGTCGTCCGTTCCGATATAAACAAAATTATCGTCGATATATGCACCCGCCCAATAAAAACCGCCCATTTGTTTGTGAGTCCAGGTTGCGATTTTTTCCTCGTCGGGTTTTTCCGTATCCTCATCAGTTACGGAAACGCAGGCATAGTTTGCCTCGGCGCTTTCGCCGTTCCAAAAACCTGTATAAAGATATCCGTCATTATATGTAAGCTGTCCGTTGGGCTGACCACCGAGAGAATCATGATATATCCAAACGGATTCGAGAGTTTCCGCATTGAACGCCTGAACTGTTCCGCCGTTAAGGCCGACGAAAATAAGTCCTTCACCATAAGCAAGAGAGCAGATTGCATAGGTGGAAGTTCCGCCGCTCATGGTTCCCATTTCAAGGATCTCACCGTTCATCTTATCGATTTTGAAAAGCTTGTTTTTTGCGTAGGTATAAAGATAATCGTTTATAAGAATCGGAACGCCTACCGGGTTACGGCTGTAGCTGCTTTCACCGCCGATATTTGAAACCTCAACAACTTTTGTTGCCCAATAAAGAGCGGTTTCTTCTTTGCTTGTCGGGGTCGGGCGATTTATTACCGTATTGTTTTCGCTGTTAAAACCAAAAGAAGGCCAGCCTGAAGGATATTCAGTAAAAACGGTTTCCTTGGCTTTTTCAAGGTTTATTCCGATAACCGCGTCCTCTTCAACTGTTACAGTTCCGGTTTTGCCGATATAACCGTTTGATGTTACGTTATAGGTATATTCAACGCCGGGAATAAAGCTGAATTCTCCGTTTTCATCGGGCCACACTCTGTTTTTGCCTTTTTCCATTACAAAAACGACCGCATCGGAAGGCGAAACGCTGAATTTAACTTTACTTGCGGGGGTTCTTGTTACCTTAAGATTATAAGTTTTTTCATATCCTTCGGTGTTTTTAACTTTAATTTCAATGTTGTTTTCGCCTTCCGCAAGAGCAACAACGTTGCTTTCGCTTCCGTTATAGGTTACAACATAACCTGCATCTTTAACTGTCGGAGTTGTATCAATGGTGACCACATCGAAAGCGGTTGTTGCGGTATATTCAGTCACGTCTGCTTTAAAGCTGCTTGGAGTAATTTTTACCTTGCCGCCGTTTTTATCGGTAACAGAAAGTTTTGAAAGGGTGGGCGTTCTTTTTACTCTGATTTTATAAGTCTGAAAATCAGCTTCACTGCCTGCTTCTATTGTAAATTCGCCCGTACCAACGGAATTTGATTTAATAAAATAATTTACAAAAAAGCTGCTTTCCGTCCATTCTTTTTCCGATATTTTTGAAGTGTTGATATTTATATATTTAGCAACGATTTTTGAATCTTCCGGAGCAAAACCGGAAAGTCCGGTTACTATATCAACCCTGGATTTATTATCCGGTACATAAACTGTATATTCATATACTTCGTCGGAAAATTCCGGTTCAAACGGGAAATACATTTTGTAGGGTTGGTTATTGCTGTCGCGGGCTGAAACATAAAAATCAAGTCCGCTGAGGTAGGATTTTTCCTCTGTTACGCTGACTTTGCATTCCGCGGTAACGTCACCGATTTTTGCGGTAATGGTTGCTTCGCCGACTTTAACACCGGTTACAACGCCGTTTTGGTCAACGGTCGCAATGGTTTCATCAGAGGAAGACCAAACAAGCTCTGTCGCTTTTTCTTCCGGAGAAACGGTTGCCTTGATTTCCGCGGTTTTTCCTTCGGTTACGGAAAGGGTGGTTTTATCAAAAGAAATCGTTGTTTTAGGTTTTTCCTCGCCTTTAACGATAATTTTTGCAAATGCAGGAGTTGAAACAATGGAATCCGGGAATTCATTACCGTAACCGCCATTGCACCACAAATAGTATGTGCCTGCCTCATCAAAGGTGATTTTTGCACCACCGGTTGCATCTGTTGAAACTGTTCCTTCTTCATTTCCGTATTCTTTTCCATAAAAAACAGTATAGTACGCTTCATCATAAACAACTGGGTCAGAACCCATTCCTGAATATGAGCGCACGAGTTTTACAGAAAGTTCTTCCCCTGCATTCACAATATAACTGTTTACAAATTTCCCTTCGGAATCCGCAAATTTATGGAAGCCATAACCAGAGTCCGAGTAAAAATCCCAGCTTGTAAAGCTTCCCATATCGATATAATCACCGGCAGAAATAACTATTCTGTCAGAGGTTGCTCCGGTTGGGTATCCATATTCTTCGGTGAGTTTTTCATCAATGGGAAATTCACCATTATGAAAATAGTTCAGGTTCTCATCGAATCCAAATATTCCTCCCTCAAAATAGCTGCTTCCGGGGCCGCCTGTAAAGGTAACGTTACTCCATTCCCCTCCATAGATATTTTCATGCGCATAAATAATAAGCTGCAGTGCGGTGGTTTCATATTGTCCATCTGCGTCTTTGTCGTAAAGATACTCGCCCAGACCATAAGTTTCCAGATCTACAGCAGCAACTTCTGCCAAAGGAACTTCAACACAGGCAATATAGCCACCCTTACTATCCTTAACAAATTTATCGTCTTTGCTTACAGAGATATAGACCACATCTTCTGTTGCAAAAACCGTTACCGGGAACATTCCCACTGTCATTATCACAGCAAGAAAAAACGATAACGCCTTCTTAAAAATGTTTTTCATATTTCTTCCTCCTTTTTTGCAAAAAAAAGAAGCCGCCGAAGATAAAAAACCTTCGGCGGCCGAATTTTTCCGCAGTCTTTGTTTTTTCGGGTGTAAACGCACCGCAAAGAAACTTTCCACGCATTGTCGACATTCTGGCTCGCGCATTTGGGAAAAATTTGTTTTCCTGCGTTTTTTGTTCTACCTTCTCGGTTTCCCAATGGCCGGTTCGCACCGCGAACAAAAAACTCCTGCACATACAGCAACGGTTACTGCTCCGGACTTTCACCGGATTTCCTAATTCCGGCGCCTGCAAAAAATTGCAGCCATAACGCCGGAACACAATGCAGATTATTAAGTTGATTCAATAATATCACTATATTTTTCGGTTTTCTATCGGTTTTAATCAAGTCAGCAAGATAGGACATGTCCTTTCTTGTCAAAAATTGTATAATAGCAATATTGAAAAAATTTAAGACCTTTTCGGAGGATCATATAATAATGAACTATATTGAAGTAATGGAAAAATGCGAAAAATATATCGGGGAACATCTTGAATATCCGCCCACTGCAAAGGAACTTGCGGAATTTTCCGGATATTCGCTCTATCATTTCTGCCACCTTTTCCGGGCGCATTTCGGAATTTCTGTCGGGGAATATATTTCCCGCAAAAAACTTGAAAAGGCGGCGGAAAACATTGCCGCCGGAATGAGCATAACGGAAACAGCCCTTCGGGCAGGTTACGATACCCCCTCCGGTTTTGCAAAGGCTTTCCGAAAAAATTTCGGAACAAACGCTTCGGAATACCGCAGAAACATTCTGAAAGAAGATGAAAAAATGACCATCATCGAAAAAGATGCTTTTTCCGCCATCGGTTACTGCATAATTCCGCCGGAAGAAATCAAAAGCGAAGAATACGGCGCATACTGGAAGAAAATCGATTTTACCAAATATCCCGCATATCCGGAAAACCTTGAGGACTTCGGCGAAGTTGCCGCCTGGATACATCCGACCGAAAACAACGGAGAACTCAGTTATTTCTTCGGTTTTGAAACAAATTGTGAAACCGTTCCGGAAGGTTTTTTCTCAATTACAGTCCCGAAAGCGGAATACGCGGTTTTTGAAGCGGAAGTTTCCGTTTTTGACGAAAAACTTTCCGAAGAACTTAACCGGCTTTGGAAGCATATTTTTGACGAATGGTTCCCCGTTTCCGGAAAGAAATTTGATGAGGAAAAGATGTGCTTTGAATTTTACAAAGGCGAAAAAGTTTATATCTATGTTCCGATAAAATAAACTCCCATACTTTCAACAAAAGACACCGTGTTTTGGTTTGGGCACGGTGTCTTTTTCCGTATCATTTATAATATTCGTGACAACAAAACGACAACAGAAGTTCTGATAGTCCATGTTTTTAGGATAATCCGAGCGCTCCCAATAATATGAGTTAAAATACCCAAGCAAAAAGCGTTAAGTTATGTTTTCCGGGAGCGAGTGGGAATAATCCCTTTTGGTTTTCAAGTGGCTTGAAATCTTTTGATTTCAAGCCACTTTTTGTTTTATTTATGCGGATTTTTTTATCAAAGCTGATAAGATTTTTATAATAAAATTTGCGGAACATTTGGGGTACATTTTGGGGTATTTTCATCACTCATTTTTCAACAAAAATGAGTGATGAAATGAGCTATGAAAATTTTTTCTTTATTTTTTCATTTGTATTCTCCCTCCTTTTGCGCTATAATTTATCCATTGCTTAAAGAGGTGAAAACAATGGAACAGAAATATATTACCGATGATATCCGTGATCATATTCTTGAAATCGCTCACAAGATTCATAAGAATCCCGAACTCAGCCATAAGGAGTTTATGACAACAAAACTTCTTACCGAAGAGCTTAAAAAACTGGATATCGAAATTCCGGAAATTCAGCCGAAAACCGGCGTTGTCGGTTTGCTTCGTGGAAAAAATCCCGGCCCGACAGTTGCTCTGCGGGCGGATATAGACGCTCTTCCCATTGAAGAAACAAACGAACACAAAATCTGTTCCGAAAACACAGGAATCATGCATGCCTGCGGTCACGATTTTCACACAGCTTCCCTGCTCGGTGCGGCAATGGCTTTGGCCGAGCTTCGTGAGAATCTTTCTGGAAATATCATGTTCCTTTTCCAGCCGGCAGAAGAAAAATGCAGCGGCGCGGAAGAAGTTATCTCCACCGGAATTTTTGATTTATACCCGCCAAAAGCTTTCTTTTCCCTCCATGTTAAACCGGATATTCCTGCCGGAAAAATCGGGATAAGAAAAGGTCCAGTTATGGCCGCCATGTGTTCTTTCAGAATCCATATCAAAGGAAAAGGCGGTCACGGCGCAACACCGAATCTGACCGCCGACCCCATTATAACCGCGGCACATGTTATAGAAGCGCTCCAAAGCATCCGCTCCCGTTGGGCGGATCCTGCCCAGCCTTTCAGCCTTTCCGTTTGTTCGGTTCATGGCGGAAGCGCCTGCAACGTTATTCCGGACGATGTTCACCTTGAAGGAACCTTTCGCTATGCGCTTGATTCTTACAGGGATTCCGTAAAAGAAAACATACTCAATATTTCGGAATCCGTCGCAAAAGCTCATGGCTGCAGCGCCGAATGTGAATTTTTCAAGGAAGCTCCTCCCCTTTTCAATGACGAAAAACTTGCGGATATTGCGTATAAATCCGCTTCCGCTTTGTTCGGCGAAGAAAGTGTTTTTGTCCAGAATTTCTGGATGGCTTCCGAAGATTTCAGTTTCTATCGGGAAATCGCGCCGGTTTTTATGTACCACGTCGGCGTTGGAAAAGATGACGGATCTTCCGCCGGACTTCATACGCCCAATCTTTTTGTTCCGGACGAAACAGCGCCCTTCTGCGCAGAGCTTCTTACAAAAACCGCTGTTACAGCACTTGAAGAATAAATTCAACATCAAAAAAAGCCGTTCTTACGAACAGCTTTTTTGTTTTTTTGTCTTTTATTTTTCGTCTTTATAAATTTCTTTGAAATATTTGTAGGTATCAACTTTAAGTTCACCGCAGGCCGCTTCGTCGCAGGCGATTATTCCGTCCGGATGAAGCTGAAGCGCGCTTATGGTCCAGGCATGGTCAACTCCGCCTTCAACACAGTGACGAAGAGCTCTTGCTTTGTTGTGACCGTTGATAAGGATAAGGACCTGTTTGGCATCGCAAACGGTTCCGACACCTACGGAAAGAGCGGTTTTCGGAACTTTGTTCATATCGTTTCCGAAAAAGCGGGAATTGACTATTCTTGTATCTTCGGTAAGAGCGCGAACTCCGGTTCTGGAAACGAGAGAGGTGAAAGGTTCGTTGAAGGCGATGTGTCCGTCAACTCCGCAGCCGCCGAGGAAAAGATCAATTCCGCCGAAAGCGGCGATTTTTTCTTCATATTTTCTGCATTCCTCTTCCGGGTTTTCGGTCATTCCGTCAAGAATGTTGATGTTTTCCGCAGGGATATCGATATGATCGAAAAAGTTTTCGTGCATGAAATACCAATAGCTCTGGTCGTGTTCTTTGGGAAGACCTACATATTCGTCCATATTGAAAGTGACAACGTTTTTGAAGCTGACTTTTCCGGCTTTGTTCATTTCAATAAGATTTTTATAAACGCCGAGAGGAGAAGAACCGGTTGGAAGACCAAGGACAAAAGGTTTTTCGCCTTTGTGGCTGTTAATAGCGTCGGCAATGTGGTTTGCTGCCCAGGCGCTCATTTCTTCATAGTCATTTTTTATAATAAGTTTCACTTAAATCACGCTCCAAAATTGAATAAAGGAATTTTTTACCAAATTTCTTACAATAATATTATACTCTTTTTTCAGATTTTGTCTATTATCCAAAAGAATTTTTTTGAATTTTCCCTTTATAAATTTTATGCTTTTTCATAAAAAATATTTGTTTAATTTGCAAAAAGCTTTAAAAGTCACAGCCCGTTTAAAAAATATACTCCCGTATTTCAACATTCTGTTGAATTCAAAGCTTTGTGAATATATAATATTCACATATCTTTTTTTGAAAAGGAGGCGGAAATTTGGAGAAAAAAGGCGGTTTTCTTTCCGCTTTAAAAGCGGCTTTTCCTCACACGATTCCTGTTATGACCGGATATCTTTTCCTCGGAATTTCTTACGGGATCTATATGAAAGTTTCCGGCTTCAGCTTTCTTTATCCGATGCTCATGGCGATAACCATTTTCGGCGGAAGCCTTGAATTTGTAACCGTTTCCCTTCTTTTAAGCACTTTTGCTCCGCTCCAGACTTTTCTTATGGCGCTTGTTATCCAGGCGCGCCACCTTTTCTATGGGCTTGCAATGCTTGAAAAATATAAAAACACCGGTCTTAAAAAACTCTATCTCATCTTTGCGCTTACCGATGAAACTTTTTCAATAAACTGCTCAACTCCGGTTCCGGAAGGAATCGATAAAGGGAAATTTTATTTTGCCGTTTCGCTTCTTGACCAATGCTATTGGGTTTCCGGCGCAACCATCGGCGGAATCCTCGGTTCGTTCATTCCTTTCAACACTGAGGGACTTGATTTTGTTATGACGGCGATGTTCGTTGTAATTTTCATTGAACAATGGCTCAAAGAGAAAAAACATTATACCGCCCTCATCGGCGTTTTTGCCTCCGTTCTCTGCCTCATAATTTTTGGCGCGGAATCTTTCATAATTCCGACTATGGCGGTTATTTTTATAATGCTGGCTCTTTTCAGAAAGCCCATTGAAAAGGCGGGTGGTTTTGAATGATCCTTCAGCAGGAAATTTTCACAATAGCCATGTGCGTTCTTGCAACGCTTATAACCCGCTTTCTTCCCTTCGTTCTTTTTTCCGGAAAGAAGGAAACCCCGAAATTTATCGAATATCTCGGAAAAGCTCTTCCCGCGGCAATTTTTGCCCTTTTGGTGGTATATTGCCTTAAAAACGTCGATATAACTTCCGGAAGCTACGGAATTCCGGAAGCGATTTCCGTCGCCGTTGTAACGGCTCTTCACCTTTGGAAAAGAAAAATCCTTCTTTCAATGGCGGGCGGAACTTTTTGCTATATGATACTTGTTCAGCTCTTTTTCTAAAAAATCGCAACAGCGAGTTGCTTTTCAGAAAATCAAAAGAGGGCTATAATATCTTTTGGAGGTGGATTTTATGGATACAAAAGATGTTATTTTTGAGCTTAGGAACAAATCGAAACTTTCCCAGGAGGAACTTGCGGAAAAGGTTTTTGTAACCCGCCAGGCGGTTTCCCGTTGGGAAAACGGCGAAACCGTTCCCAACACAGAAACTCTTAAGCTTCTTTCAAATCTTTTTGACGTTTCGATAAACACCCTTCTCGGTTCGCCGAGAAAGCTTATCTGCCAATGCTGCGGAATGCCCCTTGATGATTCCAGCATAAGCCGTGAACCGGACGGAATTTTTAACGAGGATTACTGCAAATGGTGCTATGCCGACGGGGAATATATGTATCACGATATGGACGAACTTATCGAAGTTTGCGTAAAAAATATGGCATGCGAAAACTTTTCCGAAGAACAGGTTCGTGATTATATGAAAAACATGCTCCCGAGCCTTAATTACTGGAAACAATATCTTAATGTCGGCGGAAAAGAAAAATTCGACGAATTCAAGCAAAAACTCATTGACGAGATAAACGGTCTTAACATCGAAGGAATGCCGAAAGTAAAAAGCCTTAACGCTTTGGTAGGCAATTTTATAAACCTTGAATATCTTCTTCCGAACGGAAGAAGCGTTAAGTTCCTTGATGACAGAGCTACCTATCTCGGAACACAGCTTGAAAGCGAATTCGGCGGAAACAGGTGCTTCGGAATTGCCGCGAACCTTGATTTTATACTTATCTGCACTTATGACGAAAAGGGCGAAAACCCGGAACTTGTTCTCTATAAAAAACGCTGAAATAAAAAAACGGACAAAGCAAAACGCTTTGTCCGTTTTTTGTTATAAAATCAAAGAAGAGGAGCGATTATCTTAACGAAAAACGAAACCGGTCTTAACCCGGGATAGTTTTTCCAAATGGTCTTTTTTGTGATTCTGTCGCTTTTTTCAAGAGTTTCCTGAAAATCCTTTTCAATATCCGCTATGCATGCGGTTTCGTAACAATATGCGGCACATTCAAAATGGTGATAAAGGCTTCGGTAATCAAGATTAATTGTTCCGACAACCGCTTCAACGTCGTCCGCAACAAAGGATTTTGCATGGATAAAGCCCGGCTTATATTCATATATCTGAACTCCGGAATCCATAAGGGCGGCATAATGGCTTTTCGCAAGAGAATATGGCGAAAGTTTATCCGGAACGCCCGGAAGGATTATTTTCACCTCAACTCCCCTTTCTGCCGCAAAGCGGATTGCGGTTTCCATTTCGCCGTCAAGGATAAGATAGGGCGTCATTATATGGACGTAATTTTTTGCCCGGTTCAGAATATCGATATAAACCATTTCTCCGACTTTATCCTTATCCAAAGGGCAGTCGCCATAGGGGATTACAAAACCTTTTGTGTCTTCCGGCGGAAAGGTCGGGAAAGAAAGATATGGGTCAAATTTTTCTTCCTTTTCGTCGATGTTCCACATCTGGAGGAACATAAGGGTGAAACCTTTCACCGCTTTTCCCTTGAGCATTACCGCGGTATCTTTCCAATGACCGTGGACCGTTTCGCGGTTTATATAGCGGTCCGCAAAGTTTATTCCGCCGGTAAAGGCGGTGTTTCCGTCTATGACCATGATTTTTCTGTGGTCGCGGTAATTATAATGGGTTGAAACAAAAGGCGAAAGAGGCGCAAAAACCTTGCATTTTATTCCGAGTTCTTTAAGAAGATTCGGATAGTTCCTCGGAAGGGTGGTAAATTCGTTGGTGCCGTCATAAATAACCCGGACATCCACCCCTTCCTTAACCTTTTTCGCAAGGATTTCGAGGATTTTTCCCCACATTATTCCTTCATCGATTATAAAATATTCGAGGAAAATAAAATGCCGGGCTTTTTCAAGCTGGGAAAGCATTTCGTCAAAAGTTGCTTCGCCTATCGGAAGATAGGAAACTTCCGTTCTGTCAAAAACCGGAAAACAACCGGTTCTTTGAAGATATTTTGCAATGGCGGCGGCGCCTTTATCCTTTTCGCGGAAAGCTTCAATAACTTCCGGTTCCTGGGGAATTTTTTCCTTTGTGGAATCAACAAGTTTTTCTATTCTGTCACGGAGTGAACGGTGACCAACCTCGAATTCGGTATAAAGATAAAGCAGAGTTCCGAAAACCGGAAGTGCCATTACGAGGATTATCCAGGTGAGTTTTGCGGAAGGGTCGCTTCGGGTGTTGAGGATATATATCGAAACAAAAAGTCCGAGGGCCAACCCGCCGAAGAAAAGTTCCGACATAAGGGATTGGAACCATATAAGACCGGCAAGAAGGAGAATCGCCTGGAGGAAGAAAAGAAGGATTATTATTCCAAAGCGGCTGAAAATTGCGTGGACAATTCCTTTTTGACCTTTTTTCAAAAGCCGGATTCCCGTATCTTTAAAGCTTTTTCTTTCAGCGGACAAAAAAATCTCCTCCTCTCCATTTTTTAGTATTAGTATAACCTTAAAATTCCGCGAAGTAAAGACAATTATTGTTAACGTTTTTGTTAAATCCTTGCCGTTTTCGGCGGAAAATATTCAAAAAAAGCGGGAGCTTTTGCTCCCGCTCTTTTTTATCTCAATCTTCCGTAAAGTTTTGCGTGGTGATACATTCTTTCCGCAAGTTCGGAATCTGCCTGGCCTTTGAGCAAACGCCACTGCCAGTTTCCGCCGGAGGTTGAAGGTTCGTTCATTCTTGTATATTTTCCGGTGCCGAGCCAATCCTGCATTGCGATTATCGCGGTGTTCGCGGCGGTTCCGAGAACCGTTTTTATGAAGGCATCGCAGAAATCTTCGCCCTCTTTATAATTTATGTATTCCTTGCAGAATTTGATCTCGCTTTCCGAAGCGGTTTCGAGCCAGCCGGCAACGGGCATGTTATCATGGGTTCCCGGATAACAAACGCAGTTTTTGCTGAAATTATAGGGAAGGCAATCGTTGTTCGGGTCATCGGAACCAAAAGAAAATTCAAGGATCTTCATTCCGGGAAGTCCGCTTTCCTTAAGAAATTCCACAACCGCAGGGCTTAAATCTCCAAGGTCTTCCGCAATAATCGGGTAACCTTCGAGCTCTTCAAAAACCCTGCTGAAAAGATCCATTCCCGGGCCGTCCTTCCATTCGCCGGTTTTTGCGGTTTCGGAACCGAAGGGAATGCAGTAATAATCCGCGAAGGCGCGGAAATGGTCGATTCGGAGAACGTCATATTTTTCCCGGCAGGAAGAAAGACGTTCCAGCCACCATTTATATCCGGTTGCCTTATGGATTTCCCAATTATAAATGGGGTTGCCCCAAAGCTGGCCGTTTTCGGAAAAATAATCCGGAGGAACGCCGGCAACGTTTCTCGGACGGCGTTCTTCATCAAAATCAAAAAGCTCCGGTGAAGCCCAGACGTCGCTGCTGTCATCGGCAACATAGATCGGAAGGTCGCCGATTATTTTTATTCCCCGCTCGTTTGCGTAATTTTTAAGGTTTTTCCATTGGCGGCTGAATTCATACTGAAGATATTTCCAGAATCCGATTTCCTCTTCGTTTTCCTTTTCGAATTTTTCAAGGGCTTTTTCGTCATGGGAATAGAAAGGTTTTTCCCATTCGCGCCAGCATTTTCCGCCGTGGAGATTTTTGAGCGCCATAAAAAGAGCATAGTTCATTAGCCACTTTTCCTCTTTTTCACAGAAAGCGGAAAGGGCGGAAGCATCGCCTTTTTTCATAAAATTTTTATATGCCTTGCGAAGAACTTCAAAGCGGTTTTCATAAATATGGGCGTAATCCACATACATGGGTTCCGTTCCCCAATTTATTCCTTCAAGATCCTTTTCCTCAAGAAAACCGTCGATTACAAGGAAATCGAGATCGATGAAATAAGGATTTCCCGCAAAGGTTGAAAAAGACTGATAAGGGGAATCGCCATAGCTTGTGGGTCCGAGAGGAAGAACCTGCCAATAGGTCTGGCCCGCTTCGACAAGAAAATCAACAAATTCATAGGCGCTTCTTCCGAAAGTTCCTATTCCGTGGTTGGAAGGAAGGGAGGAAATGTGGAGAAGAACGCCGGCTTCTCTTTTTTTCATTAAAAAACCTCGTTTTCCGCCGGAAAACCGGCAAAATTCATACAGAACAAGTTTATCACAAAAAGGAAACGTTTTCATTTCATTTTTAATAAAAAATTGAACAAAGTTTCCTCCTTTTTTTCGTCAAAAACCGACAAGCAAAAATTTTGAGCACCGTGCTCAAAACCCGGTGCTCAGCCTTCGGAAGTGTTCTTTTTTATCCCGAGAGCCTTCCAGAAGTTGCCGAAATCCTCTTTGGAAAGTTTTCCGCCGAAAACGAGGATCTCATAAGCTTCCTCCTGCCAGCGGTAGCGGACTTCCGTTTCGGAATAGCCGTTTCGGATATAGAAATTTTTTCTTCTCCGGCGAATCTCGTTTTCTTCGCAAGCCGGAACTTCCCTTTCAATATCGACGATTATCCTCATTTTGGATTTTATTCTTCCAATCGCCGCAAGAGCCTTTGCGCCAAGACCTTTTCCGCGCATTTCCGGAACGGTTGCAATATATAAAATGTGGGAAATATCAAGGCTGTTGAGAAGAATTGCAAAACCGCAGAAAACCCCGTCTTTATAAAAACCGAAGGTTTCATAATGTCCGTTTTCGTTTTTTATCATCATATTGAAGGAAAAGCGCTCGTTTTCCGGAAAAGCGCTTATATAAAGCGCCTTTATTTTTTCAAGATCTTTTGAATTTTTTCCGATTCTTTTTGTCAAAAACATAAAATTCCTCCGAAGTTTTTTCTGTTTACATTATATTCCTGTTTTTTAATATTTCAAAACATTTTTAAGCCTTGACCGGAATTATTTTTCGTTGTAAAATTCAAAGCAGGAGGTGGTTTTTTTATGGAAAACCGCACAAAAGAAGAAATCCGCTCTTCCGTAACGGATTTTTCTCTTCCTCGCTACAACGATATCCCGAACGTCGGGCTTTATCTGGAGCAGGTTGTAAAATATATTTCCGAATATCTCGAGCCTCTCGGAAGTTTTTCGCTCACTTCCTCAATGGTGAGCAACTACGTTAAAAAAGGGCTTGTTGAAAATCCGGTAAAAAAACAATATAACCGTGAACAGATCGCCTATATTTTTTTCATTGCCGTTGCAAAAAACGTCCTTTCAATGGAAGACATAAGCCTTCTTTTTGAAATGCAGCACAAAACCTATGAACCAAAAAGGGCTTACGATTATTTTTGCAGTGAATTTGAAAACGTTCTGGATTACGTTTTCGGAATCAAAGAACACCTTGATAATATCGGAACCGATAATAACGACACAAAAACAATGCTCCGCAACACAATAATTGCCGTTGCATATAAAGTTTATCTCGACAAATATCTTGCGGCGCTCCATTCCGGCGAAGAATAACCCGGGCAACCGAAAGTTGCGCTTTGGTTGCGCGAAAGTTGGTGGCGCAACCGGAGAAAAAATGATATTATATCGGCACGAAAGGAGAGATTTTTATGAGCGCTATCAGTTCAAGATTATTCATTTTCTTTGGCCTTGGGCTTTTGCTTTCCCTTGCTGTTGTCGCTGCCATTATAATTATTGTTGTTTATTACGCAAACAAAAGAAAACCTTTGAAACAAAGTTATGTACCGCAGGAACCGGTTTCTCCCCAGCAGGAAGAAATCCGCAAGACCCTTGGAGAAACCCTTAAGGAGCTCCGGACCGAAAGGAACATGACCCAGGAATTTGTTGCGGAAAGCCTTGGGGTTTCGCGCCAGGCGGTTTCAAAATGGGAAAACGGTTCTTCCGAACCGAGCACAACAAACCTTATCGCTATCGGAAAGCTTTATGAAATTCCGCCGGAAGAACTTCTTAAAAAACTCGTTTAAAAAAGCGGAACCTTCTGTTCCGCTTTTTTTGTTATATAAACACAAAAAATAAGACTTCAAAAAACAAAAAATTTTATAAAACTCCACACCTAAAATTATAAAAAACATCTTGCGGAAAAGAATATAATTATGTATAATATTCTGTTGTAGATATTGCTTTTTCGCCTTGAAAAAGGACGAAAAAGGGACTTTTTTACAATAGTTAAAAAAAGTCTTTATATAGAAAGGATCTGTAATTTTATGGCAAACACCAGAAAAGTTGGTACCGTATCCCGCGGCATTCGCTGCCCCATTTTCCGTCAGGGAGATAACCTTGGCGAAATGGTAACCGCAAGCGTTCTTGAAGCAGCAGAATCCGAAGGTTTTGAAATCCGTGACCGCGACGTTATCGCAATCACCGAATCCGTTGTTGCAAGAGCCCAGGGCAACTATGCAACCGTTGACGACATTGCCGCCGACGTTAAAGCAAAATTCGGCGGAGAAACCGTTGGCGTAATCTTCCCGATCCTTTCCAGAAACCGCTTTGCAATCTGCCTTCGCGGAATTGCAAGGGGCTGCAAAAAGGTTGTCCTCATGCTTTCCTATCCTTCCGACGAAGTCGGCAACGAGCTTGTAAGCCTTGACAAACTCGATGACGCAGGCGTTGACCCTTATACCGACGTTCTTACTCTTGAAAAATACCGCGAACTTTTCGGTGAAAACAAACACCCCTTCACCGGCGTTGACTACGTTGATTATTACTGCGGACTTGTTAAAGAGGAAGGCGCAGAAGTTGAAATCATCTTCGCAAACCAGCCCAAAGCAATCCTTGATTACACCGATTGCGTTCTCAACTGCGATATCCACACCCGCGCAAGAACCAAACGCCTTCTCAAAAAAGCCGGCGCAAAAATTGTTCTCGGTCTTGACGATATCCTTACCGCTCCCATCAGCGGCGGTTACAACGAAAAATACGGTCTTCTCGGTTCCAACAAAGCAACCGAAAGCACCGTAAAACTCTTCCCCCGCGACAGCCAGGATCTTGTTCTCGATATCCAGAAACGCGTTCTTGAAGCCACCGGAAAACACGTTGAAGTTATGGTATATGGCGACGGCGCATTCAAAGATCCTCAGGGAAAAATCTGGGAACTTGCAGACCCGGTTGTTTCTCCTTTCTTTACCGACGGTCTTATCGGAACCCCCAACGAGCTCAAACTCAAATATCTTGCTGACAACGATTTCAGCAACCTTTCCGGTGAAGAGCTTAAAAACGCAATTTCCGAAAGCATTAAAGCAAAAGACGCAAACCTTGTTGGCAACATGGCTTCCGAAGGAACCACTCCCCGTCAGCTCACCGACCTTATCGGTTCCCTTTGCGACCTTACTTCCGGTTCCGGCGACAAAGGCACTCCGGTTATCCTTGTTCAGGGTTATTTCGATAACTACACCATGTAATTTAAAAGTCGCATAACAAAAAGGCGCTTCCGCAGGAAGCGCCTTTTTTACTTTGTTTTTTCTATAAGTTTTGAATAAATTCTTTCTACAAACCACTTTTCGCTGCTTTTGTTTTTGATTTCATCAAAAGGTATCCACATAACGCCGCTGTTTTCGTCCGGTTTTATAAAAAGCTCCTGCTCTTCCGGCGCTTCAAAAAGATAGGTAACATTAAGATGCAAATGGGAGGGAACGTATTTTCCTTTTTTCTCGTGGCCGCTCACCGGAAGAATTTCAATGGAAGCAATTTCTTCCGAAACCGGGCGGACATCGGTTATTCCGCTTTCTTCCCTTGCCTCCCTTTCCGCAACCGCAAGAAGGTATTCTTCGCCGTCAGCATGACCGCCTATCCAGGCCCAGGAATCATAGATGTTATGATAAATCATCAGCACCTTCGTTCTTTCCGGATTAACAACCCAGGCAGAAGCGGTGAAATGTGCCTTTTGGTTTTCCCTTTCAAATACCTTCGGTTCCGAAAGCCATTCAAGAAGAAGTTCCTTATCGGTTTTTTCCTGCTCGTTAAAAGGAACGTAATTCAAAATCTGCTCTTTAAGTTCCATAATATCTCCCTAAAAATCAAGGCGGAAGAAAACTTCCGCCTTTTTGTTTTTGTCTATCAGGAAAGTGCCTTTGAGCGAAGTTCACTTTCAAAAGTAATCGCCGCCTGGCAGTTGTTGATGAAAAGAACATCGGTTACACCATATTCTTCGATAAGGGCGCCGGTGCCTTTGGTTTCTTCACGGATATCCACAACAACAATCTTTTCAAAATAATCGATCATATAGGGAACATAGGCGTTACCGTAAGATTCCTTGAAAATCATAAGGGTCTTTCCGTTTTTGTTTTCGGTGGTGATAACGGTAAGGGGGTTATCGCCGCTTATAAACATTCCGGCATAGGTTTTATAATTATAGTTGATTGCGGCGGCATCATACCAGTTTCCGCTGTTGCCGGCAACCATTGAATAACCGATGTGGGGATAACGTCCAACGGTGTAGTCAAGGTTTTCCTTAAGGCTTGCAGGACCGCCGGCATAGTTATAAAGAGTTCCGAGGAACTCGGTTTTTGTTACGCTTTCATATGTATCAAGAGCATAGGGAACGATATCATTGGCGTTGCAGAAAGCAACGGAAGCATAATATGCGCCAAGGCTTGTCCAATGGTGGTCGGTGCGGTAGAAAAGATATTCGTCGCTATGTTCGCTCATAACGCCAAGGCAATCCGCGGCTTTGATTCCTTCGTTCAGCATTCCATAGGTCGCTTCGATATGAGCCTTTGTTTTTTCATAAGGATCGGTGTAACCTTCCGGAGAGTTGAAGGTGCAGCTTTTTGGAACAAGAAGAGCGGTTACGTTGATTTCCGGATGTTTTTCCGCAAATTTGTTAATGGTAGTCGCCCAGCCGGAGTTTCCGCTTGCGGAAGGAATGAAATATTCAAGACCATAGTCGCCGCAAACAAGAACAGCGCCTGCATAATAGGCATTGATGTTGTTGTTATAATGTCCGCTTTCGGTTTCCGGAACGATGTTATCAAGGTTATCGGAAAGGGCGCCGTTTCTTCCGGGTTTAATATATTTCTGATTTGCGGGAACAATCTGAATTCCGCAAGTGGAACAGGCGTTAGTTTCGTTTATGCTGTGACCGAGTGCGGGAGCAATTTCGGTGTTGCACATAAGACAAAACTGTCCTTCGGTGCAGGTTGCGGCTTTTCCCGGGACGTGGTCAAGCATTGGAGAAAGTTCTTTTCCACAAATTTTGCAAATTTGCGGAGCAAGGCAGGTTGCTTCTTCTCCCGGGCGATGTCCGGTTGCTTCAACAAGAATTTCTCCACATTCGGTGCAAATCTGGTGGGTTGTGCAAGTTGCGGCAGGACCCGGAACATGTTCATGACCGCAGGCGGCAAAAACAACCGCCATTAAAATTGCCAAAACAATAAGAGCTGTTTTTTTCATTCTTTTCCTCCGTTTTTTATCATTTTATAAAAAGCCAAAATACATAAAAATTATAACGCTTTCACTTCTTTTTTTCAACATTAAAAAAGGCGTTTTTGTAATAAACAACGAAAAAGAATCAAAAATATTTTTCCAGCCGCTTTTTAATTGCTTTCTTAATTTTGTTTTGCTTTTCCCTTGCGCTGTTTTTAAGTTTTATCCTCCTGCGGTTAAAACTTTTTGCCGCCCTTAGGGAACTGTTAAAAGCTGTTTTTCCGTAAGATTCAAATTCATTTTTAATATTTTTCCCGCGGCTTTTTGCTTTACAGATTATATCGAGAATTTCGCCTTCGGTTCCGAGCCATTCATCCTCAAAGGTTTGTTCTTTTTCATATTTTCCGTTTCGGTAATTTTCGAGAACGATTTTGTAACGTTCGGTCGCTTTTTGAACGGAATCTTCCCAGGAGATATAAATTTTTTCCATGGCGTTTTCGCCGACTTTTTTCATTTTCTCCGGATTATGGCAAAGTTCAATGATTTTTTCCGAAATGGAAGCGGAACTTTTATCACAAAGAAAACCTGTTTCACCGTCAACAATTCCTTCCGCGGCACAGCTTCCTTTTATAAGAATGCTTCCCAGACCGCATGCCGCCGCTTCGCGAACAACAAGCCCGTTTGTATCATAGACCGAAGGAAAAAGAAAAAGATTTGCTCTGCTGTACCATGCGCGGATAACGTTTCGGTCATGGATAGGGCCGGTAAAAATGCAGTTTTCCGAAAGCCCCAGTTCCTCGGAATATTTTTCAACTTCCTCCTTATCCATTCCGCCGCCGATAAAAACCATTCGGAAATCGTTTCCGGATTCTTTAACTTTAACGAGGGATTCAAGAATTATGTCAAGCCCCTTATACCATGCCATTCTTCCGACAAAAAGGAAAACCGGAATTCCCTCCGGAAGGTCATAACCTGCCGTGGCTTTTTCAATTTCCTCCGGCGAAACTTTTCCTTTTGGAATATCAACCCCGTTTGGCATAACCACATAATCGCCTTTATAGCCAAGGCTTTTAAGGTTTTCGCCGGCGCCTTCGCTTACAACCCAAACTTCGTCGCAGGCTTCGATATTCTTTACTATTTGTTTTATAACTTTTTCTTTTAAATAACCGTCACCCACCGCTCTTTCGATATCAACGTCAAATTTTGTGTGATAGGTAAAAATAATCGGAGCATCAAGGGGTTCACGCAAAGTTCTCGCAAGAAAAGTTGAGGCAAAAGGACAATGGGTATGGATTATATTGATGTTTTCGGCTTTAACCTGCTCAAGGGTCTCGTATGAAAAAGGATATCCTGCGCGGTAATCTATAAACCGCTCGGTATTAAGGCTTGGATAGCGGATAACTTTATAGGGAAAAACAGTATCATCGGTGTTTGGATAAAAAGGGACTGCAACCGCGGCTTTTCCGTGTTTTTCGTTTATTACCTTCGCATAGTTCATAACGGTGTTCGCAACGCCATCGATAAGCGGAGGAAAACTGTCGTTTATGAGGCAAACGCTGAGCTTTTCTTCCAAAATTTTCACCGCCTTTTGGTAAAATTTTTCTGACGGTATAATATCAGCAAAATGTTAACTTTTTGTTTCCGCAATTTAAATTTTAGTTTAATTTCCTCGACAAAAACCGCAAAATTTGTTAAAAACCGAAGGTGCAACCGCCGGTTGCTAAAGTTTTAAACCGATGTTGATAGACATTTACATATAAAAATGATAGAATTTTATTATAAAAGGAGGCGATTTTTTTATGACCATCGGCGAAAAAATCTATAAACTTCGCACCGAAAAAAATCTTTCTCAGGGCGAGCTTTCGGAACTTCTCGAAGTTTCGCGCCAAAGCGTTTCAAAATGGGAAAACGGCGCCGCAACGCCGGACCTTGATAAAATCATAAAACTTTCCGAGATTTTCGGAATAACCATTGACGAACTTGTTAAAAGCGAAGAAGTTTTTTCTCCGCCGGAAGAAAAGGCGCGGGAAATTATTATAAAAAAAGAAAGCAGTTTTCCGCCCCGGAAAATTATCGGAACGGTCCTGCTTTCGCTTTCCCTTATTGTTACCGTTGTTCTTCTTGCCGCAGGAGGCGGAATAGTCGGGCTTGTTCTTTCCTCTCCGCTTATCCTTTGCGGAATTATCTGCTTTATTTTTAAGAAGAACATCGGTCTCTGGTGCGCCTGGGCAACATTTTTTGCAATAGATATGTATCTTCGGGTTGCAACCGGAATAAGCTCCGCGGTTATTCTTAATTTCCAGACCCTTTTATTTATGATTCGCGGCGGCGATTTTATAAGGCTTCTGCTGGCTTTTGCCCAGCTTGCGGCAATCGCTTCGCTTGTTTTTATAACCATTTTCCGCTTTATGAAAATTCCCCTTGAAAGCAAAAAGCTTCCGATAATTTTCTGGGGAATTTACGGAGCGATGAAAATTCTTCTTGCTGTTTTTTCCTTAAGCCACCTTTACAAACAGATAATGAACTACGTTCTTTCCACAATGAACACCGTATTTTATGCGCTTTGCCATTCGCTTTATGTATGGATATATACCGGATTTTTCATTGTGGCAGTGGTTCTGACTGTGAGATATTTTTATACAAAGAAACGGAAAACTATATAATTTCTTCCGTTTTTTACTGTAGGGGCGGATATCATCCGCCCGGTCAATATGTGTAGGGATTACAACCCCTCAGTCACCTTCGGTGACAGCTCCCCTTGCACAGGGGAGCCTTTTTAACAAGAAACCCCGTGCTCAATGAGCACGGGGTTTCTTTTTTTGAGCACGGGACTTTAAATCTTTTTCTGTGCTTCGCAATAAGCGCAGCGGCAGATTCCGTTTTCTTTATCGGTGTAATGGAAAATATGGTCGATTTCCTGCTCAACGGAAGTTATGCAGCGGGGATTTTCGCAGAAAACTTTGTTGATGAGCATTTCTTCCTGCTCGGTTTCCGGAACTTCGGAAAGAAGCATCGGAGTTTCCGCAAGAAGCTTGAGGATAAGCGCCATTCTGATATATTTTCCGCAAAGAGCCTGGTCAAAATAGCAGGCTCTGGGGTCATTATCGACCTTGGTGGAAATTTCGTTGACTCTGGGGAGCGGATGCATTATGCAAAGATCGGGTTTTGCGTTTTCAAGTTTCGGAAGATCGAGCACGAAAGAATTTTTAAGTCTTTCGTATTCTGCGGGATCCGCAAAACGCTCTCTCTGGATTCTGGTCATATAGAGGATATCCAGTTCCGGCATTGCTTCCTCAAGGGTACGGACTTCCTTATAAGGGATTCCTTTTTTATCAAGAGTTTCGGTCTTTACATATTCCGGAACGCAGAGTTCTTCCGGAGAGATGAGCACGAATTTTATTCCGGTATATCTTGCGAAAGCGGCGATAAGGGAATGAACGGTTCTTCCGAACTTAAGGTCACCGCAGATACCTATGGTAAGGTCGTTGAGTCTTCCTTTATGGCGGCTGATGGTCAGAAGATCGGTAAGAGTCTGGGTGGGGTGAAAATGTCCGCCGTCGCCTGCGTTGATTATCGGAATATGGGAAGCTTTTGCCGCAACAACGGGTGCGCCTTCCTTCGGATGACGCATCGCGATTATATCCGCATAGCAGTTGACGGTGCGGATAGTGTCTGCGCAGCTTTCGCCTTTTGCGGTGGAAGAACTTCCGGCTTCGGAAAAGCCGAGAACGGATCCGCCGAGGCTGAGCATTGCAGATTCAAAACTCAGGCGGGTTCTGGTGGAAGGTTCGAAGAAAAGTGTTGCAAGGATTTTTCCTTCGCAGGCTTTTGCATATTTTCCGGGGTTTTCGATGATATCGTTTGCAACAGAGATAAGACCGTCGATTTCTTCCACGGAAAGATCAAGAATATCAATAAGATTGCTCATTTATTTTGCTCCGTTAATTGCAAGATAGTTTTTGATTCTGGTTACGTTTTCTTCGTTTGCCGGGTCTTCTTCAAGGAATTCGATGATATCGTAAACGTCAACAACGGAATATACCGGGAAACCGAACTGTTCGGAAATTTCTTCCATTGCGCCTTTTTCGGTCTGGCCTTTTTCCTTGCGGTTTACCATAATGAAGGTTGCGATAACTTTGGTATCCGGGAGCTGGCTGAGGATCTCCATGGATTCGCGGATTGCGGTTCCGGCGGTGATTACGTCCTCGATGATAACAATTTCCTGGCCGGGCTGGGGAATGTAACCAACGAAAGTGCCGCCTTCGCCGTGGTCTTTAACTTCCTTGCGGTTGAAGAAGAAAGGAACATCAAGTCCGTTTTTGGAAAGAGCAACCGCGGCGGAAATGGAAAGCGGAATACCTTTATATGCAGGGCCATAAAGAACAGCTTCTTTTTTGCCGAGTTTGTCAAAATATGCTTTTGCGTAAAATTCGCCGAGTTTGGAAATCTGGTCGCCGGTTTTAATCATACCTGCGTTTACGAAATAGGGGATTTTTCTGCCGGATTTTGCGGTGAAATCACCGAATTTGAGAACTCCTGCGCTCTGGAGGAATTCGATAAATTCTCTTTTATAAGCTTCCATTTTTCTTTCTCCTTTTTATGTATCTGTTATCAGTCAACAAATTCTGCTACGCAGCGTTCATAAGCCGCAACCGGGTCTTCAGCGGCGGTGATGGGTCTTCCGACTACGATATAATCGGAACCGATTGCTTTTGCATCAGCAGGGGTCATAACACGTTTCTGGTCGCCTTTGTCGCCGTCAGCAAAGCGAACGCCGGGGGTTACGGTGATGAATTCAGCGCCGCAGGAATCGTGAACTTTTTTGGATTCAAGGGGGGAGCAAACAACGCCGTCGAGGCCTGCTTTTTTAGCATTCTGGGCATAGTGCATAACAACTTCCGGAAGGGGTTCTTTGATGAGAAGGTCGTTTTCCATTGCTTCCTGGTCGGTAGAGGTAAGCTGGGTTACTGCGATGAGAAGAGGTCTGGTGCCGTCGGGTCTGGTAAGACCTTCGATTGCGGCTTCCATCATTCTGCAGGTACCTGCCGCATGAAGGTTGGTCATATCAACGTCAAGTCCGGAAAGAACGGACATTGCTTTTTTAACGGTGTTGGGGATATCGTGGAGTTTGAGGTCGAGGAAGATTTTGTGTCCTCTTGCTTTGATTTCACGAACGATGGAAGGACCTTCCGCATAGAAAAGCTCCATTCCGATTTTTACGAAAGGTTTTTTGCCCTCGAATTTATCGAGGAACTCGAAAGTTTTTTCTGCGGAAGAAAAATCGCAGGCAATAATAACGTCTTTTCCCATTTTATTTAACTCCTCCTATAATTTCACTGAGATTATTGATTCCGTATTTATCCATGACTCTCGGAAGGTCATTGATTATATCTCTGCAGATATAAGGATCAACAAGGTTTGCGGCGCCGACCTGAACGGCGGTTGCTCCCGCAAGCATAAGTTCGATTACGTCTTCGGCGCAGGAAACGCCGCCCATTCCGACGATCGGGATTTTAACCGCCTGGGCAACCTGGTAAACCATTCTTACCGCAACCGGGAAGATTGCAGGGCCGGAAAAACCGCCCATTTTGTTCGCGATAACGGGCTTTTTGGTCTTGAGGTCGATTCTCATTCCCATAAGGGTGTTGATGAGGGAAAGACCGTCCGCGCCGGCTTCTTCACAGGCTTTTGCTATCGCAACGATATCGGTTACGTTCGGGGAAAGTTTTACGATAACGGGTTTTGTGGTAACGGCTTTTACCGCCTTAACAATGGTTGCTGCGGCTTCGGGCGAAGTTCCAAAGCTCATTCCGCCGCCGTGAACGTTCGGGCAGCTGATGTTTACTTCAAGCCAGCCGACCTGGTCGCATTTATCGAGTTTTTCGCAGGTATAGGCATAATCCTCAACGGAAAAACCGGAAACGTTTGCCATAACTTTTTTATTGAAGCATTTTGCAAGTTTCGGAAGTTCTTCGCCGATAACTTTTTCAACGCCCGGGTTCTGAAGACCAACGGCGTTTATCATTCCGGCGGTACATTCCGCAATTCGCGGAGTGGGGTTTCCGAATCTCGGGTCTTTTGTGGTTCCTTTGAAGGAGAAAGTTCCGAGCATATTGATATCATAAAGATCGGCAAATTCATAGCCATAGCCGAAAGTTCCGGAAGCGGGGATAATGGGGTTATCCATTTCGATTCCGCAAAGATTTACTTTTAATCTTTCCATAAAATCTCCTCCTTCATCATGATAGGGCCGTCCTTGCAGATTCGTTTGAAACCGGTGAGGGTCTTGCAGGAGCAGCCCATGCAGGCTCCGAAACCGCAGCCCATTCTTTCTTCAAAGCTGAGCTGACCGGAAGTTTTTGAAGCGTTCCATACCGCTTTGAGCATTGGTTCCGGTCCGCAGGTGAAGAAATGGGTGTAATCGATTTCTTTCATCGCTTCGGTTACAAATCCTTTGATTCCGTAGGAACCGTCAACGGTGGTGACGTAAACTTCACAGCCGAGAGCCTTGAATTCTTCTTCATAGAAGATTTCATCTTTTGTGTTGAAGCCGAGAATTACGGAAACTTCCTTTCCCTCTTTGCGAAGTTCCTTCGCAAGCATATAAAGAGGAGGAACACCGACTCCGCCGCCGACAAGAAGCGGTTTTTCTCCGGAGATGGAAGTATCGTATCCGTTTCCGAGGGAGGAAAGGATATCGAGAGTTCCTTCGGTCATATCTCTCATCTGTTCGGTGCCTTTTCCGACAACCTTATAGATAAGGGTGAGTTTTCCCTCTTCCGAATCACAGACGGAAATGGGGCGGCGGAGATAAAGTCCGTCGAGCTTGATATTAACGAACTGACCCGGACGGGTGATATCGGAAGTATCACCCGCAAGGACCATTTCCATAATGTCCTTTGTAAGGGGTCTGTTTTCTTTGATTTCAAAAAGCAGCTGTCTCATATTTCCTCCTTAAGCGTCGATAGTGGAGATGCAGAGGGTGGTTTCTTCAAGAACGTCGAGAAGAACTTTTACGGTATCGAGAGCGGTGAAAACGGAAACGTTGTTTTCGATAGCGTAGTTGCGGATAAGCTGGCCGTCGTTTTCCTGACCGACGGAACCGATATCGCGGGTGTTGATAACGTATGCGATATGTCCCTGGCGGAGAGAATCGCGGATTTCTTCGCTTCCGTCGCTGATCTTCTTGAGAACGTGGGTGCGGATTCCGTTTTCTTTAAGGAATTTTGCGGTACCGCCGGTTGCCTCAATGTTGAAGCCGAGGTCATAGAAACGGCGGATAAGCGGAAGTGCTTCTTCCTTATCTTTATCGGCGATGGTAGCAAAAATTGTGCCATAGTTCTGGAGATGCATTCCGGAAGCCTGGAGTGCTTTATAAAGTGCGCGGTTGAGTTTATCGTCATAGCCGATTGCTTCGCCGGTGGATTTCATTTCGGGAGAAAGATAAGCATCGAGTCCGTGGATTTTGTTGAAAGAGAATACCGGAACTTTTACGTACCATCTCTTCTTTTCGTCCGGATAAATTCCGAAGATTCCCTGTTCCTTAAGGCTCTTTCCGAGGATTACTTCGGTTGCGATATCCGCAAGGCTGTAACCGGTGGATTTGGAGAGGAACGGAACGGTTCTGGAAGAACGGGGGTTAACTTCGATGATATAAACGTCGTCGTGTTCGTCAACAATGAACTGGATGTTATAAAGACCGATTATTCCGATTCCGAGACCGAGTTTTTTCGCATACTGGAGAATGGTGCCTTTAACTTTGTCAGAAATGCTGAAGGTGGGATATACGCTTATGGAGTCGCCGGAATGGATACCGGTTCTTTCAACAAGCTCCATAATTCCGGGTACGAAAACGTCGATTCCGTCGCAGATCGCATCGACTTCAACTTCTTTTCCGAAGATATATTTATCAACAAGAACCGGTTTGTCTTCGCCCAGTTCAACCGCGGTTTTAAGATACTGGCGAAGCTGTGCTTCGGTTGCAACAATCTGCATTGCTCTTCCGCCGAGGACGAAGGAAGGACGGACGAGAACGGGATATCCAACTTCCGCCGCGGCTTTGCAGCCGTCTTCGATGTTGGTGACTGCTTTGCCCTTCGGCTGGGGAATATTGAGTTCCTCAAGAATTTTTTCAAAGCTGTCGCGGTTTTCGGCTCTTTCGATTGCGTCGCAATCGGTGCCGATGATTTTAACACCTCTGTCGCGAAGAGGCTGTGCAAGGTTGATAGCGGTCTGGCCGCCGAGAGAAGCGATTACACCTTCGGGTTTTTCAAGCTCGATGATGTTCATAACATCTTCGGGAGTGAGCGGTTCAAAATAGAGCTTATCGCTGGTGGTATAGTCGGTGGAAACGGTTTCGGGGTTGTTGTTGATGATAATTGCCTCGTAACCGGATTTTTTAATGGTGGTTACCGCATGAACGGTGGAATAGTCGAATTCAACGCCCTGGCCGATTCGGATAGGACCTGCGCCGAGAACGATTATCTTCTTTTTATCGGTTACTACGGAAGCGTTTTCGCCGGTATAGGAAGAATAGAAATAAGGGATATATGCTCCGCAGTGGAAGGTATCGACCATTTTGTAAACCGGGAACATATTTTTTTCCTTGCGGAAGTTGAAAACTTCGATTTCCGGGCAGTTCCAAAGTTTTGCAACAAATTCATCACCGAAGCCCATTTTCTTCGCTTCGAGGAGAACTTCTTCGTTTTTAACGTTCTCTTTGACCTTAACTTCCATCTTTACGATGTTTTCAACAGCTTTGAGGAAGAATTCGGTGATTTTGGTGACTTCGTGAAGTTTTGCGGTTGTTTCGCCGCGGCGAAGAAGTTCGGCAATTCCGAAGATGTTGTCGTCGCGGAACTGTTCGATATATTTATAAATTTCTTCGGTGCTCATTCCGTCGAATTTTTTGAGATAAAGGTGGCAGACTCCGGTTTCGAGAGAGCGTACACCTTTGAGGAGGCATTCCTCAAGGTTGGAACCGATTCCCATGATTTCGCCGGTTGCTTTCATCTGGGTTCCGAGAGTGTTGGGTGCGGAAGCAAATTTATCGAAGGGGAAGCGCGGAAGTTTTGCGATTACGTAATCGAGGGAAGGCTCGGTTTTTGCGGTGGTTCCGGCGAGTTCAATTTCATCAAGAGTCATGCCGACAGCGATTTTTGCGGTAACTTTTGCAATGGGGAAGCCGCTTGCTTTGGAAGCAAGAGCGGAAGAACGGGAAACGCGGGGGTTAACTTCGATAAGGTAATATTCGGAACTTTCCGGATTGAGAGCGAACTGGACGTTGCAGCCGCCTTCGATTTTAAGTTCGCGGATAAGTTTGATTGCGGAATCGTTGAGCATTTTCATATCATGGTCGGAAAGAGTCATGATAGGAGCAACAACGATGGAGTCGCCGGTATGAACGCCTACGGGATCGACGTTTTCCATTCCGCAGATGGTGATTGCGTTGTCTTCGCTGTCGCGCATTACCTCGAATTCGATTTCCTTATAGCCTTTGACGCTCTTTTCGATAAGTACCTGGTGAACGGGAGAAAGTTTGAATGCGTTTCTTCCGATTTCAACAAGTTCTTCTTCGTTGTTAGCAAAACCGCCGCCGGTTCCGCCGAGAGTGAATGCAGGGCGAAGAACAATGGGATATCCGATGCGCTCTGCGGCTGCTTTTGCTTCGTCAAGATTATAGGTGATTTCGGAAGGAATTACCGGTTCGCCGATGGACTGGCAAAGTTCCTTGAAAAGTTCGCGGTCTTCCGCTCTTTCAATACTTTCGCTGCTGGTTCCGAGAAGTTTTACTCTGCATTCTTTAAGAATTCCTTTTTTCTCAAGCTGCATTGCAAGGTTAAGACCGGTCTGGCCGCCGATTCCGGGAACGATTGCATCGGGTCTTTCGTGGCGGATGATCTTTGCGATATATTCAAGAGTAAGAGGCTCCATATAGACCTTATCGGCGATGAGGGTATCGGTCATAATGGTTGCGGGGTTGCTGTTGCAAAGAACAACCTCATAGCCTTCTTCTTTAAGTGCAAGGCATGCCTGGGTTCCCGCATAGTCAAATTCCGCCGCCTGACCGATTACGATAGGGCCGGAGCCGATGATGAGGATTTTTTTGATGTCCGTTCTTTTTGCCATTCGTTTTCGCTCTCCTTCGTTTTTTATATCTGAAAAATTATTTATAGACAATCTGTCCGTCTTTGACGGTTAACATGCATTTTCCGAAAAGTTCCCAACCTTCAAAAGGCGTTGCTTTTCCCATTGAAATGAATTTTTCCGGCTCGACTTTTTCAAGGGTTTCAAGATCCCAAACGGTAAAATCGTTTCCGAGCTTTATTCCGAAACGCTTTCTCGGATTTATCGCAAGAAGCTCGATTGCTTTTTCAAGGGTGATTATTCCGGTTTTGACAAGTTTTGTATAAACCACCGGGAAACAGGTTTCGATTCCGGTTATTCCGAAAGGCGATTTTTCAAGACCTCTGGATTTTTCCTCCGCGGAATGGGGCGCATGGTCGGTGGCGATCATGTCAATGGTGCCGTCCTTTATTCCTTCGATAAGGGCTTCCCTGTCCGCTTTGCTCCGAAGAGGAGGATTCATTTTGAATCTTCCCTCTTCCTGCAAATCGGAATCATCCATGACCAGATAATGCGGTCCGGTTTCACAGGTTACGTTTACCCCTTCCGCCTTTGCTTTTCTTATGATATCAACGCTTTCCTTCGTGGAAATATGGCAGACATGATAGGCACATCCGGTTTCCTTCGCAAGGCGAAGGTCTCTTTCAATCTGTTTCCATTCGCTTTCGGAACAGATTCCCCGGTGGCCGTGTTCCTTTGCGTAATCGCCTTCGTGGATATATCCTCCGCGAAGAAGTTCGTTAACTTCGCAATGGGCTACTATCATTTTTCCAAGGGCCTTTGCTCTGAGCATTGCTTCGCGCATCATCTCTTCGCTCTGAACTCCCCTTCCGTCATCGGAAAAAGCAATTACCTTTTCCGCAAGGGATTCCATATCAACAAGCTCTTCGCCTTTTTCGCCGACGGTAATTGCGGCATAGGGCAGAACTTCGATAACGGCGTCGCGGTCGATTATATCTGTCTGCTCTTTAAGATGCTCCGGAGAATCCGGAACCGGGTTCAGGTTCGGCATGGTGCAGACGGAAGTATATCCGCCCCTTGCGGAAGCCTTTGAACCGGTTTTTATGGTTTCCTTATAAGAAAACCCCGGCTCACGAAAATGCACATGCACATCGCAAAAACCGGGGAAAACGGCATATTTTGAAAAACCGCGAACAACACCCTCTTCCGCAAAAGAAACTTCTGCGAAGAAAGCGTTTTCACAAAATTCGGATTTGAATTCAACTTTTTTGGTTTCGTAAGCACTCATTATTGAAAAATCCTTTCAAAACAAAAAATCCGCAGGCGAACAGAATTCGCCGGCGGAATGCATACAAAAATTACGGCACCGCAATTAATTATGCAAAGCGCCAGAACAACATATATACAATCTTGCCGATCTCTCTGTATCGTCTTTTAAAGATTTATTTTTTATATAATATCATAATATAAATTGCGTGTCAAGGGAACAAAGCCGGCAAAAAAGTTCTTTTTTTCAATCTTTTTCGCCAAGGATAACTCCGAGAATTTCCGCCGCTTTTTCCGCTTCGCCTTTGGGAATAACGATTCTTCTTTTTTCGCCTTCAATTATTATCGAAAACCAGCCGCAGCGGTCAAAATAGCCGGCTTTTATCCTGCTTTTTTCAAATTCTTCCGTAAGCGGTCTTACGTTTTTATAATAAAGAACGCCGATTTTTTCTTCGCCGAAAAAGAATTTTGCGTCCCGGTCGGAATCTCCCCGGAGATATCCGGCAGCGGAATAGATATAGGGGAAATCTATGAGATGTTCGTCCCGCTCAAACTTTCCGGAATTTTTCTTCCGGTCGGAAGCGGATTTATACCAGACCACGCCGCCCATAAAAACAGCCACAACAAAGGAAAGATACCATCTTTCCGGAGCGATGAAAAGAAGCCCCAAAAGGCAGATTACTCCGCAGAGAATTCCGGCAAAAACCGCCGCGGGAATTTCGTTTTTCCAGTTTTCTTTCATAAAAACCGCCTCCTTTTCCTTTTATATTCTATCATCTTTTTTTCGCTTTGTCATCAACAGAATTTGAACAACAAAAAAAGAGCTTTCTTCCGAAAGCTCTTTTTTTAATTTTAATCCAGTTCAAAAGCACCGGTATAAAGACGGTAATAAGTTCCCTTTTGTTCGATGAGCTTATCGTGGCTTCCGCGTTCGATAATTCTTCCGTGGTCAAGAACCATGATTACGTCGGAGTTCTGAACGGTGGAAAGGCGGTGGGCAATTACAAAAACGGTTCTTCCGTACATAAGAGCGTCCATTCCGCGCTGAACTATTGCCTCGGTTCGGGTATCGATGGAGGAGGTTGCCTCGTCGAGTATCATAACCGGCGGATCGGCAACTGCCGCCCTTGCGATGGAAATAAGCTGGCGCTGACCCTGGGAAAGACCGCTTCCGTCGCCTTCGAGAACGGTGTTGTATCCTTCCGGAAGCATACGGATAAAGGAATCCGCATCCGCAAGCTGTGCCGCGGCGATACATTCCTCATCGGTTGCGTCGGGTCTTCCGTAACGGAGGTTTTCCATAACCGTTCCGGTGAAGAGGTTTACGTCCTGGAGAACAACGCCCATTGAGCGGCGGAGGTCATCTTTGTTTATATCGCGGATATTGATTCCGTCATAGGTGATAACGCCGTTTTCAATATCGTAAAAATGGTTGATGAGGTTCGTAATGGTGGTTTTTCCTGCGCCGGTTGCGCCAACAAGGGCAACTTTCTGTCCCGGTTCCGCATAGAACGAAACGTCGTGGAGAACACGCTTTCCGGGAACATAGGAAAAGTCAACGTTTTCAAGACGGACACCGCCCTGAAGTTCGCGGAATTCAAAAGTTCCGTCCTCTTTGGGAATTTTCCATGCCCATTGCTCGGTGCGTTCGTCCGTTTCTTCGATAACGCCGTTTTTCATTGTCATGTTGACAAGGGTTACTTTTCCGCTGTTATCTTCGATAGGTTCGTCGATAAATTCAAAAATCCTCTTTGCGCCGGCAACAGCCATTATTACGGAGTTTATCTGGTTAGAAACGTTGCCTATCGGCTGGCAGAAGCTTCTTGAAAGCTGGAGGAAGGAAGCGATAGTACCGAGAGTGAGAGTTCCCATTCCGAAAAGGGTGAGGTTCGGAAGTCCCGAAAGAGCAAGATAGCCGCCTATTATCGCGATTATTACATAGAGGAAAAATCCGAGACCGTTCATAAGCGGCATAAGGGTGTTCGCAAGCTTGTTTGCGTTGGTTGCGTTATTGCAAAGGTCGGTGTTTTTTCCGTCAAAAGCCTCTTTCGCCTTTTCTTCGTGGTTAAAAACTTTAACAACTTTCTGGCCGTTTATCATTTCCTCAATATAGCCGTTCATTCCGGCAATGGAGCGCTGGGCCTCCATAAAATAGTGGCCGGATTTTCCGGTTATTTTTCCGAGGAGCTTCATCATAAAGAAAGTGAAGATAAGGACGAAAATTGTGAGCCAGACGCTTTGGATAAGCATTGAAACAAAGACGAAGGTTATGGAAAGAAGCGATTGGATAACCTGGGGAATACTTTGGGAAAGCATCTGGCGAAGGGCGTCCGCATCGTTTGTGTAGTAACTCATAACGTCGCCGTGGCTGTGGGTATCAAAATATTTTATCGGAAGGCGCTGCATATGGCGGAACATTGAGGAACGGATATCCTTCAAAATGTTCTGGGAAACTTTCGCCATGGTGCGGTTATAGAAAAGGGAAGAAAAAATTCCGGTGAGATAAAGCACAGCCATTCCGAAAATTGCGGCGATAAGGGAGGAAAAATCCGGGTTCTGAACGCCGACAAGGGGAGTTATATAATCATCAATAAGGGTTTTTATAAAAAGAGAAGAAGCTACGCTTGCGGCGGTTGAAAGAATTATACAAAGGAAAACAAAAACCATCGAAACGCGGTAGTTTCTGAAATAGGAAAGAAGCCTTTTTATGGTCACCATATCAAGAGAGGGCTTTTTTGCGGGAATTTTTTTATCATTCATCAGAAAGTCCTCCTTTCATCTGGGATTCATAGGTTTCGCGGTAAATTTCGCTTGTTTCCATAAGTTCTTCATGGGTTCCCATTGCGACGATTTTTCCCGCATCGAGAATAATTATTTTATCCGAATCCATAACGGAAGCGACGCGCTGGGCAATTATGATTTTTGTGGTATCGGGAATTTCTTCCGCAAAAGCCTTGCGTATAAGAGCATCGGTTTTTGTATCGACTGCGCTTGTTGAATCATCGAGAATAAGAATTTTCGGTTTTTTGAGAAGCGCTCTTGCGATGCAAAGGCGCTGTTTCTGTCCGCCGGAAACGTTTGCGCCGCCCTGTTCAATATAGGTCTCATATTTTTCGGGCATTTCGTTTATGAAAGGCGCCGCCTGAGCAAGTTCGCAGGCGTGCTCAATTTCTTCCTGAGTTGCGTGCTCATTTCCCCAAAGGAGGTTCTCACGAACAGTTCCGGAAAAGAGAACGTTCTTTTGGAGCACCATTGCAACGCTGTCGCGAAGGGCTTCAAGGTCATATTCCCGAACGTCTTTTCCGCCGACGAGCACGGAACCTTCCGTTGCGTCATAGAGGCGGGGAATCATCTGAACAAGGGTGGATTTTGAAGAACCGGTTCCGCCGAGGATTCCGACGGTTTCACCGGATTTTATTTCAAGGCAAATGTCATTGAGCACGTTTTTATCAGCCTTTTCCGAATAGCGGAAAGTTACGTGCTCAAATTTTACGCTTCCGTCCGGAATTTCAAAAACCGGGTGCTCATTGTTTTTAAGGTTGCTTTCTTCATTAAGAACTTCGCAGATTCGTTCGGCGCTTTCCCTTGAAATTGTTATCATAACAAAAATAACGGAAATCATCATAACGCTCATAAGGATCTGCATGGAATAAGTTATAAGGCTCATGAGCATACCGGTGGTAAGGCCGAGATCCGGGTTGTTTCCGGAGGCGATTATTGCCTTTGCGCCAAGCCAGGAAACAAGGAGCATGCAGGCATAGGAACAGCTTTGCATAAGAGGCGCGTTCCAGGCGATGTTCTGTTCCGCCCTGGTAAAATCTCTGCGGATGGATTCGGAAGTTTCGTCAAATTTTTCCGATTCATGGTCTTCGCGGATAAAGGATTTTACAACGCGGATTCCGCGGAGATTTTCCTGAACGGTTCTGTTAAGGCGGTCATAGGTTTTGAAAACCCTTTTGAAAATCGGGTGGGTCTTCGTCATAATAAAATAAAGTCCGCCCATAAGTATCGGAAGGCAGGCAACAAAAACGATTGCAAGCTTCGGATATATCCTGAATGCAAAAACCGTTGAAAAAACCATCATAATCGGCGAACGGAAGGCGGTTCGAACAAGCATAAGATATGCCTGCTGAACGTTCTGAACGTCGGTGGTCATTCTTGTGATAAGGCTCGAGGTGGAAAATTTATCTATGTTTGAAAAGGAGAAATTCTGGATATTATAATACATATCGTGACGGAGGTTTTTTCCGAAACCGCAGGCGGCGGTGGAAGCCGCTCTTCCGGCAAGATTTCCGAAAAGGATTACAAGGCTTGCGAAAATTACAAGTCTGATTCCGCTTTGGATAACAAAATCCATATCACCGGCGTTGATTCCGTGGTCGAGCATATCCGCCATTTCAAAAGGAATAAGAACTTCCATTACAACCTCAAGGCTCACAAACAAAGCCGAAAGGAACGATGGAAGCTTATATTCCCGGATACATTTTGCAAGGCGTTTTAACATCAAAGGTCCTCCTCCGTATCAAGATTTGAGGCAAGGCGTTTTAAAAAACCCCGGAGCTGTTTTTTTTCTTCATCAGAAAAGCCCCGGAGCATCTGTTCCTCAAGAGTTGCTCTGTCGCTCCGCATTATCTTAAAAACTTCTTTTGCTTTTTCGGTAAGAACAAGCTTTTTAAGGCGCGCATCATAATCCACCGGAGTTCTTACGATAAAACCGTTTTCAACGAGAAGATCGACGTTTTTTGAAGCGGTGGAACGGGTTATGTCAAATTCCTTTTCAAGGTCACGCTGGAAAACATCGCGATAACCGTTTTCCGCGATATATGCAATTATCCATGCGCCGGAACCGGTCATTTTATCGACCTTTTTATTATTTCCATAATTTATGAAATAATTGTTTATGTTGCGGGAAAGAATTCGAAGCTCGGTATTTATATAATATCTTTCACACATAATTGTTCCTCCTGAAATGTTGTTGGTTTTGAAACTGTTTCACATCCAACAATTATAATTCACCTTTTTAAATTATTCAATAGTTGTCATAAAAATTTACACTTTTGTAAAAAAACAAAAAACTATTGATTTAATTTTAATTTTATAGTATTCTATCATTAGTAAAATATCGGAGGCATAGAAAAATGCGCAAAGAAATTACATTCCAGGGAAAAAAATATAACATGATCGAAGACGGAGCTTATAAGGACGACAACGGTTACTACGTTGTTCATGCTTATGACCCGCTTGAACAGCCCGATCCCTTTGGCTGGCAGAACAGTTTTTATGTCCGCGCAACCGATGAGGACTGCAACAACATCATCGAAGTAAGAGCATGGTGCCCTTACAGCAAAACCGAAGGTTTTCTTTAATAAGAAATTAAAAAACAAAGCAAAAAGCGGAAGGCAGAGCCTTCCGCTTTTTGTTTTCCGCATTATAAAGCCATTTTTCAAATTTCGGCCTTATATTTTATATATTTAATATTATAATATTTTAAAATAGTTTATCATTCTTCCATCTGTTTTCCTAGGAAATTTGCCGCGGCGGAAACAAGCTTTGTTTCCGCTTCGCCGGCTTTTTCTCTTCCGTCGGAAAGATAAACAACCGCGCCGCAAACATCGCCTGCGGCGATGATTGCCGCGGCGGAAAGAGCCGCTTTGTCAATTCCCTCCACCGGAAAAAGAAGATTTTCGCCGGAAGCACCGGTTCTGCTGTAAACCGCTCTGCGTTCCATAAGGTCTTCCAGCATTGGGGTAACTCTTCGCTCAAGGACCTCCTTTTTCGGAATTCCGGCGGCGGAAACAACGCTGTCCCTGTCACAAATCAAAACCGGGCACCCGCCCACTTTATAAAGCACTTCCGCATACTGGCCCGCAAAGGAAGAAAGTTCACCTATGGGAGAATATTTTTTAAAAATCACTCCGCCTTCGTTATCGGTGAAAATTTCAAGAGGGTCGCCGTCACAGATAACATCAATAGAAAATTCCCTGTTTTTGCGCTTTTGGGCGGTCTGAACTAATGTTTCTCGCAAAAGTGCTTCTATTTCTTCGTTGGTCAGTTCCTTCTCTTCGCTTACGTTGCTTCGGAGAATGGAATCAATATCCGGCTTGAGTTTCAGCTCAATTCGGTTTTCGTAAACCTTTATCTGGTCTATCAGCAGTTCAAGGTCGTTCCGCTCCAGTTTCTCTTTTTTGAGTATATCTTCAAAAACCTCGATGGAGGTTTTTGCGGTGCGGTTCACCTGAATTATAGTGTTCCGCTTATCCGAAAGCATTTCAATCTGGTGATTCAGTCCTTTGATTTTGCTTTGCAGTTCCTCCTCCATTTCGTCATAAGTTTCGGAAAGCAAAGCTTCCTGCTCCGGGTGTTTGAGAATATCGCGCACCCTTTGCCGTTTTGTGATTTTCAGTTCCTCATAAAGGCTGTCGAGAACTTCCGCAAGATTATCTGCGCTGTTTTCGGTTTCTGCAATATCATCGGTTTCTTTATCCAGTTCCTCGTTCAGCTTTTCAAGGATTTCGGTGGAGTTATCCATCAGTTTCCTGATATAGATTTTCACAAGTTCATCCAGCTTATCCACCCGGATATGGTGGGAAGTGCAGGCGGCAAGTCCACGGCGCTGATAGTTTCCGCAGATATAGGCAGGTTTCAAATCTGAGCGGCTCATGGAAAACATCGGGTTTCCGCAATCGCCGCAGACAAGAAAACCGGTGTAATCGTTGGAATATTTTTTGTTTCCCCGATAGTTGGAAGTGCTTCGTTTTTCCCGAAGCGCCCTTGTGGCGGCAAAAGTGCGGTAATCGATAATCGCTTGGTGATGGTTTTCTATGACGATGTGTTCGTCCTCATCGCGTTTTATGTCCTTGCCGTTGATTTTTGCCCTGGTGTATTTTCCTTGGCGGAAAGTGCCGATATAAAAATCGTTGTCGAGGATTTCCTGAATGGTGATAATGCTCCATGCGGTTTTCGGTTTCAGCTTGCATTCCTCGCCCGCAAGTTCCTTGCGTATCGCCGTTGCCATTCTCGGAGTGGGAATGCCCTGCTCCGTAAGGTAGTTGGCAATTTTTTTATAACCCCAGCCCTTGTTGTTATAGAGGTCGAAGATATTGCGGACTGTTTCCGCTTCCGTCGGAACGATTTCGAATTCCTTGCGCTTATTAACGATATAACCATACGGCGCGGCGCAGATCCATTTTCCGTCCGCCTGCCTGCGTTTTATAACGTTGCGGACTTTCTTTGAGGTATCCGTTACCGGCATTTCGTTGATAAGAAACTGGAACTGGATTTTGAGCCAGTCATCGTCGTTCGGAAAGTCGATTCCGTCGCCGATGGAAATAATGCGGACTCCCGCATCTCTTAAATCCTCAAGTTCCACAAGGCCGCGGCTGTTTCGCCTTGAAAAACGGGAAAAATCCTTTACCACTAAAATATCATATTGGTGGCGGATAAGTTCCTTCCGCATTGCCTGATAGCCTTCGCGCTGTTCAAAAGTATAGCCGGAACGGTCACGGTCTTCATAAAAAGTAAGGGTGCTTCCGGGAAAGCGGTTTTTGACGTAATCTGTGATTATTGCTTTCTGGTTTTCGATGGATACGTTGTCCCGATCCAGTTCATCATCGACGGAAATTCGGGCGTACCCGACGATATCAAAACGTTCTGTCAAAGCAATTCTCCTTTCATATATTGATACAGATATAATCTATAGAAATTAAAAAAACTTTGCAAATGTGCGGATAAAAAACAAGGGGAGGGAATTGTTCCCTCCCCATTTTTACTGCAATGCATATTCCGGTTTTCTTTCCCTGACCTCTTTTTCCGCGGTTCTCTTTCTGTTATAAACCAAAAGGTCGAGCGTGTTTTGGAAAAGATTTTCACTTCCGGATTCAAAAACGGCAACAAGGTAGTTTTGCTTTTTGTATTTATCGCAGATGCCGTTTATATCCATGCGTGTTATCGGGTTCGATTTTTCCGCATTGCTGAGCCAGATTTCGACCAGTTTTCGGTCGCTTCGGATATTCATCTCCATACAAAATCACTCTCCTCGCTGCTTTTAGTTTCAACAGATTTCGGAGGACTTATGCAGATTAAGGCGGTTTTGATAACAAATTTTTCATCTTGCATAAGCCCACCTCACCGTTCTCGTTCTTTCTGTTTGATGAGGTATTTTGCGTAGTATTCGCAGGCTTTGAGCACGAAATCTTCGAGCTGTTTCCGGTTTGCTTTCGGAACATATTTTTCGATTTTCGCAACCGGAACTTTGAACATTTCCCTCTGATTCGCCTTTTCCTCGGACATGATTTTGCCGATTTCTTCAGCGGTGAGTTTACCTTCCTGCGAAAGCTTTTTCATACGGTTCGCCTGAGAAAGGGAAGGAGTACAGTCGTTGAGCACAACATGCTCAAGCAGAGTTCGCTGTTCCTGCTCTGTCAGAAATGAAAGTTCAACAGCAGGGGTGAACGCGATTTTCCCTTCGTCCACCAGTATCAGAAGTTCGCCGATAAGCTGTGTAAGGCGAATGTATCTTTGAATTTGCCGTCCGCTTTCGTCTTTCGAAATGTTGTCGCGTGACTTGTGGCCAACTTGTCCACACGTTGTCCTGCCTTTGTGATTCATAGCTTCCAGCTTCATTTTGTAGGCAAATGCCTTTTCCGAAGGAAGAACATGTTCCCGGAAAAGGTTGCTGTCCACCAGCATAACAATAGCGTCCTCTCTGCTGATGTCATAAACTATCACCGGAACTTCTTTAAGCCCAAGGCGCCTTGCGGCAAAAAGTCTGCGGTGCCCGGATATTATCTCGTATTCGCCTTCCGCATTTTCCAAAGGCCTTACCAAAAGCGGCATTGCAATGCCTTGTTCGCCGATGCTTTCTTCAAGACTTTCCATATCCGAATCGTCCCGGACTTTGTATGGGTTCCCCTCAAAAGGATGGAGTTTCGTTATCTCAATGTTCTCTATAAATCTTTCTGTGTTTTTCATGTATATTACCTCTCTCTCGATCGTTGTCTGTTGTTTTCTTTCTGCAAAACGGAAACTTCCATTTCCATTTCCGTTTTTAAAAGTTCTTTGATTTTCGGAATGTTTTCCGCTATTTCTTCTGCGGTTTTCTTTCGCTTCCGCAAAGGTTTTATCTCCGCGGAAATATCTTTTGCTCTCTGTTTTAATTTTTCCTCTTCTTCGGGTGTTTTAACCCTTCGGATTTTGTTATAGATTTTCTGCCGCTCGTTTTCGAGATTTTTTATCTTTTCTCCGGTTTCTTCGATAAATGAAAGAAGCTCCTCACCGGTTTCGATTTCGAATCCGGCAAGAAGCCTTATCTGCTTGTTATACCTATCAAGTTTTCGTACCTCATCACGCAGTAACGGTGAAACCGGTCTTTTCCTTTCCGGCGTATCAAGATTCAGCGCATGCAGAAGCATATCTATGAATATCTGCATCAATAGCTGAATCGCGTCCATCTGCATTGCTTTTCTAAATTCTATCTCGACTTCATAAAGGGGAGTCTTCGGTTTCTTAATCCAGTTTCGCGGCTCAAATTCCGGATGGTTGGGATTTTGCAAAATATGCCTTTTGATATTTTCCTCGGTATATTTTTCTCCGAGAGAATCTATGCGGACAGCTCTTTTCCAGCCCGGTGCGATGATTGACGGGTGCGCATAGTTTCCGTTTCTTACGTATCGGTAGCCCAGCATCATAAGCTGATGGTCGAACTGCTGCCTTGTCATAGCAACAGAAAGAGCTTCGTCAATATCTCTTTTCAGTATATCCCTGTGTGTCATACCGCCGTTCTTATGGATCCAGTATTCTTTCTTTTTGCCTTTGCTGTAAAAGTTTGAATCCTTCAGAACGGATTTTCCGTATTCCTTGCATATCTCGTCCGATTCTTCCCGGAGCGCGATATGGTCCCGGATATGGTTCTCGTATTTCTTTCCGTCAACAAATGATACGGAATTGATTACGATGTGATTATGGATATTGTCGGTATTGAGATGTGTGGTAACTACTATCTCGAATCTTCCTCCCCACATTCTTCTTGCGGTTTTAACACCGATTTCGTGCGCTTCTTCCGGGGTAGTATGATTTTCTGATAGAACAAGTTTTCATAAATAAATCCTCCTTAAAAATTGTAATGCCAAAATGATGCCGCCTTGATTTTTCTGCATCAAAAAACGGCATCACTTTGATGCCGTCAGTTTCCGAGAAACATATCCACCGAATCAAGAAGATCGTTTTCTTCTTCCGAAAGTACTTCTGTTTTAATCGGTGCAACAGAAATATCTTTCAGACATTCCCGTATGGTTTCTCTTATTGTTTCTTTCAAATCGTCCTTCGGTTCAAAATATGAATTTATCGCCGAGATAACAGCGCTGTTTTTGGAACCCCTGTAACTTTCGAGGTATTCCCACGCTCTGAGTTCCTCCATGTTTTCAAGATTGAAACGCAGGCTTCTTCTTTTTGTGCTCATATCTTTTTACTGTTTCTTATAAGCTTCATTTCGAGCATTCGCTCATATCCTTTTGCGGTTGCGCAGATGTCGTCGTTTATGATAACTCTGCTTTTGTCATAATCCGCAAAATTACGGATAAGGCAGCTTCCTCCTCCGACCACATGAAGTTTCATAATCTTCGGGTCATAGCCGTGTTTGCGAAGCCTTTGAAAAATCCCTTCAACATATTCCTTTGCGATATCGGTTATTGTTTTAAGATACTCCTCATCGATATCCGCTTTCCCGAACCGAAGAACATTGGTTATCATTTCTTCCGGTGGGTCAACATGGTGAATTCTCATAAGGCTTTCCTGAACTTCCTGCACGCATTTATGGGTACCGAATTTTTCGGTATAACAGTTTCTCGGGTCCGGCTTTTTATCGTTCACGAACATTATGTTCATGGTGCCGTTTCCGATATCGCAGAGCATATTGATTCCGGTGAAATCCGAAATATTGTTGACTATTGCGGCAAAGCCCTGTGGATAAATTTCCGCACCTGCAATTTTGATATGGTATTCAATATTGCGAAATCTGAAAGTTACTTCACTGTGCTGAAGAAGATATCCTTTGAAATTCTCCTTTTGTTCCGCGACCCAGGTAAGCGGCAGACCTGCTGCAATAATCACTTCCGCATCGGTTATCTTTTCTCTTTTGAGTTCTCTTGCAATTGCGGCAAGGGTGAGAACGTAATAGTCCTCATCGTCGAATTTATCGGCGGTAAATTCTTTATGACCTACTCCAACGGAATAGTATTTTCCGTTCCAGATGAGCAGATCTCCAGCAAAGGTGGGTTCGGAATCGCTTTTCATAACCCCGGTCTGGAAACAGCAGTTTGCCGTTTTGATATTCCCGTAACCGTGGTCGATTCCGATAATTAATTTGTTTCCGATTTTCTTCATTTTTGATTCTCCTTTCATTAAACTAACCTGTTTTAATTTCCTGGTTTCAGCTGATTTTTGTCATAAAATCACATCCTTTACTGCTAATTTCGATAACAAAACGCCCGCACAAAATAAAAATGTGCGGGCAGTTATCATATAACAGCATATTGATTTTTAAGTACAGCGGATATATAATTAAGGCGAAAAAATAAAGGGAGGTGTTCCTGTGTTTTTGGAAAAATATATAATTCCGGAAATTTCCGCATACAGCATAATTTCCTGCGCAAAAAAGACGGAAGAAGGATACAAGTTTAATTTTGATACAACCGATCCTTCAAAGGAATACCTCGTAAAAGATACCCTGCAGGATAACTGCCCGATTTTTTTTCAGGCAATGCTTTTCCGCAACAAAACCAAAGTTTATTCAAAAGAAGAAAACAAACAAAGAGCGTTGCGGGATGTTTTCATCTACGTTGATTTTTCTGGAATATTCGACCGTGCGCCTTCCGAAAGGGTTCTTGAAATACAAAAAATTGCGGAGTATATGTTCCGCCCGGAAGGTATAACTTTCTATTTTGATACCTGCGGATATCAGAAATATATCGCTTTCGAGCGTTCTGCTTCAATGAGCCGGGAATGTAAAATTTCATTCGTAAGAGAGGATTTTTATGATATCCTCCGGGAAAGAATGACACTCGGTATGAAAATCGGAGAATGTCAGCTGAGCAAACTCTATGCGTATAACGCTCTGCTTTTCACAAGCGGTGAACGTTCGGACACATATTATGATGAAGAAAGCGTAATCGTTATAAAAAATCCGAAACACATGGTAAAAGATGTTTTGGCGGTTACCGCTGTTGATGACGGAACGGAAAACCCAATGCGCAAATATTCCCATGTTGAGAAAACCATGGATTTTGAAATAACGGAATTTGACGGTGAAGGCATGGTTTCTTCCGCTATGGCAAACAGCTTTTCTTCGGAACACAGTTCTTTCCAGATCCGTATGCCGTATATAAAAGGTGTTGTTCATAAGGTGGATTTTGCATCTCTTTTCACCGAACTCGGCATTGAAGAAATAACCGACCTTTGGGGAAACAGGCATAATGTCAACAAAGTCCATATGATTCTTACGGAAAGTATGTTCAAAGGTCTTGGCTGGATGACAGAAAACGGGCTTTCCTGGGCGGAATATCTTGCAAG
This sequence comes from Oscillospiraceae bacterium, assembly GCA_017847875.1. GTDB lineage: Bacteria > Bacillota > Clostridia > Oscillospirales > Ruminococcaceae > UMGS1668. The sequence continues at coordinate 4,130 of JAGASN010000003.1, read as the reverse complement.
ATGCAGAAAATATGACCATGCGATTTATCTTTCCGGAACGGATAAACTCGGAACTTAGAAAACGACTGAACTCAACTATCAGTTCCTCAACACCCTCGCGCTTACCGATGACGAATTCCGCCCGAAGGACCTTCCGCTCGGCTGGAATCATTCCCCGGAAGATGATGAGAGAAATTGGGTAACGAAAACCACCGAAAGCGCATATTACGGTTTTGTTGCCGACGAAAAACGAAGGCTTAAATATTTCACCGAAGAAGTTATCCACGGAAAAGGTCTTTTTGTTGAAAGACGAAAATACCGCCGGGAGCTTCTTAAGAAAAACAGCCTTTTCATAAATGAACCAATTTATACGAAGGAACTTGATGCAAAAGCGGAAAGCATACTGAAAAAATATTCCCACGGAAAACTTCTTGTTGCTGGGGATAACCGCTATCTTTCCGATGACCTTCTGCGTCTTTGCGGATATATAATCCGGGATTCCTGCGGAGAATGTGAAGCATATAAAAAACTGGAAGAGGAATTCCTTAAACAGAATGATTTTTATGCACCGAAACCGGGTTATGAAGAAAATTCTTTCTATACCTTACTCCGAAATCCACATATTGCAAGAAATGAGGAGGCAATGGTTTACCCGCTGAAAGAGGCAGGATATTTCAGAGAAAAATATTTCTCCCATCTCGGCTATGTTGCAATGATAGATTCACGTTCCGCCATTCAGGAAAGACTCGGCGGTGCGGATTATGACGGCGATATGGTTAAAACCATTGCCGACCCTCTCATAAATAACTGTGTCCTCCGAAGCAGCAGAATGCTTCCGGTTCTTAAAATTCCGGCAGCGAAACCGCTTATTGCGGATGCGAATGACTGGCATGAAAGATTCATAACGGTAAAAAACACCTTTTCTTCAAGGGTTGGTCAGATAAGCAACTGTGCGCTTCGCCGCGGAATAATCGCTTATGACGAAAATTCACCGGCAGAAGAACGCGAACGCTTCCGCAAAGATGTTGAGATGCTGACGATTCTCACCGGGCTTGAAATCGACTCCGCAAAAAGCGGAATAAAGCCGAACCTTTCCGATTATATCGGAAAAAGGGAAGCGAACAAAAGCCTTTTCCTTCGGTTCAAAAATATCGATAACGATAATTACGAAACAAAATGGTATGAACCAACAAAAAACCGCAGACTTAAAGAATTTTTTGAGAAAACAGATTGGGAAAGCGTAACATCAAACCTTGAAAAACTTCCGTATTATGCGCTTATGCTTTCAAAAGAAACCGAAAAGATAAAACCGAATCCGCAGGTTCCGGAAAAACTTTTTATATTTGCGGAAGACCCGGAATGGAAAGAAAAACTCGATCCTGCATTTTTTGAAAGAGTGAAATGCCTTATCGAAGATTATGAAACAGCGCTTAAACGCGCACAATATCTGAACCACATTCCGGTTGATATGAAACGCAAAAACGATGTTTACAGAATACTTTTCTCCCGGGGACAGGAAAACGAATATTCCGTTGACAGACTTTATGCTGCCTTTGAATACGTACCCGCTTCGAAAATAAGAAGAGCACGACGAATGCTTGATGAACTGAAATGGCATCTCACTCCGCCTGAAGAAAGACCCAATGTGCTGGATAAAATTTGTGATTATTTCAGCGTTTTTCAGTATAGGGATGTTTTTTGTGATTTCCGAAACGGAGGCTACCGTATTCTCGGGGATATAATTGCGGATTTTGACGATATGCACAGCAATGCCGGAATCAAAAAACATTCCGCAACAAAAAACGGTGACAGTGAAAATCTCAAACAGCTTCTTGATAACAGATATGTTCACGGTTACTACCGGGAAGATATAAACGAAAGATTACGTCATATTCTGATGCCTATAAGAACCAGAGATTACAACGGATTTGATTGCAAAGAAACCTTAAAATGCGCCGCTGCACTCGGAAAGCTTGATTTTGTTCTTGAAATAATACCGTTCTCGGTTTATGAAGAAGCTTCGCATCACGGCAGAAAATATGAAAAGGTAAGGAGGTATCTTGATGACACAAGAATTGGAAGAATTCTGGGCATACATCACGGAGCAAAAATATACCGCGAAGAATAAGCAGGATCTTTCTTATCTCGGCAGGTTTACCTTTAACACTCTTACGGAATTTGAAGGTCTGGGCAGGATACTTACCATTATTGCGAGGGGTTATCTTTTCCACGGTAAAAACGGTGAGATTCTTTCGGGTTCCGCTTATGACCGGGTTGAGTATGCAAGAAATGCCCTTTGCGCCTGGTGCAGCTTGCCTTCGAAAAGCGAAGAGCCTCCTTTTGTTAATTTTGGGAATCTTTTCGAAACTTTTCCGGAACTTGTGAACGAAAAAGGGGAAGGCTGGCTTTACCGCCATATTAAAAACATTCAGAAATTTGCTAAAAGCAATCCGGAGTTCATCAGCAAAACCGCGCAGAAAAAAATTGACGGCATTTCCAAAGGTTTTGTAAATGAATGGAAAAAGAAGCTTCGGCAGATGCAGGTGCCGATTTTTGCGGTAAACACCAAAGCTACCTGGCTTTTGCGCTTTGATGATATTTTAGCAGATGCTCTTGAACTTGGCCCGCTCCGTGCTCAAAAGCACATCATTTCCGAAGCCCGTGCTCAAAAGCTTTCTTCGTTAAAAATTGAAGCGGTCCCTACGGAAGTTATATATGATGTTGTCAGCTTTTGCGAGGCAAATGAGCAGGAAGATACTCTTTGGGTAGTTCTTCCTGTCGCAAATTTTGATTGCTTTTACGGCAACACCAATTTCAGCAAAAAATGGCTTTCTAAAATACCAGAGGAAATTCTGACAAGGGAAGTCAGCAACGGAGTTTGCAGAGTGAAACTGAATATATAGAAAAAAGCTCCCCAAAAAATCGATTTTGGGGAGCTTTTCTTTGAATTGTGATAATTTCAGAAGAGATTTTTGCAACTTTTACACTTTTCTCTTCTTAAAATCTGACAGATATTTCTGGCTAAAATACGATGCCATCGTATTTTAGCCAGAAATTTTCAATTGAAAATTATCTCGTTGTTTATAATTTCTTCGGCTCTGTTGCGGATGTTGTTCATTTTTTGAACCCATTCCATTTGATTTTGCTCTTTGAGCATCTCATTCACGTCCTCGTGCTCAACCATTTGCTTTACGAACGCATCTTTTACATTTTGAGCACGTTCATCAATTTCCGCAAGATATGTATTCAGTTTTCCGGCCGTCAGCAGGTTTGTATAACGCACTTTTTTGTATCGTTTTATGTATCTTAATCCAGCGTCTGCTGAGCAGTAAAGCCCAGAATGCGGTTGGCATCTCTCTGGAGCGTCGTCAGATCATAAAGCGCCGGGGCTTTTTCCGACTTTTCCTTCTGCTCCACACTGCGGATCACTGCCATCGTGCCTGTACAGGCAGATTTCAGGTTTTCCGCGTCCTGCTTGTTTTTCAGCTTCTCACTGACCGCCGTAAAATCTCCAGTATCCAGCTTCACCGTGTAAAAGGGCTCCGGCTGGAAAGCCTTGATTTCCGCTTCGCGCTCTACCAGCAGCGCCAGCGTAGGCGACACCACGCGCCCGACATTCAGCGTGCGGTGGTACAGCACAGAGAAAAGCCGGGTGGCGTTGATGCCCACCAGCCAATCCGCCTTGCTTCTGCAAAGGGCTGCGGCATAGAGCTTATCGTACTCGCTGCCTTCATGCAGATTTTCAAAGCCCTCACGGATCGCCGCGTCCTCCATGGAAGAAATCCAGAGGCGCTTCACGGGTTTCACGCAGCCTGCCAGCAGATAAACAGTGCGGAAAATGAGCTCACCCTCGCGTCCCGCGTCGCAGGCGTTGATGATCTCGGTCACATCCGCTCGGCGCATGAGCTCCGTCAGCAGATCCAGCTGCTTTTTCTTATCGCGCCCGACGCTGTACTGCCAGTTTTCAGGAATGATAGGGAGCTGTTCACGGCTCCATTTGGCATACGCCTCGTCGTACACCTCAGCAGAAGCCAGCTCCGCCAGATGGCCGAAGCACCAGGAAACAAGATAATTTTCTCCTTCAAGATAGCCGTCCCGGCGCTTGTCAGCGCCAAGAACGGCAGAAATGGATTTTGCCACAGAGGGCTTTT
>JAGASN010000043.1 GCA_017847875.1 Oscillospiraceae bacterium | reverse complement strand
TGAGGAAAAGGATAAACCTGTTGAAGCATAATTCAGCAGTAGATTCTGCGGGCGGATATCCGCCCGTCTTTTAATATACAAAGGAGAAAGCGTATGTTCGGGCTTATACATATTTATTGCGGAAACGGAAAAGGGAAAACCACCGCCGCAACAGGGCTTGCAGTTCGTGCGGCAGGTTTCGGTAAAAAGGTTGTTTTTTGTCAGTTTTTCAAAAACGGAACCTCCAGCGAACTTAAATCTTTCGAAAAGCTTGAAAATATAACCGTTTTTAACTGCAGGAAATCCTACGGACTTTACTGTAATATGAGTGAGGAAGAAAAGGAGAATGCCGCAAAAGATTATGGGGAACTTCTGGAAAAAGCTCTTTCAGAGGCACCAGATGCCGATCTTCTTGTTCTTGACGAAGCGATTTCTTCGTGTAACCATAAAATGATAAGCGAAGAAAGACTTTTGGATTTTCTTAAAAACAAACCAAAGGAACTTGAAGTTGTTCTTACCGGGCGAAACCCCTCCGAAAGACTTTTGAGCATGGCAGACTATGTTACCGAGATGAATAAAATAAAGCACCCTTATGACAAAGGTACTTCGGCAAGAAAGGGAATTGAATTTTGAGTACCCCGTTAGGTGACCAATCTTGCTGACTTTTGCCAAAAAAGTAAGTTCACAAGTTTGGACATTAAAAAAATCCGGTAATAGTGCTATTATGGAGTTCAGAAAAATAAAACGCACTGTGTTCCGCTGCTCTGCAAAAAATCAGGCGGCGGGATTAGAGAATCCGGTGAGATTCCGGAGCATACCCAGGTGCCGTATTTGCAGGAGAGTTTTCTTCGCGGCGTGAGCCGGCCATTGGCAGAAAAGCTGAGAAGGTGGAAGAAAATTCGCAGAGGAAGATTTCCTCCCAATGCATAAGCCGGAAGAACGACATTGCGAGTGTAATCTATACAACAGGAAAAATCGGCCCGTTGCATAACCTGGATGGTTTTGCGGCGGGTCGTTTTTTTATAAATAAAATTCAGTTTTAAGGTGTACGGGGCGCCCCGTATTCTCTGCCTTCTGCAGAGAATAATGAGTCCTGATGAAATATAAAAAGGAGGGAGCGGAAAATGTGCTATCCGGGAAGAGGAGAGATATACGAATCCGTAATCCGCAACAGGGTTGCAAAGGCTCTTAACGAAAAAGAAACGGAATTTGCGGAAAAATACCGTTTTGCTTCCGATGAGGTGGTTCTGGAATACGTAAAATCCTGCGCGTCGGAACTTAAACATACCCCGTGGCCAAGGGAAATAATCGGCGGAAGATACCTTGCAATAAGATTCGGAACATGGAAAAACGTTTTAAGAAGCGCGGAGCTTCCGAACCCGAAAACTCCGGATATCTCCGAAAATTTTGCGATAGTTCGGGAAGAAACGGAGAACCAAAAAATCCTTTACCGCCGAAGGAAAGCGGAAAAGAAGGAACGCCGCCGCCAAAAAACTTTGGCAAAGGAAAACGGAAATTACACCTTCGGGTGATTATATATATTAAAACAAAGAGGAGGAATTTTCAAAATGAAGAAAATTTTAAGTTTGCTTCTTGCGGTTCTCATGGTTGTGGGAATGTTCCCCATGACTGTATTTGCGGAAGAAGGTATTGAAATTATACCCGGAGAGGCTCCTGCTACTGCAGCTATTTATGCAACCAAAATTACTGTGGGAGCAGCAGGTACATATGAATCCGAAACCATTGACAGCGGAGAAAAATTCACTGTTCAGCTTAAAGAAGATGTGGAAAGCATCGAAATTACATTGGATTTGTATGCCGTAGC
>JAGASN010000042.1 GCA_017847875.1 Oscillospiraceae bacterium | reverse complement strand
GTGTCGTTGGTTCGATTCCGACCGAAGGCACCATTTGCGGGTTTAGCTCATCTGGTAGAGCGCGACCTTGCCAAGGTCGAGGTAGCGAGTTCGAGCCTCGTAACCCGCTCCAGATTTTAAGCCCCATAGTTTTGTGGGGCTTAAAATATATGGCGACATAGCCAAGTGGTAAGGCAGAGGTCTGCAAAACCTCGATTCACCAGTCCGAATCTGGTTGTCGCCTCCAAAAAAAGCACTGTTTCTTCTTTCAGAAACGGTGCTTTTCTTTTTATAAAAAAGAAAGGGGAATTGGTATGATAACAAAAGTTTCAAAAGAAAATATTATCGATGCCGCAAAAGTTTATATGGATTCATGGAAAGAATCTCATAAAAATATCTGTTCCGCGGAATTTATTGAAAAGCATGATTTGAACTATATGATTGATTTCCTTTCTGAAAAAATAAAAAACAGTTATCTCATTTTTATAAGCTATGATAATGCTCCGGAAGGAATTGTCGCAATAAATCCAACTGACGAAGAAATCTGTCTTCTTTATGTTTCTCCGGAAAAGCAGGGAAAAGGCGTTGGAACAAAACTTCTTGATTTTGCTCTTTCAAAATGCGTTTCTCCATATATCACCGTTCTTGATTCCAACAAAAAAGCTATAGATTTTTACAAAAAACGCGGCTTTGTTCCGGCAGAAAACCAAGCAAAAAACAACAGCGAAAAACGGATTTTTGAACGTAAATATGTTTACCAAAATAAAAATATGTGATAATATAAATGTATCAAAATCTGCGGAGGAAAAAATGAAGCGCATTTGTATTATATATACCGGCGGAACCATTGGTATGGAACGCGGTGAAAACGGTTATGAACCCGGAAAAGAACCTTTTTCGAATATAATGGCAAGAATAAGCGATTTTTCTTCGCCGGAACTTCCGGAATATGATGTAATCGAATTTTCTCCGCTTCTGGATTCTTCCGATGTTACAGTAAGCGAATGGAACCTTATCGGAAGAACTATCCGTGATAATATGGATAAATATGACGGCTTTGTTGTTCTTCACGGAACCGATACTATGGCATATACCGCTTCCGCGCTTTCCTTTATTCTCCGCAATCTTCCTAAACCGGTAATCATAACCGGTTCACAGATTCCTCTTTGTGAAATTCGAAGCGACGGAAAAGATAACATTCTTGCTTCAATGATGATTGCCGCTTCCGGAAAAGTTTTCGAAGTCTGCATTTTCTTTGCCGGAAAGCTTCTTCGCGGAAACCGAGCAATAAAAATGTCTGCGGACAGCCTTATCGCTTTTGATTCTCCTAATTATCCAAAACTTGCGGACGCCGGAATCGGAATTCGTTACCGCGATAATGTTCTGATGAAAAAAAGCGAAGCGCCTTTTAAAATGCAGGAATTTGTTGAGGAACCTATCGGTGTAATCAAAATTTTTCCCGGAATAAGAATCGATCTTTTCGAACCTATTATTACTCAAAAACTCCGGGGCGTTGTCCTTGAAACTTTCGGAGCCGGAAACGTTCCTAATTATTGCACCGAACTCAGCGGTATTATCAAAAAAGCCTATGAGCACGGAAACATTGTTGTTGTTTGCTCCCAATGTCCGACAGGAACCGTTAGTCTCGGGCATTATGCCGCAAGCAGTCCGCTTAAAAAAGCCGGTGCAGTAAGCGGAAAAAACATGACCACCGAAGCCGCCGTTGCAAAGCTTTATTATCTCCTGAGCTGCGGTTACCCAAAAGATAAAATAGAAGAGCTTATGGAAAAAGACCTTTGCGGCGAACTTGATGAATAAAAGTTTTATATAAAAAGGAGAACTGTTATGAAAAAACTTCTTGTTGTTGTTGACTATCAGAACGATTTTGTTTCCGGAAGCCTTGGTTTTGAAGGCGCTGAACTTCTTGATGAGCGTATTGCCGCAAAAGTTGAAAATTATCGCGCCGAAGGTCACGATATAATCTATACCATGGATACCCACGGTCCTGCATATCTTGAAATGCAGGAAGGAAAAAAACTTCCGGTTGTTCATTGCCAGAACGGCACCGAAGGCTGGAAACTTTACGGAAAAACCGGTGAAGCCTGCAAGGACGCAATGACCATAGGAAAACATACCTTCGGAAGCTTTGATCTTGCAATGCTCGTTCTTCATAAGGATTACAACTATGATGAAATCGAAATCTGCGGAGTTGTTACCAATATCTGCGTAATGGCCAATGCTGTTCTGCTTAAAACCGCACAGCCCGAAGCCGAAATCATTATTGACGCTCTCTGCGTCGGAAGTAACGACAAAACTCTTAACGATAAAGCTCTCGACGTTCTCGAAAGCATGCAGTTTACCGTTATCAACAGATAAAATATTTACCGAAAGGCACGGTTTTCCGTGCCGCTTTGTTTATTTATAACCCAAAAAGTGATATAATATTTCTATAAATTTGCCTTCCGGAGGATTTTATGGATAAATTAGCCGCCGAAAAAAGAATAAATGAACTGCGCGATCTTGTTCGATATCACAGCAGACTTTATTATGAACTTGATGCGCCGGAACTTGATGACTATGAATATGACTTGCTTTATCATGAGCTCCTCGACCTTGAAGAAGAATTTCCCGAACTTATAACTTCGGATTCTCCGACACAAAAAGTCGGCGGAGCGGCTTCGATGAAGTTTGAACCTGTTCAGCACGCTGTTCAGATGGGAAGTCTTCAGGACGTTTTCAGCTATGAGGAACTATATGAATTTGATAACCGCGTCCGTTCCGTTATTGATGATCCGGAATATGTTGTTGAAACAAAAATCGACGGTCTTTCCGTTTCCCTTGAATATCGCAACGGCGTTTTTGTGCGCGGTTCAACAAGAGGAGACGGCTTTGTCGGAGAAGACGTTACCCATAATCTTTTAACGATCGCTTCCATTCCTAAAAAAATAAACTGCCCGGAAGTTTCTTACCTTGAACTCCGCGGTGAGGTTTATATTTCAAAGGAAACTTTTAAAAAACTTGTTGAAGCACAGGAACTTTCCGGTGAAAAACCTTTTAAAAATCCAAGAAACGCCGCCGCAGGTTCTCTTCGTCAGAAAGACCCTAAAATAAGCGCAAAACGCGGACTTGATATTTTTATATTCAACATTCAGCAATGCGAAGGAAAAACTTTTGAAAGCCACAGCGAAAGTCTTGATTTTGTAAAAAGCCTAGGTTTTCCTGTTTCTGTTCTTTATAACCGCTATACCGATATACACAAAGCCGTTGAAAACATAAAATATATCGGTGAAAACCGTGATAATTTTGGTTTTGATATCGACGGCGCTGTTATTAAAGTCAATAATCTTGCAGACAGAGAGCTTCTCGGTTCTACCGCAAAATATCCAAAATGGGCCGTTGCATTCAAATATCCGCCGGAAGAAAAGATCACAAAACTTCTTGATATCGAAGTTCAGGTCGGAAGAACCGGAGCACTGACTCCCACTGCTGTTTTTGAACCTATCCAACTTGCCGGAACAAGCGTATCGCGCGCTGTTCTTCACAATCAGGATTTTATTGATTCAAAAAATATAAATATAGGCGACAGCATAATCGTTCGCAAGGCAGGGGAAATAATTCCGGAGGTCGTCGCTCTTGCGGCAAAAGGCCCGCAGGAAGGCACTTTCAAATTGCCTGAATTCTGTCCCGCTTGCGGAACAAAAGCTGTCAGGGAAGCCGATGAAGCCGTTTTACGCTGTCCAAATCCGGATTGCCCGGCACAGCTTCTCAGGAACCTTATACATTTTGCCAGCCGCGACGCAATGGATATTGACGGAATGGGACCTGCTGTTCTTACCGCACTTGTTGAAAACGGAATTATAAAATCCCAGCCGGATATTTACGGAATTATCGCGACCGATATTTCCTCCATTGAACGAATGGGAGAAAAATCCGCAAACAACCTTATTTCCGCCATTGAAAAATCAAAATCCGCAGGTCTTTCAAGAGTTATCTATGCTCTCGGAATCCGCAATATCGGGCAGAAAACCGCCGATATTCTTGCGGAAAAATTCAGAAACATCGATTCTCTTATGGAAGCAAGCATGGAAGAACTTTGTTCCATTGACGGTTTCGGAGAGATAATGGCAAAATCCCTTCTGGATTATTTTTCCCTTGAACAATCCAAAAACCTTATATCAAGGCTCAAAGAATACGGCGTTGATATGACTGCTGAGAAAAAAGAAAAATCCGATATTTTTGCCGGTTTTACTTTTGTTCTTACCGGAACCCTTCCCACCATGACAAGAAACGAAGCTTCCGATATAATCACCGCAAACGGCGGAAAGGTTTCTTCTTCCGTTTCCAAAAAAACAAGCTTTGTTCTTGCCGGAGAGGAAGCCGGAAGCAAGCTTACAAAAGCTCAGAGCCTTGGAATTAAAATTATAGATGAAAAAGAATTCCTCGAAATGATAAAATAAACAAATCAAAATAAAAAAAGCTTCGGTTTTTGCACAAGTCCAGTAAAAACGGACAATATGAAAAAAGCACCTCCTATGGTAGAATTAAGATACTACCATAGGAGGTATTTTTATGTCAGGGAAAAAAGGAAT
>JAGASN010000041.1 GCA_017847875.1 Oscillospiraceae bacterium | reverse complement strand
TTCTACAATCATCAGCGTATTCAGCTTAAAACAAAACTGACTCCCCTTGAAATGAGAAGTCAGTTCCTTGCTTGAATTTTTTATTTCTCTGCCATAATGTGCTTTTTTTGTGCTGTCCGCACAATTTGGGGCTGTGCAATTTTCCGCGGCTTTTTTTGTTCGACTATGCAGCCAGCTTATTGTTTTTTTAAAAACAGGGTTGTAATATATATTATATAAAATTTAAAAAAGGGGAGAGTCCCCCTTTTTCGGAAAACGGAGGAAATAAAAATGTTCAAACGTTTTACAAGTATGTTTCTTGCCATTATTATGATTATCGGAGTTTTTCCGGTAAGCGCGATGGCGGAAGGCGAAGAACTTTCGGAAAAAAGATTCGAGTTTGTCAATTCAGACGATGCTCAAAATTTTGAAATCTTTGAAAACGGATCAGAAGTTATTGTAAGATATTCCGGAAGCGAAACATAGGAAGAAGAGATTATTACCAAACTTGGTATAGATTCTATAGGTGGAAGAGGAATTTTGGTAAAATTTAAAATTCCCGAAGGTTTTACAGAAGTTATTTCTGTAAAAGAGGGAACAAGAAATGAAATTGACGCATGGAATGAAGTTAACGGCGACCTTGCGCAAACTCTTGAGGAAGGCTGGGCTGCGTTTCTTCCTGTAGGCTATTCAAGCGATGGAAAACTTATTGAGGTTTCAAGAGAACTTAAAATTACCTGGACTAACGAAAACGGAGAAACTCTTGAAGAAACCATTACCGTTGCAACTGATTTCGGAGATGTTGTAGCAGATGAGAATCCTGATGATAATGGCGGAGAGGAAATCTCCCTCGGTGACCGCGCATCTGTTCAGCTTGGAATTTTTGAAGAGGCTTTCCAAAAAGAAATAAGCGGATTTAGGAATAACGGAATTGAAGGAACCCACATTGAATACCATTTTTTGATTGAAGATGTTGGAGCGGACGAGCTGCTCGAGGTGCTTCAGTCTGATACAGAGGGAAATCCCTCAAGAAACGGCGGTTTTGTTGTAAAACTTGATGCTCCCGGTGAAGATTATAGTGTAACCGGAATCAAGATTGACGGAGAAAATAAAAACGTGGCTGATTTCGTTACTGCATCCGGCGAGCTTGACGGGCTCGGCTGGATTAATTATGTTGATAACGGAAACCTTTGCAACGCAAGCAAAATTTACAGCGTAACCTGGAGCAACGGTTCCGAAACCGTTACGGATAACCTTATGGTTTCTCTTGTGTTCCCCCAGGTTGAAGAAAACCAGGGCGGAAATGAGCCCGAAAGACAGCCCAGCAGCAACAGCGGCGAAAACGATTATCCGGATGCAGTAACCATTGAAATAAGTTCTGCTCTCGATGGCGTTCTTTACGAATATGATCCGGAAACAGGAGCTGCTGAATTTGTAATTGCAGAAAATGACCCGGAAGATTGGCAGACCGCTTATGTTGATGAAGGCGCGGTTATGAGCAATATATATGCAACCGTTATTATCCAGGCACCGGATTGGGCTGTTGGATTCAACGGAGCCAACGGCGGAGATTATTTCCTTGAAGAATTCATCGAGAGAACTGAAAGCGAAGACAATGAATTCGACCCTGTAAGAAATGGAGATCCTTATTACCGCAGCTATATAGAACTTGCACATATCACAAGAAACGAAACCACCGGAAAAGTAACCGTTTCCCTCGTTGAGGAAAATTATTGGATTTATATTGCGTGGGTTGGCCAGAACGGAAACATAGTATATCAGTCCGTAAATTTAAATTCCTCCCTTGCGGAAGGAACAACAGAAGTATTTACTTTTGACGATGCTTTCGCAAGCGTTCAGACAATCTCTCCGGAAAAATTCAACCAAAGAGTTGAAATAGAAACCACCGGAAGCGATCTTATGACTTATCTGGATTCCGAGGAAAACGTAAATTATGTAAACGGAAATCTTGTTCTTAGATATACTGGAACGGAAATCAACTACGAAAGCGTAAAAAGAAGATTCATAAATGAATTTGGAACAGATAATTTTGGCGAAGCTGTTTTGACTGTTTATCCTCCGGCGGGTTATAAACCTTATAAAATGGAATTTGATAACGGATACAGATATGCAAAAGATGGGGAAACAACTCTTCCGGTTTGGGGAACTTATTACGGCGAGGAAAGAATTTTTACCGATGAAGATTATTATCTTTATTGGATAAATGAAGCCGGAACCGATTTTATCATTGAAAAAATAGGAGTTTATTTCGATTTTCCGTTTAAAAATATCTGGATGGAAAAATATTGGGAACCTCTCAGCTATGGCGAAGAGGACAGCCGTCTTAAAATAACCGTTGGAACGAGCCACAGCACCGCAACTGAATATACCCTTGAAGAACTTAAGGAAAAAGGCGCCATTATCACTATTGAGGATGGTTTTATAACGGTTTCCTTTGCTGATAATGCCGATATTTATACAATTACCAATATAATTGCTCAGGTTGAACCTCCGGAAGGTGCGATTTATTATAAACGTAACAACTCCGGCGCGGAAGGAATGCTTGATTATGAAAACGCCGAAGAACAGAACGAAATAATTCGTTCCGGAAAAATAAGAACCATTGAAAAAGACGGAAAACCGCGTCTTGATCTTTCCGGATTTGAAGTAATCGAAATTAACGGACTTAAAATTTATGTAAGCACCGTCAGCGGAACCACAAGGGTTCAGATAATCGACTGGTATAACGCAAATGATGAAATTATACAGCGTGATTATTATTATTCCATCGGCGATGATTATTGCATAAGCAAAGTTGTGGATGCTGTTGAAGAAGATGATATCGAAAAACCGGTTCAGGACCCGACGCCTGTTAAAAAAGACGGAAAAGACTGGAAGCTTACCGTAAACCATTTCGGTCAGGAAAAATCCTATGACAATGCTGAAGCCTATTACTTCCAGCTTGAAGGCAATGAAAACACCCCTGAAGGAAATAAAGTTATTTATCTTCCCTATAGCTTTATTGATCCGGAACTTGATTGTGATAAAGCCGTTGAAATGGAACTTAAACCGAAACTCCACCACTACACCGATGACCACAGCGAACTTGTTGAAGGAAAACCGATTGACGGTGAACTTCGCCCGGAAGGAATCCGATTTGTTGTAGGTTCTTTCAGCCCATTTGTTCTCACATGGGGTGATGAGGCGAAAATTGGTGAAGAAAATTATTCAACCCTTGAAGAAGCACTTGACGCGGCAACCGACGGCGATGTTATAACTTTGCTTGGCGATACTTCCGAAAACATTGTTATGGTTTCCGACAACATTACTCTTGACCTCAACGGATACGTTCTTTCCGCAAACTATGTGTCTGTTTTCGGCGACATTGTTGACAACAGCGAAGATAACGGCGGACGCCTTGTTGTTGATGAAAAGAGATTTATGAGCAACATTGACAATCCTCAGCTTCCGCTGAAAACCGAAAACGGCTACGCATTTGTTGAAGTCGAGATGTTCTCGGCAAGAAAATATACAACAAGTGATGGTATTACTTATGACGTCGTTTTTGAACCGAGATTTGAAGAAGCAGCGGTTGAAATTCTGAAAAATGATTTTGACGGAACCGGTGCGGAAATTATAATCCGTGCAAAATGGATGAAAGATGAAAGCTTAAGAATCCAGGATTTTGTATTCACAAAAGCTCTTAGAGATACTTTCATTGATAGCTATAATGCCGAAAGAGGAAAATTCGGAAAAATGTTGACGCTTAAGGTTTCCAATGCTCCGGAAGACATCAGCTATGAAGTGGTTGTAAATTCCGGTGTGGGAATAAGCATAATATCCGAAGCAAAAGAAAAAACAGATGTAATCAACTGACAAAAAAATGAGCACGGCAAAAAAACGCCGTGCTCATTTTTTGTGCTCAAAATTATTAAGGTTCTTCGCTCCAACAACCGTTGACCTTTTTGGTAATTTGTGATAGTATATACTTAAGTAAAAATATGTATAAGCAAAAGTGGCTTTTGCTTTATCATAGATTGGTTTTTGGTCCTAAAAAAACGAAAAATCAGGAGGAAACGACTTTATGAGCGACACCCATGAACAGATAAGAATAGTTCAGGAAACCGTTGCAGGTAAGGAGATAACCTTTGCCCACGTAATCGGCGGTCCTGCGCCTATAATATATCAGAAACTGGGTCTTAACCCCTCCATAGATTACACCTCCAACGCTATCGGAATTATGAATATGACTCCGCCGGAATCCGCAGTTATCGCTTCCGATATTGCGGTTAAAAGCGGCAACGTATATCTTGGCTTTGCGGACCGTTTCACCGGTTCAATGATCATAACCGGCGATATTGCGGACGTTACCGCTGCTCTCAACGAGGTTTGCCAGTATTTCCGTGACGTTATGAAATACGTAGTCTGCGAAGTTACCAAACGTTAAGGAAGTGCGGTTATGGGAGTGCGCATGACCAGAGAGGAATTCCTTGAAAAGGTTTTCCAAAAAAAATATGAGGAACTGAAAGATAAAGATCTTCGAATAGTCCGTATCAAAGTAAAGGGCAAGGAAATTTCACTCGCCCAGCTCATCGGTTCTTCCGAAACAAGAATCTATCAGAACCTTGCGTTACATATAGGAACCCATTTCGGCGAAGACCACACCGGTGAATCCATCGGTCTTATCCACGTTACCCCGGAAGAAGCGGCGATTATCGTTGCGGATATCGCGATGAAAAGCGGCAACGTCGAAATCGGAACTCTCGACCGTTTCAGCGGTTCTGTCGTAATTCTCGGAGACCGTTCCAACGTTCGAAGCGCCCTTGAAGGCGTTATTGAATTCTTTGAATATAAACTTAAATTCACCGTCTGTGAAATAACAGAGGTGTAAAGAGAGCACAGATGAAAAAAATGTTTTTGATGGGCAGAAGCGAGGCGGGAAAAACTTCCCTGACCCAGATTCTGCACGGTGAAGAACTCCATTATCACAAAACTCAATATACGAACACAGACGATTTTATAATCGATTCCCCGGGCGAATATTCCGAGACCAAACATTGCGGAATCGGTCTTGCCTGTTTTTCCTTCGAGGCGGACGTTCTTGCTCTTGTTATGGCGGCAGACGAACCCTTCGCGGTTTTCGAACCGAACTGCAACTGCTGGACAAACCGCCCGCTTATAGGAATCATTACAAAAACGGATTCACCTTTCGCTAACGTTCCGATGGTGCGTAACTGGATGATAAATTCCGGCTGCGAAAGGGTTTTTGAAATAAGCAACGTAACAAAAGAGGGCGTCGAGGAGCTTTTCGATTACCTCGAGGCGGACCCGGTTAAAATTCCCTGGCAGGAAGCGGTTAATCGCCAATGGAGCGGTCAGCCTGAATGGATGAATAAAGAAGAATTCGAGAAATTCAAAGAATCCGGTTGGGGAACAGATAAACAGCTCGAAGAATTCATCGCAAAAAAATAAAACCTTGTCCGAAACGGACAAGGTTTTTTTATTGGAATAAATTACATAAGTCCAACAAATCCAAGAAGAATTCCGACAACGGCGCTTCCTCCGAGAATTACAACGGGATGAGGATTCCACTTTTTGAGCACGAAGTAGCAGGCAATTGCAAGAAGGATTCCGGGAATGCTGATGAGGTCGAGAATTGCTCCGGTTTCCTGGAAAAGAGGAATGTTGATAAGGGAAATTTTTACAACGGAAACAAGTGCGCTGCAGATAAGCGCAACGGAAACTGCGCGAAGACCATAGAAAGCGCCTTTTACGAACTTGTTTTCGTTGAATTTTTTAAGGAATTTGGAAACAATGCTTACAATGATTATGGAAGGAATGATAAAACCAAGGGTTGCGAGCACGGAACCGAGAATGCCTGCGGAAGTGAAGCCAACGTAGGTTGCCATGTTGATTCCGATAGGGCCGGGGGTGGATTCGGAAATCGCCACCATATCCGCGAGCTGAGCATGGGTGTACCAACCGGTTTTGTCGGAAATATCATAAAGGAAGGGAAGGGAAGCAAGTCCGCCGCCGACTGTGAAAAGACCTACTTTAAGGAATTCCCAGAAAAGCTGAAGGTAAATCATTTTGCTTTGCCCTCCTTTATACATTTAACTATAATGCCGGCAATTGCGGCAAGGATTACAAAAATAATCGGGCTGATATCCAGGAAAAGGGTGAGTGCGAAAACAATTGCAAAAAGAATAAAGGTGAATTTATCAACGATTGCTTTTTTGAAAAGTTTTACAATTGCGGTGAGGATGAGAACGCAGACGGCAACGCGGATTCCCGCAAAAGCGTTCTGAACAATTTCAAGTTCGGAAAAACTCTGGATAAAAGCGGCAATTGCAACAATTATTACAAGGGAAGGTGCAACAACGCCGAGAGAAGCGGCAATTGCACCAAGAAGACCTTTTACTTTGTTGCCCACAAAAACAGCGGTATTAACGGCAATTACGCCGGGAATGCATTGCCCTACAGCATAATAATCCATAAGTTCGGCTTCAGTAGCCCATTTTTTGTTTTCAACAACTTCACGCTGGAGCATAGGAAGCATTGCATAGCCGCCGCCGAAAGTAAGGCCGCCTATACGCGCAAAAGCGAGAAAGAGTTCAACGAGTTCTTTCATTTATATATTACTCCTTATTTAATAATAGCGGCAAAGCCGCAGACACAAACACTATATTACCAAAAAATGAAAATCTGTCAACTTTAAAATGAAAAAAAGATGCAGGAAAAGCGTCAAAAATGAATAATTATTTGGATTTTTGCAAGAATAATGAATAATTTTTTTAATGTTGTAGTGCAAATTGTCCTCTCTATGTGTTTTTTTCAACAATTATTTGTGTAAAACGGAAAAAATCATCGTTTTACCGTGTTAAAGTATTGAAGAAACAGGAAAAGGTGATATAATAAAAGTAATTTTTTATCGGAAATTGGCGTTGCCCAATTTCTGAATTCAGATTCTTCGGAGGCATTGACCATGCGAAAATATGTTTTGAAGAGAATACTTATGATGCTGGTTCTTGTAATCGGTATGACATTCATTGTATTCGCCAGCCTTTATATTGCTCCCGGCGATCCGGCGGAACTTGTTGCGGGTGTTGGCGCAACGGAAGAAGATATCGAAAGGGTAAGGGAAAGCCTTGGTCTTAACGAAAGCTTTTTCACCCAGTATATTACATATCTTAAAAAACTTCTGAAGCTTGACCTCGGCACCAGCTTTACCACCAAGCAGCCGATACTCGGCGAAATTCTGGTCAGACTTCCCAATACTTTGAACCTTGCCTGCGCCGCAATGATTCTTTCAATAATCGTCGGAATTCCGGCGGGAATTATTTCCGCGCTCAAGAAAGATAAGCTTGTTGATAACGTTCTTACAACCGGCGCAATGGTAGGTATCTCTATTCCGAACTTTTGGCTCGGTACCATGCTTATCTATGTTTTTGCTGTTGTTCTGAAACTTCTTCCTTCCGGCGGTATGACCCATTTCTTCTGGACTCCCACCGGTTTCCAGCAGGCGATTCTTCCGGCGGTTGCTCTTTCAACTTCCACCATTGCAAGTTTCACCCGAATCGGCAGAAGCGCAATGCTCGACGTTCTCCAGTCCGATTATATAAGAACCGCAAAATCCAAAGGCCTTAAGGGAACAACCGTAATTCTTATCCACGCTCTGAGAAACGCAATGATCCCGCTTCTCACCCAGCTTGGTACCAGCTTCGGCGTTCTTCTCGGCGGTGCGATCATCACCGAACAGGTTTTCGTAATCAACGGAATCGGAACTTACCTCATCGACGCAATCAGAAAATATAACTACCCGGTAGTACAGAGCACCGTTCTTATTATCGCAACCATGTTCATTCTTGTTAACCTCATCGTTGACCTTGTTTATTGCGTGGTTGACCCCAGAATCAAATACGAATAAAGGAGGAGGAAGAAAGTGGAAAACGTAAAACGCAAAAATCCAATAAAAACGGCGTTCCAGAAGCTTTTGAAAAACAAAATGGCAACGCTTTGCTTCTTCGTTCTTCTTGTTGAAATCCTGATGGTAATTTTTGCTCCGGTCATCGCTCCTTATGGATATGAAGAGCAGGATCCTGCAATCCGCCTTCGCCCCGGTTTCTGGGGAATCCATGAGGAAGAAGCTTTGGCAATGGGCGGAGTAAACCCCCAGGATATCTATGCCGAAGGTCATATCCTCGGAACCGATAACTACGGACGCGATATTTTCTCCCGTCTTCTCTATGGCGGAAGAATTTCCCTTATGGTTGGTTTTGTTTCAACAGCCATGGGCCTTGCGGTCGGTGTAATCTGCGGACTTCTCGCAGGTTATTACAAACAGCTCGATAACCCCATAATGCGTGTTATGGATATCCTTTTCACCTTCCCGGGAATTCTTCTTGCAATGCTCATCATTGCAATGTTCGGCGTAAGTACCTTCAACGCAATGCTCGCGATCAGCATCTGGTCCATTCCCAGCTTCGCGAGAATGGTTCGAGGCAGAGTTCTTCAGCTTAAAGAAGAGGATTACATTATGGCGACCCGTTCTCTCGGTGCAACCGACGCGAGAATCCTTCTTATCCATATCCTCAAAAACTGCCTTCCCACCATCATCGTTATCGCAACCATGAGAATGGCGACCTCCATCATTTCCATTTCCACCCTGAGCTACCTCGGAATGGGCGTAACTCCTCCGATGCCTGAATGGGGCGGAATGATTGCAGCCGCAAAAGAATATATGTGGCAGCGCCCCAGCATGATCTTCATTCCCGGTATTGCCGTAATGATCACCGTTATCTGCTTCAATATCCTCGGCGATAAGCTCAGAGATATTCTTGACCCCAGCCTTCGTGACTGATTCAAAACTGTTTGTTCTGCCACCTTTTGTGACACTGCAATAAATTAAAACTAAAAGGAGAAATGAATCATGAAAAAACAGCTTTGCATCATGATCGCAATGGTAATGTGCCTCGGACTCCTTGCTGGATGCGACGGCACAACCACCCCCGTTGACCCCTCTACCCCTAACGTAGGCGGCGAAACCGAAGGCGGCAACCCCGAAATCGGAACTATGTTCGAAATCGCTCTTACCGCACCTTTCACCGGATTTGATCCTCTTCGTACCAACGACAGCGCTTCCACTTATGTAAACGCTCAGATCTACGAAACCCTTTACAGAATCAACCCCACCACCGGTGAATATGATCCCCTTCTTGCTGCAGAACTCCCCGAGTTCTCCGATGACGGCATGACTGTTACCGTAAAACTTCGTGAAGGCGTTAAATTCCACGACGGCACCGACTTCAACTCCGAAGCTGTAATGCATACCTTCAGCCTCATCAAAGACCCTGAATTCGGTTCTGCCCGTGCTTCCATCGCAAACTCCATCGAAACCATGGAATGCCCCGATGAAAACACCATCGTTTTCCACCTCAACTATGAAGATGGTGTTATCCTTGCAAAATTTGCACACACCAACTCCGCAATCGTATCTCCTACTGCACAGCAGTCTCAGGACCTCATGGTCAACCCCTGCGGCACCGGCCCTTACAAATTCGTAAGCTCCATCTCCGGTTCCAACGTTGTTCTTACCGCTAACGAAGAATACTGGAACGGCGCACCCGCAATCAAAGACGTTACCATGACCATCATCGCTGAAGAATCCACCGCAATCGCACGTATGGAAACCGGCGAAGCAGACTTTATGCCCAACCTTTCCGTTGAGCAGATTTCCCGTGTTGAAGGCATCAACGGCGTAACCGTTGCAACTTCCGACGCAGCACAGATCTATTACATGGGTCTCCGCGGAACTTCTTACGTAAACCCCGTTATGGCTGAACCCGAATTCAGAAAAGCTCTTGCAATGTCCATCGATAAAGAAGGCTTTGTAACCTACATGATGGAAGGTTATGCAACCACCGCAAAATCCGTTCTCGGCCCGAAGATCTTCGGTTATTCTGAAGAATGCGAAGGCGCAAACATCGGTTATGACCCTGAAGGCGCAAAAGCAATCCTCGATGCACATCCCGAATGGAAAGAAGAAGAAATCCTCTTCCTCGTTCCTACCACCCCTGTTTATCAGAAACTCGGCGAATATTTCCAGGCAAATATGCTTGCTGCCGGCTTCAACATCAAATATGAAGGCATCGACTGGTCCGCATGGCTCACCGAATCCAAAGCAGAAAACCGCTTTGACATCACCCTTGCAGCATGGTCCAACGTAACCCGTGACGGTACCGAACTTATGGAACCGAACTTCCATTCCACCAACGGTGCAGGCCGTATCAAAATCCCGGCAGAGGATGCAGCGGTTATCGATGGTTACATCGTTGCTTCCAAAACCACTTCCGATACCGCAGTACGTGTTGAAAACCTCCAGCTCTGCAACGCAGCTCTTCAGGAAAACGCATACGTACAGCCTATTTATAACGGCACCAACATCTTCTGCTTCAACTCCAACTACACCGGCGTAACCCGTGATCCGGGCGGCACGTTCTATCTCGTAGATATGGGATATGCAGAATAATTAAAAAACTTCCGGCTTTGCCGGTTTTTGGAACACACCTTTGGGTGTGTTCCAAGCTGAGAGCTTCTTGAAACAAAAAGGAGAAATCAGCTTGAAACACACCCATGATTTTTTAGGAGGATGCTTCTTATGGGAAAAGTGCTTGAAGTGAAGGACCTTGTTACAACCTTCCGAATTGATAAAAAAGAATATGAAGTTCTGCGCGGAGTTTCTTTCGATCTTAACGAAAACGAAACTCTTTGCATGGTTGGTGAATCCGGCTGCGGAAAAAGCGTTACGACCCTTTCCGTAATGGGACTTCTTCCGAACAACGGAAGAATCGTTTCCGGCAGCATTAAACTTAACGGACAGGAACTTACCACCATGAGCCCCAAGGAACTCAACACCCTTCGCGGAAAACAGATGGGAATGATTTTCCAGGAGCCCATGACCGCTCTTAATCCGCTTCTTACCATTGGTCGCCAGATGACCGAAAGCCTTATGCTCCACCGCGGAATGAGCAAAAAAGAAGCAATGGAAACCGCAAAGAACTATCTTGAAAAAGTCGGTATCGCGAATCCGGAAGAACGTCTTAAACAGTTCCCGTTCCAGCTTTCCGGCGGTCTTCGCCAGCGTATTATGATAGCAATGGTAATGTCCGTTCAGCCCAGCCTTCTTATTGCGGATGAACCCACAACCGCTCTTGACGTAACCATTCAGAAACAGGTTCTTGTTCTTCTCAACAAGCTTAAAAAAGACGTTTCCACCGGCGTTCTTTTCATCACCCATGACCTTTCCGTTGTTGCGGAAATTGCGGACAGAGTAATCGTTCTCTATTCCGGACGCAAAGTTGAGGAAGGAACCATTGAACAGATTTTTGCAAAACCCCAGCATCCTTACACCATCGGTCTTATGAACGCTGTTCCGAACGTCGATCTGGACGAATTCGACATCCAGCCCATTCCCGGAACTTTCCCGAACATAACCGAAGATATCGGCGGATGCCGTTTCCACCCGAGATGCCCTTATGCAACCGAACGCTGCAGAAGAGAAGTTCCGGAAATGCTTGAAACCGAACCCGGTCACTTTGTATATTGCCATAAAGTTGAGGAGGAACAGAGCAAATGAGCGAAGAAAGAAAAACACTGCTTGAACTGAAAAAGCTCAAAAAATATTTCCCTGTCCGCCGCGGCGTTTATATCAAAGCGATTGAGGACGTTTCCTTCTCCATCACCGAAGGCGAAAAATTCGGCGTTGTTGGCGAATCCGGCTGCGGAAAATCCACCCTTGGCCGCGTTATTCTCCAGCTTTATCCCCAGACCAGCGGAGCCTGCATTTATTACGGAAGAACCTTTGACGAAATGTGCCCGAAATATTTCGGAAAAGAAATTGCAAAACTTCCGCAGTATCAGAAAAAGGCTGATGAATTTTTCAAAAAATCCCTTGAAGTTGATAAAAAAGCCGATGCTCTCAGAATTGAGATAGATGCTCTTTCCGCTCTCGGAAGCGATAAGGAAGTTAAAAAGGAAGCCCGCCTTGCGAAAAAACTCAGCACCCTTGAATTCAAATCCAAGGAGCTCAAAAAAGATGCTTCCCGCCAGCTTCGCGAAGGTTCAAGAACCGTAGGTTCCCTTATCCTTTGCAAGGATCTTCCGGCTGTTCAGGAACTTTTCTCCAAGGCGCAGAAGGAAACCCTTATCTCCTCCGAAAAAATCCATAAATACCGTGATCTTGAACGCCACTATGAGGAATCCAAAGTTGCAGGAACTCCCAATGAGGAAATCAAGAAAGAAATGGACGATATCACCGTCCAAATCAAAGAACATGTTGCCGCCGCAAAAGCTTTCCGTCAGGAAGCATGGGATACTTACCACGGCAAAGATATCCTTCCCATAACCGAAAGATGTCTTGATCCGGCATATCAGAAAAAACTTGACGGAAACTATGAAACCGGAATCAACCTCGGCAAACTTACCAAACCGGAAATGCGCGAACTCCGCCGCGAAATGCAGATGATTTTCCAGGATCCCGCCGCATCTCTTGACCCTCGCCAGTCCGTTGGTAAATCCATCGAGGAAGTTTATAAAATCAACACCGATTATTCCGCACAGCTCCGCAAGGAAAAGACTATGGATCTTCTTGAAAAAGTCGGTCTTAAACGTGAGCATTATTATTCCTATCCTCACGCACTTTCCGGTGGCCAGAAACAGCGTGTCGGAATCGCAAGAGCAATTGCTCTCGATACCAAATTCGTTGTTCTTGACGAATCTGTTTCCGCTCTCGACGTTTCCGTTCAGGCGCAGATCCTTCAGCTTCTCAACGAGCTCAGTGAGGAAAAGGAACTTACTTATTTCTTCATCACCCATGACCTCGGCGTTGTAAAACATTTCTGCGACAGAATCCTTGTTATGTATCTCGGAAACCTTTGCGAAATCGCAGATTCCAAAGTTCTTTTCCATAACACCCTCCACCCCTATACCGAATCTCTGCTTGCTTCTGTTCCGAGACTTACCCTTAACCAGGAACATTCCACCGAATTCGTTCTTGAAGGCGACGTTCCCAGCGCAATGAATCCGCCGAAAGGCTGTCCTTTCCACACCAGATGCTCCAAATGTATGGAAATCTGCAAAAAGGAAAAACCGCCTATCGTGGAAAAAGAACCGGGACATTTTGTTGCCTGCCATCTTTACAGCCAGGAATAAGGAGAATTTTATATGGAAACACCTTTTAATCCAACTTATCAGAAATATCCTTCCCAGAGATATCCCATATATGCAAGAGGCGGAATGGTCAATGCTTCCAGCCCCCAGGCTTCTGCCGCAGGTCTTGAAGTTTTGAGAAAAGGCGGCAACGCAATGGACGCCGCGGTTGCAACCGCTTCCGCCCTGACCGTTGTTGAACCCACCGCCAACGGAATCGGTTCCGATGCTTTTGCTCTTGTCTGGTCCGCAAAAGACCAGAAACTCTATGGACTCAATTCCAGCGGTCCTGCACCCATGGCAGCTTCCATAGAAACCATTCTTGCGGATAAAAAAGATAACGACGGAAAAATGCCGACCTTCGGCTGGACCGCGGTAACTGTTCCCGGCGCACCGAAAGCCTGGGCAGAGCTTAACAAGCGCTTCGGCAGACTTTCCCTTTCCGAAGACCTTGCTCCCGCAGTCCGCTATGCAAGAGAAGGCTATCCCTGCTCTCCGAACCTTGCGCTTATGTGGCAGAGAGCATATAACAGATATACAAAAGCTTTTGAAGGAAAACCGGAATTCGATGAATGGTTCAAAACCTTCACTCCGGAAGGAAAACCTTATGAAGCCGGCGATATAATCAAACTTCCGAACCATGCGGATACCCTTGAAGCAATCGGAAGAACCGGCGCGGACGCTTTTTATTCCGGCGATATTGCAAGAAGAATCGATGCGGACAGCCGCGAATTCGGCGGTTATCTCCGTTATGAAGACCTTGCGAAATTCGAAGCAAAATGGGTAGAACCCATTAAGGTCAACTACCGCGGATACGAAGTTTGCGAAATTCCGCCCAACGGCCAGGGAATCGTTGCGCTTATGGCGCTCAATATCCTCAAGGAATTCGACTTCACCGAAAAAGACTGCGTTGAAACCTATCATAAACAGCTTGAAGCTATCAAAATGGCTTTTGCAGACGCTTTCCATTATGTAACCGACCCGGACCATATGGAAATTGATTATAACGCTCTTCTCAATCCTGCTTATGGCGCAGAAAGAGCAAAGGAAATGGGCGAAACCGCAAAAGTTTATACCCATTCAATTCCTCCCAAGAGCGGCACCGTTTATTTCTGCTGTGCCGACGGCGAAGGAAACATGGTTTCCTTCATCCAGTCCAACTATATGGGCTTTGGTTCCGGAATTGTTGTTAAAGACACCGGCGTTTCTCTCCAGAACCGCGGATGCGATTTTTCTCTTAACCCCGAAGATGCAAACTGCCTTAAACCCGGAAAACGTACTTACCACACCATTATTCCCGGCTTTATCCTTAAGGACGGAAAAGCGGTTGGTCCTTTCGGCGTAATGGGCGGTTATATGCAGCCCCAGGGACACCTTCAGGTTGCAATGAATTTCATTGATTTCCACCTTGATCCTCAGCAGGCTCTTGATGCTCCCAGATGGCAGTGGATGCGAGATAACACCGTCACTGTCGAAACCCGCTTCAACAGCGAGCTTGCCCGTTTGCTCCAGCAAAAAGGTCACGATATAAGAGTTGATTTAACAACCCCGAGTTTTGGCCGCGGCCAGATGATTGTACGTCTTGAAAACGGAACTCTTGTCGGCGGAACAGAATCCAGAACGGACAGCAACATTGCCTGCTATTAATAATTCATCTTCTCCTCATAAAAACTTCCGCAGCGACCAAGAAGCCGCTGCGGAAGTTTTTTGTTGATATAAATTGATATTTAAAGTATAATTAAATCAGATTGGGGGGAGTTTATCTTGATAAAAACTATTGTTCACGATCCGATGTTTCTTGCCCAAAAAACCGAAAAAGCAACCGCCGCGGATTTGCAGATTGCAAAAGACCTTTTGGAAACGCTTTTTGCGAACCGCGAAGGTTGCGTAGGAATGGCGGCGAATATGATAGGCGCAAGAAAACGCATAATTGTTTTTGATAATAACGGAACATATATGACAATGCTCAATCCGGAGATCATTCAGAAATCCGGCGAATATGAAGCGGAGGAAGGCTGCCTTTCGCTTTCCGGAATCCGTAAAACAAAGCGTTTTCAGTTTATAACGGTAAAATATCAGGATATGGAATTAAAACCCCAAACCGGAAAATTCTTCGGATTTACTGCCCAGATCATTCAGCATGAAATCGATCATTGCAACGGAATTTTGATTTAAAAAGTATTACTTTTTGTCGAAAAAAGAAGTATTATTACAAACGGTATTAAAAAACGCCTGCAAAGCAGGCGTTTTTTTAATACCCGAATGTTCTCGAAACTTTCTGCAAAGTTTCAACAATGCTTATTTTCTGCGGACAGTTTTGCTCGCAAATTCTGCAGCGAAGGCAATCCGAAGGTCTTGAAAAGTTTCTGGTAAGGTTTGAATATGCGTGCTCGATTTTCCAATCTTCTCCGGGATTTCTGCAATATTCGTTATAAATTTCAAAATATCGGGGGATTGGAATTTGCAAAGGGCAGTTTCCGGTGCAATAGGAACAGCCGGTGCAGGGAACGGCGGTTTTTGAACGGATGATTTTTGCAATTTCCATAAGACCGGAAAATTCGGCTTCGGAAAGGGGAGAAAATTCTTCGGCGTTTTCATCGATCTGTTCCGGGCTGTTCATTCCGCTGAGAACGATTTTTACGGAAGGAAGGCTTTTTGCAAAACGTATTGCCGCAGAAGCTTCGGAAAAACCGAATTTTTCGGAAAAAGCTTCTTTTGCCTCCGGCGGAAGATTCGAAAGAGTTCCGCCCTTAACCGGTTCCATAACGATGATTTCCTTGCCGAATTTTTCGGCAACCTCGTAACATTCCCTTGCGCGGAAGACGGGACTTTCCCAACCCAGATAGTTTATCTGAAGCTGGACGCAATCGATTTCCGGATGTTTTGTAAGAATTTTTTCAAGAAGCTCCGGGCTGTCATGAAAAGAAAAACCGGTTTTAAGAACCTTTCCTTCGCTTCTGAGTTTTTCAAGGAACTCGAATTCGCCGAAGGTTTCCGCGGTTATATAGTTCGTTTCATTAAGCCAATGGAGCATATAAACGTCGAAAAAATCAACTCCGCAGCGGGAAAGCTGTTTTTCAAAAATTTTTCCGCAATCGTCCCTGTTTCGGATAAGCCAGCTTGGAAGTTTATCCGCAAGAATATATTTTTCCCTCGGATATCTTTCGGAAAGGGAAAGCCGAATCGCTTCTTCCGAAGCACCTTTGAGATATGTAAAAGCGGTGTCGAAATATCTTCCGCCTTTTTCAATGAATTTGTCCACCATAAAATTGAGCACGGCGTAATCAACGCTGTGCTCATCTTTTTTATCCAAAAGCGGAAGCCGCAAAAAACCAAAACCAAGCTTTGTCATAAAAAACCTCTTTTAAACA
Source organism: Oscillospiraceae bacterium (assembly GCA_017847875.1). GTDB lineage: Bacteria > Bacillota > Clostridia > Oscillospirales > Ruminococcaceae > UMGS1668. Next base: position 50,524 of record JAGASN010000041.1, on the reverse strand, counting down.
AAAACAAGATAATGCATTCCGAATGCGCAAAGAATACCAAGGATTATTCCGGTTATAACCTGAAGGGGAGTGTGTCCGACAAATTCCTTGAGCACAACTTCCGGAAGTTCGTTTTTTGAAAATTTTTCAAAGGAATCCACAAGGATGTTGAGAAGTTTTGCGTGTTTTCCTGCCTCAAGACGAACGCCCATTGCATCGTGACAAACGATTATCGCAAGAATCCCGCTTATCGCGAACTCAAAAGAGCCGAAACCGTAGGTAAGGGCGGAAATTGTCGCAAGGGAAGAAACAGTTGCGGAATGTCCGCTGGGCATTCCGCCATCGCCGAAAAGACGGGAAAAATCCCAGTTTTTATTTATGATGGCATAAATAAAAACTTTCAGCACCTGAGCAACGGTCCAGGAAACAACGGCGGTTATAAAAAACTTGTTGGAAATAAAATCAAAAAACCAGTCCATTTAAAAATTCCTTTGTAAAAAAGATATAATTTATTTTACCACAAAAGTTTTTGTTTTCATATAATTTTTAAAAGAAATTAATTCAGTTTTAATAAAATTTAAAAATTTGTTGTGCTATTTGCTGAAAATTGAAAAAAACACTACGAAAAACAATAAAACGGTGTTATACTTTTAGGCAGAAAAAGGAGGCGGTTTTATGGAAAAAATGAATTATATCAGAAAAATCGTTCTTTGCGCAATGTTCCTTGCCTGCGGAATGGTTCTTCCTTTTGTAACCGGCCAGATCCCGCAGATAGGAAGCATGCTTCTTCCGATGCATATCCCGGTTTTTCTCTGCGGACTTATCTGCGGCGGAAGATATGGTGCAGTTGTCGGGTTCATAATGCCGCTTATGCGTTCCGCGATTTTTACTATGCCTCCGATGTTTCCGGATGCCGCGGCAATGGCTTTTGAACTTGCCGCCTATGGTTTTATCGTCGGATTTATGTATGAAAACGCCCGCTGGCACTGCATAAAATCCCTCTATCGCTGTATGTTTGCGGCCATGATAGGCGGAAGAGCCGTTTGGGGACTCGCTATGGCGGCTTTGATTGGTTTTGGAGATAACGGCCTTACGTTCACAATGTTTGTTACAAGGGCGTTTATCAACGCCATACCGGGAATTATACTCCAGCTTGTTTTTATCCCGTCGCTTATGCTTGCCCTTGATAAAACCCACCTTGTTCCTTTCGGAAAAAATAAAAAAATTCCGGAAAAACCAAAACGCGAAACAATATAAAAAAAGAAAAAGCCTTCGAAGAAGGCTTTTTTTAAATGAAGAAACCAAAGATAAAAGCCGCGGCGGAAGCCGCAAGAGCAACAACGATAAGCGGAAAATTAAAATAAGCAAGGGCAACAGCAACAATCGTTCCGATTATTGAAGTTGCAAAATTTCCGGTGGAATAAAAAATTGCCGGAATGGTCATGGCGCTGAGGACAGCATAGGGAATGTAATAAAGAAAACTCCGGAAAAAGGTCGATCTAATCTTTTTGCGGAAAAGGGTGAAGGGAATCATTCGGATAAGATATGTTACCCCGGCCATAACTATGATATATATAATTACGCTCATTCTTCCGCCTCCTTTTCTTCCGGAACCGGAAAAACAGCGGCGCAGACAGCCGCGGAAATTACCGAACAGATTATTATTGCAAATCCGCCGGAAACGGATTTGAGCACAAATTCAAAAACGGTGCTCAAAAAAACGGCAATGAGCACAGCGACGAGCACGCCTTTTTCCTTCTTTGCCGGAGGGATTATTATTGCAAGGAACATTCCGTAAAGAACGATTCCCATTGCGCCCGAAAGGGAAGGCGGAAGAATGTTTCCTGCGGCGGCGCCGAGGAATGTTCCAAAAACCCATCCCGAAGCGGAAATTGCGGTAAGTCCGTACATATAAAAAGGCGAAACGCTTTTTTGTGAAACCGCAACGGCAAAAATTTCGTCCGTAATTCCGAAGGAAGCAATCATGCGGTGCATTGTGTTAAAACTTCCGTCAAGCTTTTGGGAAAGGGAAATTCCCATAAGGGAATAGCGGATATTTATTACAAGCTGGGTAAGAGCCATTTCCAAAAGGCTTCCTCCGGCGGCAATTATTCCTACTCCGGCAACCTGTCCCGCGGAAGTAAGGTTGGTAAGCGAAATTCCGACAGCCGAAAGAATCGAAAGCCCGAGCCCGACGGCAAGAATTCCGAAACCGAACGAAACGGAAAGATATCCGAAACAAATCGGAATTCCGTCACGGATCCCCTTTAAAAAATCGTTTTTCAAAAAAATTCCGCCGCCTTTCTTTAAAATATAAAATTTATTATATCACTCTTTTTTGCATAAATAAACATTATTTTTCAATATACTTTAAGTAATTGCAAAATTATGCTATAATTTCAACCGAAAGGCGGTGCTTTCGGATGTATGACGAATATCTTAAAACTTTTATCTGCGTAGCGGAATGCGGAAGTTTTACAAAAGCGGCGGAGCTCCTTTATCTTTCTCCAAACGCTGTTAAAAAACGAATCGGTTCCCTTGAAGAAAGCACAGGAATAAACCTTTTTGAAAGAACTCTTAAAGGCGAAAAGCTGACTTTTGCGGGAAAATCTTTTTACAGCGATGCTAAAAATATGGTACAAAGCTATAATAATGCGGTAGAGCGGGCTAAAAGGATTCAGGAAAGCGGAGAAGATTTTATCAAAATCGGAATTATGGATACCTTCGCGGATGAATTTATGACTGCAAAATGGTTCCAGCCTTCGGATAAAACAAAACGAAGAAAAACAAGCATGGTCTTTTTCGGAAGTTCCCGCGACAGCCTTGGAACAATGCTGCGCAGTCTGGGAAACGATATTGATCTTGCGGTTGATATCTGCGATGAAAAGCTTGCGAAAAAATTCGGTGTAAAGGCGGAAAAAATTTCCGAAGCAAAAATTTGCTGTGCGGTTCCGCTTAATCACCGTCTTTCCGGAAAAGAGGAAATAGCACCGGCGGATCTTTGCGGCGAAAAGGTTGCAATTCTTAAAAGCGGGAGAAATGAACTTTGGGATAATGTTATAAGAGATATCAAAAACGATTTTTTCGGAATCGAACTTTTTGAAATCGATAAATACAGCATAAAAACTTTTAACCGCTGCGAAAACGAAAACAGAATTGTTTTTATGACGGAACACGGTGGGAAATCATATCCTTTTTGTAAAACGATTCCTTTAAGCAAAATATATACCATTCCTTTCGGAATTTATATTCCGGAAGATTCTTCCGAAAAAGCAGTTTCCTTTATTGAAGAGATAAAGAAATCTGCGCCCAAAGATTAACAGCAAAAGAGCCTATATGTGCACCTATGGTGCATATATAGGCTCTTTTTTGTTCTTTATTTATAGAATATAGTGCGTTATAATATATCTGATGTGTTAAATAAAACACGATTAACAAGGAGGATTTTATAATGGAAAGACTTGACGGAAAAAGAATCATTATCACCGGCGGCGCAAACGGAATGGGCAGAACCACAGTTGAAAATTTCCCTTCTCTCGGCGCAAAGGTTGCATTTTTTGACGTAAACGACGCTGACGGCGAAGAAGTTGCAAAAATCTCCGGCGCAAAATATATCCATGTTGACGTTTCCAGCGAAGAAGAAGTTCAGAAAGGCTTCAAAGAAGCTGTTGAATGGCTCGGCGGACTCGATGTAGTTATCCACTGCGCAGCAATCGCTCCCGCAACCCCTATTGAATATTGCGATTTTGCAACCTGGAAAAAACTCTTTGCAATTAACGCGGACGGTACTTACCTTGTTGATATGGAAGCTTTCAAATATATGAAAGACCAGGGCTACGGCAACATCATCAACTTCACCAGCGCTTCCGCATTCATCGTAAGCCCCTTCCAGCCTATCTATGGCGCAACCAAAGGCGCAGTAACTTCCTGGAGCAGAACCCTTGCAAAAGACCTTATGCCTTATAACATCAGAGTTAACATGATCGCTCCTAACATCTGGACTCCTATGACTGATAAACTTGTTGCACAGTTCAGCCCCGAAGAAAAACAGGCATTCATGGACGGAATGAAAGGTCTCATGCTCGGTGATAAACCCGGCGACCTTATCGAAGATTACCTTCCTGTTATCGCTTTCGCAGCAAGCGACAGCTCCAAATTCATCACCGGCCAGACCATCTGCGTTGACGGTGGCACCATGATGGTTCGTTAATCAAAAAAATAAATACCCCCTTTTTTCTATTTAAAAAAGCACCCGTTCCGTAAATTTGGAACGGGTGCTTTCGTTTGGTGGAGACACACGGGCTCGAACCGTGGACCTCTCGCGTGTGAGGCGAACGCTCTGACCAGCTGAGCTATGCCTCCGGGCATAAATTTTGCAGGAAATATTATAACACTTAATTGAACTTCTGTCCATAATCACCGTCCAAAAAGTTTATAATTCGTTAACCATTGTAAAAAATATCCATGGTAAAATAATTATATAAAGCTATAAAGGAAGATATTCATTATGATAATGCAGAAATTAAGGGAATTTATGTACGGAAGATACGGAACCGACCAGCTTTCTCTTGCGCTTGTTGCCGGCGGATTTGTTTTTTATGTTCTGTATGTTTTCACCCGTTCACGCCTTCTTTATCTGATTTCGCTTGTTCTTTACGGAATTGCGATTTTCAGAACGCTTTCAAAAAATCACGCAAAGCGCAGAGCGGAAAACCAGAAGTTCATGACTTTTTGGTATAAAGCAAAAAATTGGTGGGTGGGTTTACGCGCGGATTTTGAGGAAAGAAAAACCTATAAGCGCTTTAAATGCCCGAAATGCGGACAAAAAATCCGTATTCCGCGCGGACGCGGAAAAGTTGAAATCCGCTGCCCGAAATGTTCCGAAAGATTTGTAAAGAAGGTATAAAAAATGCCGAAAAAGCTTTTGCTTATAATAAATCCGGTTTCCGGAATGAGGCTTGGAGCAATTTATACTCCAAAAATCGTTTCAACCCTTTCCGATGGAGGATATGACGTTTTTCTTATGATGACGACCAAAAGAGGCGACGCAAAAATTTGGGCGGAAACTTACGGAAAAGATTTTGACCTCATCGTTGCCTGCGGCGGCGATGGAACTTTTAACGAAGTTGTTTCGGGAAATCTTTCCGGCGCAAACAAACCCCTTGGCTATATCCCTTGCGGAAGCACCAACGATTTTGCCGCAAGCATCGGGCTTTCCGGAGATATTCCAACCGCGGCGCAGAATATTGCAAAAGGAAGCGAAAGCGTTTTTGATGCCGGTTCCTTCGGCGGAAGACCTTTCACCTATGTTGCCTCCTTCGGCGCTTTTACAAGAACAAGTTATACTACTTCCCAAAGTTTCAAAAACATCGTCGGGCATCTTGCCTATATCGTTGAGGGAGGGCTCGATTTTAAAAACCTTAAGCCGGAATATGTTTCTTTTGAGGCAAACGGAGAGCTGTACGAAGGAAACTATATCTTCGGCGCGGTAAGCAATTCGACATCCCTCGGAGGAATTTTAACTATTTCGAGTGAGGTTGTTGATATGAACGACGGACGCTTTGAAGTGATGCTCATAAGATATCCGGAAAATGCTCAGCAACTTTCTAAAATCGTCCAGGCGGTCCTTTCAAAGCAATATTCCGAATGTGAGCTCATCGAATTTTTCTCCTGCGAAAAACTTACGGTGCTCAAAAATCCTTCCGGCGGCTGGAGCCTTGACGGCGAATTCGAGGAAGGCGCCGACGGCGTGCTCATAGAAAACAAAAATTCTGCAATAAGACTGATGAAATAAAAAAAGCGCCCGGCAGGCGCTTTTTTGTGTTTATTGCCAGATATCAGCATCTACGCTATATTTTTCATCGATGATAATGGCGTTTGTTCCGAATTTTTTACAAAGCTCAAGGTTATTTATGTTTTCTTTTGCAAGAGCATCTATATCGATAAAACCTTCAGCGCGCCATTCGATTATATTTGAATAGTGCTGTATATCGCGAAAATTTCTGTGTACGTAATCTTCTGTCATAACAAGGCAATATTCCCTGATTGCGGAAAGATATTCCGGAGAAAAATCCTTTTTCCAGTCAAAAGGAATATAACAGCCTTCAACAATAAGGTTCTGGTTGTTTTCAATGGCTGTTTTCACAATTTCCCGGGCGATAGGCCAAAGATATTCCGTGAGTTTTTCATCGTCTTCCGGGGTAAGTTCGGTGTTGCCGCTTCGGATAAGCCCCATTTTAAGATGATCGAGAGAAAGATACGGGAATTTGTATTTTTCAAGAAGCTTCTGAGCAAAATTTGTTTTTCCGGTATGCGAAGCGCCGAAAATAAGAATTACCAACAAAAATCACTGCCTTTCAAAAACTCTCTCGCCGCCGATATAAGTTTCGAGCACCTTTGTTTCAAGAATTTCCTCTTCCGGAATTTCAAAAAGGTCACGGTCGAGCACGACAAAATCCGCTTCCATTCCGGCCTTGATTTTTCCGCGGATATCTTCGTCTTCGCTGACGTAAGAGCCTTCGGCGGTATAGGCATAGAGCGCATCATACATGGAAACCGCCTGTTCAGGAAGGTAAGGACCGTTTCCTTTGCAGTCTTTTCTTGTGACCGCGCAGTAAATTCCGCGCATGGGTTTGAAGTTTTCGACCGGGCAGTCCGTTCCGAAAGCTTCGTGAACGCCGCCGTCCATATAATCCTTCCAGGCATAGGAAGTTTCCGCAAGTTCCTTTCCGACCCTGTCATAAACGATATGCATATCGTAATCTATGAAAACCGGCTGGGTAAGGGGCATTATTCCAAGGTGGCAAAGTCTTTCCACCTGCTCTTTGCTTGTAATCTGGCAATGAACGATTGCGTGGCGCGGATTATATTCCGGATAGGCGTTCTTTGCGTTTTCAATGGCGTTAAGGCACATTTCCATGGCTCCGGTTCCGATTGCATGGATAGCGGCTGGAATGTTGCGTTTCTGCGCCTCAAGAACCATATAGTTCAGTTCGTCCTGGGTATAAATCTGTATTCCTTTTGTGGTCGGGTCGTCCGCATAGGGTTCTTTTTGAAGAGCGGTCCTTGCGCCGAGGCTTCCGTCAGAAAGGATTTTAAGGCAGGTCACCTTAAAGCTTCCGTCGCGCATTTTGTAATGCTTATGGCTGAACCAATCGTCAACCTCCTCTTTCGTTTGGGAAAGAGCCTGCTCCGCATAGTGAACTTTTAACCTTCCGTCAAGGGAGGCTTTTTTAAGATCTTCGAGAAGTTCATAGGAATGTCCTTCCGGAGCATATTTTACGTCGTCGGACTGAACGGCGGTTATGCCCTGTTCAAAAAGGTCGTTTTGGCTTTCGAGCATCATCTTTACAAGAACGTCAAGATTGGGGTAGGGAAGCTTCGATTTTACTTCGTCAAAATAGTTTTCCTTGATTACTCCGCTCGGGTTTCCGTTTTCGTCAACCTCACAAAATGCGCCAAGTTCCTTTGCTTTTTCGGAATCAAGTCCCATGAGCATCATGCCTTTTGTGTTGAGCACGCCGACGTGGTAACAGGTTCTCATAACGAGCACCGGATATTCGGAAGTTATCTTATCAAGGTCTTTTGCGGTGGGAAAACGTTTTTCGCCTTCGGTGAAATAGTCCTGGTTCCACCTTTCGCCAACAAGCCAGAGACCGCTTTCCCTGTAGAAATGCTCAAAGGCGGTGCTCATTCTTCCGACTATATCATCAACGGAAACGGTTCCCTCAAGATCGACGGAAAGTTTTGTTTTAACGTAGTGCAGATAGTGCATATGGGAATCGTTGAAGGAAGGGATAACAAGATTTCCGCCGCAGTCAAGAACTTCGGCATCGGCGGAAAGGAGCTTTTCGGAATCTTCCAAAGCGCCGCAGAAAGCGAATTTTCCGTCTTTTACTATTGCACTTTCGGCGAAGGGATTTTCCTTATCCATTGTTGCGATTTTTGCGTTTTTGATGATATATTCCATGATATGCACCCCACGATCAGGTTTATATGTAGGGGCGGATATTATCCGACCCTTTTTATAAAACAAGTATAATCCAAGAGATAGAATATGTCAAAAGAAAAACTTTACTTTCCCCTTCAAAAATAGTATTATATTACTATCGTTTAAAACTCAGGAGGATATTTAATATGATCAAACTTGATATCAAAGGCTACGGCTCCATGATGATCGAACTCGATCCCGTTGCCGCACCCAAAACCGTTGCAAACTTTGAAGCACTTGTTGAAAAAGGCTTTTTCGACGGTCTTACTTTCCACCGCATCATCAAAGGCTTTATGATCCAGGGCGGTGACCCTGCAGGCAACGGAACCGGTGGCTGCAAACCCGAAATTTACGGCGAATTTGCTTCCAACGGCTGGACCCAGAACACCATTTCCCACAAAAAAGGCGTAATTTCCATGGCAAGAACTTCCGACCCCAACTCCGCTTCCTGCCAGTTCTTCATCGTTCATGAAGACAGCGAATTCCTCGACGGAAACTATGCCGCTTTCGGTCATGTAACCGAAGGTCTTGAGGTCCTCGATGCAGTAGCTTCCGTTGCAACCTATCCCAACGATATGCCCTGCAAAAAAGTTGTCATCAAAAAGATGTCCATTGTAAAATAAATGGAAAAGCTTAAATTAAAAGCCACCGCGGAAGCATCGGCAATTCTTCTCGGATTTTTCGTTTTCGGAATTCTTATCTCGTTACTTTTTGATGAAGTTACGGCGGAACTTTTCCGGATAGTAATTCTGGAATGGGGCGCATTCCCGATGCTTTGCGCAATTTGCGGCGGAGTTGTTTCCGCAAAAAACGGCTTTATGCCTTTTTACGGAATCCTTTCCGGTGTGATTTTTATTCCGTTCATGTTCATTTTCTTTGAAACGAACTGGGGGCTTGCTGTTGCCTATGCACTTTTCGGCGCCTTGGGAAGCCTTTTCGGACACTGGCTCTTTCTTAAGGAAGTTAAGCGCATTGAGGAAGGAAAACCGGAAAAGAAAAGAAAATCCATCATTTTTTCGATGTTCGACAGATACGATACGAAAAAATATAAATAAACGCAAAAAAAGACAGCCTTGCGGCTGTCTTTTTTTATAAAACATAAAACAAAATTCCGATGGCTTGCAAAAGAGTTCCGATTACCACAAAAACGTGGAAAACAGTATGGAAAATGGGTTTCTTTTTTCCGACGCCATAAAGAACAGCGCCGATTGTATAGGAAATTCCGCCGGACAAAATCCAGAGCATTCCCGGAACGGTGAGAACCTCGACGGTCTGCTTAAAGCAAAGAACAATGAACCAGCCCATAAGGATATAAAAAAACATCGAAAGCTTTTTATATTTGTTGTGGTCGATTGCGGTAAAAGTTGCGGCAAAAGCCGCAAGAGCCCATTCCGCGCCGAAAACGACCCAGGCAAGAATCGGATATTCCGGGCGCATCGCAACAAGAAGAATCGGGGTATAGGTTCCGGCAATGAGAAGGTAAATCGTGCAGTGGTCGATTACCTGCATAACTTTTTTCGCAAGGCCGGGTTTAAGCCCGTGATAGACGCTCGAAACAGTATAAAGCGCAATCATCGAGATTCCGTAGATGAAAGAACCCACAACGCCCCAGATATCCTGTTCAAAAGCGGAAATTATCACAGTGAGAAAAAGGAGAATAACCCCAAGACCGCCGCCGATTATATGGGTGGTCATGTTTGCGATTTCTTCGCCCCGGGTGTAATTTGGAAGAACCCTTTCGGAAAGAGGAGTTCTTTTCATAATTTTCTCTCTCCCCAGAAGAAAAGCGCAACGGAACCGGGACCGACATGGCATCCGCAAACCGGTTCAAAAGGCATTACGGTGGTGTTTCCGGTAAAACCGTGTTCCCGGAGTTTTTCGGTCATAAAATCGATTGCGTCCATGTTGTCGCCGTGGATCATCATAACGTCCGCGGATTTATCGAGAACAAGTTCATCATATTTTTTTACGATTTCGAGGATGCATTTGTTGATTCCGCGGCATTTTCCCCAGGAAACGATGTGACCTTCCTCGTCGCCGCGAAGAAGAGGTTTTATATTGAGAAGAGTTCCGATTGCGGCGGTTGCGCCGGAAATTCTTCCGCCTTTTTTAAGATAGGTAAGGTCATCAACGGTGAAGAACTGGCACATATGGTTCTTGCGCTCTTCGGTTATGGAAACAACTTCCTCGAAAGTTTTTCCTTCCGCAATAAGTTCACCCATGGCGACAACCTGCATTCCGATTCCAAGACCGGCGCCGAGAGAGTTTATGACCGCGATTTTTGCTTCGGGATATTCTTCCCGGATTTCTTCCGCAGCTATTTCCGCCGCGCGAACAGTTCCGCTTACTCCGCCGGAAAGACCGATATATACGATTTCGTCGCCGTTTTTAACAACTTCTTCAAAACGTTCGCGGAAAAGTTCGGAGTTTGCCATTGATGTTTTCATTTCCGCGCCGTTTCTCATGGCGTCATAAAAAGCCTTGCCGTCAAAGTCGTGCTCAAGGTCATATTCTGCCGGAACACCGTCAACGGTATAGGAAAGTTCGATTATATTTACGTCATATTTTTTGTTTAACGCAACCGGAAGGTTGGAAGCGGTATCCGCAAAAAGTTTTATCATGGTGTTAATCCTCCCTTTTTTTACCCCAGAAGAAAAGCGCAACAGTTCCGGGACCGGTGTGGCTTCCAATGGTGGTTCCAATATAATTTATCATAACATTTCCGTCAAGATTTTTAAAGCGTTCTTCAACAAGTTTTGCAACTTCCTTTGCATCATCAAGGCAGGCGGACTGGCAGATATAGCATTTTCCGGAATAGGAAAGGCCGCCTTCGGCGTTTTCTTCCATTCGCTTCACAATTTCCTGAATAACTTTTTTCTTGGAACGGATTTTTGCCCTTGCGATAAGGTGACCTTCCTTATCAACGTTAAGGAGCGGGCAGATTCCAAGGATAGTTCCTATCGTTCCGGAAGTTTTGGAAACTCTTCCGCCCTTGATGAAAAACTTAAGGTCGGAGGAGAAGAACCAATGGTGAAGGTTGAGCTTATTTTCTTCCGCCCAGTTTTTAAGTTCGTCGATATCCATTCCGCCGTCGCGAAGATCCGCGAGTTTATCCATCAAAAGTCCGTAACCGGAGGAAGCGGCAAGGGAATCTATAACGTAGATTTTTCTTTCCGGAAAACGTTCCTTTGCAATTTTTGCGGCGTTTATTGCGGAGTTGTATGAACCGGAAATTCCTCTTGAAAGAGTGAGATGAAGAACATCTTTTCCTTCGGAAAGAAATTTGGTGAAATATTCAAGATATTCCGTTACGTTTATCTGGGAAGTCTGAGTTTTCTCGCCGGAATCCATTCTTTTATAAAATTCTTCAAAAGGAATGGACTGACCAAGGTCATCGGGATAATCAACACCGTTCAGTTTATAATGGAAGCAGATATATTCGATATTTCTGCTTTCAAAATGTTCTTTTGAAAGATCCGCAGTTGAGCAGCAGCTTAAAATATATTCGGACATTTTGTTTCTCCTTTTCGGATTTTTTCAACGACGTTATCTTATCCGAAAAGGGAAGGAGAATCAACAGATTTGACTATACTCTTCAAAAACAAAAAGTAGAGTCCGGAAAAACGGACTCTACTCAGAGTGGAATGGCTTATTTATGCGATTTTTTGATGCGGAAAGAAAGAAAAACAATAAGTTCCGCCGGAATTAAAAGAAGAAGTATCTGCCAGGGGTTGTAGCTTATGAAGGTAAGATATATCGTAAGAAAGATGCTTGCAACAAGGGCATGGATTATATGGCGGTTGTTTTTTCCGCTTTCCCAAACGGAATTGAGCACAAGAAGCGTTATCAGCGAAACCGGAAGCGCATAGATAAAAAGCAGCCACCAGTTCGATTCAAGAAGCCAGCCGATTATATAGATAAGGAACGCAAGAGTCCATATTCCGGCAATTGCAACGGCGGTTATAACCTTGCTGCGAAAACCTCTTTCGGCTTTTTTAAAACTTTCGGGTTTTTCCCAACTGTCGTGGGAATTGAGGATATAATCAACGGTAACGCCGAAAATTTCGCTCATTTTTTTAAGAACATAAGCATCGGGAACAGCCTCGGCCCGTTCCCATTTTGAAACGCTTTTATCCGAATAGCTTAAAAGTTCTCCGAGTTCCGCCTGGGTCATTCCCTTCGCTGTGCGAAGATTTATGATATTGCTTGCGGTTATAACTTTCAAATCGTCCATCGGCTGTTCACCTCGCTTTCTGAAATATATTATATACCATATTTTTTAAAATTTCTATCAGCCGAGGAAAAAAAGTTTTGCCGCGGCGGTCATAACAACAAGGAAGATAAGGTTTATAGCGGTGAACATAACGAGATATTTTTTCGTCTGTTCCGGATAAAGAATTCTGAATTCGCTGAAGGTTATAAGGCTTGCAAGGGATGCGATAAGAGTTCCGGTTCCGCCGATGTTAACTCCGAGAAGAAGGGAATGATAATCGGAAGTGAACCGGGAAAGAAGTATCGCCGAGGGAACGTTGCTTATGAACTGGCAGGAAAGGGTTGAAACAATAAGCGCGTCTTTTTCAAGAAGGAAGGAGAAAAATTCGTTCACGGCGTCGATCCTTGCAAGGTTTCCGGAAAAGATGAAGAAGAAAAAGAAAGTTCCGAGAAGGGAATAGTCAACTTCATAAAGAGCGTCCTTATCAACAAAGAAAAGAACCGCCGGAATGACCGCAAGACCGAGCCAGAAGGGGATAATTCTGAAAACAATGAGAAGGGAAAAAGCAAAAAGAACCATATAGAGAACGGTCTTTTTGACGTGGAATTTTTCCGGAAAATCCTCATGAAAAGAAAGTTTTTCCGGTTTTACAAAAAAGCAGAAAACCGCAAGCATCGCTATTGCGAGAAGAAAAGGCGGAAGCATTATTGCGGTGAATTCCGCGGTCGGAATTTCAAAAAAGGAATAAAGATAAAGGTTCTGCGGGTTTCCGAAAGGGGTCAGCATTCCGCCGAGGTTTGCGGAAATGTTCTGAAGAATAAAAAGATATGCCATGAACTTATCGTTCTTCGTTACGGAAAGGGCAAAATATCCCAGAGGAAGAAAGGTGATAAGCGCCATATCGTTCGCGATTATCATTGAACCGATGAAGGTTATTACAACAAGGAGAAGAAAAAGTCTGCGCAGGTTTCCGGAAAGGAGAACCAGCTTTCGCGCAAGAATGGTGAAGAATTTTACGTTACCAAGGGCGGAAACCACCGCAAGAGTAAGGAAAAGGCAGGCGAGAGTCCGAAAATCGAAATAGGAAAGATATTCCGCATCCGGCGGAACAAAAAACGCGGTTATAAAAGCCGCCAGCGCCGCAACGCAGAAAACGGTATTTTTCTTAAAAAAACGAATTGCTTTTGACATAATTTCCTCTTTTAATAATTAAGATAACCTTAATATAATACATTTTTTTGAAAAGAATTGCAATAAAAACAGTAAAAAAATACCCCGCGGGAGCGGGGCATTTTTTTTACTGTTTATTCAGCTTCGGAAGAACTTTCGCTTTGGGAAGAAGTTTCTTTCTCCTCTTTTTTATCTTCCTTTTTTGTTTCTTCGCCGGGGTTATCAAAATATTGTCTTGCGCCGGAATGTATTGAACCGACCAGAGTTTCCGCCGCGGTGACAGCGTTTATATCCTGGCCTTTTGCGTGGCCGGCGGTAATTTCGTCGGTGTTATTGAAAAGCGCGCTTGTAATTGCAAGAACGTCCGCCGAAGGCATATTGTTCCGGCAAATGAGCATAACGTCGATGCAGACGGTGGAAACGGAATTTTCCGTTCCGTAAACTTCGCTTGCAATCATTCCGTCGCGGAAGAACGGGCAGCTCCGCTTGAAGGCGGTGGATTGGGTAAGGGAAATCGGAAGAAAACGGATTTCGTGGGTCTGGGAATATTCAAGGATGTTTGCGCTCGGAAGGGAAGAAACCGCAAAGGCCGCCTGGATGCTTCCGGAATGAAGTCCGTTCATGGCTTCGGAAAAAGTCTGATATTTAACGGTTATCATGTCGTAAGTAATGCCGTAAGCTTCAAGAATCTGTCTTGCGGCGGCTTCGGTTGCGGTTCCGTATTTTCCGACCGCAACGGTTTTTCCCGCAAGTTCCGGAATGGTTTTTATGTCGCTGGAAGCGTTTACAACAAACTGGGCGTGTTCGGAATAAAGATTTGCAACAACGGAAATTCCGCGCTGGGCGTTTTCTTCATACATTTCCTTGCCCTCAAGGGCATAGTGGAGGATATCGTTTTGAACAAAAGCAAAATCCGCGTTTTCCTTAAGAAGCATTTCGATATTCTGAACGGAGCCGGAAGTTGTGGTTATGTTGGTCGTGCTCTGGGAATATTTATCCCAGACAGAAGCAAGGCAGGTTCCGAGGGAATAATAAGTTCCGCCGGCTTTTCCGGTTGCAAGCATATATTTTCCGCCGGTGGCGGCTTCGGGAGCTTTTGAGCACGAGCACAGAACGAGCATGACTGCCATGAGCACCGCGAGCATTTTTGTTTTTCTCATTTTTTATTCTCCTTTTGTTTTAAGGAAGCTGATATAAAGCGAAGCAAAAAATTCCTTCGGAATAAAGCGGCAAAGAGTTCGGAGATCCCTGTTGGGACTTTCGGAATCCGGAAGTTCAAGCCAGAGATTTGTGAGATAAGCGACAACGTCGCGGCTGTCGAAATTACCGATTTGCCCAAGCTTATAGTTAAGAGGTTTTGCGCTTTGGAAAAGGACAGCCATCGGGTTTTCTTCCTTTTCCTCAAAAGGTTTAAGTTCCGCAAGAATGGATTTTCCGAGGGATTCGCCGGAATAAATTTCGGTCGGGTCAACGCAGAAAATTTCCGCCGCGGTTTCCGCGCAGACAACCGCGAGTTTTTTATCCATAAGACCAATGCGCTGTTTGCGTTTTTCACAAAGTCCTTTTACCGCAAGGGATCTATGATAGCTGCTTTTTTCGCTAAGGGAAACCGCACCGCATTTAATAAGCATATCAACGCAGAATTTTTCAAATTCCGCCTGCATTTTTTCGCATTCGCCTTTTTCAAGGGTATAACAGGTTCCGTCAAGTTTTCCGAAGCTTCTCATGGTGTCGTTATAGCCAAGAGCCATGTTGCGCTTTGCAATTTCCGGAACAAATTCCATCGTCGGACCAAGGTCGAACCAAGGGCGGATAACTCTTACGGAATAATCCGTTTCATATTTTGCTTCGATACCGTTTGCGCAAAGGTTTGCGCCGATTATATCTTCCGCGCCCATATCGAGTGCAAGGTTTACCGGAAAGTTATCGCTGTAACCGCCGTCAACATATTTTCTTCCGGCAATTTCCTTCGGTTCCATTGAAGGATATACCGTTGAGGAAGCAAGAAGATAATCGGCGAGCATTCCATAGGGAATATCTTTAAGGGTGACCGGGTGGGTCTTCATATTCGGATATTCGGAACACATTATTCCGAATTCGATTCCGCTTTCCCGAAGAAGTTTTTCATCAAGATATTTTCCGATAAGTTCGCCGAGAGGGAAAGGGTCCATTTTTACGTTGACCGCGCTTTCGCCAAGGTCACCGAGAAAACTTTTGAGCGCGCCGGCAATTCCTTCGGTATCGATAACTTCGGAAAGGCGGCTTGGCGAAGTTTCGATTATATCCGGGGTTTTGATGCTGCTCCACATTTCAAGACCGCTTTCATAAAGTCCGCTTGCCATCATTGCGCCGTTAAGTGCGCCTACGGAAGAACCGGTCACAATCTGAAAATCAATTCCGAGTTCGCGTATGGCTTTCCAAAATCCAAAATGATAGGAACCTTTTGCGCCGCCGCCGGCAAGAACGATAGCTCTTTTCATACGGTAACCCCCTTTGTCCCGATATTACTGTCTTTATTCTATTATAAAATTATGAATATTTCAATTATTATATGAAAGTTTCGACAAAACTATGCAATATTTATTATAAAGTATTATATTTTAAAATATATAATACGACAAAATCCGACCAAACGTTACAACAAAGAGTATAATATTTAATATATTTTACAAATTGTATCGGATTTTGGCTTTACTTTCCCTTTACAAGGTGATAAACTTGATTTAAGAGCAGAACAAGAAAAAATCAATAGGAAAGGCGGTATCCGCGGATGGTTGTCCTTGTTTTCGGGGCTTCACATTCGGGGAAAACTTTGCTTGCGCAAAAGATCCTCGAAAAATATGGCTATCCCTATCTTTCAATCGACCATTTGAAAATGGGTCTTATCCGAAGCAAAAACACAGATCTCACTCCGGAAGATGACGAAAAGCTTACGGAATATCTTTGGCCCATTGTCCGTGAAATCATCAAAACCGCCATCGAAAATAATCAGAATCTTACGGTTGAAGGTTGCTATATTCCTTTTGACTGGGCAAAAGATTTTGATGCAAAATATCTTGAATATATAAAAGCATATTGTCTTGTAATGACGGAAAATTATATCCGGAATAATTTTGATAATATTGTTAATTGCGCAGATACCATTGAAAAAAGGCTTTGTGATTCTGTGGATATGGAAGAACTTATCAGGGAAAACAAGCAAAATCTTTCGCTTTGCGAAGAAGGCACAAACTGCGTAGTCATTGATAAAGAATATAAGGTTGATATAAAATTATGAAAATTGAATATAAAGATATAATCCTTCGGGATATGACCGAAGCGGATATTGAGGACGATATTCGCTGGAACACCGTTGAAACCGACTGGGCAAATTGGGATGCTCCATGGGAATCCCTTCCGGATCTTCTGACATTTAATCCGGAGGAATACCGGAAAAAAGAGCTTGAAAAGCTTGCGAAGCCGAAGGATAAGATCCGCTGGGGTTTCGAAATTGAAACCGCGAACGGTGAACATATAGGTGCGGTAAGTTCATATATGATGAACGAAAATTTTGAATGGACCCCGGTGAGAGATATAAAACCCGGAGATAAAGCTTTCCGCGCCGTTGGAATTTCAATTTGTGAATCTTCGTTTTGCGAAAAAGGTCTTGGAACAAAAGCTCTTGCCGCTTTCATCAATTATTATTTTGAAAACGGCGGGGAGGAGATTTTTACCCAGACCTGGAGCGGAAATATCCGGATGATAAAATGCGCCGAAAAGCTTGGTTTTGAAGAATGCCGGCGGAAAAAAGACCTGCGCTTTGTTCGCGGAAAACATTATGACGGGCTGACCTTCCGGCTCGGCAAAGAAAAATTTTATAGTTGTTATAACAAATAAAAAAACACCTGCCTTGCGGCAGGTGCTTTTTTTATTTGCTGCAGTAAATTTCAATGGCCTTTGCGGAAAATTCAGCGGTGCCTGTTCCGCCGGCTTTGTCGATGTTTTCCTTAAAGCGCTTGTCGCCGATATACATTTTTCCAAGACCGGAAAGAATTTCATCGGTGCAGGTATAGTAATGATTTGTGATAAAATCCTGAAGGGTCTTAACAAGGTTTTGCGCTTCTTCGGAAGCCGGAGAAAGATTTTTTATTTCGCCGAGCTTTCTGAAAATATCCATCATTTCTCCGCCGAGAAAATTGTTTTCTGCTTCGCCGCGGTTTTTATTTTTGGTCTCGAATTCTTCAAAGGCTTTGGTTTTGCCCCATTTTTCTTTGGCTTCCGCCTTATAATTTTCAAATTCGCTGTTATCAAATGCTTTCATAATGTTTTTTCCTTTCATGGCTTCATCAATGGAAGAGATAATCCGCTCAAGCCTTTCTTTTTTCAAGGTGAGCAGTTTTCTCTGTTCTTCAAGAGATTTTTTTGAGTCGTAATCCGGCGATGATAAAATTTCGCCGATGTTTTTCAAAGAAAAATCCAGTTCGCGGTAAAAAAGAATATCCTGCATACGAAGAACGGAACTTTCGTCATAAAAGCGATAGCCGGTTGCTTTATCAACAAAAGCCGGCTTTAATAAGCCTATTTCGTCGTAATAATGAAGAGTGCGGACGCTCACTCCCGAAAACTCGGCGAATTCTTTGATTTGCATTTTCAAAATCCATCACCTCACAAAAAGGAGTATAAACTATTACGCAGCGTAAGTGTCAAGGATTATTTTTCTGAAAAAACCTGCTCCAAAATCTCTTTAATCAAATTTTCCGGCAGGTCTTTTTTATAAGGAAGATATAAAGCGTTTTTCTTTATTGTGAATCCGGTAAGTTCGGGACCAAATTTTTCAAGAATTTCCGCCCCGAGATAAAAACTTATATAAGTTTTGCAGGCGGCGAAGGAAATTTTTTGTCCGTTTTTTTCGTAATAAGGCATGCTCCAGGATATATATTACGAAACCCCGGGAACGCATTTTTTTATAATGTTCCGAAGGTTCGTGATATGTTCTTTTGTTTCCGGAATCTGCTGTTCGGTATATTCATCAACGGTTTTGGGAGCTTTTCCGCAATAATGCCCCTGGTTTGTGTTTTTGAATTCGCGGCCGCATTTCGGGCATTTCCACATATAATAGTCCTCTGTTTTTAGTCAGTCAAAATTATTTTCGTAGTCGGAAGAATCAATGATTATCTTTTTGCATTTAGGACAGCAATAACTTTCCACATGGTTTGGAGAGAGTACCGGAACTTCAAGATGCAGAGCAAATTTTTCTTTACCGTCGGGAAGGGTGCTTATTCTGTGTTTTCTTTCACTCCAAATTGTGTTTCCGCAGTTGAGATATCCATGTATCATTTCGGTTCCGCAGAAAGGACAGTCCATAAAAAATTCTCCTTTATAATTTAATATTCCAATTTTATTATAACAGAAAACCAAATTTTCGAAAACCTTTGGACTGAAAAATTTGTACCTTGTAATTATAAAGAAAAAATGTTAAAATTAATCTGTATAATTCTGACCGCTTTAAACAAGGAGGTTTTGCCCTATGAGCGAAAATTTAAGACCCCTTTCTTTCGAAAAGCTGATGGGACTTCTTATTGAAGAACATAACGCCACCGGCACGATTTTCGGTGTAAAGGATTTTTATAAAGCAGGAAGGGCAAGACTTCCGATTTTCGGAATGAGGATCGAAAACCCGGTTGGTCCTGCGGCGGGTCCGGTTACACAGACCGCCCAGGGAATAATCGCCGCATATCTTTCCGGCGCAAGGTTTTTTGAACTCAAAACCGTTTTTCCGGAAAGCGAAAAGGCAGAAAAACCTTCCGCTTCAATAGGCGACAGAACCTTTTCTTCTGAAAAACCGAGCGAACTTTCCATCGGCGAAGCTTTCGGCGAATACGTTAAAGCCTGGTACGCAATAAAACTCATAAGCACCGCTTTTGAACTCGGCGTTCCGGAAGGCTTTGTTTTCAATATGTCCGTCGGCGGAAGCCTTGAGGATCTTAAATCCGAAAAGATGAACAGCTTTATCGAAGGACTTAAATCCGCGGAATATACTCCCGTCTGGCGCGAATGTGAAAACTGGGCAAGAGCCCATATGGACGAGCTTGACGGTGTTGACAACACCTATATTTCCGATATAAGCCCGAGGGTCTGCACTTCCGCGGTTTTTGTTCCGAAGGAAGGCCTTTCCGCTTCGGAAATTGAGGAAGCGGCAGAATATCTTATTACCGAAAAGAAACTCCATACCTTCGTAAGAATAAGCCCGGATCTTCTCGGATATTACACCGTCCGGGGAATTCTTGATATCAACGGTTATGACGATATCGAAATCAGCAAGGAAAAAATGGAAAGCGGCGCTCTTTATGATGAACTTAAACCCGCGTTCCTTCGCCTTCAGAACAAAGCGGATATGAACCGCCTTGAATTCGGCGTAAAAGTCTGCGACGGACTTCGCGTTGAAAAAGCGAAGGAAACTCCTGTCAAAGATGGACGCCTTACCGGAAGAGCGCTTTTCCCGATTGCTTTCTCTCTTGCGGAAAAAATCGCGAACGATTTTGGCGGCGGACTTCGAATCTGTTTTGCCGGCGGCGCGGATTATTTTACCGCATCAAAACTTTTCAATGCCGGAATCTGGCCGGTAACCTTTGTTTCCGATATGGTAAGACCCGGCGGTCTGAGAAGATTCAGACAGCTTGCCGATGACGTTTCAAAATGCGATTACGCCCAGTTCTCCGGAATCCTCACTTCCGATCTTCCGGATATTGAAAAAGAGGTTTATTCCGGCGGAAGATATAAAAATATTCCCGGCGCAAAACCGAAAAAAGCCGAAGGCCCGATTCCTCATATCAACTGCACAAAGGCGCAGTGCCGCGCGGTTTGTCCCCTTGGTGCGGATATTCCGCTTGTAATGCGCCTTATAAAAAACGGAAGAAGCCTAGATGCTCTCCGCGTTATTTTTGAACGCAACCCGATGCCTTTTACGGTCGAAACCCTCTGCAGCCACCCCTGCATGGACGGATGTTCCAGAAGATTCTATGAATGTCCTCTTAACATCAAGGGAGAAAACTATCAGGCGGCGAAAAACGCCTGTTTCGATCTTCTTGATGAAACTGAAGTCAAATCCGGAGCCGGCGCAAAGGTTGCCGTTATCGGCTGCGGTCCTGCGGGACTTTCCACCGCCTGCTTCCTTGCAAGACAGGGCGCAAAGGTCACAATTTTCGATAAAGAATACCGCCCCGGCGGCGCAGTTACAAAATATATTCCGAAGTTCCGCATTGATGATTCCGATATCGAATGGGACGCAACCCTTATCCAGGCTCTCGGAATCGAAATGGAGCTCGGCGTTGAGGTAACTTCTCTTAGGGAACTTCGCGAACAGGGCTTTGAAAAAATTGTCCTTGCAATCGGAGCGGGAAAACAGAAACATCTTAAATTCGCTTTCGGAAAAAACATTTCCGCCCTCGAATTCCTTGCGGATTATAAGCGCAAACCCGAGGAACTTGAGGAAACCGTTATGGGAAGCGTTGTCGTAATCGGCGGCGGACATTCCGCTGTTGCGGCGGCAAGATGTGCCAAAAAACTTCCTTCCGTCGATAGAGTAACTCTTGTTTTTGATAAACCGGAAAGCGAAATGGAAGCTTCCATGGACGAAATCCTTGCTATGAAGAAGGAAGGAATCTTCCTTGCGCCGAACCTTATTCCGAGCGGAGTAAGAAGCGGCCAGCTTCTCTGCCATGTTTCCGAACTTGGCGAACCGGACGAAAAAACCGGCATAAGACCCGTTCTTGACACCGGCGCAAAGGATAAAATACCCGCGGATATCGCTATCAACGCAACCGGAGAAGAAGTTGACGACAGCCTTTTCGATGAAATCGACAGCGCAACCTATCTTGTTGGTAACGCGAACTTCGGAAAAACGGCGGATATCGCAAAAGTTATTGCCGATGCACAGAAACTTTGCAAAAAAATTGCTCACAGCCATTTTGATAAATACGTTCCGGACAACGAAAACGAGGATCTTTCCTTCCTTGAAAAACGCGGAAAACTCTGTGCGGACTGCAAAAAATGCGCCGAGGGCGAACGCTGCCTTGAATGCGACAGCGTTTGCGAATTCTGCGCGGAAGTTTGTCCCAACAGAGCAAACTGGGTGATAAAACTTTCCGACGGCAGCCGCCAGATCCTCCACGTCAACGATTTCTGTGACGAATGCGGAATCTGTTCCGACAGCTGTCCCTATGACGGAAAACCCCATAAAGAAAAATTCACTCTTTTCCTCGATGAGGAGGATTTTAAAAAGAGCGAAAACGACGGTTTTTACGTAACCGGCGAAGCAAACAACTGCCGTTTCAGATATGAGGGAAAAGTTTTCAAATATGACCCGATAAACGGTCCGGTTGGAACAATTCCGGACGAAATCCGCGAGATGTGCGGTATTGTTATGAAGCGTTTTCCAAGACTTCTTAAAGTCTGGTAAACCGCATAAATAAGCCAAAAAACGGACTTTTTGTTTGCTTGAAAACCTTTAAAAATTCATAAAAATCCGTAAAAAAACGGGCAGGGCAGGGGAAACCCCTGGTCTGCCCGTTTTTGCGTATATTCGTGCGGTACACAGTATTTTATTTTTAAAATAAACAAAAATAACAATAAAGTAAAAAATAAATAAAATGGAAATAAAATAATGATTTGTAAAATTATTTTAAATAAATTTTTAATTTAGTATTGACAACAATGTGGATTATACAGTATAATCCGAAGTGGATAACAAAATTAAAAATTCCGGTAAAAAAGTATCCGAAAAAAGGAAAAGTTTTTTGCGGAAAAATTAAAAAAAGCGAAAAACGGGATTGTTTTTCGCTCTGTTTGCTATTCAAAAAATGGCTTATTTAAGCCAAAAAATCCGTTTTATTCAGGAGGTGGGGAAAATTGAGCGATGACGAAATCATTTCCGGTTTTGTGTCGGAACTTCGCCGCGGAACCGTTGTTCTGGGCGTACTTAACCAACTTTCCTCGCCGAAATACGGCTATTCTCTCGGTCAGGAACTGACCGAAAAAGGGGTTCCGGTGGACGGAAACACTCTCTATCCCCTTCTCAGAAGACTTGAAAGCCAGGGACTTCTCAAAAGCGAATGGGATATGAGCGAAGGAAAACCCCGAAAATATTATGTCCGGACCGCAAAGGGCACAAAAATCAACGCCCAGCTCCGTGATTATTGGATCGAAACCGTTGTGAATATTTCCACTTTGATGAAGGAAGAATAAAATATGGATAAATATAGAGAAAAAGAAGATATCCGCGAAAACGAAGCGGATAAGGATAAAATCTGCGGAAGAAACGCGGTAATCGAAGCGATTAAATCCGGCAGGGAAATTGATAAAATAATGGTCGCAAAAGGCGCGACCAATCTGGGCAAACTTTATGCAATGGCAAAAGACGCCGGGATCCCGGTAAAAGAGGTTGCTCCGGTAAAAATCGATGAACTTGCCGCGGGAGCAAATGCCCAGGGCGTTCTTGCAATGGCGGCGGCACATAAATACGCAACCGTTGACGAAATTTTTGCCCTTGCGGAGGAAAGAGGCGAACCGCCTTTCATAATAATCGCCGACGGACTTGAGGACGGACACAACCTCGGCGCGGTCATAAGAACTGCGGAATGCTGCGGAGCCCACGGCGTTATTATTCCAAAACGCAGAAGCGTCGGACTCAACTATGTTGTTGCAAAAACCTCTGTCGGAGCCGTTGAATATGTTCCGGTTGCAAGAGTTACCAATATCGCAAGAACCATTGATGAACTTAAGGAACGCGGAGTCTGGATCTTCGGCGCGGATATGGACGGAGAAGCTCTTTGGTCCGCGGATTTGAGCGGAGCAATCGGGCTTGTTGTCGGAGCCGAAGGAGAAGGCGTAAGCCGCCTTGTTAAAGAAAAATGCGATTTTGTCGTTTCGCTTCCGATGCGCGGAAAGATAGAATCCCTCAACGCTTCCGTTGCGGCTTCGGTAATGATGTATGAAGTTGCAAGACAGCGTCTTGGAATTAAAGCAAGATAATTCTTTCGTTTAAATATATCAAAAGGGAAGGGGAACGAAATGGCAGGAAACGGATATTCGGTTGATGATATTCTCGAAGAGATCAGACGAAAAAAAGAAAACGGTTCGGCAAATTCCGCCGGTTCCGAAATAAAAACTGTTTCTTCCGAACCAAAAGGCGATTTTTTTGAGATGCGACAGAAAAACGTCCAGCCGGAAGAAAAAAAGGAGCCTGAAGCTCCGACTTATACAAAAAAATTCAAGGATGAGCCCATAACCACCAGAACAATCCAGGTGGACGATACTCTTTCGCAGTATTTCGGCGCGGCAACCTGGAAGAACGAAAAAAAATCCAAAAAGCAGAAGGAAAAGGAAGAAAGCATTTCCTCAAAGGTAACAACTGTTCCGGCACATACCGTTGATAAAGAAACCAAGGAAAAAATACATGGTTTTGTACCGAAGGATTTCACCATACACACTGAAGAACAGCTTAAAGGTTTTGAAAAACCGGTTTCCGTAAAAGAACAACCGAAACCGGCAGAAGAAAAAACCGAAAAGCAGGAAATAAAAGAAAAACCTGCGGAAGAGACCAAAGCGGCGGTCATTGGTTTTGCCGCGGCAAAAACCGCAAAAGAGAAAACTGACCTCACAAGTTCCGACAATCACGATCTTTATAAAGAATTTGTTGAAAAACGCCACGATAAAGTTGCGGAATTTATGAAGAACGTTGTTGAACCCACCGACCAGGAGATACATATCCCCGAAGTTCCCGCTCAGGAACCTGTTAAAAACAGATTTTCTGATCAGAGCAACGAAGAAGTTGCAAAGAAACTTATGCAGGATATGCATGAACCCGAGGACGATGACCCGGACGATTATGAAAACGAAAGCCAGAAAGAGGCAGTTGAAAAAAATCTTTCCGCACAGTTCACAGGGCTTGTTATCAGAAGCATAATCATCTTTACCCTTTTCATCGGAAGCCTTGCGCTTTGTCTTTCTCCAATGGTTGGCTATCCGCTTCCGGAAGCAATTTCCTTTGAAAAATCCGGAATTGTATTCCCGGTAATCAACCTTGCAATAGTTTGCCTTGCGGCGCTTACCTGCCACGTTGCTGTTGGCGGCGGACTTATTTCTCTTATGAGATTCCGCGCAGGAAACGATACCTTCGCAACCTGTTCCGTAATCGGTGCGGCGGCTCTTGGCGTTGCGTTCATTGCGGATCCTTCCGCAATGAGCCCCGGCGGAGAAAACCTTTTCTTCCCGATAACAATTCTCGGGCTTTTCTTCAACACCATAGGAAAACTTCTTTCCGCCGCAAGAATTAAAAACAACTTCGAGGTTCTTACCACCGGAAAGAAAAAATCTTCTCTTCTTCCGGTAAGAAACAGAGAACTTGCAAGGGAACTCACCGGTCAGCGTGACGAAACTCCTCGTTTCTGCACCAGCGCAAAGGCAAAATTCTTTACCCGTTTCCTGGAACTTTCTTACCGTGACGACGCAACCGAAAGCATTGCAAGAATTGTTGCGCCTATCGTGTTCCTCTGTTCAATTCTTGTGGGCGTAATAGCCTTCCTTCTTACCGGAAGGGTTTCCGACGCCATAACCGGTTTTGCGGCAATTCTTTGTGTTGCGGCTCCTTTTTCCGCAACAATTGCCGGTGCGCTTCCGGTTTTCCGTTCCTGCGCAGCTCTTAACGAGGAAGGAAGCATGATGGCGGGCGGTTATACCGCAGAAACCTTTGCGGAAACAGATTCCGTCCTTCTTGATATCGAACAGCTTTTCCCGGAAGGAAGCATTGTTCTTCACGGAATAAAAACCTTTGCGCAGGGAAGAATTGACGAAGCGATTCTCGATGCCGCATCGGTAATCTGCAGCACCAGAAGCACCCTTGGAAGCATTTTTATCAATGTTGTTCAGGGAGATAAAAAACTTCTCAGGCCCGTTGATACAATCATCTATGAAGACGGAATGGGACTTTCCGCCTGGGTTGGCGGAAAGAGAGTTCTTATCGGAAACCGTGAACTTATGATAAACCACGGAATCGATATTCCTTCCCACGATTATGAAAACAAATATGTCGGAAGCGGAAAGGACATCCTTTATCTTGCGAACAGCGGCGAACTTACCGCAATGTTTGTTCTGAGCTATCACGCGGATAAGGAAGTTTACCGTTCCCTCGGAATTATGGCGGAAAGAGGAGTTCGCCTTGTTATAAATTGCAGCGACCCCAACATCACCGCAAAAAAACTCAGCGAAATTTTCGGATATCCTGAAAGTCAGCTTAACCTTCTTTCCTCGAAATATCAGCAGAAATGTGCCGAACTTACCGAAGAACGCGAAAGCGCCCCTGCGGCGGCAGTTTATGACGGAAGCCTTTTTGCACTTTCCGATCTTCTCAACTGCTGCGGAATTATAAGACAGTCTTCCTTTGCGGCGGCACTTCTTGAAATGATAGGAATAATCCTTGGATTTATTCTTGTAACCCTTTTCCTTTTCACCGGAAACATCAGGGATCTTGCGATGTATGTTCTTCTCGCTTTCCAGATGTTCTGGCTTGCGGCAATAACGGTTGTTATCCTGCTGCGCAAAAAAATCTGAGTACAACTTTTACCTTTCATATCTTTTTCCTTTCCAAAACGATAAAGCTCCGTTGCTACCGCAGGCAATCGGAGCTTTATCGTTTATACGGCAAAAAAAAGAAGGGAGCCTTCTGGCTCCCTTTGTGTTTTTTAAATGTAGTGATATCTGTTTTTATATTTTGCAAGGAAGAACATTGTTACCATAAAGGAAAGAAGTTCGGAAACCACCATGGACCACCAGATTCCGTCGATCTCCCAGAAAATCGGAAGTATCATAACCGCCGCAACCTGGAAAACAACAGTTCTGAGGAAAGAAATAACCGCGGAAATAAGTCCGTTGTTGAGCGCTGTGAAAAAGCCGGAACCGAAAATATTTATTCCGCAAATAAGGAACGCAAAGGCGCTTATGAGAACGGCTCTTTTTGTCATTTCAAACAAAACGGCATCGTAACCTACAAAAATTCCGGAAAGGATATCCGCGGACAAAACGGTAAGACCCGCAAGGGCAAATCCGCCGAGAGCCATAATTACCATGCTCTTTTTGAAAAGGTTTTTAAGTTCGCCGTGGTTTTGAGCACCGAAATGATATCCTATAATCGGCGCCGCGCCGGTTACGTAACCGAAAAGAATTGCAACAAAAATCCAGTTTGCATACATGAGCACGCCATAGGCGGCAACGCCGTCTTCGCCGGCAAAACGCATGAGCTGGAAGTTATAAAGCATTGCGACAATGTTTCCGGAAACGTTTGTAACGAATTCGGAAGAACCGTTGGTGCAGGTTTTCCAGAAAACTTTCCGGACAAAGGGACCTTTTCCAAGGCGGAGAAGGCTGGAATTGTGTTTTCTCGAAAAATAAACCACAGGAATAACCGCGCCGATGAACTGGCTTGAAATTGTCGCAAGAGCGGCACCGGCGATTCCCCATTCAAAAACCGCCATAAAAAGGAAATCGAGCACCATATTTCCGCAGCCCGCCGCAATGGTGGTGTAAAGTCCATATTGGGGTCTTTCGGCGGTTATAAAGAAAATCTGGAATGCGTTCTGGAGCATAAAAAACGGAATTCCGGCGAAAATTATCGAACCGTAAATAACGCAGTTTTCAATCATTTCTTCGCCTTCGGCGCCGAGAAGAATCGAAACCGGACGGACAGTTGTGATTCCGAACACAGCAATTGCGATTCCGAGCACGAGGCTCACATAAATGAGCATGGAAAAATATTGGTTCGCTTTTTCCTTTTCACCTTCGCCGAGAGTTTTTGAAACAATTGCGTTTCCGCCGGCGCCTATCATAAAACCAAAAGCGCTGAGCACGGCGATGAAAGGATAGATAAGGTTAAGGGCGGCAAAAGGCGTTTTTCCGACGATGTTTGAAACAAAAAGCCCGTCAACAATTCCGTAAATCGAACCGAAGACCATCATTGCAACGGAAGGAAAAACAAAACGCAGAAGTTTTTTATAATCAAAATGCTCACAAAGCTGGATTCTCATTTGTTTTCTCCTTTAACTTTTCCGAATTCTTCCTTGAGAAGTTCATAATGCTTTTTGCTTATGCGAACGGCTTCGGCCTGTTCTTCTTCGGAAAAACGGCCGAAAGCGTTTTTTTCCGCGGCTATCATTTTTTCAATGGTCCGCATTGCAAGAAATTTACCTTTTTCGGTAAAAACAAGAAGCTTTTCCCGAAAATTTTCCGGAGAAGGTGCAATATCAATAATTCCGTCTTCCACAAGTTTTTTTGCCGCGGAGTTTATTGTCTGTTTGCTTTCACACCAGTCCGTGCAGATTTCCTTCTGGGTGCAGGGTCTTCCGAAGGCGGAAAGGGTCCAGATTATCATCATTGCGCCTTTTGAAAGCGAAAAACTTCCGAGAACGGCGTCATATTCGTCGCTTATTTTTCTTCTTGTGTTTTCATATTCTTCATAATAATTGTAAGACATAAAATCTCCTTTAAAAGCAACAGTCCGAAATCATACCGTTGTATTATAGTACGATTTCGGACTGTTGTCAACGTTTTGTTGACAATTTTTTCTCAATGTGATATATTTTCAGCATAAGCTTTCGGCGTTTCTATATCAAACGTCCGGGGGCATTTTTTATCTTTAAGGGGATTTTTATGAAAAAAAGTGTTTTTTATAAAGAAATTGCCTATGTTTTCGCAATTCTTTTCATAGCTTTGGGCGTTGCCCTTGCGGCAAAAGCGGGTTTCGGCGTTTCGATGATTGCCGCGCCGACCTATACTTTTCATCTGTGGCTTTCTCAATATACTGATATCATCACTCTCGGAACGCTTGAATATATTTTTCAGGGAATGGTAATCACCGCTACGGTCATCATTGTGCGAAAATTCAAGATATCCTATCTTTTCAGCTTTGCAACTTCTGTTTTTTCCGGACTCGCCATAGATTTTTGCTTCTGGGTTGTTGCTCCGCTTTCTGCGGAAACCATTTTGGCAAGAATATTTTTTTTCTGCGCAAGCGTTATCAGCTGCGCCTTCGGCGTTTCGTGCATATTCCATGCCTATGTTTCGCCCGCCGGTCACGAGCTTTTTGTAAAAGAAGTTTCCTCCCATTTCGGAAAAGATATACATAAAATAAAAACCGGATATGACGTTTCTTTTCTTGTTTTAAGCGTGGTGCTCAACCTTCTTCTTTTCCGTGGTTTTGTGGGAATCGGAATAGGAACGCTTATCACAGCCCTTGCAAACGGACCGCTTATTGCCGTTTTTGCCCGTTTTCTTGAAAAGCGTTTTGAATTCAAAGCCGCTTTTCCGAAACTTGAAGAATATTTTGAAAAATAAAAAAAGCAAAGGGAGCCTTTTGGCTCCCTTTTTCTCTCATTTTTTATGTTCAATAAAATCCTTATCAACGTCGATTACGGCGAAAAATCTTTCGTCCGTTTCGTGAATTTTTCCGGCGATTATATCAACAATTTCCTCGTCGCTGTATTTGTAATTATAGGGAACGACGATATCGAAAATCACGTTTGTGTGGGTGGGTCCGCTTACCATTCTGAAATCGTGGAAGGTGATCTGTTCATCGATTTCGGAAATTATTTCTCCGACTTTTGCTTTCATCTGGGCGGTAAGTTCGTCCCGGACGTCAACAGGATCCATGTGGATCGTTGCAAGACAGCCGGTTTCGCGCATGATATCGTGCTCAATGTTATCTATTGTATCGTGGATATCAACAAAGTTTCCGTCGGAAGGAACTTCCGCATGAAGGGAGATAAAAACCCTTCCGGGACCATAGTTATGGACTATCATATCATGGATACCAATCATTCCATCGTGGGAAAGAACAATTTCCTCAACAGCTTTGCAGAATTCTTCGTCCGGAGGAGTTCCGAGAAGGGAATCTATCGTTTCCTTTGCGGAAGAAATTCCTGCGAACATAATAAAGCCCGCAACCGCAAGACCGACCCAACCGTCAATCATAATTCCGGTTTTAACGGTAAGAATTGCGGAAACAAGTACGGCAATGGTTGAAACGGTATCGGAAATGCTGTCCGTTGCCGTTGCCCGAAGGGTTAAAGAATCGATTTTCTTTCCGACGGAACGGTTATAGATGAACATATAGAATTTTGCAAGAATGGAAATTCCGAGAATTATGAAAGTCAGAGAGGAATATTCAACTTCCGAAGGATTTATGATTTTCACAACGGAATCTCTTCCGAGCTCAAAGCCCATCATAATGATTACCATAGAGATGATAAGGCTTGCGATATATTCAAATCTTCCGTGACCGAAAGGGTGGTGCGGGTCCGGCTTTTGTGAAGCAAGGCGGAAGCCGATAAGGCTTATTACCGAAGAACCGGCGTCGGAAAGGTTGTTGAAAGCGTCCGCCGTTACCGCAACGGAACCGCTTATAAAACCGGCGATGAATTTTCCGCCGAAAAGAAGAATGTTTATTACGATTCCGACTATTCCGCAAAGATAGCCATAGGCGGAGCGGACTTTTTGGTCTTTATAATTTTCGCTGTTTTCAATAAATAATTTTGCAAGGAGTTTTATCATAAAAGCCTCTCGTTATGTATAAAATAATGCCGTCCGCTTGGGACGGCGTTTTTTTGTTTTGGTTAATATCTTCCGCGGTAATCCGCTTCAACAGCCTCGACGCGCTCGTTATATTCGTCACGCTCCATCATTCCGGCTTCATAAAGGCTTTTAAGCTGGTCAAGACGGTGTCTGCGTTCGCCTGCGGCATCTTTAACGTGCATCTGGTGAACCTGGCGGCTGTATTTTGCGTCTTTTGTCTGACCGGAAGAAGAGGAAGAACTTCCAAAAGTTTTTTTGTACATTGAGGAAAGCGGAACCGCAATTATGCATATTACAGTTACAACAATAAGTATCGGCAAAGCCATAAAAACCAAATCTCCCATAAAAAGCGGTCACCTCTTTCTTATATTATGTTTTTATTTTACCATATTATTTCCGTTTTGAAAACATCTTTATTGTGAAAACAAAAAATTTTACTTGTAAAAGCGTTACCTTTGTGATACAATAACCTTTGTTATGGGGGCGTAGCTCACCTGGGAGAGCGCGACATTCGCATTGTCGAGGTAACCGGTTCAAGTCCGGCCGTCTCCACCATAAAAACACACGGCACAAAAGTGCCGTGTGTTTTTATTTGCATGTTATATTTCCGCTAAACCAACGTTTTTTAAATAGTTATAGATACCATCATACCATTCGCGTTTGCGGGTTTGGTCCTCATCACTTCCGGAAGGGACAAAGATTACCATACCTTGACGTGCACGAGTAAGAAGAACTCTGTAAGCATTTTTAAGATACAGCCTTTTTTCTTCGGACGAAACATTATTCCAACGGTTGCCGACAAAGTTGTTATAAGTCCACACGCCATCAACAAAGCGGAAGTCTGCGTCCCAAGCAACAACGGAATAATCAAGTTCAAGTCCCTGAATATCAAATTCGGTCGCAACATCTTCAAGAGCATAGCTTGAGCGGACGTCATCTTTTCCATTGAGAAACCAATTCTCGACAGACGCATCACTTTTTACAAAAATTCCTTCAGGTTTAAGACGAAGGGCACCACTACTTGCAAGCAAACCATATCGAGTTGTTCCTCGACTTTGTTTCTTTACCCAGGCCTTTGCTTTGTTCAAATCACGAGTAATGACAATCGGATATTTTTCCTTGAATTTTTCATACAAAGATTTAGCCTCTTCTGTTTCAACATCCAACAGGGCTTTAACAAAAGCAGCGAGGTCTGGCGTTCTAAAAGAACGAACAGAAGTCGCAAGATGAAGTTTTTCTTTTTCAAAAGAGTTTAAACCTTCAATCATGCTGCCCCAACTTCTTCCTCGACGGTACTCATCATCGTTGAGTTGAGGGGTAATGTAAACGTCCCAGTCTGTAAAGCTGCGGCGAAGGGAATCAAACCATTCAGGAAGTCCTGCTTCTCCAGTGTTTATCTCTTGGCCTCCACCAACAAGGCAGATTATAACTGCCCAATCCTCATGGCGATCCATAGTGCTTATTAAAAATTCAGGTTCACTGTATGGAAAAGGGGAAACACCTTTTTTTGTTGCCATGAATTTCTCAATCATTTCCTGGGTCCATGCACGTTGTGCCTCATCAAAAATTGCAACACGTTCAGGCGGAATGTTGTCATTTCCAACGAAAGAATCTCTATATTTGTGAATTATCTGAATGAAAGCAGAGGTGCTGCGCAAAGCATCTTTTTTTGAAAGTTTGTTGCCAAGTTGTTTTTCCTGCTCAACTTTATCGCGAGCAAGCGCTTCTTGAAGAACCGTTACGAGCGGGAAGTTACCAGAAAGGAAAACAGCATGCTCGCCTTTTTGTGCATTTGAACGCTGGATTGCGATATTAAGACCGACAAGAGTTTTTCCTGCTCCTGGAACACCTGTTACAAAGCAAATAGATTTTCTTTTGTTTTCTTTACTAAATTCAATAATTTGGTTAATTTCATCTGTTGTTACAGTAAGATTCTCTGCCCCTGCATCGCTGCGAGTGATATCGTGGACTTTGTGTCCACGATAAAGTGCCTGTGCTGCTTCAACTATTGTCGGGGTTGGTAAATATTCGGAATTTTCCCAATTAACATAATCGAAAGAAGGTTCTTTGTGTTTTTCACCGATGAATTTAATGATTTTTCCAAAGTTTTCCGCGTTGCAGCGAAGAGGTTCAGCAATTCTTTCACGTATATCAAGAGTGTTTTTATATTTCGGAGCTTTTGTTGAAACCATAATCGGAATCAAAAGTTTGTTGTGACTTTCCTTCTGGAAATTACGAAGATCAAGAGCATAATCATAAACTTGGTCGTATGTAGATTGTCTATATTCTGTGTCGCCACACTTAAATTCCAAAAGGAAAACGATGTTTTTATATAGAACGACAGTATCAACGCGTTTACCCATTCGAGGAATAGTGTACTCAAAAATAATTCTGCCTTCATCAAAATCGCAAAGCTGTTCTTTGAGAATTTTTACCTCAGCTTCCCAGGTGTTGCTTTGCTGAATGGTGGTCTCTGCTGATATATCATTTGCATGAATTATACCGAGGATTTCACTATTAGATTGCCTTAAAAAATCAGTTATAGGTGCGGAGTAATAGGCTCTTAAATTACGCATTTTTTCACTTCCGTTATCGTGGTTTAAATATGATTTAATTATAACACACATAAAAATCTTTGCAATTATTGAAAGTATTTGCCTAAAAAAGAAAACGCCCGCGATTGCGGGCGTTTTTGTTTCGCAATTATTTAAGTTTGTTTCCGTCTTCAAAGGCGTTGCCAATTGCTTCGCCGAGAACAACGTATTTGTGGTTTGCGGCATCATAGGTGATGGGACGAAGTTTTGAAACGTCAATTTTTCCTTCGGCATTAAGAACGCTTTCGTCCGCGCAGACATTGATGATTTTTCCGACCATTGCGTGGGTTTCCGGATCATAGCTCTCAAGTTCACATTCAACGGCCATGGGAAGTTCGTCGATAAGAGGAGCGTTTACGAATTCGGATTTTGTTGCGTGGAAGCCCGCTTTTTCAAATTTATCCGGAACTTTGTTGCCGG
This sequence comes from Oscillospiraceae bacterium, assembly GCA_017847875.1. Lineage (GTDB taxonomy): Bacteria > Bacillota > Clostridia > Oscillospirales > Ruminococcaceae > UMGS1668. Next base: position 17,562 of record JAGASN010000041.1, on the reverse strand, counting down.
ATTCAACGCCCACATAGTCGCATTCAACAACATGAGCGGCGTCGGCCATGCTGACGGTGAAAGCGCCGGTTGCAAGAACGTTTTTGGTGGTTTTGTGGTTGGGGCTGATGCACATGGTGATCTGTTCGGAACCGGAAATTCCGCCCCAGGCTGCGTTCATTGCGCAGGGAACACCGTTTTCGTCATAAGCTGCAAGAATGAAAACCGGCATGGGATAAACCATTGGTTTTGCACCGAAATTTTTTCTCATATATTTGTCCTCCTAAAAATAAATTACAGTTCAAACGGAAGAAAAGCCGCCGCAACAGCAAAAACGATTGCCGGAAGAAGGTTTGCAACGCGGATTTTTCTTCCCCAGACAAGATTAAGTCCGACGCAGAAGATAAGGATTGAACCGATCATCGAAAGGTTTGCAAGAGCTTCTTCGGTCATAATGGGTTTTATAAAAGCGGAAAGAGCGGTAACGCTTCCCTGGAGAACCGCAACGGGAATTGCGGAAAAAGCGCAGCCTTTTCCCCAGGAACAGGTCATGACCATGATTATGATAAGGTCAAGGATCGCTTTTGTAACAAGAACGGAAGGATCGCCGAGGATTCCGTCCTGAATGGCGCCGACTATTGCCATTGCGCCTATGCATACCGTAAGCGAAGCGGTCACGAACCCTTCGACAAATTTTTTATCCTTTGCGTTGCCGCTTTTTATTTTAAGCCATTCGCCGAAGGCTTCAAAGCGGTCTTCGAGATTTATTGTTTCGCCGACAAGGGCGCCAAGGGCAAGGCAGGCGATTATCAGCATTGTTCCGCCGCTTTTTACGGAATTTCCGCTGACTGTTAACATCCCTTCAAGCGCGCCTGCAATTCCAAGGAAAAGCACGCAGATTCCGCAGGATTTGCAAAGGGTGTCCTGGTGCCTTTCGGAAAAGCCTTTTCCGAAAATTGTTCCGAGAAATCCGCCGATTATTATCGCGGCAACGTTAATTATTGTTCCGGTTCCGGGCATTGGGAAAAACCTGCCTTTTATCAAATAAATTTATATTCTCCGTCACTTTCCATGAAAAGTTTTTTTCCATAGAAGCAGGAAAGAGCTTTTACGTAATATTCGGTGTCTTTTGCGCCGGCGGTTTCGTAAGAAGAATGCATCGCAAGCTGGGGAAGACCGATATCAACGGTGTTGAGAGAAACCTGGGTGTTGGCAATGTTTCCAAGGGTGCTGCCGCCGGGCATATCCGCGCGGTTTGCATAACGCTGGAAAGGAACGCCTGCTTCCTCACAGACAAGGGCAAAAATCGCCGCGGAAACTGCATCGGAAGTGTAACGCTGGTTTGCGTTATATTTGATAACAATGCCTTTGTTCATATAAACAGCATGGTTTTTGTCCTGGAATTCCGGGTGGTTCGGGTGAACTGCATGAGCGTTATCGCAGGAAAGCATAAAGCTGTTTGCAATTTTTCCGTAATGTTCGGAAGCGGAAAGTCCAAGGCTTTCGCTTATGCGTTCAAGAACCGCGGCAATGAAGGTGGAAGCTGCGCCCTGTTTTGTCTGGCTTCCGACTTCTTCATTATCAAAAACGCAGTAAACGGGAATGTTTTCTGCATTTTTTGCGGAAACGAATGCTTCGAGAGCGCCGAAAGCGCACTGGAGGTCATCAAGTCGCGGTGCGGAAATAAAACCGTTCCATTCGGTTCCGGGCTGGGGGTTATAAACGATGAGGTCGGTGGTGATGATATCCTTTTCATCAACGCCGGCGGTTTTTGCAATAAGAGCGCGGAAGGAACCTTTTTCTTCGCCTTCGGCAAAAAGCGGGAGCATATCAACGGCGGCGTTATAAGCCATTCCTTTGTTTGCTTCGCGGTTCATATGGATAGCAACGTTTGGAATAATTGCGCAGGGTTCTTTTGTATCAACAAGGCGGACGGAAATTCCCTTTTCGGTGCGGACGGTTATTCTTCCGGCAACCGCAAGAGGTCTGTCCATCCAGGTGGAACAGAGCATTCCGCCGTAACCTTCGGTGGAAAGGCGGACGTAATAATTATCCGCAAGTTCCGGGTTTTCCTTGATTTTAAAACAGGGGCTGTCGCAATGGGAAGCGGTGAGCATATAACCGGAAAAATCATTTTCCGGAACACGGAAGGCGATTACGGAAGAGCCGTTTCGGGTTACAAAATAGCCTTTTCCTGCTTCAAGATTCCATTTTTCGCTTTCACAAAGTTCAAAATAACCTTTTTCGGAAAGGGTTTCGCAAACGGTTTTCACGGCATGAAAGGGAGTCGGACTTTTTTTAATAAAATCAAAAAGTTTTTTATTCATAGGAAATATCTCCTCCTATATACAAATTTACCTTTATATTATATATGTTCATTCCGAAATAAGCAAGAAAAAAGGCACCGCTTTGCGGTGCCTTCCGTAATTTTTGTTTATCAGAGTTTTTTAACGAGGATATGGTTCATCCAGCCGCCGATTATCTGGTCTTCATAGCTTCTGCGGAGTTTGAAACCGAGGGAGTCATAAAGTTTTCTTGCTCTGGGGTTCCAATCGTTTACAACAAGAGCACATTCCTTGAAGCCAAGCTGGCTCATAACTTCGATATAGAAACCGAGGAGCATCTGGCCGATTCCTCTTCCGCGCATGGTATCTTTAACGCCGAGAAGAGTGAGGCAGGGAAGACCATCGACCATCGGGTCGGAAGGGCTCATTGCCATATAGCCGACAGCTTCGCCGTTGCGGTCAACCGCAACAAAAGCGCGGCCTGCTTTGAGTGCATCGGAAAGGCATTTGTCAAGAAGGTCGGTCTTTTTAAAATAGTGATTATAAAGAGGGCTGTTATCGAAAATGCGTTTGTAATCCTCTTTTTTTGCGGGATCGGCTTTTACAATTTCGATTTTGTTTGCCATATACTGTGCTTCGCGATGATAGCTCATTGAATTTCCTCCGTTCCGATATTAAAAAACTCTTGTTTAAACGTTGCTGTTGTGCTTGCGGGATTTTCTCATCAAAAGATAGAGATTGTGGCTTGGGTCAAGGCTTTCGGGCATCTGCATGAATTTATGGAAGCCCATATCTTCATAAAGTCTTCTTGCAAGGGGGTTAAAATCGTTTACTGCGATGAAGCCGCGGTCGTAACCTTTGGATTCATAGCTTTCGATGAAATATTTGAGGAGCATCTGGCCGACGCCATGGGAACGATAATCCCTGCGGACGCCGAGAAGCGCAAGATAGGGCATATTTGCGTAAACGCTTTCGATCTGCATCCACATAAAGCCAACCGCTTCGCCGTTGCGGTCTTCCGCGATCCAAACTTCGTCGTTTGCAAGGGCACTGCCCATCCAGTCATAGACGTTTTCGCCGTAATGCTTATAAAGCTTGGAATCATCGAAAATGCGTTTGTATTCCTCGATTTTAGATTTTTCCGCCTTTACGATATGTACTTCATGTACTGCCAAAGCAGGCACCCCCAAAAAGACATATTTATACACATATAAGATACCACTTTTTAATGGGGAAGTCAACATATTTTGCCTTACCGATTTACGGCAGGGCGGGGGCGTTCTTTCGCCGTAATCAGGTAACCCGGAGAGTAAGACCTGTTTCGTGGGTCATGGAATATTAAAAACGGGCGGATAATATCTGCCTCTGCGGTAAAATGCTCAAATAAGAAATCCCGTGCTCAAATGAGCACTTTTTTGCTTATTAAACTATGCAGCCAGCTAATTGTTTTTTGGGGGAAAAGGGAGTAAAGTTTAATTAAAGTAGAATTAACTCGTAAATTTCTATATGAGGAGATAAAAAATGATTAAAAAATATGCTGTCCCGATACTTATGTTGGTAACAATGATTTCACTTTGTGTTGCCGCTTATTTTGCTTTTTTTTATGAAGTAAAAGAGGTTGTTGCTCCGGATTTTATGCCAGTTGAACAGGATAAAAATGTTGACAAAATAGTCATGGAAAGCGACACCTCAAAAATGGAAAAAGAAGAAGGTGGCGGGGCGGTTACTGTAATTTGCAAGGATGAAGCAGTTTTAAGTCTTGGAAGTGGAAAAATAAATATGTTTTATCAAAATCCGAGCCGCTCGAATTCTGCGGTTGTAGTTCAGCTTCTTATAGGTGAAACTGTAATTGCTCAGAGCGGAAGCATAAAACCTGGTTATGAACTCAGTGAAATGGAATTTTTGAATAACATTGAACTTTCTGTTGGCGGATACAACGGTTTGTTGAAAATTTTCTATTATGATGAAGTAACAAATGAAAAATCAATTATAGAATCGGTAGTTGGGGCAGAAATTTTTGTTGTGCCTTGATTATAAATTAATTCAATTTTTTTAAAGAGGAGGACAAAAAATGAAAAAATTTTTAGCAGTAACAATGGCTCTTGTTTTGATGCTCGGAATGAGCGTGCAGGCATATGGAGCGATGGTCAGCGATTCAAGAGATATTTATGTTGGAATTAGAGATTCTGGAAAGATTGAAGATAGTGGAGAAAGAGACAATAGTGTTATTGGTTTTACTATCAATTGGGACGAAGAAGATATAACTGCTTTGGTTGAAGAAAAAACAACACAGGGAAAGAAATGGGACCCGGATCAGAAAAAATATGTTGATGACCCGGAGACTCTTCAAACTGTTTACTACGGATATAATAGTCAGTGGGAAGTAACCATTACAAATCTTTCTGCTGTAAATGTTGAAGTTTCTGCAGATTTTGAATATGCAGAAGGAATAGAATATCAAGGATGGCTTGACTACAATATTGGTGACAGAACTCTTTCTGCAGCCAGCGAAGGACAAGAAGGTGGAAAGACAACACTTCGTTTGGACTTCTATGTGGGTGAGAATGATTTTGCCACGGAAATTGCAAAATTGATTGGAGATAATGAAAGAGTTAAAATTGGTACGTTGACGATTTCTATTTCTGCGGTTGAGTAAAAGTGAAAAGCAAGTTTCTATTTTGGATTATTGTTTCGCTTGTTGCACTTTCAATAATGGCGGTTGTGATAGGAATAAAACTTTCCGAAAAACCGGAGTTTGTTCCGCCGGAGTTTGACGAAAACGCAAAAACAGGCTTTCCTTCAGTAAGCAAAGAATTCGGATTAGCCGATGCCGATATAAACGAATTTAAAGTTTATGTTTGCAGTAGGATATCCGTTGAAGATGAAAAAGCAAAAGTTTTTTTTACGAACTGTGAAGAAAATAATGTTTGGGCAAAAATCCGAATTATTGATGAAAAAGGAAATACGATAGGCGAAAGCGGACTTTTGAATTCACGGGAGTATATTGAAGAAGTTACGCTTACATATATTCCGGAAAAAGGTTCAAAAATTAAAATTAAAGTTATGCTTTATGAACCGAAAACCTATCTAAGTGAAGGCGTTATTTTTCTTGAAGCGGAGATAATATAAAAGCACCCCGTGCTCAAATGAGCACGGGGTTTCTTGCTTATTTATAGATAGAAATTTTTGCCCTCCGGGTTACTTAAAATCCCTCATCCGTCTTTTCGGCAAGAAGTTGCCGAAAATCCACCTTCCCCTCTGGGAAGGCTTAAAAATCAAACGCGTCGTGGATAACCTGAACGGCTCTTTCGGCTTTGTCGCGGTCGATGAGCACGGAAATTTTGATTTCCGAAGTTGCAATCATCTTGATGTTGATATCCGCGTCCGCAAGCGCTTCGAACATCTTTGCCGCAATGCCCGGGTGGGTTTCAATTCCCGCGCCGACAATGGAAACTTTTGCAACGGCATCGTCACAGGTGATTTCTTTCGCCTTGAAAAGTTCGGCAACTTCCTGCAAAGCTTCGATGGCCTCGTCCTTCTGGTCATGAGAAACGGTGAAGCTGATATCCTTGGTGTTGTTGCGTCCGATGGACTGAAGAATAATATCTACGTTTATGTTTTTCTTCGCAAGAATGCTGAAAATCTTGAAGGCAATTCCGGGAACGTCCGGCACCTCGACAAGGGAGATTCTTGCGGTGTTGTTGTCGCGGGTAACTCCGCGGATAAGCATTCTTTCCACTTTAACGACCTCTTTCAATGTAGTTCCGGGTTTGTTTTCAAAGCTGGACCGAACTTCCAGTTTTACGCTGTATTTTTTCGCCATTTCAACGCTGCGGCTGTGGAGCACGTTTGCGCCGAGATTTGCAAGTTCAAGCATTTCGTCATAAGTTATCTCGTCGAGTTTTTTTGCGTCCTTGACTATTCTCGGGTCGGCGGTGTAAACTCCGTCAACGTCGGTATAAATCTGACAAAGATCCGCATGAAGAGCCGCCGCAAGAGCAACCGCGGAAGTATCGGAACCGCCGCGACCGAGAGTTGTGATGTCATCATAACGGTTGATACCCTGGAAACCGGCGACGATTACGATGTTCTTTTTGCCGATTTCACTTTCAAGGCGCTCCTTATCAACTCTGCGGATTTTTGAAAAACAATGGGTCGCGTCGGTCTGAAGACCAACCTGCCAGCCGGTGAGTGAAATTACCGGGAAGCCGAGTTTTTCAATTGCCATTGCAAGAAGGGACATGGAAATCTGTTCGCCGGTGGAAAGAAGAACGTCCATCTCCCTTTTGGAAGGATTGGGGCTTATTTCCGCCGCTTTCGCGATCAGATCATCTGTCGTATCGCCCTGGGCGGAAACAACGACAACAACGCTGTTGCCGGCGGCATAGGTATCCGTAATTATTTTCGCAACGCGGAAAATTTTTTCCGCATCCGCAACGGAACTTCCGCCGAATTTCTGTACTATAATACTCATTTTTCTACCTCAATATATCACAGCGCGGCCGCGCCGGAATTATCTGCATTAAGGATAAAATATTTCCAGCCTTCAAAATCGCCGGAAGAAAGAATGTTTTCTGCGATTTTTTCCGCTTCTTCTTTTCCACAGTCAAAAATCGCCATCATTGTTGAACCCGCACCGCTTATATAAGCCGCAAGAGCGCCGTTTTCATAGGATTTTTCGATAATTTCACTGCCGCCGGGAATAAGCGGAAGACGGAAGGGCTGATGAATTTTGTCTTCCGAACCGGTTTTGAGATTTTCGAATTTTCCCGAAAGGAAAGAAGCAGTTATCAGGGCGGAACGGGAAAGATTATAAACCGAATCTTTTACGGAAACTTCCTTTGGCATAACCGCTCTTGCGTCCGCGGTTTTAAGTTCAAAAGGCGGAACGAACGCCGCGAAAAAAAGCTTTTCCGGAACTTCAGCTTTTACGTAACAGACCTTGTTTTCTTCCATTACGTTCGCGGTGAAACCGCCGAGCAAAGCGGGAGAAACGTTGTCCGGGTGTCCTTCGATTTCGGCGGCAATGCTGAGCAGTTCGTCTTTTGCAAAGGGATTTCCGAGAAGCTCGTTTGCGCCGAAAACGCCGCCGACAATGCAGGCGGAACTTGACCCGAGACCTCTTGCAAAAGGAACGTTGTTTTCCTCGATGATTTTTAGTCCGGTGAAAGGAACTTTTGCTTTTTCAAAAACCTTTTTTGCGGAAGAATAGATAAGGTTATCTTCTCCGGGCGGAATTTCGCTTCCGTCCGAGGAAGAGATAAAACAGTCTTCCGCCGGTTCCATTTCAACGTAGTTATATAAATTCAAAGCGATTCCGAGGGAATCAAATCCGCTTCCGAGGTTTGCGGTTGAAGCGGGAATTCTTATTTTTATCATGGCTTTATTTTCCTTATGATATCTTATTCAAAAAGGGGTATCTTTGACAGAAGTTTTCCGTGCTCGCTGATTTTTTCTGTGAGCACCGAAATTTCTGTTTCGGTAAGAGCGGGAGTGATAAATGCGTTTTCGGCGATTTTTTCGGCACCGGGAACAACGGCGGAAACATCGAAATCGGCGCGTATAAAATATTTTTCGGAAACGGAATCTTTTCCGGCAAAAACGCTTTGAGCACCATCTTCCCAGAAAACGGTTTTTATGTTATTTTCGGACTTCGCGCATTCGATTATATCCGCGATTACGGAAGAAGCAGTCGGCATTTTTCCTGCGCCTTTTCCGTAAAAAAGAACATCACCGGTGGTTTCGGCTTTTACGAGCACGGCGTTGAAAACGTCATTTACAGAAGCGAGGGGAGAATCGTTTTTAACAAGTGCGGGGGAAACCTTCGCGAAGATTTTTCCGTTTTCAAGGCGTTTCGCCCTGGCAAGAAGTTTTATCGAAAAACCGCATTGTTCCGCAATTTTTACGTCGTCCGCAGTGATTTTGTCAATGCCTTCGGTTGGGATTTCGGAAGGCTTTAATGTTTTTCCCCAGACAAGGGAAGAAAGAATCGAAATCTTCCGGCAGGAATCCCAGCCGAGCACATCTGCGGAAGGATCTCTTTCCGCATATCCAAGCCTTTGAGCATCGGAAAGCGCTTCGGAATAATCCGCGCCGAAACGGAACATTTTTGTAAGGATATAGTTCGTTGTTCCGTTGAGGATTCCTGCCATTTCTGTAATTCCGGCGGCGTTCATTGAAGAATAAAGCGGACGGATAAGGGGAATTCCACCGCCGACGGAAGCTTCAAAAAGAAAATTTACGTTATGAGCACGGGCAATGCTCAAAAGTTCCGCACCCTTTTCCGCAACAAGTTCCTTGTTGGAGGTGACGGCACTTTTTCCGCTTTCCAAAGCGGATTTTATATAGGAATAGGCGGGTTCAAGCCCGCCTATGCATTCCGCAACAATTCCGACTTCCGGGTCGGAAAGTATGGCGGAAAAATCTTTTGCAATTTTGTCGGAATAGGGAACGCTCCCCAAATCTTTTATATCAAGAACATAGCCAAGTTCAACCGGTTTTCCGGCGGCGGAAGAAACTTCGGAATTCCTGTTCCAAAGGATTTCGCAAACGCCGGAACCGACTGTTCCATGGCCGAGAACAGCAACTTTCATAGTTTATTTTCTCTCCTTAAGGTTGCGGCAGGTTATTACTCCGTCAATTGCGCGGATAGCTTCGCGGAGGGTGTGTCCGTCGCATTTAAGATTTCCGGTGGTGAAAGAAATGGTGCAGGGAGAAGCCCCGTCTATCGGAATATTCTGGTTAAGGGTAAGGACGTTTGCGCCGTATTTAGAAAGGATTGCCAGAACGTTGGAAAGAACGCCGGGCTTGTCCATAAGGGTCATATAATAGTTGACAATTTTGTCGCGGCTTTCGTCATTATAAACCGCTACGCCGTCTTTATATTTGTAAAAAGCGCTGCGGCTTATTCCGGCCAGTCTTGCGGCTTCGGAAGAATTTTTTGCCTTTCCCTGGGAAAGCATTTTTTTCGCTTCGATAACTTTAAGAAGAACTTCCGGAAGAAGGTCTGCGTCAACTATGATTTTTACGGGGTTTTCGTTCATAAAAGTCCGCTCCTTAAAAACGATTGTTTTTCGTACAGATACAAATATAACACCCCGAAGCAGAAAAAGCAATAGCTTTTTTGCATTCGGGGTGAAATTTTTGGATATTAAACTCCTTCAAGGTCGAAAGGCGGAATAAAACTTTCGGAAACTGCGCCGCCTTCCTGTGCAAAAGCATTTTCAATTCCCAGTTCAACGGCGTAATCTATAACTTCGTTATATTCCTCATCGGTGACGCTTCGGAAAAGTTCCGGGTATCTTTCGTCGGAACAAAGGGGAGTATATTGGTTCATAATGCTTATCCAGATTTTGTCGCCGAAATTTTCCCAAAGCCAGCGGAGAATTTTTTTGCTGTCGTCCGTATGTCCCGGAAGGACAAGATGACGGACGATGACGCCTTTTTTCATCATTCCTTTATCATCAAAAACGGCTTCACCGGTCTGTTCGACCATTTTTTTGAGCGAAGCGGAGGCATTTTCGAAATAGTTTTTTGCAAAAGAAAATTTTTCTGCCAAAGAATTATCAAAATATTTGAAATCCGAAAGCCAGATATCCGCATGATCCTTTACTGCGGAAACGCTTTCCGGAAGTTCCCAGCCGCCGGTGTTCCAGACTATCGGAAGGGAAAGACCGTTTTTTCTTGCAATATCAAGAGCGGAAATTATCTGCGGAGCATAGTGCATCGGGGTAACAAGGTTTATGTTGTTTGCGCCTTTTTCCTGAAGTTCAAGAAAAATTTCGGAAAGGCGTTCAACGGAAATTTGCTTTCCGGCTTCGCCGCGGCTTATTTCTCTGTTCTGGCAAAAAACACAGCGCATTGTGCAGCCGGAAAAAAACACCGTTCCGGAGCCTTCCTCACCGGAAATGCAGGGTTCCTCCCAAAAATGAAGGGCGGCTCTTGCAACTTTTACTTCTTTTCCGCCGCCGCAAAAACCGCTTTTTCCGGAAAGACGGTCTGCACCGCATTTTCTCGGACAAAGTTCGCATTTTTCAGAAAGTTCCAAATTTTCGCCGCCTTTCGTTTTTCTTCTGTGATAAACTATACCACAGGGGAAAGGGCGAATCAAGAAAATTAACAAATCTTGACTTTACACGGAATGTGATTTGCTATAATATGGAATATATCAATAATTTATCGTGATAAATTTTCGTTAATTTTATAACAAATTTTTGTTTACAAAGATATAAAAGTATGATATTATTATTTTAAACATTTATATTCAAAATTCAGCGCAAAGGAGAAGGAGAAACGACTTATGGACAAACTTTGGATAGTTCTTCTTTTCCTCGGCGTTTTTTTAATTTTGAGCAATCTTATAAAAAGTTTTGCGATACGCTTTTTAAATTCCGCAGAAAACCAAAGTTCCGTTTCCGCAATTGTTTCAGAAAAGGACGACCCGAAAGTTTTTTGGAAAGAAAAGGGTTTTCGAAGAGAACCGGAACAGGCGGATTATGAACTTCCGGAGGAGGATTTTTTCGGGAACGAAAAAACCGAATTTTCCGAAAGTTTTGAAGATGAATTTAAAAATCTTTCCGAAGAGGAAATCGGCGAAGTCCTTAAAGAAGCCGGGCTTTTTGAAAAGGAAGGTGGAAAAGAATGAAACCGAAGGAACAGCGTGATATCATAAAAGCTTCATCTATGGTGCTCCAGGTTTCCCTTTCCGCAATCTGTCCGATACTTCTTTTGATGTCCGTTGGAATGTGGCTTGACGGAAAATACGGAAACGGCGGATATTGGTTCACCGCAATCGGAATTATATGCGGAATCTATTCCGGATATAAAGGAAGCTATCAGCTTATCAAAGACGTTTGGATGAAGGAAGAAAAACAAAATGGCGAAATTCCTAAATCGAATGATGAATGAATATGAAAACGAAGAAGAAAGCATTATAACCCCGAAAAACGCAAGGATAGCGGCGGTTTTGCTCTGTGTTTTCTTCATTGTTATCGGTCTTGCTTTCGGAGATTTTTTTAAAACCGCAAAAGGCGTTTTCCTCGGCGGAGCGGTTGCCCAGCTTCTTTTTCGCCAACACGAGCTGACAATTGGAAAAAGCATTAAAAGCGAAAATCCCCAAAGCATGACAGTTTCAAATTATATGGTGCGCCTTATCATCAAAGGGCTGACGGTTTTTGTTGCCATTCAGAACCCGGATGTTGGCATAATAGGATGTATTCTCGGCTTGCTGAGCGTTCCTTACGGAATTTATGCTCTTGCTTTTGCCGATTGGATAATCCACAGAAAAACCGGAAAGGAGGTATAGGATGAGTGTATCAATCCCGGAAGTAACGAGCGGTTTTTCAATTTTTGGGTTCGAAATAACGAACACAATGGTCTGGACATGGATAATTCTCGGAGCTCTTTCCGTTTTGTTCATCTGGCTTGGAAGCGGACTTAAAGTTAAACCGGAAAGCAAAAAACAAATTGTTGCGGAAACGATTTACGGGCTTGTGGGAAACCTTGTTGAATCGAACATCGGACCGAACACAAAGGCTTTTATCCCTTATTTCACCGCGCTTTTCGCTTTTATTTTAACTTCGAACCTGAGCGGTGTCTGGGGACTTGGCGTGATCCGTCCGCCGACGGCAGACATTGCAACTCCTTTTGCTCTTGCGCTGATGACCTGCGTTATCTCGCAGTATTATCACATCAAGATGAACGGAGTAAAGGAATATTTCAAAGGCTTCCTCGGACCGGTTCCGTTTATGACTCCGATCATGCTTCCGATGAACATTATAAGCGAGATTGCAAACCCCATTTCTCTTACCCTTCGTATGTTCGGTAACCTTTTGGGCGGTCTTATAATCGGCACCCTTATCTATTCAATGCTCATCGGTTCAAACGTAATGCCGATCTGGATAGCTATCGGTTCGGTTGTTCTCTGCGCTGTGCTTCTTACAAAGCAGTACAAAAAAATCAAAAACCTTGAAAAAGGAAAGAAAAAACTCGTTATGGGGCTCGGAATTCTCTGTTGTCTCCCGCTTTTCGCAATGATTTTCGTTCACGGATATTTCGATATCTTCAGCGGATGCCTTCAGACTTACATTTTCTGTTTGCTCTCTATGATTTTCATTTCGCCGTAAAACTGCGGCAGAGGGATTTGTGAATTCCTCAGACTTAAAACTTGTGTTAAATTAAATTTTATATTAAAAAGGAGAAAACACATGGAAGGACTTAACATCACTGGACAGGATCTTATTTACGCAGCAAGCGCAATCGGCGCAGGCCTTGCAGTAGGCCTTGCAGCAATCGGCCCCGGCATCGGCGAAGGTTTTGCAGCAGGTAAAGGTACCGAAGCTGTTGGCCGCCAGCCCGAAGCACAGAGCAAAATCACCACCACCATGCTCATGGGTCAGGCAGTTTCCGAAACCACCGGTCTTTACGGACTTGTTGTAGCGCTCCTCCTCATCTTCGTAAAACCCTTCTGATTTTAAAATCAAAATACTACGGAAAGATTGGTAACAATATGGAAAGCTGGCTTATAAAAATCGATGCCAGTCTTATAAGGCAGGTTATCATTCAGGGCGCTACTTTTCTTGCGTTCTTCGTTGTTGTAAAGGTTTTCTTTGCGGATAAAATAAAAGCTATGCTTGAAAAACGGCAGGAAGTTATTGAAAAAGACCTTTCCGCCGCAACCGAAGCAAAAGCAAACGCGGAAAAACTTGAAAACGAATATGCTGAAATTATGAAAGGCGCACATGACGAAAAAGCGGCCATTCTCCATTCTGCAACCGAAGACGGCGAGCAGATGAAGGAAAAAATTGTTGCGGAAGCCCGCGAACAGGCCGAAACCATTATAACCAACGCCAGAAAAGAGATTGACAGAGAGCGCACGCAGGCTGAAAAAGAACTGCGTGATTCCATTGTCGATATGACATTCGACGCCGCAGAAAAAATTTCGGGAAAATCCTTTACAAAAGAGGATCACGCCCAGCTTATAAGCGAATCCATCTCCATGATCAAGGAGGTGTAAGCTTATGAGCCTTGCGGTCAGAAGATATTCCGAAGCGCTTCTGGATATTGCTTTTGAGGAAAAATGTGAAGACGAAGTTTACGAACAGTTCGGAACCCTTTATTCGGAAATGAAAGCCGATAAGGATTTTGAACGCCTTATGACCGAAAAAATTCTTTCTTCCGAAGAACTCAAAGCAACCGTTTCCAAAATCCTCGACGGCGGAAACACCTATCTGATAAGCTTCCTTATGACTCTTATCGACAGAAACCGCATGGACGAAGTTATGGATATGTTCCTTGACTTTGAACGCGGATATAAAGAAAAGAAAAACATTCTCGAGGCGGAAGCCGTTACCGCAATCGAAATGACCGAAGACCAGATCGAACAGGTCAAAAGGGAACTAGGTGAAAAATACGGCAAAACCATCGTGCTCAAAACCTCGGTGGATCCTTCGATAATCGGCGGAATGGTTCTTTATGTCGGGAACGAAATGCTCGAAGCTTCCGTTAAAGCAAAATTCGAAGGACTTAAAAAACAGCTGAAAACAATTCAAATATGATAAAAGGGGCATGAAAAGTTAATGAATCTCAGACCCGATGAAATCAACAAACTGATCAAAGAACAGATCAGAAATTATGAAGGCCGCCTTGCAACTTCCCAGTTCGGAACAGTTGTTCAGGTCGGCGACGGTATCGCAAGGGTTCATGGACTTGACAACGCAATGGCAGGCGAGCTTATCGAATTCCCCGGCGAGGTTTACGGAATGGTCCAGAACCTTGAGGAAAACAACATAGGCTGCGTACTTCTCGGCGACGACAGCAAAATCGTTGAGGGTGATAAAGTCCGCTGCACCGGAAAAATCGTTTCCGTTCCGGTTGGCGAAGCCATGATCGGTCGAGTCGTAAACGCTCTTGGACAGCCAATTGACGGCAAAGGTCCGATACTCACCGAAGAATATCGCCAGGTTGAGAAAAAAGCTCACGGCGTTATCGAAAGAAAATCCGTTGACAGCCCGCTCCAGACCGGTTATAAAGCGGTCGACAGCCTTATTCCTATCGGAAGAGGCCAGCGTGAGCTTATCATCGGCGATCGCCAGACCGGTAAAACCGCTCTTGCGATCGATACCATCATCAACCAGAAGGGCGAAAACGTAATCTGCATCTATGTTGCAATCGGCCAGAAAGCTTCCACCGTTGCGCAGATGGTACAGAAACTTACCGAAGCCGGCGCAATGGAATACAGCCTTGTTGTTGCTTCCACCGCTTCCGAAAAAGCTCCTCTCCAGTATCTTGCGCCTTATTCCGGCGTTGCTATTGCGGAGTACTTTATGGACCAGGGAAAAGACGTTCTCATCGTTTATGACGACCTTTCCAAACACGCGGTTGCATATCGTTCCATGGCGCTTCTTCTTAAGCGTGCTCCCGGACGTGAAGCATATCCCGGCGACGTTTTCTATCTCCATTCCCGCCTTCTTGAAAGAGCGGCAAAACTCGAAAAAGGCGGTTCCATCACCGCTCTTCCGATTATCGAAACCCAGGCGGGCGATATTTCCGCTTATATTCCGACCAACGTAATTTCCATTACCGACGGTCAGATATTCCTCGAAACCGACCTTTTCAACCAGGGTGTACGCCCTGCGGTTAACCCGGGTATCTCCGTTTCCCGAGTCGGCGGTTCCGCACAGATCAAATCCATGAAGAAGATCGCAGGACCTCTTCGTATCGAATATGCTCAGTACCGCGAACTTGCTTCCTTCGCACAGTTCGGCGCTGACCTTGATAAAGAGACCAAGGCCCAGCTTGAAAAAGGCAAGCGCATTGTTGAGATCCTCAAACAGGATCAGTATGCTCCTATGAGAGTTGAAGACCAGGTTCTCATCATCTTCGCGGTTTCCGATAACCACACCAACGATATCCCCGTTGAAGACATCAAGCGCTTTGAAAAAGAGCTTATCGAATTCGCAAGATACCGTTATCCGGAACTCCTTCAGGAGATCAAAACCACCAAAAACTTCGACAAAGAGCTCCAGGCAAAAGTTGCCGCCGTTGTCGAAGAATTCAAAGCAACCTTCAAAGCTGAAGAAAACAAGTAATGCAGAGGTGTATTTATGGCTGACTCAATGCGCGATATCAAACGTCGCATAAAAAGTGTCACTTCCACTAAACAGATCACTCACGCCATGCAGCTTGTTGCAAGCGCAAAGCTCCGTAACGCAAGAATGAAGGCTGACGCCAGAAGAGCTTACACCAATTATGTGATCGAAACCATGCATATGATTTCCGGCGCACTTGAAAGGGAAGAACCGGGCGCATTTTTTAAACCCAACGGCTGCGAAAAAGATCTTTATATCGTTGTAACAAGCGATAAGGGTCTTGCGGGCGGTTTCAACTCCGGTCTTCTCAAATTCACCGCGGAAGCGATGAAGCAGAGCAGGGAATGTGCGGTAATGGTTTCCGGCGCAAAGGGACTTGATTATTTCAAAAGAAGAAATTATGAAATCCTCGGTTCCTATATCGGCGAAAGCGATGAAGCAAGCCTCGGCGTTGCGAACAGCATTGGAAAAGCGGCAACCACCCTTTTCCTCGACGGAAAGGTCGGCAATATCTATATCATGTATAACCGCTTTGTTTCGGTAATTTCCCAAAAGCCCACCATGATCAAGCTCCTTCCTCTTTCGAGAGAGGAACTTGCCGAAAAGGCTGATGAGATCGATACCGAAACCGCAATCGGCGAATATAAGCCCGAAAGCGGACTTTTCGGCAATGAACCGGCAAAGAACATGATTTTTGAGCCTTCCGCAAACTATCTTGCAAATATGCTCATTCCGTCCTATATCGACAATGCTGTTTACGGCGCATTGCTCGAAAGCGCAGCGGGTGAGCTTGCCAGCAGAAGAATGGCTATGGAAAACGCAACAGACAACGCGGACGAGATTATCGCGGATCTCAGCCTTGCTTATAACAGAGCAAGACAGGGCGCAATCACCCAGGAGATCACCGAAATCGTAAGCGGCGCCAACGCAATAGGTTAAGGAGGTCTGCTGCGATGAGTGAAAAACTTATAAATTTAAAAGTAATTACTCCGGTAAACGTTCTTTTTGAAGGTGAAGCAAAAAGCTTTATCGTAAAAACCAGAGGCGAAGTCGGTGAATTTGCCGTTCTTGCGGACCATATTCCCATGACCGCCGCTGTCGGAAACGGAACGCTTCTTATCAACCTTCCGGACGGAACGGAAAAAAGAACCACCCTTTTCTGCGGTTACTGCGTTGTTCAGAACAACACCGCGGTCATCATAGTTGAAGCGGGTGAAAAACCGGAGGACATTGATTTTGCGCGTGCGGAAGAAGCGAAAAAACGCGCGGAAGAAAGATTAAAAGGCGGCAAAGGAATTGATAAAAACAGAGCGGAACAGGCTCTTTATCGTTCCATCGCAAGGCTTGAACTCTATAAGAGCAAATAATCAGGGAGGGATACGAATTCGTGAACAATATCGGTAAAATCGTTCAGGTTATCGGCCCGGTCGTTGATATTAAATTTGAAGAAGGCGAGCTTCCGAAGCTCAACGACGCAATCGAAATAGATAACCACGGCGCACGCCTTGTTGTAGAAGTTGCGCAGCATATGGGCGACAAAGTCGTAAAATGCATCGCAATGGATTCCACCGACGGTCTCAAACGCGGTCAGGAAGCAAAAAACACCGGCGCGCCCATTACAATTCCCGTTGGTAAAGTTACCCTTGGAAGAATGGTAAACGTTCTCGGTGAACCCATTGACGGAATCGAAATGGAAACCGAAAACGAACCCAAAGCTTCAATCCACCAGCCCGCACCTACTTTTGCGGAACAGAAAACCGAACCGGAAATTTTTGAAACCGGTATTAAGGTCATCGACCTTATCTGCCCCTATACCCGAGGCGGTAAAATCGGTCTTTTCGGCGGCGCAGGCGTTGGAAAAACCGTTCTTATCCAGGAACTTATCAGCAACATCGCCACCGAGCACGGCGGCATTTCCGTTTTCGCCGGCGTTGGCGAAAGAACCCGCGAAGGTAACGACCTTTATTATGAAATGAAAGAATCCGGCGTTCTTACAAAAACCGCCCTTGTTTTCGGACAGATGAACGAGCCTCCGGGCGCAAGAATGAGAGTAGCACTTTCGGGCTTGACAATGGCGGAGTATTTCAGAGATAGCCAGGGTCAGGATGTGCTGCTGTTTATAGACAATATATTCAGATTTACCCAGGCGGGCAGCGAGGTTTCTGCGCTTTTGGGCAGAATGCCCTCCGCGGTAGGCTATCAGCCCACTC
>JAGASN010000040.1 GCA_017847875.1 Oscillospiraceae bacterium | reverse complement strand
TCTATATTAACCGAGCCGCCGATTTAAAATGAAAATCCGCCGTCGGCCTGAACGATGGCGGTTGAGATTAGAAAGCATTAATCTTTCGGTGGAGAGTTTATTCCCCCTTTTTCAAAGGGGGAATCGCTTGCGGGAGCAAGCGGTTAGGGGTTTGAAATTTTTCTTTCAGGTGCCTGCTCTTGCGGTACCCAAAATATTCTGCGGCATAATGCCTTGAATATTTTGACCGCGGCGCCAAACCTTGCTCGCTGTTTCGCCCACTGGGCGCGCTTCGCAAGCTTTGCTCGGTTTCTTTTGTTTTCACAAAAGAAATGGGGTGGTAACAATAATCGATTACCAAAAAAGAATCCCTCCGTCTTTTTTGCGGCAAGCCGCAAAAAATCCACCTCCCTTTAGCAAGGGAGGCAATAAAAAGAACCGGGCTCCCGCCCGGTTCTTTTTATCTTATTCATTATCATATCTCATCGCCAGAAGAACTTTTTTCATAAGTTCAATGGGGCGTTCCGCGGTTTTAAGAACAACCGTAAGGTGGGGCTTGTTGCCTTTAAGATCCATCGCGAGCCTGCCCTGCATTTTCTGGGTGGCCATGCTGATTCGCTCAAGATCAAGCTCTTTCGGATAGAACCGCATTTCCGAATCGAACTGGCGGATATCCGTAATTCCAAGCTGGGAAGCCATGTTTCGCAAAGTCGCAACCTCAATAAGCCCCATAACGGAAGAAGGCGGATCGCCGAAACGGTCGATAAGTTCGTCAATAACGTCCGCCGCATCGTCCTGGTTGCGGATTGCCGCAATGCGCTTATACATATCGACCCTCTGGTTGAGGGAGCTGATATATTTTTCCGGAATGTGGGCGTCAAGAGCAATATCGATTGCGCAGTCTTCGGAACTGGGCGGCAGCGCTTCGCCCTTTTCTTCCGCAATTGCTTCCGAAAGAAGGCGGACGTACATCTCGTAACCGACGGATTCCATGTGTCCGTGCTGGTTTGCGCCAAGAATGTTTCCTGCGCCGCGGATTTCAAGGTCGCGCATGGCGATTTTGAAACCGCTTCCGAACTGGGTGAAGTCGCGAATGGCGGAAAGCCTCTTTTGCGCAATGTCGCTTATGGATTTTCCCCGGGTGAAAGTGAAATAGGCAAAAGCGTGGCGGCTGGAACGTCCGACTCTTCCCCTTAGCTGATAAAGCTGGGAAAGCCCAAGGTGGTCCGCGTTTTCAATAATAAGGGTGTTGCAGGAAGGAACGTCAACGCCGGTTTCGATAATGGTTGTGCAAACAAGGATATCCGTTTCCTGGTCAACAAGGCTCTTCCAGATGTCCGAAAGCTGTTCCTCGCTCATTTTTCCGTGGGCGTAAGCAATTCTCGCCTCGGGCAAATCTTCCTGGAGCTTTGCGGCGCAGCTCATAATGCTTTCGGTGTTGTTGTGGAGATAAAAAACCTGTCCGCCACGGCGCAGTTCTTTTTTAATCGCTTCAAGAACAACTCCCCGGTCGTATTCCATAACGTAGGTCTGGACCGGGTGGCGGTCTGTCGGAGCTTCCTCAATGGTGGACATATCCCGGATTCCGCTCATTGCCATGTTGAGCGTTCTCGGAATCGGCGTTGCGGAAAGAGTCAGAACGTCAACGGAAGCCTTCATCTCCTTCATTTTTTCCTTATGGGCAACGCCGAAGCGCTGTTCCTCGTCGATTACGCAAAGACCAAGGTCCTTGAAGATAACGTCCTTCTGCAAAATCCGGTGGGTTCCGATTATAACGTCGATTTCGCCGCTGCGAAGACGGGTGAGGATTTTTTCCTGCTGTTTCGGGGTGCGGAAACGGGAAAGAAGCTCCACCGTAATGGGGAATCCGTCCATTCTCTGGAGGAAGGTCTGGTAATGCTGCCAGGCAAGAATGGTGGTCGGAACAAGAACGGCCACCTGCTTTCCGTCCATAACAGCCTTGAAAGCGGCGCGGAGAGCAACTTCCGTTTTTCCGAAGCCGACGTCACCGCAAAGAAGTCTGTCCATGGGCCTTGCGGTTTCCATATCGTGCTTGATTTCCTCAATGCACCGGAGCTGGTCGTCCGTTTCCTCATAGGGAAAGCGTTCCTCAAAATCCCTCTGCCAGTCCGTATCTTCGGAAAAAGCGTAGCCTTCGGTCCTCATTCGCTTTGAATAAAGGGCGATGAGCTCCTTTGCCATATCCTTTACCGCGGCTTTTACCCTGCTTCGGGTCTTCTGCCAATCGGCGGAATTGAGCTTGTTGAGCTTAACGGATTTGTCGTCCCTCGGGCCGACATATTTTGAAACAAGGTCAAGCTGGGTTACCGGAACATAGAGCATATCCGTTCCGGCATAGCGTATAGCGATATAATCCTTAACAACTCCACGGATATCCTGTTTCACAATGCCCTGGAAAATTCCGATTCCGTTGGTGACGTGAACAACGTAATCTCCGGGGGTGATGTCCGAAAGGGATTTAAGGGGATTTTCCGCCTTTTTGAATTTTTTCCGCTTCCGTTCGGAAACGTTGGAACGTCCCTGGCTTATGACCGCAACTTTTCCGAGGGGGAATTCAAAACCGGTTGAAAGTGAACCTTCAAGAACAAAAACCGTTCCGGGAGAAATTTTCGCTTCCTTCGAAAAAGCGGCGTTTATGTTGTGATTGAGAAGGTCGGTTGTAAGAGCATGGGCGGCTCTTTCCGTTCCGCAAAGGACCGCGACGGAAAATTTCCTGTCGGCGTAATCGCGCAAATCTTCAAGAAGGGTCTCAAGGTCGCCGCCCCAATGGGAAAGGGAAACCGCGCCGAAATCCGCAAGAGTTCTGACGTGAAGGTCATTCATGCTCCTTATGAAGGAATCCATGAGCACCGTTGTTCCCTCGTCGAGGAGCGAAACGTATTCGGAAAAATCAAGGCTGAATTTTTCACAGCCGGCGAAAAGGATTCCTTCCTCAAAAAGCTGGGAAATATCCTCGTTTTGCTGGCTCTGAAGATTTTTGAGCACCTCTTTTTGTTTGATGAATTCCGAGGAAACAACAACTCCTTCGGAAAGATAGTCAAAAATGGTCGCCGGGAACTTATAAACAAGGGGAATGTATCTGTCCGGGGCGGAAACGGAAAGTCCCGCCTCAATTCTCTCAAGGTCCTTTTCAATGTTCTGCTTTACGAGCACGCCGTGCTTTCCGCGCTGTTTTGTGTGAGCATCTTTGAGCATCTTAACAAGCGCTTCGGTGGAATCTGGAAGAACTTCCCTTGCGGGAGCAACAAAAGCTTCTTCAATTTCCTTTGTTCTGCGCTGGGTTTCAAGGTCAAAATAAGCAACCGAATCCGCTTCGTCACCCCAGAATTCAATTCGGACCGGGTCTTTGGATTGGGGAGAGAAAAAGTCAAGAATTCCGCCGCGGACGGAAAACTGGCATGGACCGTCAACCTGGCTTCTGCGCTCATAACCCGCGCGGGAAAGCCTTTTTGCAAGTTCATCAAGGTCATAGCTCTGTCCGCGCTCTATGGAAAAAGTGTTATACTTAAAAATCCCCGGCGGAATGGTGAACTGCAAAGCCGCCTCAACGGAAGTTACCGCAATTCTGCAGGAACCGTCGATTATCCTTCCGAGCACCGCAAGGCGTTTTTGCTCATATTCGGCGGAAGAACTTTCCGCCATTCTGAACCGAAGGTCGCGGATAGGATACAGCGAAACAGCACCCGGTTCACAAAGCTGCGCAATATCTTCCGAAAGCTTTGTGGCGGAAGCTTCGTCCGGTGTTATTACGAGCACCGGTTTTTTGTATCGTTTTTCAATTCCGGAAATGAGCAGGGCTTTTTCCGAACCGGAAACTCCGGCGGCAAAAATGGGCATGTCAAAACTCCGCCCAAGCGCTGAAAGCACCTGTCGGAACTGCGGTACGCTGTCCAAAAAGTTCTGTAACATAAGGACACCTCTATAAAATGCAAAATGCAGAATGCATAGTGCAAAATTAAACAGTTTATTTTCTCATCGGGTTTTCCCGGAGGGTTGCCTCCCTTGTCAAAGGGAGGGGGACCACCGCAGGTGGTGGAGGGATTCCTTATATGGAATCCCCCAGTCTGCTTCGCAGATGCTACCCAACTCTTGCGGTGCCCAAAATATTCTGCGGCATAACGCCTTGAATATTTTGACCGCGGCGCCAAACCTTGCTCGCTGTTTCGCCCACTGGGCGCGCTTCGCAAGCTTTGCTCTTTAGGCAAGGGGGCCTTTTTCTTCAGTTAAATTTATTCATCGCCTCGTCAAGCTTTCCCGAAGGAAAGGCTCCCCTGTGTAAAGAAGATTCCCCTATCAGGGGAAATGTCGTCGAAGACGACAAAAGGGTAACTTGGCTGTCAGCGAAGCTGACTGAAGGGTTGTAATAAGCCAAACCGGGCGGATAATATCCGCCCCTACCGAAAAAATCGATATGATTTCGGTTCCGTAGGGGCGAACCTGTGTGTTCGCCCGCAAAGTTCCGGGAAAAATCAGTTGAATTTATCAGGTTTCCCGGAGGGTTGCCTCCCTTGTCAAAGGGAGGGGGACCACCGCAGGTGGTGGAGGGATTCCTTATATGGAATCCCCCAGTCTGCTTCGCAGATGCTACCCAACTCTTGCGGTGCCCAAAATATTC
>JAGASN010000039.1 GCA_017847875.1 Oscillospiraceae bacterium | reverse complement strand
TTTTGAACTTGGAAAAAGCAATGCAAATGTGGGAGAACTACGCCAGAAATTTTTGGGCGAACTGCGCTGGTTTACCGATCTTGTCGACACACTGCGGGTAGAGGACACCCTCTATAAGAAAGAGGCAAACGCATGACGCTGGGAACATCCGTTCTGCTGCTTGCACTGGCTGTGGCAGGCATCGTGCTGGTCTATAAATTCTTGCGTAAAAAGCCGAAACTGCGCATCGCCTGTATTGTGCTGCTGTCGCTAATTGCGCTGGCTCTTTCCTGCTACATTGGACTAACTCTTATTTTTATTGACGCGGTACAAAATCAGCCGCCTGCGCAATAATCAAAGCATATATAACGCGGACGATTCGTAGTGTTTGCCCGCCAAAGGCATACTTCAATCTATGAAAGTAAAAGGCGGCTGCCGGATTATTCCGAACAGTCGCCTTTTACTTGTCAGTCTTAAATGCATCTGCCTGCTGGCAGAGGGAAATGTATACTCCTGAACAACTATACGACAAAGTTCGAATAGATAACCTTTATTTTCAAGCCACAGGAGGCGGTCTTACTATAGGCGGCGGTGAACCCCTTCTCTATATGCCTGCAATCGAAAAGTTTGCCTCATTATGTCCGGACACTTGGAGTCTGTGGGCTGAGACTGCACTCAACGTAAACCAGGAGCTTGTCACGAAAGCAAGTGCTGTCTTTCACCATTTCATCATTGACATTAAGACTACGGACGCAGCGATTTATAAGGATTATACCGGGAGGGACATGACTCGAGCACTCGACAATCTCTTGTACTTAAAGGGCTTAATCGGGGCAGAAAGTATCACTGTTCGCGTTCCGGTTATACCCGGCTATACGGATTCAGCAAAGCAGCAAAAATCAGCTAACTACCTATCTTCTTTGGGGTTTACTGATATTGACACTTTTACTTATAGGACTGATATCAGGAAGTAACGCTGAGATCTGACACAAATCAATTAGGTACAAAAATACAGAAAGCACTGACTATGAGTGAAATCACAGTCAGTGCTTTTTCTTAAGATTACGGATAATAAACAATAAAAATTTCTATATAACAAATCTGCAAAAAAGCACCTACAAATACTCTCTGTAGGTGCTTTTTTATTTTCCAAATAATAAACTAACGGTTATTCTCTTGACCTGCAGTTTATTCCAATAAAACACCCTTTCAGTATAATTATTTATATATGTTTTTATTCTTTGGAGGTTTTTATGGAAGAATTTGATATACACGAAAAATTATCACAAATTCCT
This sequence comes from Oscillospiraceae bacterium, assembly GCA_017847875.1. GTDB lineage: Bacteria > Bacillota > Clostridia > Oscillospirales > Ruminococcaceae > UMGS1668. The sequence continues at coordinate 50,443 of JAGASN010000039.1, read as the reverse complement.
TCTGCCCCTCAATTTTCTTTAATTTTTGGTGCTGATTCTGAGAGGGCAGAAATAATTTCTGAACATCTTTCTTGGTTACAAACTATAAGGAAAGAGCGTCCTGCTGCATCAAAGCCTTATAAAGTCGGTGTTTATATCCGTTATTACAATCAAACAAAATATGAAAACTATCTTGATTTCCACAAAAAAGGCTTTATTGATACCATAAATCTCTGCCCAAAATGGGAACTTGTGGATTTTTATATCGATGAAGGCGGCGTTGCTCCTAATATGGAAAGTTCTCCTGAATGGTGCCGGCTTTTAGAAGATTGCATGAATGGTAAAGTAGATTTGATAATTACTCAGAAAGTATCAAATGTCTCTAAGAAGCCTCATGAAATTACAATTGTTTCTCGTGTTTTAGCAACACTCCCACATCCTGTTGGCATTTATTTTATTTCTGAAGACATATTTACCCTTGCGACTTATTATACAGCGGATATGAGGGATTTGTGTTTTTTACCCGAAGGATATGAGAAAGTATCAGAAGGATCTATAAGGAGCAAACTTTATGATTGATAAAAACAAACGTCTTGAAAAAGAAGAAGCAAAAGCTCGGCAAAGAAGAAGAATTCATGTCGAAATCGATCCGGAAAATTACGATTATATACCTGAAATAAAACCTGTTGATTATTACGATAATGATGTTGCACAAAGAGTATAATGAGTATGAAATCTGTATCAGAAACAAGCTTCCGTATTCTGTTTTTGAAAAGGAATTTGACTGCAGAGAATCTGTTATTGTATGGATCTGCTCCAAACAATTAGAACGTAAAAATCTAACAGAAGAAACCCGAAAATTCTTGATTGGAATGCAATATGAAAACGAAAAAGTAGCAGCACGGTTTCGATACAAACTAGAGAAGAATATCTCAACGGTAAATAACCAGATTCCAGAAAAATATTGCACCGTAGAAAAAATAGCCGAAGCTAATAATATTTCACGTGCAACTGTAGTAAAATACGCTCTTTTTACTCGAGCATTAGAACAAATAGGCAAAAAAGAACCTAAGCTTGTTCCTAAAATTCTATCCGGACAATATAAAATTTCACATAAAAACGTGCTTAAAATGGCTGAACTTTCGGAAGAAGAAATAAAAAGAATTAACCGAAAAATCGAAAGAAACCCTGGCGATTATATGTATTATAAAGCAACACGTAATAGCATTAACACGGGTAGATATGAAGCCATTCCTACCGAAATATTAATTGGTCCATCTGTAAAAGATATGCCTAAATTCGACCCTGATGCGGAAACAAATAGTTTGATTCTTACTATCCCATCGTGGCAAAGTACAGTTGAACGTATGAAAAGATCAACAGATTTTTCAACTGTGTCATCGCAAGCAAAAAACAATTTAAAAAAGGCCCTATTATCTCTTCTTTGTTGCGTTAACGGGGTATTAACTGAGATGGAGGATAAATGATGAACGATCTTAATCAGTATGTACCAAACGTACATTTTGAAAAAATCCCTATCAAAAACCTTGTATCAAACCAAGACTATCAAAGGAGTTTATCACAATCTCATATTGAGAAAACTGCTGAAAACTTTGATATTTTTCAAATCAACCCCGTTAAAGTAAGCCGTAGGGATGGTATAAATTATGTTTTTAACGGTCAGCATACAATTGAAATTATCGCACTCGCTTCCGGATCACGAGAAACCCCAGTTTGGTGCATGATATATGATGACCTGAACTATTCACATGAAGCGGATATTTTTGCAAACCAGATGAAGTATGTAAAAGCATTAAATCCTTATGAAATTTTTATGGCCAATATTGAAGCTGGAAACCCGGATCAATTAATAATTCGTGATTTGGTAGAATCTTATGGACTGAAAATTTCATCCAAACGGGGCCCCGGAAACATTTGCGCAATATCAACAATGGAAATGATCTATAAAAAATATGGATATCATGTTTTAAATAGGGTTCTCCGTCTTATAATTGCAACATGGGAAGGTGATGTTAATTCTCTTACTGCGAATGTTATGAGCGCGGTTGCAAAGCTTTGTGTAGTATATAGAGATCACTTAGATGATATAACCTTTAAGGAAAAACTTGGAGCTGTTTCAATAAAACAACTCACTCGTACCGCAAAAGAAAGACGCCCCGGTTCCGCAGGCTTTGCTGAAGCTATGATCCTTGAGTATAATGGTAAAAAGAAGAGCCCAGCCAATCGACTAATGATTAGTAAACTTTATGCTAAAGATATTTCCCTTTGGATAGAACCTGATGAAGAAGATTATTATGACGATCCTGAGCTCTATGAAAAAAGTGCGTCTCCCAATTATGAGGATAATCAGATGAGGTTTGACAGTAATGAATATTCTGCCGATTATGATTAGTAAGCTTTTCTTTTCTGTAAACCATATTCATACTCAACCATCAAAAGCCATTCCTAAACATCGATATTTTGTTAAAGCAACGATTTCAGTCAATATACCATTACCCGCGAAATCACTGCCATTTTATCATTACCTAAATTCGTCTTTCATCTCCATTCTATCGACTCTATCCTTAGCAAGTGACATATCAAAAACTCATTATTTTACAGATTTATGGCTTTCCTAGCCGTAACAAACAAATAAGCCACCTAGCAAGCAAAGCTTGGCTAAGTGGCTTTTTTTATAATTTTATGAATGACGTGAAACCCTCCGGTCAAGCAGAGTAAGAGTAAACCCCTTTCCGAAACCAATTTTTTCGTTTTACAAACTTATTTTTACGCCGGTTTTCTCCAAAACACCGCACCTTTCCATTTCCACGGAAAATTTATGCTTTTACTATTTTGCTCAAACAGCCGTTTTGCCGACTATCGCCTTATCATTCCCATTTTACAAAAAATCATAAATTCATTCTACCGACTATCGCCTAGTCGAAGCAAATAAATAAGCCACCTAGCAAGCAAAGCTTCGCTAAGTGGCTTTTTTGTAATTTTATGCTGGACGTGTTAATGGCGAGTCACGGAGAGGGGAGTCGAACCCCTGTCCGAAAGCCCATTCACACAAACTTCTCCGGGTGCAGAACGTTGTTTAAGTTTCCCAAAGCGGACGGACAGCGTTCAAACTGTCCGCGTCGGTATTTTCCTGTTACGGCGGCGGTACGGAAAAAGCTCCCGCCTGTCGTTCACCGCTAATCGACGCCCTTACCGAAGCCGCGGTACTCAACGGCAGAACGGCTGCTTAATTAAGCAGCGTAAGCTAATTTAGAATTGTTAGCGTTTATTGTTTTTACCCGTTTTATAGATGGCCGGGCGCATCTACCCGCTATTCATGCTTCAAGACCCCCGTCGAAACCTTTACGCCCCCATATATAAGGCAAGGTTTCTCCCGAAGGAGAAGCGCTTATCTTCTTTGTTCTTTCATATGACGCTCGATATCCCTTTGCATATCGCGTTTTGCGGCATCGTCACGCTTGTCATAAAGCTTTTTGCCTCGGCAAAGACCTACGGAAACTTTTACTCTTGAACCGCTGAAATAAAGTTCCAGCGGAACAAGGGTCATTCCCTGCTGCTGAATCGCCGCATTAAGTTTCATGATTTCGCGCTTGTGCATCAAAAGCCGGCGAACACGAAGCGGATCTCGGTTAAAGATATTTCCCTTTTCGTAAGGGCTTATGTGCATTCCCTGAACAAAAATCTCGCCGTTTTTTATGTCGCACCAACTGTCTTTAAGGTTGACCTGACCGGCACGAATGCTTTTGACTTCCGTTCCGAAAAGTTCAATTCCTGCTTCATATTTATCGTCAACAAAATAGTCGTGAAAGGCTTTTTTGTTGTTGGCAATGCTTTTTCTGGATTCCTTTTTCTCCACTTTCGTTTCGCCTCCTTTCCAACAAAGGCTCCTCAGAGGAGGAGCTGTCTGCGTAGCAGACTGAGGAGGGATATCCCTGACAAAACCAAATAAGCCCTCCGGGCTTTTGTTATCCCTCATCCGTCATTTCCTTTGGAAACGCCACCTTCCCCTCCGGGAAGGCAATTTTGAGCACCGTGCTCAAAGCCCATGCTCACATTCTGCTTCTGCCTTCAATTGCGCGGTAAAGGGTCACTTCGTCCGCATATTCAAGGTTTCCGCCAACGGGAATTCCGTAAGCAAGGCGGGAAACTATGACTCCGAGAGGTTTCAGCAAACGGGAAATATACATTGCGGTTGCTTCGCCCTCAACGGTGGGGTTTGTTGCCATAATAACTTCCTTAACTTCGGCGTCCTCAAGGCGCAGAAGAAGTTCCTTGATAAAAAGGCTTTCCGGACCGACTCCGTCCATCGGGGATATAAGCCCGCCGAGAACGTGATAAAGTCCGTTATATTCCTTGGTGCGCTCGATTGCGATAACGTCCCTGGGGTCTTCAACAACGCAAATTGTGCTTCTGTCCCTTGTTTCATCACAGCAAATCGCGCAACGCGGCGCATCTGTTATGTTCTTGCAAACTTCGCAGTAACCGATTTTTTCCCTTGCTTCAAGAATGGATTCGGCAAAAGCTTTCGCTTCCTCTTCGGGCATCCGAAGAACATGGAAGGCAAGGCGCTGTGCGCTTTTTTTGCCTATTCCGGGAAGGCGGGCAAAATGTTCGGTAAGCTTTGTAAGCGGAAGTACGCGGTAATTCATAATTTATCAGAACATTCCGGGAATGTTAAGGCTTCCGGTGATGGCGTTCATGGCGTCGCTGTTGGTTTTTTCAATGGTGGAAATTGCCTCGTTAACGCCTGCAACGATAAGGTCCTGGAGCATTTCGATATCGTCCGGATCAACAACTTCCGGTTTGATCTCGATTCCGAGCATCTCTTTTTTGCCGTTCATATGAATGGTGAGCATTCCGCCGCCAACAGTGAAATCATATTCTTTTTCATCAAGCTCTGCCTGAAGATTGGTCATCTGTTCCTGCATTTTCTGAGCCTGTTTGATCATACCCTGCATATTGGAAGGGCCGCCGCCATATCCCTGGGGAAGTCTTGCTTTCATTATTATATTCCTCCTGATTTCGGATTTTTTGTCATTTTTTATATCAAAGCCCGCCGATTCCGTTTTCCGCCGCTCTTTTTGCAAGAATGGCAAGAGGGTCATCTTCGGTCTTTTTTTCTGTTTTTTTATAAGGTCCGATTCCGTATCTTGTTCCGCAAACTTCGGTTATCGCGTTTTTGATAACCTCCCTGGAATCGTCGTTTTTCTGCATATAGTCGATAAAAAAGCTGTTCGGAGAATCTATAAGAACTCTTCCGCCCACAAGATATGCCTTTGAACCTTCAAGGAAGGAATAGAGCATTCTGTTCTTTCCTTTGATAAGTTCAACAACGTCCTCCCAACTTTGAAATTCCGGTTCGGAAGAAGCGCTTTGGACCGGAAAAGCGGGTTCTGCCGGAATTTCTTCATAAACCGGAGCGGGTTCCGCCTTCGGAACAGCTTCCGTTACCGGAAGATTCTGCACCGCCGGCGCAGCGCCCCTTGCTTTAAGAAGAACAACTTCCTTTTCAAGTTTTTCAATTCTTGAAAGAAGAGCTTCCTGGCTTTGGGAAAGAGCCGGAGAACAAAGTTTTACAAGCGCAAGTTCAAACTCAAGGCGCTTCGATGCGCTTTTTGACATTTTAACAAGGGTATCCTGCAAAACGGAAACCGCATGGAAAATTTCCGGCTGGGAAAATTCCTTTGCCTGTTTTTCGATCCGGAGCATTTCGCTCGGCATAACCTTAAGGATTGCGGAAGCTTCCTTCGCGCAGGAAACGATCATAAGGTTTCGGAAATGGCTTATAAGCTCGTCGCAGATTCTCGAAACATCTGCGGAACCTTCGTAAAGTTTATCAACGGCGCCAAGAACTTCGGAAATATTCTGCTCCGCGATTTTATCGGTGAGCTCAAAAAGATATTCCCTTCCGGCAAGTCCGGCGCATCTGCTTACGGTTTCGGCTGTTACTGTTTCGTCCGAGGAACGGCAGATATCCAGAAGCGAAAGAGCGTCGCGCATTCCGCCGTCCGCAAGTTTTCCGATAAGCATGGCGCCTTCGTCGTCAATGTCGATATGTTCCATTTTGCAGACGAATTTAACTCTTTCCGCAATAACTTCCGGCGGCATTCTGCGATAATCGAAACGCATACAGCGGGAAAGAATCGTCGCGGGAAGGCGGTGGACTTCCGTTGTTGCAAGAATGAAGATAACGTGCTCCGGCGGTTCTTCCATAATTTTAAGAAGGGCGTTCGCCGCTTCTTTTGTGAGCATGTGGGCTTCGTCTATGATATAGACGCGGTATTTTGCAACGGCCGGGGTAAAGTTTGCTTCGGAACGAAGGTCGCGGATATCGTCGATGTTTCTGTTGGAAGCCGCGTCCATTTCGGTAATATCAAGAAGCGAGCCGTCGTCAATTCCGCGGCAGATTTCACATTCGCCGCAGGGTTCGCCCTCTTTTTCAAAAGGGCAGTTTACCGCCTTCGCGAGAATTTTCGCGCAGGTGGTTTTTCCTATTCCGCGGCTTCCGGTGAAAAGATATGCGTGGCCGAAAGTTTTTTCGGCAACCTCTTTTGAAAGTACGGAAGTTATGTGTTCCTGTCCCGCAACATCGCGGAAAAATCTCGGGCGATATTTTCTATAAAGCGCCTGGTACATATAAATTTCCTCCTTTCGGTTTTTAAAAAATCCCTCCACCGTGCCTACGGCAACGGTTCCCCTCCCTCTAGGCAAGGGAGGCAATAAAAAACGCGGATATGTGCTTTATCACACGGCACACAGATTTGTCTGCGGCACCCAAAAAGACCGCTTAATGCTGCTCGGTTCCCCGCCTGACATGGTTCACGGTTTTTTGTCGCACAGGACCCATATGCCGCATGACAAAGCGCAGATCCGCGCCGTCATTTTTGTTTGTTTAAAAATCAGAATTTAAGATCTTCTTCTGCGGGAACTTCTTCGATGGGTTCTTCGCAGCAAACTTCCTCTTCCGGGAATTCATCGAAAAGCTCATCATCACAGCAGCAATCGCAGCAACAATCTTCTTCGCAGCAGCAGCCTTTTTTCTTGGTGAGGAAATAAACAGCAGCTGCGCCGGCGGCAATAAGGGCAAGAGCGCCAACAACAATTCCGATAACAGTACCAAATTTCATATTTTTACCACCTTTCAAAAACTTTTCGGTTTTCCTTTTTATTTTAAGCTTTTTTGCTTCAAACTTATCATAAGCGTCAACGATAGTCCTCATTGTTTCAATTGCGGTAACAACGTTCACCGAAAACGCCTTCTTTCAGAAATTTTTCTGTACAATAAATAATAACACATATTTTCCTTTTCGGCAAGTGCCAATATAATAATTAATTGTAATTTAACAAATTAATCCCGTCGCAAATTTTTTTGAATATCGGCGCGGCAAAATCGCCGCCGGAATCCATTCCTTCCGCAAAAACCGCAACGGCAAATTTCGGGTTTTCCGCCGGATAAAAACCAACAAACCACGCGTGGATAATTTCATTCCCCTCGCTGTCAAACTGGCCGGTCTGGGCGGAAGCGGTTTTTCCGCCCGCTCCGCCGTTTTTTGGTTTTGCGTTTTTGCCGCTTCCGTTTTCCACAACGTTTATCATCATTTTCCGAAGTATATTCGCGGTTTTTTCGCTCATAACCGGATTTTCCGCATAGTCCGGAGTTGATTCAAAATTTCCGTTTTTATCAAAAATCCCGAGAACAAGTTTCGGCGTAACCGCTTTTCCGCCGTTTGCAACCGCAGAAACAAGGCAGGTAAGCTGTACCGGAGTTGCCATAAGTTTTCCCTGGCCGAAGGCAAAGCTTGCAAGAACGGTTTTTGCGGAAAGTTCCGAAGCGGAAGGGAGGTTTCCTCCGGCGGAAGAAAAGTTTTCTCCGAAATCCGAAGGAGTTCCGAAACCGAGATTTTTCGCCGTTTCGAGAATTTTTTCTCCGCCGATTTCCAGCGCAAGATTTATAAAATATGGGTTACAGGAAATTTCGAGCGCTTTTTCCATATCAATTTCGCCGTGACCGCTTTCCCAATGGCATTTATAAACTCTTTCGTCAACTTCGATACTTCCTGTACATTCAAAAGTTTTCTCCGGCGAAATTCCGCTTTCCAAAGCCGCCGCGGCAACGACCAATTTCCAGGTTGAACCGACAGTATAGGCGGAAAAAGCACGGTTTATGAAAGGCGAATTTTCCGAATCCAGATAATCCGCGATATTCCCCGGTTCAAATTCCGGAACGGAAGCCGAAGCAAGAATTTCTCCGTTTTGAACGTTCATAACCACCGCCGCGCCTTTTTCCGTTCCTTCCGAAAGGGCTTTTTCGGCAATTTTCTGAATTTCCGAATCCAATGTCAGCAAAACCCCGGTTTTTTCAAAGGTTTTTTCTTCCGAAAGGGAAATTTCCTCTCCGGAAAGGAGTTTTCCCTTTCCGTCGGTATAATATGAAACCGAAACTTTGCTTCCGTTTTCGGAAAGGAAGGAATCAAAACTTTTTTCAATTCCAAAAACGCCTTTTCCTCCGTTCATATATCCGACAACGTGAACGGCAAGCTGTTTTTCGGAATATCTTTCCGGAAAGAAAAAATTAAAAATTCCCTCGCCTTCAACAATTTTTCCGCCGATATCCAAAACGGAAGGTTCTTTTTTTGAAAAAACTTCCGCAAGGCTGTCCCGGTCAAAAAATTCATTCAGCACGGAAATATCCAGAATATCCGGAAAAACCAAAATCCGCCTTTCGCGGTTTTTGTTAACAAGGCTCTCACCTTTCCGGTCAAAAATTCCCGCTCTGCTTTCGGAAAGTTCAAGGGTCCTTTTGCTCTGAAGAACCGCGGCATTTTCCGCAGATTCAAAGCTCGCCATTTCGGCAATTCTCAAAAGAAGCATTCCCGCAAGAACAAGAAAAAGGCAGAAAAAAACCGCCATTCTTTTTGCCAAAAAAATCCCCCTTTCTTTATTAATTAATTCTTCCCCGGGCAAAAAGAAATAATCAAAAAATTTTAAAAAAAGTTCTTGACAAACCGAAAACGTTTTGATATAATAGCTCTTGCATTCGAGAAATGCGGTAGTGCTGGAATAGGCAGACAGGCACGTTTGAGGGGCGTGTGTCTTTGACGTATGGGTTCAAGTCCCATTTACCGCACCAAAAGGTCACTAACATTTGTTAGTGACCTTTTTTGTTTATAAAATTCAAAAATGGAGGAAAAGCACCATGGAAAAATTTATCCCTTTTGAAAAACTTTCCAAGAAAAAACAGCGCGAACTCAACGCAATCCGGCGCAGAGACTGGAACGGAATCAGCCCCGTTACAAGAAAAAGCGAAAACCCGAAGGCATATAACAGAAAGCGGCACAGAAACGATTTTGATCTCGATTCTGTGCCGCTTTTATTTTTTATTCGCTTATCTTAACGGAAACTCCGTTAACTTCCACTCCCTCGTCCGCCGGTATCATAATATATTTTCTTCCGTCCAAAATCTTTGTTTCCACCAGATAGGAAAATTCCGGCGCAACGGAAATTTTCACCTGGGGAGTAACAACCTCGAATTTCTTGCTTTCGATTATGTTCTGCGGCTTAAGGGGTTTATCCTCGCCGAACTGTTTTTTGACTTTTTCCTTGAAAACCTCAACCTTTTCCTTTGCAACGCCGCTGTTTTCAAGAATATCGCCCACTTCCCTTGTGCTTAAATCAAGAGGCTGAGGGTCCTTGCTTTCCTTATGCTCAACGATTCTCTCGCAAATCTGTTCATGGACGGACTGGATTATGTCAAAGTTGCAGTCCTCCTCAAGAGTTTCGGTAAGGACCTCCTGAAAAGTCATTTTCTGCTCGCCTGCGGACATAGGAATTTCGGTTTTGAAAACGGAATCGATAAATTCCTGCTGCATCATATCGGTGTCTTTTGTATAGAAAAGCGCGTTGTAAATATTTGTCGCGCGGTCATCGAAGCAAGGGAACATAAAACCGAGTTCGGGCGCGGCAACGGTCTGGGGAAATGTGCAGTTGTGGAAGGCGCTCTGGTCGATTACGTATCCAAGCTCGGTTTTGCTTTCGTTAACCGGGCAGACGGAACAGATGAAATAGTTAAAAACGCTTTCGGAAGCGTCCTCGACGGAAAGTTCATCGGTGCCTTTGAAAGGAACGTCATAATGATCCGCACCCAGAAGGATTATGTAGTTGCAGTCAAGGTTGACCGCAGGGATTATTTTTTTATAAAGGGTTTCGCGAAGTTCCTCGTTTCCGATATCCTTCCGGATATCCATAAGGAGCTTGTGTTCCTCCCCTTCCATAACCTGTTTTGTTGAAAATTCGATATCAACAAGGTTTTTTCCGAGGGAGCCGGAAAGGGCTTTTTTGAAAAGCGCCATATATCTTTCTCCTTCGGATTGGGGCATTGCCGCAACCGGTTCTTCAATATATGCGATGATTTCCTTCATCTGGTTTACAAAACAGCCGTAAACTTTGCTGATGCAGTTTTTATCAAGAGCAAGGCGGCGGCGGATTTCGTTCAGTTCTTTCTGGTTCATTGAGCTACCTCTTTCGGTAAAAATTTACGGTTTATATTGTAGCATATTTTTTCTTTCCGTTCCAGCCGAAAAAACTTTTTTCGCCTGTCGATTTTTTCTTTTCTTTATGGTATTATATTTTCATATCAAAACCCCTTGGAGGAAAACAATGTACGAAATTCTGACCACCTGCGGAAAAGCCCGCAGAGCAAGGCTTGAAACTCCCCACGGAATTATAGAAACCCCGGTTTTCATGAACGTGGGAACAGCCGCGGCAATCCGCGGAGGAGCTTCCACCGATGACCTTCGGGAAATCGGCACCCTTGTTGAACTTTCCAACACCTATCATCTCCATATGCAGCCGGGTGAGGAACTTATTTCCCGCCTCGGCGGACTTCATAAATTCATGAACTGGGACAAACCCGTTCTCACGGATTCCGGCGGTTTCCAGGTTTTTTCCCTCCAAAAAATCCGCCGCATAAAAGAGGAGGGAGCATATTTCACTTCCTATATCGACGGGCGAAAAATCTTTATGGGCCCGGAAGAATCCATGCAGATCCAGTCAAAGCTCGGAAGCGACATTGCAATGGCTTTTGACGAATGCATCGAAAACCCCGCTCCGAAAGATTACGTCGAAAAATCCGTTGCAAGAACCACCCGCTGGCTCAGAAGATGTATCGAAGAACACCGCCGCCTTGCAAATCTTCCGGAAACCATAAACCCCGGCCAGCTCCTTTTCGGAATAAACCAGGGCGGAACTTATGACGATATCCGCGTTGCGCATATGAAGGAAATCGCGGAAATCGAAGGTCTCGCCGGCTACGCCATCGGCGGACTTTCCGTCGGCGAAAGCGCCGAAGAAATGTACCGGATAATCGATGCTGTCGAACCTTTTATGCCGAAGGATAAACCCAGATATCTCATGGGGGTGGGAACTCCTCTTAACATTCTCGAAGGAGTTCACCGGGGAATCGATTTTTTCGACTGCGTTCTTCCTCTTAGGAACGCCCAGCACGGAAACGTTTTTACCTGGAACGGAAAAGTCCGTATCCTTGCGGAAAAATTCAAATTCGACGGAACGCCCATTGACGAAAACTGCGGCTGTCCCGCCTGTCGCAGTTACAGCAAAGGTTATATCCGCCACCTTTTAAAAGCAGACGAGCGTCTTGGAATGCGCCTTTGCGTTCTCCATAACCTTTGGTTTTATAACGAAATGATGGCAAAAATCCGCGAAGAAATCGAAAACGGAACCTTTGAGGAATTTTATCAGAAATACAGAGAGATTCTGGATAAACAGGTATAAAAAATGCTCCCGCAAGGGAGCGTTTTTTATGTATGGGCGGATAATATCCGCCCGTTTTTGCGTCAGGTTGCTCTTTCCTCTCTGGGTCTGAAGAGAAGAGTGATTCCCCATGCGGCACCGATTCCCACAAGGGTATATACAATTCGGCTCAAAATCGCTTCCGGACTTCCGAAAAGCCACGCAACAAGGTCAAAATCCAGAATACCGATAAGTCCCCAGTTAAGTCCGCCCACAATAATGAGCAAAAGCGCAAGTCTGTCCACCCAGGTTATGGCGCTCATATCCATATTAAAACATCTCCTTTTTTGTTTTTAATCCTATTTTTGCCGAAAATTTATTAAATATTCCTTAATATTCCGAAAAGTGTTTTGCAACATTATTAAATATATGTTATTATAAAATATATTGTTAAAAACGCCCCAAAAAAGGATGTAAATATGTTTAAAAAATTTGTTTCTTTGTTTCTTTCTTTAATTACGATAATTTCCCTTGCCGTTCCGTCTTTCGGCGCAATGCCTTCTTCGGAAATAATTTCCGAAACCTGGTGCGTAATGGACGCAAAAACCGGACAGATTCTTATCGGCGGAAACGAAAACGCAAAACGCGAACCCGCTTCCATAACAAAAATCCTCACCTGCGCAATGGCGCTTGAGCGCCTTGACCCAAAGGCCGAATATACTTTTTCCAAAGAAGCTGCAAGCTATGACAAAGCCAGCACCCACCTTGCTTTTTCCGAAGGTGAAACCTGCAAAATTGAAGACCTTCTCTATGGCGCAATGGTGGAATCCGCAAACGATTGCGCAATGGCTCTTGCGGATGCTTCCGCCGGAAGCCAGCTTGCTTTTGTGCGCCTTATGAACGAAAAACTTGCGGAGCTCGGCTGCACCGGTTCCCATTTTTCAAACGCCACCGGAATGCCGGAAATGAACCATTACTCCACCGCAAGAGATATGGCTGTTATAACAAAATATGCTCTTTCCGTTCCCGGATTTATGACCTATTTTTCCGCCTGGGAATGGACCATTCCAAAAACCAACAAAAACAGCGAAAGAACTTTCGGAACCCACCACAGCATGATTGTCGGAAGCCAATATAACGCGACCCACGGTTATGATTATGCCACCGGCGGAAAACTCGGCTGGACCGAAGAAGCAATGCATACCGCGGTCACGACCGCTTCCAACGGCGAAATGGACCTTATCTGCGTTGTTATGAAAAGCAAGAACAAAAACGCAAAATATAAGGATTCCCGCCTGCTCCTTGATTATTGCTTCAACAATTTCAAAAGCGTCGAAATTCCCGTAACCGTTAAAAAATCGAAGCTCAATGTTTATGAGGGCGATTCCTTTTATGGCGAAATGACCGTTTATCCCATGGCGGCAATAAACATTCTCCTTACGGAAGATATGAGCGCCTCCGACGTTTCCGTAAAAACCAACATTCCCGAATCCTGCCAGCTTTCCGAAGTAAGCGGAGTTGCGCTCGAGGTTTCTTTTAACAAAACGAGCGAAAATATGACAAATTCACTTTTCACAATTTCTCCGGAATATCATATTGTAAAGGAATCTTCCGTAATTTCTTCCGATTCCGAAATCAAAAACGAAGAAAGCACTTTCCGCTGGTGGATTTTTATTGCAATTCCTTTCGGAATTCTCGGCGCGCTTGTTATAATCATTCTGATAATCCGCGCATATAATATCAGAAAATATAACCGCCTTCGCAAGCACAGACATTACAGAAGGCTTGGTCACGACAGATAAAAAAACTCTTGCATTCCGCTTTTTATTATGATATATTAAATTCAATATTATAAATGCGATGACCGGGAGAAGTAGCCGAACCCCTTGAGCACCAGAGAGGTGAACGCAAAGCTGAAAGTTCACTTGCTTGAGCACGGCGAAATGCACCCGATGAGCACAAAACGGGAACGCCGCTTTTTTTGAGCACGGCAAGTATCGTTTTGCGGAAGCCGCCGTTACCGGCAAAGGGTTGCCTGACCCTTTGAGATATAAACCGGAGTGGAACCGCGATAATTTTGTTATTACCGCCTCCGTCACAAAGAAATTTGTGGCGGAGGTTTTTTTATTCTTTACCAAGGGGTGAATTTATGTTTTCAGGCCTTAAAAAAGATATATATGCTGTCCGCGACCGCGACCCTGCGGCCCCTTCCGCATTCAAAGTTTTTCTGCTTTATTCCGGTCTTCACGCAATAATGTGGCACAGACCGGCTTTTTGGCTCTGGCACCACGGTTTTAAATTCACCGCCCGGGCGCTTTCGCAGATTGTTCGTTTTTGCACCGGTGTTGAAATCCACCCGGCGGCAAAAATCGGCCGCGGAGTTCTTATTGACCACGGTTCCGGCGTTGTAATCGGCGAAACCGCCGAAGTCGGCGACAACTGCACCATTTATCAGGGAGTCACCCTCGGCGGTACCGGAAAAGAAACCGGAAAACGCCACCCGACTCTTATGAACAACGTAATCGTCGGAGCGGGCGCAAAGGTCCTCGGACCTTTCACCGTCGGCGAAGGAGCAAAAATTGCGGCGAACGCCGTTGTTCTTAACGCAATTCCGGAATATTCAACCGCCGTCGGCGTTCCCGCAAGGGTTGTTCGCCAGCACGGCAAAAAAGTTATTCCGGCGGAAAAACTTGACCAGGTCCACATTCCCGACCCTGTTTCCCAGGAAATCTGCAAGCTTTATATGGAAATCGACAGGCTCAAAGAGGAGCTTGCTGAAATAAAAAGCCTTCCCAGAGGGGAAGGTGGCATTTCCGAAGGAAATGACGGATGAGGGATAGCGATGCCGAGAAATTTTGGGTCCAATTCAAATCTGTGCGATAAATCACGGGATTTACGCAGAAATATGACGCCGGAAGAAAAACACCTTTGGTATGATTTTTTAAAAACATATCCGGTACAGTTCAACAGACAAAGAGTAATCGGTAACTATATAGTTGATTTTTATTGCAGAAAAGCAAACCTCGTAATTGAAATTGACGGAAAACAACATTACATTCCCGACGGGTTAAGTTATGATTCGGAACGCACAGATTATCTTAACAGTGTCGGAATTGAAGTTGTCCGTTTTTTGAATAAAGATATTAATGGAAATTTCGAAAATGTTTGCGCACACATTGACCTGGTCGTGAAACGCAGATTGGGGGTAATCCCTCATCCGCCCGCTTCGCGGCCACCTTCCCCTCTGGGAAGGCTATTTTAATATAAAGGAGCACCCGAAAAATGAAAGTTTTTAACACAATGACAAGACAAAAAGAGGAACTTGTTCCTCTTGTTCCCGGCGAATTCAAAATCTATGCCTGCGGACCCACCGTTTATAACTTTATCCACATCGGAAACGCAAGACCAATCTGCGTTTTCGACGTTCTCCGCCGCTATCTTGAATTCCTCGGCAACAAAGTAACCTTTGTTCAGAACTTCACCGACGTTGACGACAAAATCATCAAACGCGCCAACGAAGAAGGAATATCTTCCGCGGAAGTTGCGGAAAAATATATCGCCGAATATAAAAAAGATGCGGAAGGACTTGGCGTAAAACCCGCGACCGTTCACCCGAAGGCAACCGAAAACATGACAAAAATCATCGAAATTGTCGAAACCCTTGTTGAAAAAGACTACGCCTATCCCCTTTCCGACGGCAGCGTTTATTTCCGCGTCCGCAAATTTGACGAATACGGAAAACTTTCTCACCAGGACGTTTCCGACCTTGAATCCGGCGCAAGAATTGAAGCAGACTCCGAAAAGGAAGATCCGCTTGATTTCTGCCTTTGGAAAGCCGCAAAACCCGGCGAACCGAGCTGGACTTCTCCCTGGGGCGAAGGCAGACCCGGCTGGCATATCGAATGCACCGCAATGATCAAAAACCACCTTGGCGAAACCATCGACATCCACTGCGGCGGTCAGGACCTTGTCTTCCCCCACCACGAAAACGAAATCGCCCAGGGCGAATGCTGCACCGGTCACGAATATGCCCATTACTGGATGCACAACGGCTATATCAACGTCGATAACGTAAAAATGTCCAAATCTCTCGGAAACTTCTTCACCGTCCGTGACGTTGCAGAAAAATACGGCTATGAGCCCATCAAATACATGATGATCCAGGCTCATTACAGAATGCCCCTTAACTATACCCTCACTGTTATCGAGTCCGCAAAGGCTTCTCTCGAAAGAATGTACACCTGCCGCGACAACCTCGATTTCGCAATTGAAAACGCACCGGCAGAAAACAAAGGCGGCGAAGAAGAATTCCTTGCAATGCTCGCAGAGAAAAAACAGGCATTCATCACCGCCATGGACGATGACCTCAACACCGCCGATGCGGTTGCGGTAATTTTCGACCTCGTCCGCGAAATCAACACCTTCATCACTTCTCCTCACGCAAAATCCGCTCTTGAAGCTGCGGCAGAACTTTTCGATGCGCTCACCAACGTTCTCGGAATTCTTTATAACCGCAAAAAAGAGAGCCTTGAGGAGGAAGTTGAAAACCTTATCGCCGCTCGCCAGGCCGCAAGAAAAGAGCGCAACTGGGCGGAAGCGGACAGAATCCGCGACGAACTCAAAGCCATGGGAATTGTTCTTGAGGATACTCCCCAGGGCGTTAAATGGAAAAAGGCATAATGAAAAATGGAACTTGAACAGACCTATCTTTTCCGGACCGACACCGGAACCCAGAACGAAAACCGTGCACTTACCCTTTCTGCGCTCCAGCGCATAATCGTCGTTATCTCCGAGGAACATCTTGAAAACATCGGGCTCGATGTTCCTCATCTTATGCGTGAATACGGCGTTTCCTGGATACTTCTTTCCATAAGCGTGGATATAAAATCTCCCATTCGTGACGGCGAAAGACTTTCTGTCCGAACCTGGCACACCGAGAAAAAGGGAGTTTATTTCCGCCGCGAAGTTGAAATTTGCCATCCGGACGGAAGCGTTGCCGCCGTTGCGGCAACTTTCTCCTCAATTTTTGATATGAAGACCCGCCGCCTTTGTTCCGACCCCGAAGTTCTCGAAAAAGTCGATCAGCTTGGAAACGGAAAGGAACTTCTTAAAGCGGAAAGCCGTATCCGCATAAAACCCGATGATTTTCCCGTTGTTATGACACAAAAAGTTATGCCGAGCTGGATAGATTCCCTCGACCACGTCAACAATTTCCGCTACGGCGACCTTATCATGGACGCTCTTCCGGAAGAAGCAAGAGCGAACCTCGGAAATCTTTCCCGTTATGAAATCGGTTTTACCGGCGAACTTCGCCTTGGCGAAAGCGTTGAACTTCGCCTTAAAGAAGAAAACGGCGAAGTTCTTGCCGCGGGAATTCGTTCCACGGACGGAAAACCCGCATTCCTTGCAAAACTTGCTTTTTAATAAGCAAATAAAAAAGGCACCCTTGGGTGCCTTTTTTATTTGACTCAATTATTCTTCGGGTGCGGGTTCCTCTGCGGGAACTTCTTCAATAACCGGAGCGGGAGGATTCATAATATCCTCAAATTCTTTTCCGGTAACTTTTTCCTTTTCCATAAGAACAGCGGCAACAGCATCGAGCTTATCGCGGTGTTCACGAAGAATGGATTCGGTTTTTGCATAAGCTTCGTCAACAAATCTTCTGATTTCGCTGTCGATATCGGAAGCGATATCATCGGAATAATGTTTGTTCTGGCCGTAATCTCTTCCGAGGAAAACTTCGTTTTCGTCGGAACCATAAACAATCGGGCCGAGTTTTTCGCTGAAGCCATAGCGGGTTACCATGTTTCTTGCGATTCTGGTGGCTCTTTCAATATCGTTGGAAGCGCCTGTTGAAATATCGCCGAGAACAATTGCTTCCGCAACGCGTCCGCCGAGAAGAGTGCAGAGTTCTTCTTCCATATAACCTTTGGTGACGTAGTTTCTGTCCTCAACGGGAAGGCTCATGGTGTAACCTCCGGCATAGCCGCGGGGAACAATTGAAATTTCGTGAACAGGGTCCTGGGTTTTGCAGAAATAGGTTACAACTGCGTGACCCGCTTCGTGATAGGAAGTAAGGCGTTTATCCTTATCGTTAACCTTTCTGGAACGTTTTTCCGGACCGGCAACAACTTTTATGGTTGCTTCCTCGATATCCTTCATGGTGATGGCTTTTTTCTTGCGTCTTGCCGCAAGAAGGGCCGCTTCGTTGGTAAGGTTTTCAAGTTCGGCGCCGGTAAAGCCCGCAGTGGATTTTGCGATTACACCGAGGTCAACATCCGGAGCAAGGGGTTTGTTTCTGGTGTGGATTTTGAGGATAGCTTCGCGTCCCTCAACGTCCGGTGCGCCAACAACAATCTGGCGGTCAAAACGGCCGGGACGGAGAAGAGCCGGGTCGAGAATATCCGCGCGGTTGGTTGCCGCCATAACAATGATTCCGGTGTTGTTGCCGAAACCGTCCATTTCAACAAGAAGCTGGTTAAGGGTCTGTTCGCGTTCATCGTGACCGCCGCCGAGACCTGCGCCTCTGTGACGACCGACGGCGTCGATTTCATCAATGAAGATGATAGCAGGGGCGTTTTTCTTTGCTTCGCCGAAAAGGTCGCGAACACGGCTTGCGCCGACGCCGACGAACATTTCCACAAAGTCGGAACCGGAAATGGAGAAGAAAGGAACTCCCGCTTCGCCGGCAACCGCCCTTGCGAGAAGGGTTTTACCGGTACCGGGCTGACCCATTAAGAGAACGCCTTTCGGAATTCTTGCGCCGAGAGCGTTGAACTGGTTCGGGTGTTTAAGGAACTGAACGATTTCCTCAAGTTCCTCTTTTTCTTCCTTGCAGCCCGCAACGTCCTTAAAAGTTGTGGGTTTGTCGCCGGCTTTGTCCTTATATTTTGCCTTGGCAAAATCCATGACTTTGCCGCCATTCTGCTGGCGCATCATAAAGAACCAGAAAATCGCCATTGCTCCGATCAAAAGAAGGGTCGGAATCATGGAAACCCACCAGGGAGTTTCCTTTATCGGAAGATAATCCGGCTGCATTTCGGTTGCGGAAAAACCGTTTTGCTCATTGATAACGTCAATGTCGGAAAGGAAAACGGAAACGTTCGGAACAAGATATTCCAGTTTTTCGCCTTTTTCCTTGCCTTCGGCAGGTTTTTTGTTGATTGTAAGTTCGCCTGTGCCAAGATCGAGAACATAGCTTTCAACTTCAGCGTTTTCAAAAAGCTGGAGGATCTCGTAATATTTCGGCTTAACTTCCTCTTCCTTGTTCATGGTGAACAGAAAGGAAGTGAGGAAAAGAAGAAGCACAAGCGCTACCGCATAGGTGATTATGGTTTTAATTTTGTTGCTCAAAACATCAACTCCGATTTTATATTATTGCCAAAAAAGCAATTATTTTTCATAGATTTCGGGCTTAAGAACGCCGATATAGGGAAGGTGGCGGTACTGCTGGTCAAAATCAAGGCCATAGCCCACAACAAATTCGTCCGGAACGGTGAAGCAGAAATAATCCGCGGTAACGTCCGCAATTCTGCGTTCCGGTTTATCAAGAAGGGTTGCAATTCTGATGGAAGCAACGTTTCTCTGGCTGAGGATTTTTTTGAGATAGGAAAGGGTCATTCCGCTGTCGAGAATATCTTCAACAATAAGGATATCTTTTCCGGAAAGATCGTGGTCAAGGTCCTTGATGATTTTTACAACGCCGGAAGATTTTGTTCCGCCGCCATAACTTGAAACGGACATAAAATCGATGTTAAGCGGAATGGAAATTTCTCTCATAAGGTCGCCCATAAAAATTATGGAACCTTTGAGAACCGCGACAAGCATAAGGTTTTTGTCAGCATAATCCTTGCTTATCTGTTTTCCCATTTTTTTAACGGCTTTTTTGATATCCTTTTCGGAAATAAGGATTCTTTCAATATCTTCTTCGATAGTACGCATTTTCTAACGCTTCCCTTTCATCAGAATTATTTTATATTCCGGCGGATTTTAATTTCCGCCGCATTGACTGTTTTTTCGGAAGTTCTTGCGCGCCTTGCGGCGCCGAAACCTTCCACCCAGACAACGCCTTCATCATCGGAAACAACCGCCACGGAATTTCTTTCTTCCGCCGGAATTTTTTCTTCGATGAAAAGTTTTTTAAGGGTCTTCGTTCCGCCGTGGATATCGGCTTTGTCGCCTTCTCTTCGGGAACGAATTACTGCGTTGCCTTTTATTTTATCAAAATCAAATGTATCTTTTAATACAATATTATTAAATTTATATGAATTTTTAAGTTCATCGGATGACAAAATCCGGATTTCGGCCGTTTTTTCGGAAGAAATCAGAAATTCACCTTCGGCAAAAGCCCTTTCGGAAATTTCCGGAGATTTTTCCGGCTTTTTTCCCTTAAAAACAATTCCGCCCATCTGAACGAGATATTCATTTTTGGAAAGTTCTTCCTTAAAATCCTCGTTTCCGAACCTTTCCGCAAGGCGAAGGGTCCTTTCAAAATCAAACGAAAATCCGAAGTTTTCGAGAATCATCGCCGCGGCTCTGTTTTTAAGGGCAGGGTGGGCGTTTTTAAGGATTTTTCCGTCAAATCCGTTTTCGGTTTTTGATTTTTCAAGAAGTTTTTCCGCTTCGGAATCGATAAAATCCCTGGATTCATGAAGATTTTTTGAAAGGCGGAGAAAAGCTTTTTCAAAACCGGGGTTGATTTCCTTCATCACCGGAATAACGCCGTGGCGGATTTTGTTGCGGGTATATTCGTCCGTAAGATTGGTGCTGTCGGTGACGTAACCAACGCCGTGCTCATCGGCGTAAGCTTCGATCTGTTCTCTTGAAAATTCGATGAGCGGGCGGATTATTTTTCCGCGAACCGGCGGTATCCCGCAGATTCCGGAAAGGGAAGCGCCCCTTGCCGAATTGAAAATATAGGTTTCGGCGCAGTCCGAAAGGCTGTGAGCCGTTGCGATTTTTGCGTTTTCACAAAGTTCGTTTGCGCAATGCTCAAAAAACTCATAGCGGAGCTTCCTTCCGGCTTCTTCGGTGCTCAAACGGTTCTTTTCGGCATATTCCGTTACGTTTGCGCTTAAAACCCGGCATTCTATCCCATATTTTTCGCAAAGGGAACGGACAAAAGCTTCGTCCCTGTCGCCTTCGCTTCCCCGGAGGTTGTGGTTTATATGGGCGCAAAGTATTTTAAAACCCATTTCCCTGCTCAATCTCCAAAGGATATGGAGCAGAACGGAAGAATCGCACCCGCCGGAAACCGCCGCAACGATTCCGCCGCAGTTTTCGAGCATCTTATGGTGCTCAATAACTTTTTTGACTGCTTCAATATCAAGCGGCGCGGTGCTCATCGTTCTTCCTCCATAGTGGTGAACTTTGTGAACTGGCCGTCCCAGCAAAGGGTTGCGGTTCCGGTTTCGCCGTGGCGGTTTTTCGCAACAATTACCTCAACGGTATCCGCTTCGGGAGTTGCAACGCCTTCCTGCTGCTGATAATAGGATTCGCGGTAAAGGAACATTACGATATCCGCATCCTGCTCGATTGAACCGGATTCACGAAGGTCGGAAAGCATGGGCTTATGGCCCTGCCTGCTTTCGGTTCCACGGGAAAGCTGGGAGAGGACAATTACCGGAACGTTGAGTTCCTTCGCCATAAGTTTAAGGTTTCTTGTCATTTCGGAAACTTCCTGAACGCGGTTGTCGCTTCTTTTTCCGGAAGACATAAGCTGGAGATAGTCAACGATTACGAGGTCGAGGTTTTTAACTCTTCTGAGTTTTGCCTTCATTTCGGAAACGGTGATGCCTGCGGTATCGTCGATAAGGATATTCGCTTTGTTGAGCATCTGCGCAGCTTCCGCAAGTCTTGTCCAGTCGGAAGCTTCGAGAGAACCGATTCGGAGCTTCCAGCTTTCGACCATTGCTTCACAGGAAAGCATACGGGAAGTTATCTGTTCGGAGCTCATTTCGAGAGAGAAAATCGCAACGTTCTTTTTCTGCTTCATTGCGACTTTTGCGGCAATGTTAAGCGCAAAGCTGGTTTTTCCGAGACCCGGACGGGCCGCAATTATAACAAGGTCGGATTTGTTGAGTCCGCCGAGTTTTCCGTCAACCGCGGAATAACCGGTTTTCAAACCGAGATATTGTTCTCTGTCTTCGCCGGAAAGCTTGTTGATTCGGTCATAAGCCTCGATAAGGGTGTCGCTTATGGGAACAAGCCCTCTTGCGTCCCTTCCCTGGCGGATATCATAAATTTTCTGCTCCGCGGAATCCAGAAGAAGTTTTCCTTCCGCGCCGCTTTCCCTTGCGTTATTAAGAATATCGCCGGAAATTTCGATAAGGTTTCTGGTAAGCTGTTTATCAAGAATGATATCGACATAAGCACCCAGATTTCTTACCGAAGGAACAATTTCCATAAGGCGGGAAAGATAGATTTTTGCTTCCTGTTCGCTTTGGAAAATTTCGTCTTCCTTTGCGGCTTCAAGAAGGGTTATGAAGTCAACGGGTTCACCGGCGGTGAACATCCGCACCATTTCGTTAAAAAGCGCTTTGTGCTGGGGACGATAGAAAGAATCCGGACGGAGCCTTTCGACAAGTTCGGAAAGGCAGCCCGGTTCAACAAGAACCGCACCCAAAACGCTCTGTTCCGCCTCAAGGCTATATGGAAGATCCATTCCGAGCAAAAGTGGATTATCGTTTTCCAAAATTTTTCACCTCGCAATAAAGCCTCCCTTGCCTAAAGGGAGGTGTCATCCGCAGGATTACGGAGGGATTTTAAGATGAATCCCCTCGCCACCGCTTACGCGATGTGGCCCTCTCCCCTTTAACAAGGGGCGCAATTATTATTCAGAAACAAGAACAAAAATCTTTGCGGAAACGGAATGACCGAATTTGACTTCCGCATTGAAAGTTCCGTAGGTTTTGATATCGCCTTCGAGAGAAACTTTTTTCTTGTCAACTTCGATTCCGAACTGTTTTTTAATTTCCGCCGCAACGTCAGCCGCGGTGATGGAACCGAAGAGTTTTCCGCCGTTTCCGGCAACGCCGGTGAATTTAACGGTTTTTTCCTTGATAACCGCGGCGGAATCCATTGCTGCCTGTTTTTCAAGGGCAAGTTTGCGTTCCTTTGCGGCTTCTTTCTGTTTAAGTTCATTCATCGCCTGGGAAGTTGCTTCCATTGCAAGTTTTTTCGGAAGAAGAAAGTTTCTTGCATAACCGTCGGAAGCATTTATAAGTTCGCCTTTTTTTCCGGAACCTTTTACGTCTTCGAGAAGAATAACTTTCATATCAAAATATCTCCTTTCGGTGGGGATTTAATTTATTTGTTCGTCCGCATGTCCTGCGGCTTTTTCATAATAATCATCGATTGCGGCAAGAAGTTTTTCCTTTGCTTCGCCGGGGGTAATATCCGGAATCTGGGCGCCAGCCATAGTCTGGTGACCGCCGCCGCCGAGAGCTTCCATAATTACCTGAACGTTCATTCCGCCAAGGCTTCTTGCGGAGAAGGAAACGCCTACGGGCGTTTTATACATAACAACGGAGGAAGCAACGCCTTTTATTGCAAGGAGTTCATCCGCCGCCTGGGGCGCAACAATTCCGATATCGTCATAGGATTTCGCGAAGGAAACGGCGCATCCGCGGTAGATTTCCGCAGTGGAAACGATTTTGGAACGGTGCTGATAGCTCTGAAGGCTTCCGCTGAAAAGTTCTTTTACCTTTACGGTATCGGCACCCATTTTTTTAAGATATGCCGCCGCTTCAAAAGTTCTTACTCCGGCGCGCATTGAAAAGCTTTTTGTATCAAGCATAATTCCGGAAAGAAGAGCTTCCGCTTCCGCCTTTTTTATCTTGCATCTGCCGTCAAGATACTGCAGAAGTTCTGTGACCATTTCCGAAGCGGAGGAAGCATAGGGTTCATGAAGGAAAATAACCGCGTTGTCGATGCTTCCGACCATTCTTCTGTGGTGGTCGATTACAACAACGTTCCGGCAGGAAGTGAAAATTTCCTTGGATTCAAGAAGGTTTACAATATGGGTATCAACAATGATAAGAAGGGTTTCTTCGTTGATAAGATTTTTTCCTTCTTCCGGGGAGATGAAAAGTTCAAGCGTTCCTGCCTTTTCTGTTTTATCGATAAGGGGTTTTGCAAGGCAGGTTTCGCGGTTGACTACGATATGGCAATCCTTTTCCATATCTCTGACGCCTTCCGCCATTCCGATTGCGGCGCCGATGCAGTCAAAATCTCCGAAACGGTGACCCATAACAAGAACGTTGGAACTGGATTCAATAAGATCCGCAAGAGCAGCCGCGACGACCCTTGTTTTTACCTTGGTTCGTTTTTCAACGCCTTTTGCAAAACCGCCGTAGAATTCATATCCGTTTACGGTTTTTACAGCAGCCTGGTCACCGCCGCGGCCAAGAGCCATTTCCAAAGCCTGGAGAGAAAAATCGTTCAGTTTATCGAGTGAATATTCTCCTCTTGCAACGCCGATGGAAAGAGTTACCGGCTGTTCTTCGCTGGTGAGGATTTTTCTCGCTCTGTCGAGAATCGAAAATCTTTCCGCTTCCATTTTGCGGAGATATTTTTCCTCAACGATGGCAACATATTTTGAGCTTGAGTTGCGCTTTAAGAAAGCGTGGTTTTCCGCAACAAAATCTTCAAAAAGCTTTTCAACCTCGCCTTTGATCCAGCTTTTTTCGCTTTCCTTACAGTTGGCGAAAAGCTCCTCAAGGTTATCAAGGGTTATTGAAAGAACCGCGGGACGGCTTTCTTCATAAAGTTTTTCGACCTTTTTTTCGTTGGTTTTATCAATAAAATAAAAGGCATAAAGCTTTTCGCCCATTTCCGCGGAACTTGTTGCGCAAACGGAGTAGTTTCCGCCGCGGCAGGTTACTTCACAGCCGCCGGGAGCAAAAACTTTTTCAAGATCAAAATTTTCAACAAGGCTTTTTATGTTCTTTCCGTAACATTCGTCGCCTTTCATAACAAAATCATGGAAAAATCCGTTTGTCCAAAGAATTTCGCCTTCGCCGTTCGTTACCGCAACGGGAAGCGGGAATTTTATAAGGGCGTCGCTTTTTACTGCGCCGAGCCTTCCGCCGACATATTCAAGAAACTTCCTGGAATCGCGCCTTGCCGAAAAAAGCCTCCAGATTCCGAAACCGACAGCCATTATCGTTATAACAAGCTGGATCATAAAAATTTTCCGGTCATAACCCGCCGCCATTGCGGTGAAAATTACGGTGACCGCCATAAAGGCAATAAGCGCTATTTCAAGAAGGTCAATTTTCTTTTTCAACAAAAAAGCCTCCTTCTCTTTTTAAATGGGTACACTTTTGAGCATATATATTGTTATTATAACAAAACGGCTTTAAAGTTTCAATAAGATGTAAATAAAATATAATTATATATAATAAAAAGGCACCGCCGAAGCAGTGCCTTTGCTTTTTTTAAAGAATCCCTCCGCCTGCTTTGCAGGCACCTCCATTTAGGCAAGGGAGGCTTATCCGGAACTGATTATTTTCCGAAAACGATTTCAACAGTATCCTGTGCAATCATGAGTTCTTCGTTGGTGGGGATTACCCAAGCTTCAACTTTGCTGTCGCCGGTGGAGAATTTTGCTTCTTTGCGGCTTGCGTTGTTGTTGAGTTCTTCGCCAACGGAAAGTCCGAGATATTCCATGTTGGAGCAGATTTCGCCGCGCTGTGCTGCGGAGTTTTCGCCGATACCGCCGGTGAAGATGATTGCGTCTACGCCGCCCATTGCTGCTGCGTAACCGCCGGCGATTTTCTTGATCTGATAGGTGAACATATCAAGAGCGAGCTGTGCTCTGTGGTTGCCTTCTTTTGCTGCGTTTTCAAGGTCACGGCAGTCGGAGGAAATTCCGGAAATTCCGAGGAAGCCGGATTTTTTGTTCATAAGGTTGCTCATCTGTTCGGGAGTAAGACCTTCTTTATCCATAACGTAAGTTACAACGGAAGGATCGATTCCGCCGCAGCGGGTTCCCATTACGAAACCATCGAGAGGGGTAAGACCCATGGAAGTGTCGCAAACTTTGCCGTCTTTAACTGCGGAAAGGGAAGAACCGTTACCGAGGTGGCAGATGATGAGTTTGGTTCCTTCGGGATCTTTTCCGGTGATTTCAAAATATCTCTTGGTGATGAAACGGTGGGAAGTTCCGTGGAAGCCATAGCGACGGATGGAATATTTTTCATAGTATTCATAAGGAATACCGAACATATAAGCTTTTTCGGGCATGGTCTGATGGAAGGAGGTATCGAAAACAGCGACCATGGGGGTTTCTTTTCCGAAAACTTCCTGGCAAGCTGCCATTGCAACAGCCTGAGGCGGGTTGTGGAGAGGGCCAAGGTCTTTGAATTTTACGCCGATGTCTTCGATAAGTTCATCGGTTACGATGGTGGAAGCTTTGTATTTTTCGGAACCATGGAGAACGCGGTGGCCGATTGCTTTGATTTCGCTGATGCTTTCAACAACTTTGTTTTCGCCTTCGGTAAGGAGTTTAACAAGTTCTTCAAATGCTTCTTTATGGGTGGGGAAGCTTACGTCATATTCAGTTTTGTAACCGGATTCGGTTTTGTGGCTGATTCTGCCGTCGATGCCGATTCTTTCGCAAAGGCCTTTTGCAACGACATCCTGGGTGTCCATCTCGATAAGCTGATACTTAAGAGAGGAGCTGCCTGCGTTAATAACAAGTACTTTCATGTTTTTTCTAACCTCCAAGTATGTTGTCCCGACAAATTTTTCCTTTTGTTTTCGGGCGCGGCAATGCCGGCCTTCATTGACATTCGGGTGACAATTATATATTATTACATTGGAAAGCAAATTGCAAGGAAATAACGTTAAAAAGTTGATGAAATTGTGCTTTTCTTTGCAAAAACGGAGGAATATTGAATGAAAATTGCAGGAATCATAGCGGAATATGACCCTTTTCACAACGGCCACGCCTATCAGATAAAGAAAACCCGTGAAGCGGGAGCAAACGCAATTGTTGTGGTTCTCGGCGGAGAATTCACCCAAAGGGGCGAACCTGCCTGGTGCTCAAAATATACAAGAGCAAAAGCCGCTCTTCTTTGCGGCGCCGACCTTGTGCTCGAAATGCCGGTTCCCTATGCCGTCGGTTCCGCGGAAAAATTTGCCGAAGGCGGAATTTCCGTTCTGGATGCTCTCGGCTGCGTCGATGTGCTCAGCTTCGGAAGCGAAAGCGGAGATTCGGAAAAAATTATGGAATTTGCAAGGCTTTTTGAGCGGGAAGATTTTATCGAAGAATATAAAAAAGCCCTTTCCGAAGGGGTTTCTTCCGCCGCCGCAAGGCAGATTGCCGCGGAAAAACTTGCGCCGGAACTTTCCTCCGTTGCCTCGAACCCGAACGATACTCTCGGCGCCGAATACTGCAAATGGCTGCTCCGCCTTAACAGCAAAATAAAACCGAGCACCGTCAAAAGATATGGCGCGGGTCACGGCGAAGCGGCGGTGCTCAAAAGCGGAATGGCCTCCGCAACCTATCTCCGGACTTTTTCCGAACCGGAGGATATTTTTCCCTTTGTTCCATATAAATGCTACGAACTTCTCGCCCGGGATTTCCGGGAAGGAAAGCTTCCTTTCAGCGAGAAAAAAATCGAACCGGCGGTGCTTGCGGTCCTCAGAACAATGAGCGAAAATGACTTTGAAAAAATTCCGGATTGCGGTGCCGAAGGGCTTTATCATCGGGTTTTTGACGCCGTTCAGGAAGCAACGGGCCTTGATGAACTTTATCTTTCGATAAAGACAAAACGCTACGCCATGAGCAGAGTTAAACGCATTGTTTCCGGGGCTTTTTTGGGGCTAGATTCTTCCGTGCTCAAAGAAGCAAAGCTTCCATATATCCGCGTGCTCGGAATGAACGAAACCGGCGCTGCGGTGCTCAAAGAAGCAAAAGCCGCCGGATGCAGGCTTCCTGTTTCCGCTTCTCTTGCGGATTTGGAGAAAACCTCCGAAACAGCGGCGCTTTTTGCAAAACTTGAAACAAAGGCGGAAAACCTTTGGCAGCTTGGTCTTCCGAAGCCTGGGAAATGCGGAATCGCATATACTACAAAAATCATCAAGGTATGATTTTTCATAAAAACGCCCTGGGCGCACCTTTGTGTGCGCCCGTTTTTTTATGTAACAGCGCTTCTGCCATATCCGTCTTTTTGCCTTCGGCAAAAGCCATATCACTTTTTAAAGGGTACATTTTTAAGTATATTTTTAAATATTTTGGAAATATTATCAAATACATATTGCAATTCCTACAAAAAAGGTATAATATAAAACCCGGAAGACCGAAAGGTCAAAATTTTTTCAAGGAGGAAAACGAATTTGGAAAAACGTTTTGTCTATGTGGATAACGCCGCAACGACTCCCATCTCCAAAGAAGTTCTCGACGTAATGATGCCCTGGCTCACCGAAGGCTACGGCAACGCTTCCAGCATATATTCAAAAGGCCGCGAGGCAGGTTGGGCTTTAAAAAAAGCCCACGAAGATGTGGCAGCCGCTATCGGCGCGGAACCGAACGAAATTTATTTCACTTCCTGCGGTTCCGAATCCGATAACTGGGCGCTCAAAGGCGCCATGCAGACTCTTGCAAAAAGAGGAAAAAAACATATAATCACTTCCGTTTTTGAACACCACGCAATTCTCCATACCTGCAAGGCTCTTGAAAAACAGGGCTTTGAGGTGACCTATCTTCCGGTTTATGAAAACGGAATTGTAAAACCCGAGGACGTTGAGGCAGCTATCCGTCCGGATACCGGTCTTGTTTCCATTATGTTCGCCAACAACGAAATCGGAACCATTCAGCCCATCGCCGAAATCGGAAAAATCTGCCGCGAACACAAAATCTGGTTCCATACCGACGCTGTTCAGGCAATGGGCCACGTTAAAATTGACGTAAACGAACTTAACGTTGATATGCTCTCCCTTTCCGGACATAAAATCCACGCCCAGAAAGGCGTCGGAATGCTTTATGTAAGAAAAGGCGTTCTTCTTCCGAACCTTATCGACGGCGGCGGCCAGGAACGCGGAAAACGCGCAGGCACCGAAAACGTTGCGGCAATTATGGGCTTTGCAAAAGCAATGCAGATCGCAAACGAAAATATTGAAGAGCGCGGCGCAAAAACAAAAGTTCTTCGCGATAAACTTATCGACAATATTCTTAAAATTGAAAAAACCCGCCTTAACGGCGACAGAGAAAACCGCCTTCCCGGAAACGTAAATATTTCCATTGAGGGAATCGAAGGCGAAAGCCTTCTTCTGAGCCTTGATATGATGGGAATCTGCGCAAGTTCCGGTTCCGCCTGCACTTCCGGTTCTCTTGACCCGAGCCATGTTCTTCTTGCCCTCGGTCTTGTTCATGAAGTTGCCCACGGTTCTCTCCGAATCAGCCTTTCCGACGAAACCACCGAGGAAGACGTTGATTATATTCTTGAAGTTCTTCCCGGAATTGTTGAAAGACTTCGCGCAATGA
Source organism: Oscillospiraceae bacterium (assembly GCA_017847875.1). Classification (GTDB taxonomy): domain Bacteria; phylum Bacillota; class Clostridia; order Oscillospirales; family Ruminococcaceae; genus UMGS1668. The sequence continues at coordinate 21,204 of JAGASN010000039.1, read as the reverse complement.
GCCCCCTTTGGGAAGCCATGATGAAAGGCGAAAACAAAAAAGTTAAAATGATGCACTGATAAACACCCTTCCGTCTGCTTCGCAGACACCTCCCCTCAAGGGGAGGCAAAAATTGAACAATCCCTTGCATAAAATCGGAGGAAAAGCAAATGTTATATTCTGAAAAAGTATTCGACCATTTTTCAAATCCCCGCAACGTCGGCGAAATTGAAGATGCCAACGGCATCGGCGAAGTCGGCAACGCAAAATGCGGCGATATCATGAAAATGTATCTCAAAATCGAAAACGGAATCATCGTTGACGTAAAATTCAAAACTTTCGGCTGCGGCGCCGCAATTGCAACCAGCTCCATGGCAACCGAAATGATCAAAGGAAAATCCATCGACGATGCTCTTAAACTCACCAACAAAGCTGTTGTTGAAGCTCTCGACGGTCTTCCCGCAGTTAAAATCCATTGCTCCGTTCTTGCGGAACAGGCTGTTAAATCCGCCCTTTCCGATTATTACACCCGCCTCGGCGTGGATCCGCTTCCGATAGTCGGACCCATCGGCGTTGTTGAGTGCGAAGAATAATATAAATTATACCGAAAAGGAGATTGCCCCCATGAGAATTTACAAATGCGAAAGCTGCGACAAAATCCTTCTTAACCTTGGCGAACAAAACGGAACTCTTAACAAAACCGAACTTGTTCCCGGTTCTGTAGATGCCGCGCAGGAAAAACATGTTCCCGCTGTTGAAGTGAGAGGAAACACCGTCCTCGTAAAAATCGGTGAAGTCACCCACCCCATGCTTCCGGAACACCACATTGAATGGATTCTTCTTGAAACCAAAAAAGGCTTCCAGATAAAATATCTTGAAGCCGGCGACGCACCCGAAGCAAAATTCGAGGTTGCTGAAGATGAACCCGTTGCGGTTTACGAATATTGCAACCTTCATGGTCTTTGGAAAAAAGAACTTTAATCAAAAAGTCCCGCTCCGCGGGACTTTTTTTCTTTTTAAGCCTGTTGAAAAAACTGACTTTCATTGACTTGAAAGGTGTTTGCTGATATTATTTATCTGTAAAATTTTTATTGAAAGGAAACGTTTTTATGGAAAACTTTGCTTTTGACAAAATCGAATACGTCCGCCCGGACATCGATAAAATGGAAGAAACCTGCAAGGAATATACCGCAAAACTCCGCGCGGCAAAAAGCTATGAGGAAGTTAAACAGATAATCCTTGATTATGACAAAGCCGGCGAAGAAGCGGAAACAATGTTCACCGTTGCCCATATCCGCAACACCCTTAACACCACCGATAAATTTTACGAAGAAGAAATGGCTTTTCTTCACCAGCGCCTTCCCGTTGCACAGGCAACTTTTACCGAATATGCAAAAGCTCTTGCCGAAAGCCCTTTTGCAAAGGAAATTGACGAAGATTTCGGACCGGAACTTCTTATGAAAGTCCGCCGCGAACTTGATTCCTTCAAGCCGGAACTTATTCCCTATCTTCAGGAACAGGCAATGCTCACCACCGAATATCAGAAACTTATGGCTACCGCAAACATTGAATTTGACAGAAAAGTTCTCAATCTCTATGGAATCCAGAGCTATTTCGGAAACCCGGACAGAGAAATAAGAAAAGCCGCCTTTGCAAAATATTCCGAATTTTATGCTTCCAACGAAGAAAAAATGGAGGAAATTTTCGATAAACTCGTAAAATGCCGCACCGCAATGGGAAAAGCTCTTGGCTACGAAACTTTCACTCCCCTCGGTTACATCAACCAGGGCAGAAGCGATTACGGCCAGAAGGAAGTTGCCGCTTTCCGCGAGCAGGTCAAAAACGACCTTGTTCCCCTTTGCGAAGAACTTTATAAAGCCCAGGCAAAACGCATAGGCGTCGATAAAATCATGGCTTATGACGAAAAATTCATCTTCCCGGACGGAAACGCGGAACCCATCGGCGACGCAAAATTCCTTGTTGAACAGGCAAGAAAAATGTACCATGAATTAAGCCCCGAAACCGGCGAATTCATCGATTTTATGATCGACCATAACCTTATGGACCTTGAAAACAAACCCGGAAAAGCTTCCACCGGTTATATGACCAGCCTTAAAAAATATAAAGCGCCCTTTGTTTTCAGCTGCTTCAACCACACAATTTTTGATATGCAGGTTCTTTCCCACGAACTCGGCCACGCCTTTGCAGGCTATTGCGCAATGCGCCACCAGCCGGTTTCCGATTATTTCCACGAAAGCACCGATATTGCGGAAATCCATTCCATGTCCATGGAACAGTTCTGCTACCCTTATGCTGAATACATGTTCGGCGATATGGCGGACAAATACCGCTTTGCACATCTTCAGGAAGCCCTTACCTTTGTTCCTTTCGGCGTTGCGGTTGATGAATTCCAGCATATCATCTATGAAAACCCGGATCTTACCCCGAAGGAAAGAACTTATGAGTGGCATAAGCTCGAAGAAAAATATATGCCCTGGAGGGCCTATTCCGACGATGAATTCATGGATCGCGGCGGTTATTGGTACCACAAGCTCCACATCTTCCTCTATCCGTTCTATTACATCAACTACACCCTTACCACCATGGGCGCAATGGAGTTCAAAAAACGCTATGCTGAAAACAAAGAGCAGGCATGGAAAGATTACCTTGCACTTTGCAACGCCGGCGGAAGCAAAAGCTATCTCGGTCTTCTCAAAGTTGCAAACCTCCACGTTCCTTTTGAAGATGGCTGCGTAAAAGAATCCATTTCCTATGCAAAAGAAATCCTTCTCAAAGCCATTGAAGAAGAACAGAAATAATTGAAAACACAACAAAGGCACTTCGCAATGAAGTGCCTTTGTTTTTTTTGAAAAAGCTTTCATAACGTAGGGGCGGATATTATCCGCCCGTTTTGATATAAATACAACCCCATTTCTTTTGTAACCAAAAGAAACCGGGTTGCACCTGAAAGAAAAGTTCAAACCCCTAACCGCTTGCTCCCGCAAGCGATTCCCCCCTTTGAAAAAGGGGGAATAAACTCTCCACCGAAAGATCAATGCTTTCTAATCTCAACCGCCATCGTTCAGGCCGACGGCGGATTTTCATTTTACTTTTTCAGCCCGGTTGTTTTTTTGTAAAAAACCTCCTCCTATCATGGGAGGTGGATTTTGTCCGCAGGACAAAGGACGGAAGGGTGGAAATGCAGGGAACGGTCCTGACCGTTGCGTTTTAATACAAATACTTTCCGGCGCTGCTATTTTCTCACTATATTAAAAAAGGAGTGCTTCGCAAAGAAGCACTCCCTTTTGTTTTCTGATTTATTCCGCAACGAGCGGAGAGAAAAATTCGTTTTTATAATCGATATAATGTTCCATAAAATGTTCGGTATCGCCGCGGTGGATTCTGCGGGCAAATTCCTGTTCGGAAAGGGAATTATCCTTGAACTGAAGAGCAAGGGAAACACCGATTGTGGAACAATGTTTTGCAATTCGCTCAACATCGATAAGGGTTCCCATAAAGAGCGAACCTGCCTCATAGGAACATTCGCCGTTTTTAAGGCGGTCCATATGGCGGCTTCTGATATGCTCGGTCATTTCGGTAACAACGAAATAGAGAGGTTCAATTTTTGCGTCCGCGCGCTTGTCTTTTGCGTTGGAACCTTCCGCGGCGGTGTTCATAAGGGTGAGCAAAGCCTTGCTGAGAACCTCGAATTCGCGTTTTCCTGCCATGGTAAGACCTTTGTTTCTGGAGGACATATCCTCGGCGGTATCGCGGATTTTAAGGCAGTGTTCGGCGATGTGGACGCAGTCGTCGGCTCTGCCGAGCATTTCGGTAACGGTTTTTTCCTGGGCGGGAGAAAGGCTTCCTTCCGCAACTTTAAGAAGATAGATCCTGAGGTTATTTTCCATTCTTACAATGGCGGTGTTCTGTTCGGAAATTCTTTCGCCGAGTTTCGGGTCGCCGCCGTTAAGTCTTTCGAAAGAGCATTTTACGCAGTCCGCGGTTACGCCCATGAGCTTTTTAAGAATAAGTTCGGAAGCGGAAATTGCCGCAATAGGGTTGGAAACAAGACCCGGAGCAAGTTCGGAAGTATCGGAGTCGATTTCGGTTCCGTCCGAAGGAATTGTTTTCATGCAAAGCTTTTCCAGAAGTCCGGTGAAGGGCAGGAAAAGAACGGTCATTGTTACGTTGAAAATTGTATGGAAGTTTGCGATGCCGGATTTGTTGATCGGGTTATCCCAAAAATCTCCGATTCCCATTCCCTGAACTGCAAAAACGCCGACAGTAAAGATAATCGTACCGATTACGTTAAAATAAAGATGGGCAATAGCGGTTCTTCTTGCGTTTTTGGAAGCGCCGATTACGGAAAGGATTGCGGTAATGGTTGTACCGATGTTTTGGCCAAGGATAATCGGGATTGCCGCAGACCAGGAAATCGCGCCGGTTACGGAAAGAGCCTGGAGAATACCGACGGAAGCGGAAGAACTCTGTATAATTGCGGTAACGCCGGCACCGACGAGGATTCCAAGGATAGGGTTGCTGCCGAATTTTACGAAAAGTTCGCCCATAAGCGGAGATTCACGAAGAGGAGTAAGGGCGGTTTCCATAAGATCCATACCGATGAAGAGCATACCGAAACCGGTGAGGATTTCGCCGATGGTTATGGTTCTGGTCTTTTTGGTGAACATTGCAAGAGCCGCACCGATTATTGCGCAAACCGGAGCAAAGAAATCCGGTTTAAGGAACTGCATAAGTCCGCTTGTTCCGGAAATTTCGGTAAGGCGGAGAAGGTGGGAAGTTACGGTGGTACCGATGTTGGAACCCATGATGATTCCGATTGCCTGACCGAGTTTTAAAATTCCGGAGTTTACAAGACCGACGGTGATAACCGTTGTTGCGGAAGAGCTTTGAACAAGAGCAGTGATTCCAGCGCCGAGGGCAACGCTTTTCCAAACGCTTCCGGTAAGCTTTTCAAGAATTTTTGTAAGCTTGCTTCCGGACATTTTTTCAAGGCTCGCGCTGAGCATATGCATTCCGTAAAGGAAAAGAGCAAGACCGCCCAGCATTGCAACAATGTCAAAAATAGTTATCAAGAATAATTCCTCCTGATAGTGTCATGATATTTATGTCATCGCAGATTAAGCGTGGTTGTAAAAATATGCGATTAAAATGATTATACCCGATAACAAATAAAAATAAAAGAGAAAAGAATAATTTTTTTAACAAAAAGCGGTTTATCTTTCGAAAATTGTGGTAAAATAAAACTGTAAAAACTTATTCCAAACGGCGGGGAGGTAATTTTTTTGAAAAAAACAAAGCTTCTGGCGCTTTTTCTTGCGCTTTGTCTTTTGGTTTCCGGCTGTTCCTTCGGAAAAAAGGAACCGGAAAAGGATGATAATATAATCGAGCGGGAAGATAACCTTTCCGCAAACATTGAAATAAAGCCGGAAATTCCCGAAAGTTCCGAAAGCAGTTCTTCCGAACCGGAACCGGAAAGTGAACCGGCGGTTGAAAACGAAATAGGCTCTCTTGAAGAACTTTCGCCCTATTTTCAGGAATTTTCAGATCTCGGAAGTGAACAGATTCCCTGGGGTCCCGGAACAAATTTTGACGAAACCGGAAAACCCATAGCCTGCATAGGGCTCCAGGCGGAATATGGAAAATGGGATACGGATTTTTACCGCGACGGCGAAGAGCATAAGGGAAAGGTTTATCTCACCTTCGACGAAGGTTATGAAAACGGATATACCCCCAAGATTCTCGACGTGCTCAAAGAAAAAGGCGTTTCCGCGGTTTTCTTTGTTACCCTTTCCTATGCAAAAGCTGAGCCGGAACTTATTCAGCGAATGATTGATGAAGGCCACGTTGTGGGAAACCACAGCTCCCGCCACCCGAATATGACAAAAATCACAATGGAAGAAATGTATGCGGAGGTTGCGGATTTGCATAATTATATCTCCGAAAACTTCGGTTACGATATGTATCTTTTCCGTCCGCCGGAAGGCGCTTTTTCCGAAAGAAGCCTTGCTCTTTTGCAGAAAATGGGCTACCGCACCGTTTGCTGGAGTTTTGCTTATGCGGACTGGGACCCGGCAAACCAGCCGGAACACCAGAAAGCTTTTGAAAGAGTTACCCGAAGCGTTCACGATGGCGAAGTTTTTCTTCTCCATGCGGTTTCCGAAACCAACACGGCAATTCTCGGGGACGTTATCGACCACGTCCGAAGCGAAGGCTTCACCTTTGAAAAATATCTCCCGTAATGGAATCCCTCCTTCATTTTCTTCGAAAATTCCACCTTCCTTCAGGCAAGGGAGGCTAAACAAAAATGAGCACGGCGAAGCCGTGCTCATTTTTTATTGCGTGCTCAAATTTTACAAATCGTATCCTTTAAGGAAAACTTTGAAGAAGCGGACGCCTTCCGCAAGGGCGGAAAGGGTTACGTTTTCGTTAACTGCGTGGCAGGCGGCGTTTTGTTCGTTGCTCATTCTTACCGGGCAGAAACGCAGGGCGTTTTCCGTAAGGGCGTGGAAATGGCGGCAATCCGTTCCGCCCATAATGACATAAGGCGCAACTCCGATATCCGGGAACTGCTTTTTGATGCAGTCGGTAAGATAGGCATATTCCTTTGAATGGATGTTAGAAACGGGAGAAGCGTCCCTTGCCTGAATTATCTCGATTTCGAGGTCATATTTATCCGCATATTTTTTGAGGACCGCAAGGCTTTCCTCACAGTTCTGGTGAACGCTTGTGCGAAGGTTCGCAACAAGATAGGGTTCCTTCGGAATTACGTTGCAGGCGTCGGAACCTTTCATCATTGTGAAACAGCAGGTCGTTGAAAGAATTGCTTCGCCGAAGGGCGAAACTTTCGGCATAAGAGCGATGAGAAGGGGCCTAAAAAGCCAGATGTTGCCGAGGAGCATTCTCATTCCGAAGTTAAAGGAAGGCGCCATTTGGGCAAACATTTCGTAAACTTCCGGAATAAGCTGTTTTTTAAACGGACGCTTTTTCTCAATTTCGTTTGCGAAGGCAAAAAGTCTTGCGGCGGGGGTGTTTCTCGGCGGAGTGCTGCTGTGGCCGCCTTTTCCCTTTGCGGAAATTTTGAGGTCCATATAACCTTTTTCGGTAACGCCGATGACCGCATATTGTCTGTCCATTCCGCCGATGGGTTTATCAACAATCGCGCCGCCTTCGTCAATTACTATCGCGAGCTCAACGCCTTTTTCCTTAAGATACCGAACAGCGGAAGCCGCGCCGTCGCCGCCGATTTCCTCATTTATCGCGTATTCAAGATAAATATCGCAGGGCGGAACAAAACCTTCCTCAATAAGTTCCTCAATAGCCTGGAGCTCAACGTACATTGTGCTCTTGCAGTCCATGGAACCTCTTCCGTAAATATCTCCGTCGATTACCGTTCCGCTGTATGCAGGGCATTTCCAGCCGTTATCGTTTGCCGGAACAACGTCCTGGTGGCCCATGAAAAGAATGGGCTTTCTGGAAGGGTCCGTTCCCTGCCATTTATAAAGCAAGGTTCCGTTAAGAACGGTTTTTTCAAAAGTCCTGTGTACGTTAGGGAAAAGTTCTTCGAGAACTTCATGGAATTTATAAAACTGGGAAAGGTCCTCGTCCTCGTTTTTGGAAACGGTGGGAACTCTTACCATTTCGCCGAGTTTTTTTGCGGCAATTTCAATTTCCTCTTCGGAAATTTTTGTTTTGCATTCGCCGATTGCCGGCGCTTTTATTGAAAGGGTACGGATAACGGCGATTATCAGAAGAAGAGCGATTATTCCGAGAACGCCGAAAACTATATAGGTCATTTTTTATGCCTCCGAATTTGCTTTCTGAATTTCGCGCATTTCCGCCATTTCTTTTTCAATGGGGTGGAAAATTGCGATAACAAGCATTATTCCGGCGAAAATCATCGGAACCCAGCCGAGAAGGGCGCAGATGGTATCGATTGCGCTCTGGGGCTGTGCTGCAAGTTCCGCATCGAAACCTGCGGCGCCGAGAGCAGCGGTCATTGCAAGGTTGACTCCGGCTTTGGAAAGTTTTGCCGCAAGGTTATCGCAGGTGGAAACAAGGCTGTCGATCCTTCTTCCGTTTCTGAATTCGATAAGGTCGGAAAGGTTGTTGCGGTTTGTGTTGAAAAGAACGAAAGCAAAGGCCATTGCAACCGCAACGGTTATTCCGTTGATATAAATTGTGACATAGGAATAAGGATTGATGAGGAACGGGATTTTTCCAACAAGATAAATTGCGGAACCGAGGATCATGGTGTTTCTTCTGCCGATTTTTTTATCGACCGGAATGCAGGCAAGAGTTCCGATTACGGAAGTTGCGAGGAAAACCGCCATAATCGGGGTTCCGGCGGAAGCGGAACCGAGAACATAGGTTGCGTAATAGTTTACGGTGCTCATTATGAGAAGGTTGAGGATTCCGTAAACGATTATATAAAGAGCGTTCATTACCCAGCTTTTGCAGGAAAGAAGCATTTTGAGAACTTCGATTATTCCGAGCTTGGAATCGTCTTCGGCTTCCTGCTGGATTCTTTCTCTGGTGGTAAAATAGTGAACAAGGCTTCCGATTATGCAGATTGAACCCATTACCGTTGCGGCATAAACAAAAGCGATTTGACCGGCTTCGTTTGCCATAACGTTTCCGTTTTCATCAAGTCCGCCGAAAAGCCCGAGAAGCGGATAAAGCGCAACGCCGCCTATTCCGGAACCTACGCAGCCGCCGAGGTTACGTGCAACGTTTATGGCTCTTCTGTCCGAATCGCGGTTGGTCGCAAGACCGCCCATGCTGTTATAAGGAATTGCGGCAAAGGTGTTGAAAAGTTCAAAAAGGAAATAAATCGCAATCGCGATTGCAAGTTTCATTCCATAGGCAACATCAAAACAGGTGAACATAAGAACAACTGTCACCGCCCAGGGAACAGCGCACCAAAAGGCAAAAGGACGGCATTTTTCGCCGTTTTTAAAAGTGTGGTTAACTGCCCAGTAACCCACCAGCGGATCGTTCACCGCGTCCCAGACTATTCCGAGAGCGGTTATCATTCCGGCGTGTTCAATTTTAATTCCCATTACATTGGTGAGAAAAAAGAGATAGAACAGGTCCTTAAAGTTAAAAACAACGTTGCTGGCGGCGGAAAAGGTTCCAAACCCAAGCTTTTCCGCAAAACCCAGCTTTGGGGTTTCAACATATTTGCTTTCAGTTTTCATACCAAATCCTCTTTTCTTTAGTACTGTAATTTGTTAAAGCGTATATATAATAACATACAACACTGAAAATTACAATAACAAAAGGGACTTTATTGCCGCAGAAAAACCATGCTCAAAACACAAAACCCGTGCTCAGGAATGAGCACGGGTTTTGTGTTTGTTTTTTTGGATTAGTTGGGAGAAATCAATCTCTGAAAGGATCTTTTCCTTTATAAGTGGTGTGGAGAAGCTCGTGAGCTTTGTGGGAGTTCGGCTCGCCGAGGAATTCTTCATAAAGTTTCTGGACCTGGGTATTCTTGTGGCTCTGGCGAAGAACGTTTCTCTGGTCTTCGGAATAAAGAGCGGAAGCGCGTTTCTGCATATAGGTATCAAGAATATCGTGGTCTTCGTTCGGAAGGAAAACCGGACGGACATAAGGCTGGCCGCCGCCGTTGATGCAACCGCCGGGACAGCCCATGATTTCGATGAAATGATAAGGGCTTTCGCCTTTTCTGATCTGTTCCATAAGAACTTTTGCGTTTTTCATTCCGTGGGCAACGGCAAAACGGAGGATCTGTCCGTTGATTTCGATCTGGGATTCTTTGATTCCGTCGAAACCGCGGACGGAAGTAAATGCGATTGCGCCGTGCTCTTTACCGGTAAGAACATGGTAAACGGTACGGAGAGCAGCTTCCATAACGCCGCCGGTTACGCCGAAGATTACGCCTGCGCCGGAAGCTTCGCCCATAATATCCTGGTCGAATTCTTCATCCGGAAGTTTTGTGAAAACAATACCGCTTCTGCGGATCATATCGCCGAGTTCGCGGGTTGTGATAACTGCGTCAACGTCTTTAAGACCTTCGCCGTTAACCATTTCGGGTCTTTCTTTTTCAAATTTTTTCGCGGTGCAGGGCATTACGGAAACAACAAAGATATCTTTGGGGTTGATTCCGTGTTTTTCTGCATAATAGCTTTTGATGATTGCGCCCTGCATCTGATGAGGAGATTTGCAGGAAGAAAGGTGGTCAAGCTGATCCGCATAATAGGTTTCGCAATAGTTTACCCAGCCCGGGGAGCAGGAAGTTATCATAGGAAGAACTCCGCCGTTTTTCATTCTGCCGAGAAGTTCGGTTCCCTCTTCCATAATGGTAAGGTCTGCGCCGAAATCGGTATCATAAACTTTTTCAAAGCCGAGTCTTCTGAGAGCCGCAACCATTTTTCCGGTAACGGGGGTGCCGATAGGCATTCCGAATTCTTCGCCAAGGGCGGCTCTTACTGCCGGAGCGGTCTGGACGATCACATGGCGTCCGAGAGCCATTGCTTCATCGACTTTTTCAACTTCGGATTTAAGCATAAGGGCGCCGGTGGGGCAGACGGAAACGCACTGTCCGCAGAGGATGCAGGGAGATTTGTCAAAACTTCTGTTTCCGGCAGGGCCGACTATTGCGTTGAATCCGCGATTTTCATAACCGAGAACGCCGTTTCCGTGGGCGTTTTTGCATCTTGCAACGCATCTTCCGCAAAGGATACATTTGCTGGTATCGCGGACGATTGAGGGGTTGAGTTCATCAATGGTTACCGGGGTCTGGGAACCTTTGAACATTTCGGGTCTTGCGCCGGTGAGTTTTGCAACGTGAAGAAGTTCGCATTTTCCGTTTTTGTCGCACTGCTGGCAGTTTACGGAATGGTTGGAAAGAAGAAGTTCAACGGAAGTTCTTCTTGCGGCGGTTGCTTTCGGGGAGGAAATGCTGATTTCCATTCCTTCGAAAACGGGGAAAACGCAGGAAGCAACAAGGCTTCTCATGCCTTTTACTTCAACAAGGCAAACGCGGCAGGAACCCTGGTTGCATTCGCCGTGGTTGAAATCGCAAAGGGAAGGAATTTCATAACCGCAAGCTCTTGCCGCATCAATGGTGGTAAGGCCTTCTTCAACCTGATAAGGATGGCCTTCGATTTTAATATTGATTTTGCTCATTTCTTATGCCCTCCTTACTGATCTTTGGAAATTGCGCCGAATTTGCAGGAAGAGATGCAAAGTCCGCATCTTACGCAAACATCGGGATCTATTACAAAGTTGGTTTTGCCGACTATGCCGGAAATTGCGCCGACGGGGCATTTTTTCGCGCAAAGGCTGCAGCGTTTGCATTTTTCCGGATCAATGGAATATACGGTAAGGTTTTTGCAAACATGTGCGGGACATTTTTTGTCCTGGATATGTGCAAGATATTCATCATAGAAAGAAGCAAGGGTGGAAATAACCGGGTTTGCCGCACTCTGACCAAGGGAGCAAAGGGAGTTGCTCTGGCAGGCGTTGCCGATGGTTTCAAGATCTTCAAGATCCTGCATGGTTGCTTCGCCTTCAGTGATTTTGGTGAGAATTTCGAGCATTCTCTTTGTACCGATTCTGCAGGGAGAGCATTTTCCGCAGGATTCGTCGCAGATGAATTCCATATAGAATTTTGCAACGTCAACCATGCAGTTGTCCTCGTCCATAACAATTGCGCCGCCGGAACCCATCATGGAACCGAGAGCAACAAGGTTATCGAAGTCGATGGAAACATCAAGCTCATCGGCAGTGATACAGCCGCCGGAAGGACCACCGGTCTGGATAGCTTTGAATTTTTTGCCGCCGGGGATTCCGCCGCCGATATCGTAAACAAGTTCGCGGAGGGTTGTACCCATGGGGACTTCAACAAGACCAACGTTGTTGACCTTGCCGCCGAGTGCGAAAACTTTGGTGCCTTTAGAACCGGTGGTGCCGTATTTGGTGAATTCCTCAACGCCGTTTCTGAGGATATAAGGAACGGTTGCGAGAGTTTCTACGTTGTTAACAATGGTGGGTTTGTCCCAAAGACCGCGAACTGCCGGGAAAGGAGGACGGGGTCTGGGCATTCCGCGAAGTCCCTGAATGGAATGGAGAAGAGCGGTTTCTTCGCCGCAGACGAATGCGCCTGCGCCAAGACGGATATGTGCGCGGAAGGAGAATCCGGAACCGAGGATGTCGTCGCCGAGAAGTCCCTGTGCTTCAGCCATTTCGATTGCATGGCGAAGACGTTTTACTGCGGTGGGATATTCGGCACGAACATAGAAATAACCTTCGGAAGCGCCGATTGCGTAACCGGCGATGGTCATACCTTCGATTACGGAAAGAGGGTTATCTTCAAGAATGGAACGGTCCATGAATGCGCCGGGGTCGCCTTCATCGCCGTTGCAGACAACATATTTTTCCTTGCTGTCCTGGTTATAAGCAAACTGCCATTTGCGTCCGGTAAGGAAACCGCCGCCGCCTCGACCGCGAAGTCCGGATTCAAGAACGGTGGTAACAACTTCCTGGGGAGTCATTTTAAGAGCGTTTGCAAGACCCTGATATGCGCCGCAGCCAAGAGCTTCGTCGAAGCTTTCGGGATTGATTATTCCGCAGCCATGGAGGGCAATTTTCTTTTGTTTTTTATAGAAAGGAATTTCCTCCTGTTTTGCGATTTTTTCGCCGGTTTTGGGGTCAACGTAAAGAAGTCTTTCGACAATTCCGCCGCCGATTATGTCAACGTCAAAAATTTCCTCGATATCTTTCTGTTTAACAAGGCGATAGAGAACGTCTTTGGGATAAACGCGGATGAAAGGTCCCTGGGAGCAAAGTCCGAAGCAGCCTACTTTTCTTACTGCAACTTTTTCGGAAAGACCTTTTTCTTCGATAAGGCGGTTGCATTCCTCTTCGAGTTTAAGTGCGCCGGAAGCAACGCATCCGCCGCCGCCGCAGATCATAAGATAAATTTTGCCGTCGGAGCCGTTGAATTTGGAATCAAGAATTTCCTTGCAGACGGCTGCTCTTGCGTAAAGTTCTTCGGGTGTTCTTATCATGCTTCAGCCGCCTCCTTTGCTTTATATTCATCGATAATTCCCGCAACCTGGCTTACCTCAACATGGGGATAAACTTTTCCGTTGATGGTGACAGCCGGTGCAATTGCGCAGGCACCGATGCAGCGAAGAGCGTCGATGGTGAAAAGACCGTCTTCGGTGGTTTCGCCGGGTTTGATTCCGAGAATTTCGGAGAATTTGTCAACAATCTGCTGTGCGCCTTTTACGTAGCAGGCGGTTCCGAGGCAGCAGCCGATAACATATTTTCCGTTCGGTTTGAGCGAGAAGAAAGAATAGAAGGTTACTACTCCGTAAATTTCGGCAACGGAGATTCCGGTGCGCTCGGAAACAATTTCCTGGACCTCCAGCGGGATATATCCATATTCTTTCTGGATATCGCTGAGGATCATTATGAGCGGTGTTTTTTCGTTTGCGTATCTGTCGCAGATTTCGTTGATCTTAACGACAGCGGCTTCGCTGAGATGAGCCATTTTTTGATTTCCCCCTTGAACTGTTTTTTTGTTTCGATTTTCATTACTAATCCACAAAATAAGAGAGCCCGCGCCGCTTTGAGCGTAGCTACCTCCCCAATTCTGTTAAATTATAAACCCTTTATATATAAAAAGCAATAGTTTTTATGAAAATTTGTTAAATAAATAACTAAATTTTGTCTCAATATAAGACCTTTTTGCACAACTTATCCCAAATTTTTTTCAATTGCGGTTATGTTGTACTAACCTCTGCATTTTTTCTTCGGTTAAGGTGTTAACAAAATCATATCTTTTTTCTGTTATCTTGCAAATTTCTTCTGCCGATGTTATACTGTATTAGTTATAAAAAATCACCTTCGGAGGTGCTCTTTTCCATGAAATATGACGTAATTATAATCGGTGCCGGTCCCGGCGGAATTTTTTCCGCCTTTGAACTTATCCGGAAAAAACCGGAACTTAAGGTCGCGGTTTTTGAAGCGGGACATTCCCTTGAAAAACGCCGCTGCCCCATTGACGGCGAAAAAGTAAAAAGCTGCATTGCATGCAAAACCTGTTCAATTATGAGCGGTTTTGGCGGTGCCGGCGCTTTTTCCGACGGAAAATATAACATCACCAACGATTTCGGCGGAACTCTTTATGAATATATCGGCAAGAAAAAAGCTCTTGAGCTTATGCGTTACGTCGATGAGATAAACATGGCCTATGGCGGCGAAGGCACAAAGCTTTATTCCACCGCCGGAACAAAATTCAAAAAACTTTGCATCCAGAACGACCTTCACCTTCTCGATGCTTCCGTTCGCCATCTCGGAACGGATATCAACTACGTCGTTCTCGAAAATCTTTATAATTTCCTTAAGGAAAAGGTCGAATTTTTCTTCGATACCCCCGTTGAGCACATTGTTGCTTCCGAAAACGGATATGAAGTCAAAACCGCGGACGAATCCTATTTCTGCAGGGACTGCGTAATTTCCGTCGGCAGAAGCGGAAGCAAATGGATGGAAAAAGTCTGCGGAGAAATGGAAATTCCCACAAAATCCAACCGAGTTGATATCGGCGTCCGCGTTGAACTTCCGGCGGAAGTTTTCTCCCATCTTACCGATGAGCTTTATGAGAGCAAAATTGTTTACCGCACCAAGGAATACGGCGACCTTGTAAGAACTTTCTGCATGAACCCGAAAGGCGCTGTAGTTAACGAAAACACCAACGGAATCATCACCGTTAACGGTCACAGCTATGAAGACCCGGCAAAACAGACCGAAAACACAAACTTCGCTCTTCTTGTTGCAAAACATTTTTCCGAACCTTTCAAGGATTCCAACGGTTACGGTGAAAGCATTGCAAGACTTTCCAATATGCTCGGCGGCGGAGTTATCGTCCAGCGTTTCGGTGACCTTATCCGTGGAAGACGTTCCACCGAAGACCGCATTGAAGGAGCTTTCATCACTCCGACCCTTGCGGCAACTCCCGGCGATCTTTCCCTCGTTCTTCCGAAACGAATTCTTGACGGAATTATCGAAATGCTCTATGCCCTCGATAAAGTCGCGCCCGGAACCACCAACGACGACACCCTTCTTTATGGCGTTGAAGTAAAATTCTATAACATGGAAGTTGAAGTTAACAAAAAACTTATGTCCAAAAAACATAAAGGACTTTACATCATCGGCGACGGAAGCGGAATTACCCATTCCCTTTCCCACGCTTCCGCAAGCGGCGTTCTTGTTGCAAGAGAAATTGTTGAATAAACAAAATTTTTTAAAAGCGGCACTTTTCGGTGCCGCTTTTTTGATATAAGCCAAAACGGAACGGTCAAAACCGTTCCCTGCGTCCGGTTGGCGAAAAGCAATATTCCCCCGGAGGGAAGGCTTTAACAAAATATTTACAGTTCGTTATTCACTTTTTCGCTTTAATGTGATAGAATTAAGCAAAGAAATTTCTTTCCGAAAGGGGTTTTGATAAATGCTCAGTATTGAAAATGAAAAACGCATTGAAAAATGGATTGAAGACCACAAAGAGGAATTCATCGCCGACCTTTCCAAAATAATCGCGGTGCCTTCCGTTGCAACTCCCGGCGTTTCCGAAGGAGAATTCCCCTTTGGAATCGAAAGCGCAAACGTTCTTGCTGCCGCAAAGGAAATTGTTGAAGGCTATGGCTTCCCGGTAAAAAACCTCGATAACTACTGCCTTGTTGCAAACGTTGGCGAAGGCGAAGAAAAAATTGGTCTTTTCGGACATCTTGACGTTGTTCCCTGCGGAAACGACTGGAACTATCCGCCCTATCAGCTTACCGTTGACGGCGACCTTCTGATCGGACGCGGAATTCTTGATGACAAAGGCCCGCTCTGGGCTTCAATTTTCGCGGTCCGCTGCCTCAAGGATCTTGACCTTATGCCCAAACGCGAAATTGAGATTTTCATGGGCGGTCAGGAAGAATGCGGAATGAACGACCTTCTCCACTACATCGAAGTTTCCGAAAAACTTCCGGACGTTTCCTTCACTCCGGACGGAAACTATCCCATCTGCCACGGCGAAAAAGGCGGGCTCCGCTTCTATTTCGCAATTCCCTGCAAAGACGAAAAAGTTGTTGACTTCAAAGGCGGAACCGTTAAAAACGTTGTTGCGGATAAAGCCGTTATCACCCTTAAAAATGTCTGCGCCGAATGCCTTGCGGAAAAACTTAAGGATAACGCAAGAATTTCCGTTGAGGCGGAAGGCGATTTTGTAAAAGTCACCGCAACCGGTGCTTCCGTTCATGCTTCCATTCCGGAAAACGGAATCAACGCCATCGGCGTTCTTGCGAACGCGCTTCTTGATGCGGAAGTTTTTGAAGGCGAAGCAAAAAACGCAATGGAATTCCTGAAGCTTGTTAACTCCGATTATAACGGCGCGGCTCTCGGCGTTCCGGTTGAGGACGAGCCCAGCGGAAAACTCACCCACGTCGGCGGAGTTATCTCCATGGACCGCGGAATCCTTGATCTTTCCATTGATATCCGCTATCCCGTTACCGAAAACGGCGATAAGCTTCTTGCGAAGATCATCGAAACCGTTGAGCCATATAACGTAACAGTCCATGCGGTTGCGGATACAAAACCCGCATATTCTCCTGCGGAATCCGAAAAGGTAAAAACCTGCATGCGCGTTATCAACAGCGTTTTCCATAAGGAACATTGGAAACCCTATACCATGGGCGGCGGAACCTATGCAAAACATCTTCCCAACGCCTGCGCACTTGGTCCGGAAGACCCGGATTACGAAAGCCCCTTCGGTCTTTTCCGCGGAAGCATTCATCAGTCCGACGAATCCACTCCTGCAAAACTTCTTTTCGATACGATGCTCGTTTATGCAAAGCTTCTTGTTGAGCTGGACGATATCGACGTAAATAAATAAAAAAGCGGGCGGATAAATATCCGCCCCTACATTTTTAAACGAATTTATGAAACCTGAATCGATTTTAAAATCACCTTATTTTTATTTTATAATGCTTCTTCCCCTGGGGCTTTTGCTTCTTGCGGCGGCAAGATTTATCCCCGGCTTTGCGGATTGTTATTATAACATCATTTATCGAAATCTTGGCGGAATCTTCGGGAGCATTACCGGAATTTTTCCTTTTTCGCTTATGGAAGCGGGAATCTGCTTTCTTGTTTTTCTGGTGATATATTGGCTGATAAAGCTTGTGCTCAAATCAAAAGAGGGAAAGGATTCCGTGCTCAATTATTTTTTCGGCGTGCTCATGAAAATGGCTTCCGTTTTCTGTGCGGTGTTTTTCCTTTTTTCCGTTTTCAGCGGAACGAATTATTACCGGGAAAGTTTTGCCGAAAAAACCGGGCTTGAAGTCAAAAAATCCTCCCCGGCGGAGCTTTATGAACTCTGTGAGCATCTTCTTAACGAAGCGACCGAAGCCGGTTCAAAACTTTACCGCGGCGAAGACAAAATCACCGTTTTTGACGAAAATAATTTCAGTATGGCAAACGAGGCAAAGGCCGAATTTGAAAAATTCGCCGGGAATTATGATTTTATGAAAATGGGCTTCGGAAAATTCGGAACACCGAAGCCGGTCTTTTTTTCAAAAGTTATGTCATATCTTCAGATTTCCGGAGTTTATTCGCCCTATACTTTTGAAGCAAACGTTTGCACCGAAGGACCGGATTTTCTCCGGGGCGCAACGATGATGCACGAACAAAGCCACCTCCGCGGTTTTATGAACGAAGCGGAAGCGAACTTTATCGCCTATCTTGCCTGCGAAAAAAGCGATTCCGCATATTTCCGCTACAGCGGAAACTGCCTTGCGCTTCTCCATTCGATGAACGCACTTTATTCCGCGGATTACGAGCTTTGGTATGAACTGCGGATAAAATATCCGGATTATCTAGATGCGGATATGCGCGCCCAGAACGCTTATGTTGAAGCCCACGACACAAAAGTTGCGGAAGTTTCCGACAAGGTCAACGATACCTATCTTAAACTCAACGACCAGCAGGACGGAGTCCGCAGTTACGGAAAAATGGTGGATTTGCTTCTTGCATACCGCCGGAGCTTGTGATATACTGACCTTGTAATATAAAATTATTGAAAGGTGGTTCCCGAAAATGTCCATCTATCTTCAGGATGACGATGAAAACGAAGGCATCGAAGTTTTTTGCCCCTATTGCGGAAAACCCGTAATTGTTCCCGCAGGATATAACCGTTCCACTTATCTCTGCCCCCGTTGCCACAAGGCAATTCCGCTTTCCGAAAAAATGCTCGAAGAGCTTTCCTCTTCCGCAAAAGTTGAGGAAAAGCCGAAGGTGACTTCTCCCTGCAGAAGGGACAGCCTTCTTTGATTTTTAAAGAAAAAATAAAATCCCGCCTTTGGGCGGGATTTTTTATTTTTCATTGGGCCGGCGTTTCCGTTTCGTTTTGGCTGAATACAAAAAAAGAATCCCTCCGTCTTTTGCTTTGCAAATGCCACCCAACTCTTGCGGTGCCCAAAATATTCTGCGGCATAACGCCTTGAATATTTTGACCGCGGCGCCAAACATTGCTCGCTGTTTCGCCCACTGGGCGCGCTTCGCAAGCTTTGCTCTTTAGGCAAGGGAGGCTTTTTTACCCGGGAAAATTTATTTTTCTCTTTTTACAAAGCGATAGACAAGCTTTCCGTTATTGAGGGCGGTTTTCTTCCAGTAAAACCATTTCCCCTTTTCCTGGGGAAAGGTGTCGCCTTCCCAACAGGCGTTTTCAATAAATTTTTCCGCGCTTCCTTCATAGATTTTATAATCTTCCAAAAGGGCGGAAAGTTCTTTTATCGAACAGAATTTTTTGTTTTTGAGCACCGGAATTTCCGCATATTTTTCGAGCATGCTCAAAACAAATTCCACGCAGGTGAAAGAGTTTTTTATCTTCACCCTTGTTTTAAAGGGAAAACAGGCGGCGGAAATCATGTTATAAATATACTCTTCCGAATGGTTCGCAAAAAATTCAAGACGTTTTTTTGCCTTTTGATAATTTTCTTCCGAAACCGGAACCGCACAGATTTTTATCTTGGCAAAAATATCCTTTTTCCGGTAACGCAAAACCGATTCCTTTGTAAATCCGCCGTAAAAAGGCGCGTTTTTATAATGGCGGGAAAAGGAATAGAGATATTTCATCTTCGGGGAAAGGGAAATTGCCGTGTGGTTATATGGAAAACCGGTCATTTTTCTTATAAACTCACCCATTTTATAGGGAGTTGAAAGAAAAGCAACGTAAAAAAATCTTTTCTCTTCCATAATCAGTATCTGTCCGGGTTTTCTTCAACAAATTCCCGGAATTTGGATTCTATCCATTCGTTTGCTTCCGAAAGACCTTCCGGAGAAAGAGGAAAATCCTTTTCCTGAATGTCGTCGGCGTGTTCATAGCTCATAACGGTATAAACCGCCGCATGGATCACCCCGTTTTCCTTATCGGGACAATGGCGCCAGCGGAAATCTCTCCGGCTGTCGGTATAGATATTGTTTTCCCGGAGCATATCCCAGGTTGGTCTGTCGAGTTCAAGGGGTCTTTGCCATTCGCGTTTATATGCCATGTTTCTCCTTTCAGGATTCCTTTACCTTCTTTCCGGAAATATGTTCCGGAACAAGTTTTAAAAGAACCGTTTCTTTCCCGAATTTTTCAATTTCGCTTTTAATATATTCCTCATCGGAGGTGAATTTTCTGCTGAGCTTTGCGGTTATTTCCGCAACGGTTTTCAAATCTTCGATGATTTCGATTTTTCCGAAAACAATTACGCTTCTTACGGAAAGCGCCCAGTCTCCTTCGGTTTTTGTGCCTTTTTCAAAAACGCAGAAGGAAACCTTCTGCTCCTTTTTAAGAGAATCCAACCGGTGACCCTTTTTTCCGCAATGGAACCAGATATTTCCGTCCTCCGGGTCATAAAAATGGTTCATGGGCATTCCGTAAGGATAGCCCTCATCGCCCATAACAGAAAGAACTCCCCGGGTTTCCTTTTCAAGAATTGAAAAACATTCCTCTTTCGGAACGGCTTTGTTTTTCCGCAAAAGTTCCCTGAACAAAAAAATCACCGCTTTTCTGAAAATTATATTAGAATTTTATCACAGCGCCTTCTCTTTTTCAACGATAAATAATATGTTTACTTAAAAAGCGATTTGTGATAAAATATCCAAGGTTAAAAAAGGAGGCGACAGAATGTCGGAATTCTGGTACACAAAAACCACAATGGATAAACTTAACCCGGATTATATCCGTTTTGAACATTTCAGCCCTCTGCATCTTTTTGTAACGGCTGTTTTCTTTGCAATAATAATCGGCGCGATGGTTTTTTACCGCAAGCTCGATGAAAAAGGAAGACAAAATTTTCTTTATATAATGTCCGCGCTTTTGATTGCCGATGAACTTTGGAAACATATTTTAAGCGCCGCAACGGGACAATGGGAATGGGAATTTGTTCCGCTTCATCTTTGCAGCATAAACATTTTCGTCTGCGTTATCAATTCCTTCCGGCGGGACAAACTCACTTCTGAAATTCTCTATGCCCTTTGCGTTCCCGGCGCGCTTCTTGCGCTTTTGATGCCGACCTGGACCAACCTTCCCTACTGGAACTTTATGAGCCTTCATTCAAATTCGGTGCATGTTCTTCTCCTTATGTATCCGCTTCTTCTGATTGCGGGCGGTTTTAAGCCGGATTTCAGAAATCTTCCGAAGGTTCTCGGAATCGTTCTTTGCGAATGTGTTCCGGTTTTCTTCCTTAACAAAATTCTTGATACGAATTTCTTTTTCCTCAACGGAACGGCAGGAAACCCGGTTTTAAAAATTCTTGCTTCACTTTTCGGAAAAGATTTTTATTTCATCGGTTTTATCCCGCTTCTTGCCGTTGTCTGGTTCTTTATGTATTTCCCCTGGTATCTTGCGGAAAAGAAAAGGAAAAAAATTTCGGCGTAACAAAAAGCACCGCTTTGTGCACAGCCCCAAATTGTGCGGACAGCACAAAAAAAGCACATTATGGCAGAGAAATAAAAAATTCAAGCAAGGAACTGACTTCTCATTTCAAGGGGAGTCAGTTTTGTTTTAAACTGAATACGCTGATGATTGTAGAAATAGATGTATCTGTCGATGAGAAGACGAGCTTCATCAAAAGTCTGAAGTTTAATGCGGTAAATACATTCGGTTTTGATAATAGAGAAAAAATTTTCAGCCAAAGCATTGTCATAAGG
>JAGASN010000038.1 GCA_017847875.1 Oscillospiraceae bacterium | reverse complement strand
TTCTACAATCATCAGCGTATTCAGCTTAAAACAAAACTGACTCCCCTTGAAATGAGAAGTCAGTTCCTTGCTTGAATTTTTTATTTCTCTGCCATAATGTGCTTTTTTTGTGCTGTCCGCACAATTTGGGGCTGTGCAATTGGCCCGGCAATTTTTTTTGTTTTATTAGTAGTTTTAGCCTGGATTTCGAAATATGCCTGAGGATGTGCGCATACGGGGCATACAACGGGAGCGGATTCGCCAACATGGATATGACCGCAGTTTGCGCATTTCCAGATTACGATGGAACCTTTCTGGAAAACCTGGCCGTTTTCAACGTTTGCGAGAAGTGCACGATATCTTTCTTCGTGTTCTGCTTCAACTTTGCCTACGCCTTCGAAGCGGAGAGCGATTTCCTCAAAACCTTCTTCACGTGCTTCTTTTGCAAAAGTTGCATACATATCGGTCCATTCATAGTTTTCGCCTTCTGCTGCTGCAAGAAGGTTTTCAGCAGTGGTGCCGATTCCGCCAAGATATTTGAACCAGAGTTTTGCGTGTTCTTTCTCGTTTTCAGCGGTTTCGAGGAAGAGTCTTGCAATCTGTTCATAACCTTCTTTTTTTGCTTTGCTTGCGAAATAGGTGTATTTGTTTCTTGCCTGAGATTCGCCTGCGAATGCGGTCATGAGATTCTGTTCGGTTTTAGAGCCTTTGAGTTCCATAGTTTTTTCTCCTTTTTCAATAGATTTATTATCTTCATTTTGAAGGGGTACAAATTCAGATGCGCCGTGTTTGCAGAGAGGGCAAACAAAATCTTCGGGAAGTTCTTCGCCTTCGTAAACATATCCGCAAATCGGGCAACGCCAGCCTTTTTTAACTTTCGGGGGCTGGGGTTTGGGTTTGATGTGGTTCTGATAATAAGTGTAGGTTACGGAATCTTCGGAAGAAAGAATTTCCGCCTCGGTAACGTCCGCAATAAACATTGTGTGGGTTCCGAGATCAACTTCTTCAGCAACTTTTCCGGAAACAAAAGCGTTGACGTTTTCGTCAAGTCTTAAAACGCCGTTTTCACAGCGGCGGGTTCTGGTTCCTTCAAATTTATCCGCATCTTTTCCGCTTCTGAAACCGAAGTTCTGGAAAACGCCGAAAGGAACGGAAGTCGAAAGAACAGAAACGGTGAACTTTCCGGTATTTTTGATCATATCATGTGTAAGGTTAAGTTTGTTGACTGTAACGCTTACGCGAAGGGGAGTATCGGTAACCTGAGAAAAGGTGTTGATGATACATCCGTTGTCTTTTCCGTTTTCGTTTGCGGAAACAACATAAAGACCATAGGAAATTTTAAATAATGCCTTAATATCCATTATAATCTTCCTTCCCAAAATTTTCAATCAGATTTTTTAAAAATACAGTCTGAACAAAGTCCGCTGAAAACAAGGCGATAGCCGCCGATTGAAAAACCGTTTTCTTCCTTAATGCGTTTTTCGATTCCGTCAAGTTCCGGAACATCAACATCACAAACTTTTCCGCATTTGTTGCATTTGAGATGATGATGAGCACAGAGGGTGGTATCGAATCTGTCCGCTCCGTCGGGAATTTGAAGGTGAAGAATTTCGCCTTCTTCGGAAATTCGGTTCAGAATGCGGTAAACCGTTGCCTTGCTTATGGAAGGAAACTCATTATGAACACATTCATAAACCTCGTCCGCAGTGGGATGATCAAGAGCCATGAGTGCGTTCATAATTGCGGTTTTCTGAATGGTGTTTTTCAATGAATCACTTCCTAATTGAGAACTGTTTTCGATTAGGATTATAGCAGATTATTTCGGATTGTCAATACTATTTTTGAAAAAAATCCGATTTTTTAATCAGGTTTTTCGGGAAAATTTACCTTTAATATAATATTTAAACAGAGCCAAAATAATGTTGCAAACGCAAAATTTAAAAGGAGTGTAAAATAAAATGTCCAGCTCTAACAAACAGGCAAAAGCAGCTCTCGAAAGAGTTAAACAGGAAGCAGCAAGCGAAGTAGGTGTTAACCTTAAACAGGGTTATAACGGCGATCTTACTTCCCGTCAGGCAGGTTCCATCGGCGGCCAGATGGTTAAAAAAATGATCGAATCTTACGAAAACAGCGTAAAATAAGAAACCATTTTGCAAGAAAAAGGCGGAGCTTTGCTCCGCCTTTTTTCTATATTAAATAATTGTTGAATATATATATTAAATATTGACTGAAATAAAAAATGGTGATATTTTAATGACAATATGTCATATTTTTCAGGAGGAGCCATGCCGAGCACAACTTTTGAAAAACTTTCCGATGAAAAAAAGCAAAGAATTTTTGTTGCAATATATCACGAATTAAAACGCGTTCCTTTTCCGGAAATGTCAATTAACCAGATGATAAAAGATGCCGGGATTCCCCGGGGAAGTTTTTATCAATATTTTAAAAACAAGGACGATGCTTTTGATTACTTCGTTGAAGAAAGTTCAAAAAGAATCAAGGAAAAAGTGGTAAAAAGAATTTCTTCCGTCCATGGCGATATTTTTGAACTTTGCGAAACGGTTTTTGACGAAATTGTTGTTGCCGGAAGCGATAAAAACTGGAAAGAAATAATCTGCCATGTGGTTCCTTATACCAATATGAATAAACTGGAACCGATTTCTCATTATATCGAAAAAATGAAAAGGGAAGAATGGCTCGTGGCCTGCAGTTCCCTTGGAATAGGAAATCTTGATATCAAAAATGAAGAGGAAGTTATGGATATAATCGGCGTTATAGAAGCTCTTTTCCAAAGCGCTCTTCCCAAGATTTTTTCCGAAGAGGAAAACCGGGAAGAATTGAGAAAACAGTTTAGCCGAAGACTTAATATAGTAAGAAAAGCAACTGTAAGGGAAGGTGTTTGATTTGCTTTCAAAATTCAGCGTTAAAAAGCCGTATACCGTTTTGGTAGGCGTAATAGCAATTATAGTTCTCGGCGTGGTTTCGTTTCTTAAACTTACTCCGGATCTTCTTCCGAACATAGATTTTCCTTATGTTATAATCACAACAACATATGCCGGCGCTTCTCCGGAGGAAGTTGAACAAACCGTTACAAGGCCGCTCGAACAGAGTATGGCTAAACTCGATAATATCAACAGCATATCTTCGACTTCCGCAGAGAACTATTCCATGGTAATGCTTGAATTTACCGACGGAACAGACCTTTCAACAGTTTCGATAGATATTACCAACTCAATTGCCCAGTTGGAATCCGGCTGGGGAGATATGGTCGGAACTCCGATTGTCCTTAAAATAAACCCCAACATGCTTGCAACAGCCGTTGTTGCGGTAAGTGTTGACGGGCTTGAGGAACACGAGCTTACTTCATTCCTCAATGATAATATTCTGAACCAGATCGAGGGAATCGAAGGCGTTGCTTCCGTAACTGCCGACGGAATGATCGAAAAAAGCGTTGAAATAAAAATTTCCGACAAAAAACTGGATTCTCTCAACAGAAGGATTGAAAACGAAATAATCCGCCAGTTTGATGAAGCTTATGAGGAACTTGACAAAGCAAAAGCCCAGCTTGCCGACGGTAAAGAAGCCATAAGAGTCGGTACTCTTGAACTTGAAAAAGGCAGAAAAGAACTTGACAAAGCAAAAGTTGAAGCAGAAAAGCAGCTTGAGGACGGTGCAAAAGAACTTTCTTCCGCCCAAAAGGAACTGAATGCGGCAAAAAAAGAAATTGATGCGGCAAAAAAGGAACTTCTTAACCAGAAGGAAATGCTTTATGAAACCTATGGACAGATGCTTTTGCTTAAAACAACTGTAAAAGGTCTTGAACAGAGCAAACTCGTTCTTCAGTGCAGCCTTTCCGACCTTGAAAAAGTTGAAGCTTACGTTCTTTCCGGCGAAATCAATACCGAAGATATCGACAAAATAATTTCCGAAATGACCGATGGGGAATATACCTCTCTCGATCTTCTTCGTGAAGGAATGGCAACTATCCAATGCGGAATTGACGAAATAGATTCCTTCCTCGGAAACATTGACGCAACCCTTAAAGAACAGGGCTACAGCCTTGCCACACTTGATAAAGCTATCGGCGATATCAAGGACGGTCTTGATATGATCGACGATTACCTTTATGAAATTGAAAAAGGTTATGATGAGCTTGATAAAGCCCAGAGAATGATTGACGAAGGCAAAACCGCCCTTGTTGCCGGCGAAGCGGAAATGAAAAAACAGTTTGCCGATGCGGAAAAACAGATAAACGACGGCGCGGCACAGCTTTCCGCTTCTTCCGCCCAGATAAAATCCGCAGAAAAGGAACTTGAAGCAGGTAAGGACCAAATTGATGCCGCTCTTGATGAAGCGATAAAAGCCGCCGATGTTTCCGAAATGATCAATATTGAAATGCTTGCCACAATTTTCTATGCGCAGCATTTTGAAATGCCTGCCGGATACGTAAAAGACGGCGAAAGCAACGTTCTGGTCCGCGTCGGCGATAAATACGAAAGCGTTGAGGATATCGGCGAAATCGTTCTTTTTGATATGGGAATCGAAGGTATTGAAGCCGTTACCCTTGATGATGTTGCGGAAATAAGTTATACCGATAACTCCGGAGAAACCTATGCCAGTGTTAACGGAAACCGCGGCGTAATCCTTTCTTTCACAAAACAATCCAACTATGCTACTGCGGCTGTTTCCGAATCGATTCAGGAAAGATTTGACGAACTTGAAGCAAAATACAGCGGACTCCATTTTTCAACCCTTATGGACCAGGGAGATTATATCGAAATAATCATAAGCTCCGTTCTTGAAAATATGGTAATCGGCGCGGTGCTCGCAATCATAATTCTTGCGGTTTTCCTCAGGGATATCAAACCGACCTTTATGGTTGCTCTCAGCATTCCGATAAGCGTTGTTTTTGCAATTGTTCTTATGTATTTTTCCGGAGTAACCCTTAACATAATTTCTCTTGCGGGTCTTGCCGCAGGTATCGGTATGCTGGTCGATAACTCCATTGTTGTAATCGAAAACATCTACCGTTTGAGAAGCCTCGGTCTTTCTCCGATAAAAGCGGCGGTTTCCGGTGCTTCCCAGGTTGCCGGCGCGATAACTTCTTCAACTCTCACAACAGTTTGTGTTTTCCTTCCGATTGTTTTTGTCGAAGGTCTTACCCGTCAGCTTTTCCAGGATATGGCGCTGACCATTGCATATTCTCTTCTCGCAAGCCTTATAATCGCGCTTACGGTAATTCCGGCAATGGCGCCTTCCGTTCTCAAAAACGTTAAAGAGAAAAACAGGGAAGAAAGCAAGGGAATGCAGAGATACGGAAAATTCGTTCTCTTTGCTCTCAAAAACAAAGCTCTTGTTCTTATTCTTGCAATCGTCCTTCTCGGAGGAAGCGCTTATGCCTGCGTAAGCCGCGGATTTATCTTTATGCCGGGAATGGAATCCAACCAGCTTACCGCAAACATCAATATGCCGGAAGGTTCCGTTCTTGAAGATACCGCAGAACTTTGTGACGAATTCAGCGAGGAAGTAAGAAAAATCGAAGGCGTTGAAACAGTTGGTACAATGCTTTCCGACGGAATGGCAAGCATGGTGGGAATGTCCGGAGGAAGTTCCGACGTAACCTCCGCGGTAATGTATGTTCTTCTTAACAGTGAAGGAGAAAAACAGGCCGGAGAAATTACAAACAAAATTTCCGCAATTGCCGAAAAATATGAGGACAGAGCGGAAATCGGTGTTACCGGCGGAATGATGGATTCCATGAGCATGCTCACCGGAAGCGGCGTCACAATCAACGTTTATGGCGAAGACCTTGAGGATATTACAAAAACCGCTTCCGAAATCGGCGAAATAATCGGAGATGTTGAAGGAATCTCCTATGTTTCTGCCGGGGAGGAAAAAACGGAGCCTACTATCAACATAAGCGTTGATAAAGAAGCGGCAATGAAAAAAGGTCTTACCGTCGCACAGATTTTTCAGGAAATTGCAACCCAGCTTACCAAAAGCGCCACCGCGGCAACGGTTGAAACAGAAGACGGCGACTATGATATAATTGTAATCTCTGAAAAGGCAGAGAACTTTACACGTAAGGATATCGAAAATTACGTCTTTGAAGTGAACAAACAGGACGGAACTACGGAAGAAGTAAAGCTTTCCGATATTGCGGAAATTCTTGACGGAAACACCCTTTCAACAATCAACAGAAGCGCCCAGAGAAGATATCTCAGCGTTTCCGCCGGAATTTCGGAAGGAGAAAACGTAACAATCGTTTCCACAAAAGTTCAGGAGGCTCTGGCAGATTATAAAGCTCCGGAAGGAATTTCCTTTGAGTTTTCCGGAGAAAACGAAAGCATTATGGAAGCTATCTGGGAACTTGTAAAAATGCTCGGAATCGGCATTATTCTTGTTTACCTTATAATGGTTGCCCAGTTCCAGTCCCTGCGTTCTCCTTTTATCGTAATGTTCACAATTCCTCTTGCGTTCACCGGAGCTTTCCTTGCGCTTATCGCCTGGGGACTTGAAATAAGCGTTGTTGCAATGATCGGTTTTGTAATGCTGGTCGGTATTATCGTAAACAACGGTATCGTTCTTGTTGACTATATTAACCAGCTTCGTGAAGAAGGCGTTCCGAGAAGGGAAGCAATAATTGAAGCTTCCAAAACAAGGGTCAGACCTATTTTCATGACTGCGCTTACAACAATTCTTGCCCTTGTTCCGATAGCGTTTGGACTGGGATTCGGCGCAAGCCTTATCCAGCCAGTTGCGGTTTGCTGCATCGGCGGTCTTATTTATGCAACCCTTATGACTCTTGTCGTAATTCCGGTAATGTATGAAATGCTTTCCAGAAAGAAAATGAGAATTGTTAAGGAAGAAGACCTTGAAATTTCCGAACTTTGATGGGGCTAAAAAGGCGGCGGAGAAAATCCGCCGCTTTTTTGTTGATAAACAAAAAAATTTATGTTAAAATTCAGTCAGAAAAACCAAAGGAGGATTTCTATTTTATGGATAACAAAACCCTTGTTAAAGAAGCTCTTGCTGCAAGAGAAATGGCATATGTTCCTTATTCCGGATTTGCGGTAGGCGCCGCTCTTCTTACAAAAGAAGGAAAAATCTATCGCGGCTGCAACATCGAAAACGCCGCATTTTCTCCGACAAACTGCGCCGAAAGAACCGCTTTTTTTAAAGCGGTAAGCGAAGGCGAAAGGAATTTTGAAGCAATCGCCATTGTCGGCGGCCCTGCGGGAAATCCTCCGGTGGATTTCTGCTATCCCTGCGGAGTCTGCCGCCAGGTTATGGCGGAATTCTGCTCCGATGATTTTACCGTAATTATCGGAAAATCCGAAGATGAATTCAAAGAACATAAGCTCAGCGACGTTCTTCCTTATACCTTCCGGGAGCCCGACCTTCACAGATAATCCGAAAGGCGGTGTTTTATGAACAAAGGCGCAGTAATTTATATTTTAAGGCTTTTTGCTGAAAGGCTTATCGGCGCGTTTTTGTTTCTGCTTGGTGCAGGAAGTTTTGACCTTCGCTCCGGAATTTTCTTTTCGGTATATGTTGCGGTTGCGCTTGTTTCCGGAGTTATAATTTACCGAAAAAATCCGGAAACTTTAAAAGAAAGGGGAAAGGTGAATACCGATTCCCCGAAATGGGACAAAAGTTTGCTTCTTGTTTTCTGGCTTTGTTCGTTTTTTCTTGTTTATTTTGCCGCAGGAAAAACCGTTCCTCTCGGAAAAGAAATTGAATTTGATTTTATCGCGGGAATGGTGATTTATCTTGTTTCCGCGGTGATAACGGTAAAAGCTATGCTTGAAAACACTTTTCTCGAATCCACAGCAAGGCTTCAGCCGGAAAGAAATCAGACTGTAATACAAAGCGGACCATATTCCATAGTGCGCCACCCGACCTATTCTGCGGTTCTCCTTTGGTGCGTTGCGGTAAGATGTGTTTTTCCCTCCGCAGAAGTTCTGATTCTTGTCCTTGCGATTTCAGTAGTCATAAGCATAAGAACTGAACTTGAGGACGAAATGCTGAAAAAAGGTCTTCCGGGTTATAAAGAATATTCCGAAAAAGTAAAATATCGTCTTATTCCGTTTGTCTGGTAAACAAAAAACCGTGCTCAAAATCTGAGCACGGTTTTTTTTTTGAGCATCAGCCGCATCCGCAGGAACAGACTCCGATGTTATCGGTTTCCTCAAGTCGGGGCGGGAAAAATTCGTTTGTGGGGAATTTGATATGCTTGAAAACTTCACAGGGGTCGTCGGTTGTGGTAACGCATTCTTTTCCGGGAATGCAGAAATCATATGCTGGAATAAGCATCTGGACTCTGCGTTCAAGCTGAACGATTGTGAAAAGACCAAGGGTAAGAAGAACTTTTCTTCCGCCGTTCGGAACAACGAAGTTTCCGTTGAAACAGCTTGAAACACATTCCGGAAAGTTGAGTTCACAGCAGCCGCATTCACATTCACAGGAATCCGCAACTCTGCTGGAAAGAACAATTGGCGTTACCGCCTGAACAACCGCTCTCGGGCTGTCGGAAACATTTCCGTTTCCGCCGAAGGGCATTTCGGAACTGAAAACCTTAACGTTTCCTTCGCTTCCGTAAAGAATCACTTTTTTTGAGAAAAAAGCAATTCCGGTTACCGTATCCGCCGTTGAAACCGGGGTATAATATGCCGCAAGATTTACAAGGAAATAGAAGGTCATATCCACGGAATAAAAACCGCGGTTAAAGGGAATGGGTTCCACTTCAAGGAACACGTTAAGTACTTCAACGCTTTTCGCTTTAACGGAAAGCGCACGGTCGATTTTTGCCTGTTCGGATTCGGTAAAATAAACCTGAAGATCCTCAAGGCAATCTTTATCTGAGCAGGAATCATAGATCCTGCCGGCGTCTATGCAAACTGCCTCCTTAAAGGCATTGCCGCTTGTTTTTTGCTCTGCCATAAAAATCCTCCCATCAAGTTGATAAAAAAGCTGCCTCTTGCCTTAAAAGGAGGCACACTCAATATATTTTATGATAGGAAAGGATTTTTGTTCACTTATTAAAACCGCATATCGGAAATAATATCTTCAATATGTAATGGATGAACTCTTTTTTCGGCAAAAAGCTTTGCTGTTTCGGTCGCTTTTTCTTCGCCGCAGTTTCCGAGAAAAGATATTTCTCTGAAAAAACCTCCGCAAATTTCGGATTCAATAAAAAAAGAACCTTTGTCTTCAAAAACAGCATATTTTACGTCAAAATTTTTGAAAAGATTCTGTCCGGATTTAAAAAATGCTTTGTATTCCATCGTTTTTACCTCCTCGGGGGAAATATCCCTTGGTTTGATTATATTCCCCGGAATAGAGATAAATCCACCGGAAAAAAATGACTATTACATAAAAGAATAAAAGCGTGCCGGAGGCACGCTTTTTTTATCGGATTTTTTTTCCTTCAAGATAATATCGTTTTTCAAAAGGATGTCCCATAGCAAAACTTTTCCGTACAAAAACGGTGTTGTTTTTAATAACTTCAAAAACGCTGTCCCGGTCAAATTCCCGATAGCAAAATGCAATGCAGCCCGGCTCTTTTCCGAGTTTTTCACAGGTATCCGCGTCGTGAACATATTCAACAAATGCTTCCGGGTGGCTTTCGAGCCAGCGGTCCAGAATCGGCTGTAATTCCTGGAGGGAAGGAAGGCTTGAAAGATCAAGTCCCATCTCGGAAAGCGCCTTTTCGGGGTCGGAAACGCCGGAAACAAGGCGGTTCATACATTCATAAGGCATTGCCGGGTCATAAAGATTGATTATTTCAGCAAGGCAGAATCTTGCCGGGTGATTTTTTTGTTCTTCCGGAGAAAGGTTTTTCTTTATCTCTTCCCAATAACATTTTGCCGTTGCGAAGGAATGGTTTCCGTCACCCATTGCGAAAGAAAAAGTTCCGCCGTTTTCGGTAAAAAGTTCATCAAGAACATCGGCAATCTTCTGATAAAGCTCTTCGCTTTCGATTTTTGTTCCCTTAATGTGTCCGCCGCCTTCCATTAAATCAAAATCATAGATTTTAGGAAGATTTTCGGTTTCCTTTCGGAGCATGCTCATAAATTTATCTTTTTTATCAACAATGAGCATAAGAACATGGGGAAGTTCCAAAGAAGCCTTTTTCCTGATTTCGACCCTTGGGGCAACTCTTGTGATATCGGTTCTTTCGGTGACTTTGATTAAGCTGTCGGTTCCTGGGCTGTAATCATATTTTTCAAGATCAAAAGCCGCAACAAGACCGAATCTGGTGCCGTCCGGAGTATCCCTTTCGGTGAATATAAAACCTTCGCCGATTTCTTCTAGGATTCCGTCGGAAAGATATTTTTCCATTGCCTTTGTGCGTTTTTCATAATCTCTGTCGCCGGAAAGAAGCCACGCTTCCGGAAGAGTCATATGAAGGGTGGAAGGGGAATCGCCGACGTAATTTTTAACTCTTTCCCAATAATCCGGCTGTGCGGCATATTGGTCACAGGCAAGAACGGCATATTTTGAATAATCCGTTCCGGCTTTAGGCAAAAGAATGTTCGGGATTTTTACGCCCAGTTTTTCGAATTTTTCCAAATAGTCCATAATGAACCTCCTGAAAAAAGAAGGCGGAACCTAAGCTCCGCCTTGAAATTTTAATTATCAAAGAACGCGAACGCGAAGAACGCCGTCGATTTCTTTAAGCTGTTCAACAAGTTCGTCGGTAACGTCTTCGTCGAAGTCGAGAATGGTATAAGCAACGCTGTCGCGGGATTTGTTTACAAGGTTTTCAATGTTAAGTCCCGCGGAGGCAACTTTTTCGGTAATTGTTCCGAGCATACCGGGTTTGTTGTGGTTGATAAGGGTAATTCTTGCGCCTGCGGCTCTCGGGAAGGAAACTGCCGGAAGGTTAACGGAGTTTACGATGTTTCCGTTTTCAAGATAATCCATAATCTGTTTTGCGGCCATTTTTGCGCAGTTTTCGTCCGCTTCGGGAGTGCCGGCTCCGAGATGAGGAGTTGCAAGAACGTTTTTGAGTTCAAGCTGTTCCGCGGTGGGGAAGTCGGTTGCATAGGCTTTGACTTTTCCGCTCTTGAGGGCTTCAACAACTGCTTCGTTGTTGATAACGGGACCGCGGGCATAGTTGATGAGATAAGTTCCGGGTTTCATCATTTCAAATTGTGCCTTGCCGATATAATCTCTGGTTTCGTCGGTAAGCGGAACATGAATTGTGATATAATCGCAGGTTTTATAAATCTCATCAACGTCATTGGTGAAGTTAAGATATGCGCGGAGTTCTTTTTTTCTTGCGGGAAGGAGATAGGGGTCATAACCAAGAACTTCCATTCCGAGATCGCTGCAGGCTTTTGCCATTCTTGAACCGATGGAGCCAACGCCGATTATACCGATTTTCTTGCCCATAATTTCCGGTCCGCGGAAAGCTTCTTTACCTTTTTCAACTTCTTTTCCGGGTTCGGTGGTGTTAAGACCCTTGACCCAGGCGGAAGCGGCTTCAACGTTTCTGGAAATCATAACGATTGCGGCGATAACAAGTTCTTTAACAGCGTTTGCGTTTCCGCCGGGTGTGTTGAAAACAACAACGCCCTCTTCGGTAAGACGGTCAACGGGAATTGTGTTGACTCCTGCGCCGACACGGACGATTGCCTTAAGGTTTTTACCCATATCAACATTATGAAGCGGAGCGGAATGGACCATTATTGCGTCCGGCTGGTCAAGAACGTCGGTAATAACGTATTTTTCCTTATTATACATATCAAGGCCCGCCTGGCCGATTTTATTATAAGTATTGATGGTAAACATAGAATTTTCTCCTTTAAAAAATAAAGATTATTCCCTGTATCCCTTTTCAAAATCCACCATGCACTCTGCAAGGCATTCAACGCCTTCAATCGGCATTCCGTTATAAATGGAAGCACGGATTCCTCCGACGGAACGGTAGCCCGCAAGGCTTATCATTCCGCGTTTTTTTGCCATTTCGAGGAATGCGTTGGTGTTTTCTTCGTCGGGAAGGGTGAAGGTTACGTTCATAATGGAACGGCAGTCCTTTTCGGCAATGCCTTTATAAAGTTTGGAACTGTCGATAACGTCATAAAGTATCTGAGATTTTTTTTCGTTGAGTTTCTGAAGTTCGGAAACACCGCCCTGTTCTTCAACCCATTTGTAAACAAGTCCGCACATATAAATTGCAAAAGTCGGCGGAGTGTTGAGCATGGAATCGGTTTTATCCATGGTTTCATAGCGAAGAAGAGAGGGAACAACCGGGTCGATATCCGGAAGAACGCTTCCACGTTTGAAAATTGCAACCGCGACTCCGGCGGGACCCATGTTTTTCTGTGCTCCGGCATAAACAAGGGAATAATCTCTTACGTCGATTTCGGTTCCGAGAATTCCGGAAGTCCAGTCGCCGATAAGGGGAGTGTTTCCATGCTCAGGGAGTTTGCGGTACATGGTACCGCTTGTTGTGTTGTTTCCGGTTATATGAAGATATGCTGTTCCGGGAAGGATCATGTCCTCGGTAATTTCCGGAACGCTTGTTTTTGTATCGGTAATTTTATATGCGTCGCACCATCGTGAAGCTTCTTCAAAAGCTTTTTTTGAAAAAACTCCGTTAACGGCATGAGCTGCTTTCTGTCCCTGACGTGCATAGTTCATTGCGGCCATTGAAAACTGCATTGTTGCGCCGCCCTGACAAAAAACAACTGCATAATCGTCCGGAATGTTCATAATCCGACGAAGGGTCGCTTCGGTTTCCTCAATAATTTCTTCGTAGGGTCGAGATCGATGGCTCATCTCCATAACGCTGCAGCCCGCACCGGGATAACAAAGCAAATCACGCTGAGCTTCTTCAAGAACGGAAAGAGGAAGAGCCGCCGGGCCTGCTGAAAAGTTGAACAATCTTTCCATAAGTTTTTTTACACCTCCGAAAAAATAATAATTGCCCTTATAATAATCAGTTTTAAATATAAATTCAAGCATATTATACTATTTTTGTAGGAAATAACGAAAAAGTGGAGAATATTTATACACATTTACAACGGTTTTTAAGTGTTTCTTAAAAATACAGTTGTTTTTCACAGAAAAACGATATTGTGAAAAACAAACCTTTGTGATAAAATAAAATATATGAAAGGGGCTGATGAAAAATGCCGAAGAAAAATTCCCGCAACACAAAAAGCAAAATCGTCGATGCCGCATGGCGCCTTTTTTATGAACAGGGTTATGACGACACAACCGTTGAGGATATAATTTTTGAATCCGGTACTTCAAAAGGCTCTTTCTATCATTATTTCGCCGGAAAAGATGCTTTGCTAAGTTCACTTTCATATCTTTTTGACGAAAAATATGAGGAAATCGAGGAAAAGATCGATCCGGAAATGGGCGCTTTTGAAAAACTTATGTTTTATAATAACGAACTTTTCGGGATGATAGAAAACCGGATTTCCATAGATCTTCTTGCGCGGCTTTATTCTTCCCAGCTTATTACAAAAAGCGAAAAGCACCTTCTCGACAGAAGCAGAACTTACTATAAGCTTCTTCGCAACACCGTAAAGAAAGGTCAGGAAAACGGCGAACTTCGGGATGACGTTACAACGGGGGAAATCGTAAAAGCCTATGCTCTTTGCGAAAGGGCGCTTCTTTATGACTGGTGCATCTGCAACGGCGAATATGCCCTTCGCGAATATTCAAAACGCATGATGCCGATTTTCATGAGCGAATTCAGAAAGAAATGATAAAAATCCCATGGCATTGCCATGGGATTTTTTAATAATGATGCAACAAAAACAGATGAATTTTGCACTATATATTCGGAGGTGAAAATTATGAAAAAGATTATAATTTTTTTGGTTTTGATTTTACTGTTTTCCGGATGCAAAACGGAAAAAATTGAGGTAAATAACTATATTTTGGAAAGATTCAATATTTCGGACAGCAATAATCCGGATTTCCGAGAGGGAATACAAAATATTGATGCCGTTTTTGAAAATGATGATTTTTGTTTTAAAATTATACAGACCTGTACCTTCGGAAGCAACATATATTTCTTAGCCGAATGTGAAATGTTCGGTGAATTTAAGGGAAGACAGCTTTGCCACAGTGTGGATAAACTTATTGCAGGCGACGAAGAAGTTACGGATTATGTAAGTATTTGTGAAACCGTTGATGATAATTCGGAAAAAGATTATTGGATTTTCAGTTTTTATAATGAAAAATTTTTTAAAGAGAGCGACAAGATAACGTTGGTTTTTAAGGATTTTTATATAACCGAAAGCGATACTAATGAGAGAAAAATCTGCGGACCGGTTGAAATATCCTGGAATCTTGAAAAAGCCGGAGATACAAAATATTTAAGCAGCGTATCAGAAGACGGTGCTATAAAATATATGGAAGTTTCACCGTTCTTTTTTACGATAAAATTTACGGAACCCGTCAAAGAACTTCCGGAAATATTTGTTGTGTATCATCATAACGAGGCAAAAATAAAAATTGAAGGTGAGCCGATAACCGAGGAATTTGAGGAAGGCATAAAAGAAGCCATATATTATTTCGGAGATATTCTGGATCTTTCAAAGATAGATTATGTCGAAATCGAAGATGTGCGATATATATTGAAAGATTCATATACAGATGAGCAGAATTATATAAAAAACTATTTGGGATAAAATATAAACAAAAAGAAAAATTGTTCTCTGCAACATAAGGCAAAAACCACTAAAAACAACATTGATATTTTGTAACTAATGCAAAAACCCGCGGAATGCCGTGGGTTTTTATTTCTGCCAAATTGCCAGTTTACATATTGACATTTTTCAGTTATTATATATAATAGAAAATTCTGACAGGAGTGTTTTTTGATATATGGATAAACATGTTAAA
This sequence comes from Oscillospiraceae bacterium, assembly GCA_017847875.1. Lineage (GTDB taxonomy): Bacteria > Bacillota > Clostridia > Oscillospirales > Ruminococcaceae > UMGS1668. Next base: position 63,750 of record JAGASN010000038.1, on the reverse strand, counting down.
AGAATCGGTATTCTTACTTCCGGCGGCGATGCTCCCGGTATGAACGCTGTAATTCGTTCCGTTGTAAGAACTGCCGCAAGCAAAGGAATTGAATGTCTTGGTATCAGAAGAGGCTATAACGGACTTATCAATGGTGATATAATCCGCCTTGATTCCGACAGCGTTTCGAGAATTATCAACAAAGGCGGCACAATGCTTTATACCGCAAGAAGCGAAGAATTCATGACCGAAATGGGACAGAACAAAGCCGCCGCAACCTGCAAACAGTTCGGCATTGACGGAATAATCGCCGTCGGCGGCGACGGAACTTTCCGCGGACTTTATGCTCTTTCAAAACACGATGTTTCCGTTGTCGGAATTCCCGCAACCATTGATAACGATATCAGCTGCACCGATTACTGCATCGGTTATGATACCGCCGCAAACACCGCTGTTGAAGCAATCGACCGTCTCCGCGATACAATGCAGTCCCATGACCGTTGTTCCGTTGTTGAAGTTATGGGCCACAGAGCAGGTCACCTTGCTCTTTATGTAGGTCTTGCAACTTCCGCAACCGCTGTTCTTGTTCCGGAAAAAGAATTCGATTTTGAAAACGATATCGTTGAAAATATCAGAAAAGCAAGACTTAGCGGAAAAACCCATTTTATGATTATTATGGCGGAAGGCGTTGGAAAAGCAACAAAAATGGGCGAACGCATTGCGGAAGAGCTTGCGCTTGATACAAGGGTAACGATTCTCGGGCATATCCAGCGCGGCGGAAGCCCCTCAGCCCGTGACAGAGTTACTGCGGCGGCAATGGGTTATGAAGCAGTAAAAGCCCTTGCCGAAGGAAAAACAAACCGCGTTATCCGTTCCGTTTCCGGTGAATTTGAGGATATCGATATTATCGAAGCCCTTAATATGAAAAAAGGTCTTAATGAAGAACAGTATGAAGTTCTTGAAGCAATGACCGGTATTTACCATTGATTTTAAAAAGATGCCCCTAAAACGGGCATCTTTTTTTATTTTGTAAAATTTGTTGAAATAAAAGGTATTATGGGTGTATTATATAAGCATAGAATCCTTAAACAGGGAGGCGAAGAAATGGCAGTAGATATAACGAACCATAAGTGTCCCGCATGTACCGGACCATTGCATTTTGTCGGAGAAAGCGGAATGCTTGAATGTGATTACTGCGGAAGCAAATATACCGTTGAGGAAATTGAAAAACTCTATGCACAAGACGTTGCGGAAGCGGAAGAGGGCTTTGCAGTAAACGAAGAAAAGAAAGAAAAGGAAAAAGCAGAGTTTGAAGCCATGGGAATGGAATGGAGTGAAGAAGAAGCTAAGGGAATGAAAACCTATAGCTGTCCTTCCTGCGGCGCGGAACTTATCTGTGATGCAACCACCGCCGCAACAAGCTGTCCCTATTGCGGAAACCCGACGGTTATTCCCGGACAATTCACCGGCGGACTTAAACCGGACCTTGTAATTCCGTTCAAGCTGAATAAAGACCAGGCAGTAAAGGCTCTTGAAAATTATTATAAGGGCAAAATCTTCCTTCCGAAGGCATTCAAAGAACATAATCACATAGAAGAGATAAAGGGCGTATATGTTCCGTTCTGGCTTTGCGACTGCGAAATGGGCGGAAGCGCAATGTATAAGGGCGCAAACGTAAGAAGCTGGCGCGAGGGAGATTATGATATCACCGAAACCACCTATTTCAACGTAATGCGCGAAGGAAAACTTGAATTTGAGATGATTCCGGTAGATGCTTCCACAAAGATGCCGGATGCTCATATGGATGCAGTTGAGCCTTTTGATTACAGAGAACTGAAACCTTTTTCCACAGCATATCTTCCGGGATTCCTTGCGGATAAATATGACGTAAGCCAGGAAGCGAGCATGGAAAGAATCGAAGGAAGAGCGAGAAACAGCATCAAGAGCGAAATGCGTAATACCGTAAGAGGCTATTCCATGGTAACCACGGAAATGGAAAATTTCGGCTTTGAGAACAAAGGCGTAAAATATGCACTGATGCCTGTCTGGATGCTGAGCACGAAATGGAAAGGACAAAACTTCCTTTTTGCAATGAACGGCCAGACCGGAAAGCTAATCGGCGATTTGCCGGTTGATAAGGGCAAATTCTGGGGACTTTTTGCGGCGATAGCGGCACCCCTTGCGATAATATCCAGTATCATCTGGATTCTTTTGTGAGAGGGGGCGGCTTATGATGACTAAAAAGATAATCTCTATCCTTTTCGCAATTATCCTCGTGCTCGGAATGAGCGTTTCCGCCTTTGCCAATAATCAGGGAATATATGTTTATGATGAAGCTGGAATCCTTGCAAATGATGAAATTGAAGAACTGAACGCCAAAGCAAAAGCAATATCAGAAAAATATGGCTGTGAAGTTTATGCAATAACTGTTCCCGGACTTGAAGGCAGTGAAGCTTGGGAACTTAACGAAATGCTTTACTTCCAGCTTACTGAAGTTTTTGGAGCAAGTGAAGATATCATAATTCTTACTCTTGCAATGGAAGAAAGACAGTATGATATCCTTGCTCACGGCTACGGAAACACCGCATTCACCGATTACGGAAAAGACGTTATGGCGGAAAGGTTCCTCGATGATTTTGCCATTGACGACTGGTACTGGGGATTCAATGATTATCTCAATACCTGCGACGAATTCCTTGAAATGGCCGTAAACGGCGAACCTTTTGATGTTGGTTCGGAAGGGGATTCTTTCGGCGCAAACCTTTTCGGAGTTCTTATTGCAACCATAGTTTCCTGTGTAATAGCGCTTGTAGTTTGCCTTATCTTCAAAGCACAGATGAAAACCGCAAGATTGGCAACCGAAGCACACGATTATCAGAAAGAGCTTAATCTTACAAACCACTATGACAGATTCAGCCACAGAGATATCCGCAGAGTTTACAATCCTCCGCAGGATAATGACAACAACAGCGGCGGCGGAACAACAATAAATGCCGGAGGTTTTTCACATAAATCCGGTGGGTTCTGATTATTAATAAAATAAAAAAAGGCAGCTTTCGCTGCCTTTTTTTATTTTATGTAATGAACTTTTTCTTTATTAAATTGATCCCTTGCTTCCGCTTCTTCGGAAGGGTGACCAATGTAGATGATATTGAGAGGAATAAATTTTTCGGGAAGCAAAAGAGCTTCGCGTACGTTCTTTTCTGCGGTTTTCATAGGATGAATCCCGCACCATACGGCGCCAAGTTCCAAATCGACTGCCCGGAGAAGAATGTTTTCCGTTGCTGCGCTGCAATCCTGAATCCAGAATGGAGAAAGCTGGGAAGGGAGGGCTTTTGAAAGATTTCCGCAAACAACAATCGCAAGAGGTGCTTCAATTTTTGAATATCTTGCGGCCTTGCGGAGCTTTTCAAGAACTTCCGGCTTTGTTACAACAAAAAATTCCCATGGAGTTTTGTTGCAGGCGGAAGGTCCGCTCATTCCCGCATGAAGAAGTTCCAAAACGTTTTCTTCGGAAACCGGTTCGGCGGTGAATTTCCTTACGCTTCTTCTTTTGAGCAATGCTTCACTTAGTTCCATTTTATCAACTCTTTCAGTAATAAACTTTTTTGAGCACGAATTTTCCGGTAACGGGGTCTTTGTTTTCATAATCCGCAAAAACTGCGGCTTTTTCGCTTTCCAAAAGGGAAAAACCTCGCTTGATTCCGGGTTTTCTGCGGTTTTCTTCTTCGGATTCTATTGCAAGACGGATTTTTTTGATTTCCGGATTTTTGACCTTGAGCACTTCCGGAAGTTTTCCGGAAGAATTTGAGCACAGCCTGTCGCAGATCATTTTATCTTTGAGCACGGACGCATCGATTCCATCAAGTTTTGAAAGATATTCAAAAGCCATTTCGGTGTAATCATCAAGCGAAACAAGCGGTTTTGAATGTTCAGCAGCATAAATTCCAAACCTTTTGAAAAATTCAAAAGGCGAAAGCCCCGTTTTTTCAAGAATATAATCAACCGTTCCGATGAATCTTCCGCTGTTGCAAAGACGCTCAAGCGCATCTTCAACTTTATGAAGAAGGGAAAGGTCTTCCTTGCTTGTCCATTGTGTGGAAATAACCTCATAAGGCGGTTCTTTTGAAAATTCACAAGGATATTTTTCCGCGTTTTCGCGCATTTGAGCACCATGGAGGAGTTTTAAAAATCCAAGCTGGAGCATATTTGAACGAAGCTTATATCCGATATCAAAACTGTGCTCAAAACTTTCCAAATCCTCAAAAGGAAGCCCGGCGATAAGGTCGATATGGATATGTAAATTACCCGGAGCAAGCAATTTTTTAATATTTTCAATAAGTTTTTCGGTGTTCGTTTTGCGGTTAATATAAGCAAGCGTTTTTTCGTTGAAACTTTGCATTCCGATTTCAAGCTGAATGGAACCTTTCGGTGCGGAATTAAGAATTTCAATGGATTCTTCGTCAAGAATATCTCCGGCAATTTCAAAATGGAAGCAGACGTTTTCAGGAATTCCTTTTCCGTGCTCATTTATTACAAATTGCCAAAGCTCCTTCGCCCTTGCCTTGTTTGCGTTAAAAGTTCGGTCAACAAGTTTAACGGTTTGGGTTCCGCTTTTTGCAAGAAGAAGCATTTCCTTTTTTGCTCTTTCAATATCAAAAAAACGGACTCCGCCGCATCTTCCGGAAAGGCAGAATGCACAGGAATATGGACATCCGCGGCTTGTTTCAAGATAAGCAATCCGCCCTTTAAGCGCTTCAAAATATTCATCGCAATAGGGGGAAGGCGGTTCACCTTCGGCAATAAACGGCTCGTTTATAATAATTTCTTTTCCGTTCCTGGAACAAAGTCCCGGAACAGGGAAGCTTGTTTTGAAATTAAGCAAATCGCAAAGGAGGGCGAAAGGATATTCGCCTTCGCCGGAAATTAAATAATCACACCAGGAATATTCTTCAAGAACTTCCTTTGGGTTATAGGAAACTTCCGGTCCGCCGAGAACGATTGTTGAATTCGGAAGAGATTTTTTAAGCATTTCACCAAGTATTTTTATATGGCTTATGTTCCAGATATAGCAGGAAAGACCTATTACGTCCGGTTTTTCAAAAACAATTCTTTCAAAAACTTTTTCAATGGGTTCGTTGATTGTTCCTTCAACAACCCTGCAGGAATAATCTTCAGCTGAAGAATAGGCTTTGATTCCGGCGGCAAGACACCAGGGAGAAAGCGGTGAATGTACATATTTTGATGAAAGGGAACAGAGAACAATTTTGTTGATTTTATCCGTATTTATGCCCTTCTTTCAAATAATACTTGAAAATACAGCAGATTGTGCTAAAATGGATTGGATTAGTGGAATTATTATAATTATAACAAGATTATAAAAATATGTAAAGAAAAAGAGGTGTTCGCTTTTGGGTCATATCTATTATTGCGATATGAAAAAATTCGAACATCTTTATGAGGAATGTGTTTTCCTTCTTCCGGAAAAAAGAAGGCAGAAAGCAGAAAGAATAATCAACAAAAACGAAGCTCTTCTTTCCGCAACCACAGGACTTATGATGAAAAAAATTCTCGGTATTACGGAAGATTCAATGCTTTCCTATGGCGAACACGGAAAACCTTTTCTTGAGCAGGGACCTTTTTTCAGTGTTTCCCACAGCAGGCAGTTTTCTGTTCTTGCGGTTTCGGAAAATGAAATCGGAATCGATATAGAAATGCACCAAAGCCCGAGCGAAAGATTATTAGACCGCTGCTTTACCGAAGATGAAGCGGCTTTTGCAAAATTGAGCACGGAAAATTTTCTGAGGATCTGGACAGCGAAGGAAGCTGTGCTCAAACTTTTTGGAACGGGTTTTTCCTTTTCACCGAAGAAGTTTTCCGTGCTTCCGCTTGATGATCCGCATGAAATAAACGGAAGAAAAATCAGTTTTTTCTGCGGAAATATAAACGAAGCGCCTTTTACAGCGGCTTTTTATAAAAAAGAAGATTTTGAAATTTCGGAATTACTTCCGGAAGACCTTATATATTGAGAGGATTTTTATGAAAACAGAAAGAAGCTTTCCAAAAGCAATTATAACAAAAAAAGGCGAAAACTGGGTTTTGGGCGGTCACCCCTGGATATACGATGCAGAGGTGCTTTCAATTGAAGGCGAATTTGAAAACGGTTCGCTTGTTGATGCGGTTTCCGAAAAAGGAAAATATATCGGAACGGGTTTTATCAGCACCGAAAGCAAAATCCGTATCCGCCTTGTTTCAAAAAACGCGAACGATAAATTCGACCGCGATTTTTGGAAAAGAAGGGTAAGATATGCCTGGGATTACCGAAAAACCGTAATGGGCGAAGATATCGGCTGCTGCCGTCTTATTTTTGGCGAAGCGGACCAGTTCCCGGGTTTAACGGTCGATAAATTCGGCGATATTCTTGTTACCCAATGCCTTTCCGTTGGAATGGAAAAAATAAAAAATATTGTTTTTCCTCTTCTTTTTGAGGTACTTTCCGAAGACGGACAAACCGTTCGCGGAATTTATGAACGCAACGACGTAGCTATCCGTAAGCTGGAAGGAATGGAAGAAAACAAAGGCTGGTTCAATCTTCCGGGAGTTCCTGTTCCGGATTCCACCGAAACGGAAATCATTGAAAACGGAATAAAATACAGCGTTGATTTTGAAAACGGACAGAAAACAGGCTTTTTCCTTGACCAGAAATATAATCGTCTTGCCGTTTCAAAAATCGCAAAAGGAAAAAGAGTTCTGGATTGTTTTACCCACACCGGTTCCTTTGCTCTCAATGCCGCAAAAGGCGGTGCAAGCCATGTTTGTGCCGTTGATATATCCGAATCCGCAATTGAAATGGCAAGGCGCAACGCGGAGAAAAACGGCCTTGAAGGCGTTATGGAATTCCGTGTTGCAGATGTTTTCGATTTGCTTACCAATCTTGATAATAAAGCGGAAAAATTTGATTTCATAATCCTTGATCCGCCGGCTTTTACAAAATCCAGAAAGACCGTTGACAGCGCTTTCAAAGGTTATAAAGATATCAACTTCAGAGCGATGAAACTTCTTCCAAGGGGAGGATATTTTGCGACTGCTTCCTGTTCGCATTTTATGCCGGACGAGCTTTTTGTAAAAATGCTCCATTCTGCCGCAAAAGATGCGGGAGTTGAACTTCGCCAGATCGAGGCAAGACAGCAATCTCCCGACCACCCGGTTCTTTGGAACGTTCCGGAAACGGATTATCTTAAATTCTATATTTTCCAGGTCATCTGACCGTTAAGGAGATCAATTATGGATATGACGAAACCCGCAATAAAAATCGTAAAAGAATATGCTTTGCTTACTCTTGCATCGGTTTTGATAATCATAAGCACATGGCTCTTTAAATATCCCAACAACTTTACTTTCGGCGGAATAACCGGTCTTTCAATCGTTTTAAGCCGGATTTTTGAAGTTCCCGCAAGTACCCTTAACCTTGTTATGAACGCGGTCCTTCTTGTAATCGGCGTTGCTGTTCTCGGAAAAGGCTTTGCCGGAAAAACGTTTTATGTAACAATTCTTTCAACCGTCGGTCTTTCTGCTCTTGATAAAATCTATCCGATAACAACTCCGCTTACAGATGAACCGGTTATCGAACTTCTTTTCTCGGTTGCAATTCCGGCGGTAGCTTCCGCAATCCTTTTCAATATGGATGCTTCCAGCGGCGGAACGGATATTGTTGCTATGCTCCTTAAAAAACACACAACATTGGAAATCGGAACGGCAATTTTTGCGGTAGATATTATCATAACTCTCAGTGCGTTCGTTGCTTTCGATTTTGCAACGGGTCTTTATTCCGTAACCGGTCTTATGGCAAAAACCCTTATTATGGACGGCGCAATCGAAAATATGAACCTTTGCAAATATTTTACCATTATCACAACGAATCCGAAGCCGATATGCGATTTTATTCATCACGAACTCCACAGAAGCGCAACTATCTATAAGGCTGAAGGCGCTTATTCCCATACGGAAAAGAACATAGTTCTTGTTGTTCTTAAAAGAAGCCAGGCAGTTCGCCTTCGCAGATTTATAAAAGAAATTGAGCCCACCGCTTTTATGATGATTACCAACAGCAGTGAAATCATCGGTAAAGGTTTCCGCGGCTTTAACTGAAAGGAAAGATTTTTTGAAAAAACTGATAAAAAGATATTTTTATCTTGTTTATATTCTGCTCGGAGCATTTATCCTTGCTTTCGGAATGTATAACATACATTCGCGGACGATTATAACTGAAGGCGGAATCTGGGGAATAGAGCTTCTTCTTGACCATTGGTTCGGACTTTCGCCTGCGGTAACCGCGCCTTTTCTTGACGGAACCTGCTATCTTCTGGGCGTTGTTTTCCTGGGAAAAGAATTCATTCTTAAATCTCTGGTCGGAACCCTCGGCTATTCCGCATTTTATGCTGTTCTTGAACAGTTTCCGCCGCTTTTGCCGGATTTGAACTCGGTTCCTTTGGCTGCGGCGGTAATCGGCGCGATTTTTGTCGGAATCGGCGCAGGAATTGTTGTTCGCCAAGGGGGCGCCTGCGCAGGTGACGATGCTCTTGCTCTGGCAATATCACAAAAACTTAAATGCAAAATTTCAACGGCATATCTTTCAACGGATATGACCGTTCTTTTGCTTTCTCTGAGTTATATTCCGTTCAGACAGATTTTCTATTCGCTTATAACGGTTCTTCTTTCCGGCTGGATTATTGAAAAAGTTCAGAATTTTAAGAAAAAACAGCCTGTTGGTGCGGTTTTGTCCTGAAAAATGTGGTAAAATAGGTTCATAAAAGGAAAGGCGGTGCTTAAAGATGGAAGGAAGAACAAAGGAAAAACTTCTTTTTATACTCGAAAGACTTAAAAAAACAGACGAACAGCACCCTGTTAATACCAATGAACTTATTGCGTATCTCGGCGAAAGGGGAATAACCGCGGAAAGAAAATCCGTCGCAAGAGATGTTGCCGCCCTTCGGGACGCAGGCTATTCAATAATTCTCTGCGATGAATATAAGCGCGGTTATTATATGACCGACCAGCTTTTTGAGGATTATGAGCTAAAGATAATTGCGGATGCGGTTTCCGGCGCAAAATTTATTACTTTCGAAGATTCTTCTTCGATTGTTGATAAACTTTGTGAACTTGCAAGCCCCACCGGCGAGGAAATTATTAAAAACCACACCTTCATTGACGAAAAAATAAAATCCAAAAACAAAAAAGTCCGCTATAACATTGATAAAGTAATAAACGCAATTAAAAACGGAAAACGCATAACTTTCCAGTATTTTGAGTTTACTGCCGATGGAAAAATGCAGCTTAAGCGCGACGGACATATCTATGAAATTTCGCCGTATTATCTCTGTTGGGATAATGACAGCTATTTTCTCATCGGAAACAGCAAAAGCCACGACCACCTTATCCATTTCCACGTTGAAATGATGACGAACGTTGAAGTAACGAAAATTCCGATAAGACCGGAAAGCGAAATTGAAGAACTTCACGGAAGCTTTTCAATTGGCGAATATCTCCGCAGAAGCGTTAATATGTACGGCGGTGAAAGCGTTAAAATTACCCTTGAATGCAGCGATAAAATCGCGAAAAACGTCCGCGAAGAATTCGGCGAAGATATTATTACGAAGCCAATCGGCGAAAACAGGTTTGTTACGGAGGTAAAAGCCGCCGAAGGCGAAGGACTTATTCGCTGGATAATGCAGTTTTCCGCGGAAGATATGAAAGTTGTCGCGCCGGAAAATATTGTTGATGCAATTCGGAAAAGAGCAAAAGAACTTTATAAAATTTATGAATGACGAAAAAATTTTTTTAAAAGCAGAAAAAGAATTTAAAAAATTCGGAATTACAGCGGATTCTTTTGAAAAAATCCGCGAAAAGGAAGGAATTGCACTTCTTCGGATAAAATCCGGAAAAAGAAGCTTTATATTAAAATATTTTGATAATGCGGATTTCCGAAGGGAAATCCGCATTTATGAAATTCTTGAAGAAACAGGAATTGAAACGGTTGAAATTTTCGGAAAAACAAAAAAGGCAATTCTTATGGAAGATATCTCCGAAAGCAAAACCCTGCGCCTTGGAAAAAAGGAGGATTTATCCGATCCGCTTGTTGCGAAAGCTCTTGCAAAATGGTATAAAAAACTTCATTCTGCAGGATATGTTTATCTTAAAACCCACAGCGAACCTTTCTGTTCCGAAAACTCGGTTATAACAAGGGAAAATCTTGCGTTTATCAAAGAAAGAACAAAAACGGAAAATTTACCTGTCTGGAAAACAATAAACGATAAGTTTCCCCTTATAAAAAACGAAATCGAAAGCATGAAAAAAACCTTTAATTATAACGATTTTTATTTTACAAATCTTGTTGTATCAAAAGATAAATCGAAGGCTTTTATGTTTGATTATAACCTTTTCGGAAAAGGTCCGGCATATTCGGATGTAAACAACGTTTGCTGGTCTCTTTCGGAAGAAGCGAAAAAAGCTTTTCTTGATGAATACGGAAAAATAGATGAGCACGAAAAATTTGTTCAGGAAATCGCAATGGTTCTTTCCTCTCTTTTCTTCGCGTGCAAAAGGGAAGAATTTCCCGATTGGGGAATGGAACTTCTTGAAGAATTAAAGACCGGATTTGATGAAAAACTTAAAAAAATGCTTGATTAAAAAACGGAAGGCAAAGCCTTCCGTTTTTTTGTTATATAACAGAGTTTCCGAGTCCGAAACTTATTGAAAGAGCTTCATCAATTCTGTTCATTGCGCCGTCGTCAAGATGACCCATGTGTTCTTTAAGACGCTGTTTGTCAATGGTGCGGATCTGTTCAAGAAGAACAATGGAATCTTTTGCAAGCCCGCATTTTTCCGAAGAAACGGAAATATGGGTCGGAAGCTTTGTTTTGTCCTTCTGGCTGGTAATTGCCGCGGCAATTACAGTCGGGCTGAATTTGTTTCCGACATCGTTCTGAACAATAAGTACCGGACGTATTCCGCCCTGTTCCGAACCGACCACGGGACTCAGGTCGGCATAATAAATATCTCCTCGTTTAACGGTCATTTTTATCACTCCGTAATTTTGTTGCGAAGATATTATTGCCGCGAAAAAGCTTTGTTAAACATATTCGCCTTATATACTATTGATAATTTTCCGTCTTCGTGATAATATAATAAAGTTAAGGAATATATTTGATTTTTTAAAGGCAGAAAGGAAGTTTCAATGCCCGAAATAAATTATATTGAAAAAGTGCGCGAGATCCTTTCAAAAAGAGAAGGCGAACATAAGGCCTATGTCCATACATACGGCTGTCAGCAGAACTTTTCCGATGGCGAAAAGCTCGAAGGTCTTCTTGAAGAGATGGGATATGAAATCATAAATTCCGCCGAAGAAGCAGAATTTGTAATTTTCAACACCTGCGCAATAAGAGAAAATGCGGAAAAACGTGTTTTCGGAAACGTGGGAATCCTTAAAAAAGCCCATGAAGAAAACCCGGATATGATAATCGCTGTCTGCGGCTGTATGGTCCAGCAGGAACATATTGCAAAAAAATTCCGCCAGAGCTATCCTTTTGTGGATATCGTTTTTGGAACCCACGCTGCTCCGAGATTACCGGAACTTGTTTATAAACATATAACCGCAAAAAAACGCCAGTTCGATATCGGCGAAGGCGAAGGCTGTATGGCGGAATATCTTCCGATCCACCGCGACAGCGATATGAAAGCAAATCTTCCGATAATGCATGGATGCGATAACTTCTGCACATACTGTGTAGTGCCCCTTGTTCGCGGAAGAGAAAAGAGCAGGGAACCGGAAAATATTCTTGCCGAAGCAAGAGAAATCGTTGCGGCGGGATATAAAGAGATAACTTTGCTCGGCCAAAACGTAAACTCCTACGGAAAAGGACTTGTAAAGGGAATCACCTTTGCAGAGCTTCTTCGGGAAGTTAACGCAATTCCCGGAGATTTCAGAATAAAATTCATGACTTCCCACCCGAAAGATTGCACCCGCGAACTTCTTGAAGCAATCCGCGATTGCGAAAAAGTCTGCAACTATATCCACCTTCCAGTACAAAGCGGTTCAAACGATGTTCTTCGCCGGATGAACAGAAGATATACCGCCGAACATTATATGGAACTTGTTGATATGGCGAGAGAAATCATTCCCTATGTTACCATAACAAGTGACCTTATAGTCGGATTTCCCGGGGAAACGGAAGAGGATTTTGAAGCCACTATGGAACTTTCGAGGAAAGCAAGATGGAGCATGACTTACAGCTTCATCTATTCAAAACGCGAGGGAACAAAAGCCGCCGTTATGGAAGACCAGATTCCCCATGACGTTTCCTCAAACCGCTTCCAAAGGCTTCTTGATTTACAAACAGAAATCAGCCACGAAATAAACGCTTCATTCGTCGGAAAAACAACCACCGTTCTTTTCGATGATGAAGTTGACGTGGGAGAAGGCTATATAAGCGGAAGAAGTTACGAAAACCTTGTTGTTCGAGCCCCAAGAACCGACGTTCAGAAAGGCCTTGCAAAAGTATATTTAAAAGAGTCCCTTGGCTGGGCTCTTGACGGAGAAATTATTAAAACGGAGGAATAAAATAAAATGACTGTTATCGAAATGGCAAGAGAACTTGGCAAAAAAATCCAGCAGGAAGAAAGCTATATCCTTCTAAACACCGCACAGAGAGCTGTTGAGGAAGACGATGAGCTTCAGGAAAAAATTGCCGAATTCAATATGAAGAGATATGAACTCACCCAGGAAATCACCAAGGCAGACCGTGACGACAAAAAAATCGAGGAACTTGATAAAGTTGTTCATGAACTTTATGACGTTGCAACCAACCACGAAAAAATGGTTGCATATAACAATGCCCAGGACGAATTCAACGAAATGTTTGAATATGTTCTTCATATCATCCAGATGTCCGCAGCAGGCGACGATCCCGAAACCATTGCAAGACCCGAACAGGGCGGTTGCTCCGGCGATTGCGGTTCCTGCGGCGGTTGCGGCTGATTTAAATAAAAGGAGGAAAACAAAATGGATAAACAGGCTATCGCAAAATATCTTGATCACACCCTTCTTAAAGCAGATGCCACCCATGAACAGCTCAGAGCAGTTTGTGACGAAGCAAAAAAATACGGAGTTGCCGCTGTTTGCGTAAACTCCCTTAACGTTTACTTCGTACATAAAGAGCTTAAAGGTACCGGAATAAAAACCTGCTCCGTTGTAGGTTTTCCTCTCGGAGCAATGGCTTCCGCCGCAAAAGCTTTTGAAGCAGCCTGCGCAATTGAAGACGGCGCAGAGGAAATCGACATGGTAATAGATATCGCTTCCGCAAAAGTGGGCGATTGGCGCAGAATTGAGGACGATATTGCAACCGTTCACAGCGCTTGCGACGGCAGAGCAATCCTTAAAGTAATTATCGAAACCTGCCTTCTTACCGATGAAGAAAAAGTCGAAGCTTGCCTTGCGGCAAAACGCGCCGGCGCAGAATTTGTAAAAACTTCCACCGGTTTTTCCACCGGCGGTGCAACTGTTGAAGATATCCGCCTTATGCGCGAAACCGTTGGTCCGGAAATGGGCGTAAAAGCTTCCGGCGGCGTTAAAACTTATGAAGCAGCCTGCGCAATGATCGAAGCCGGCGCTTCCAGAATCGGAACTTCCAGTTCTTCTAATATTTGCGACTAAGACAGCAAAATTTACGGGCACGGTAAAAACTACAGTGCCCGTTTTTTGATTAAAGGGGAAGACCGTTATGTCGAAGAATATGCCTTGTCTGCGCTGCGGATACGAAATGAATCATATAAAAACAGAAAAATTGCAGCTTGGACAAACGGGCTGGATTTTGGGTGATTTGCCGAATCTTCTGGCTGGAGCGATGGAAGTGGATATTTATACTTGCCCAAACTGTGGGAAAAAGCATAATTTCGATTATCCCAAATGTCCTTTCTGCAAATATGATTACGGTAAATAATGCAATTTTAGAAAAAACCGTGCCGGATTTTCCGGCACGGTTTTTTTATATGATGTTTATAATATCCACTTTATCGGGGTTTTTTCTTACGATTTTACGAAGTTTTTCCATTCGTTCGTCAAGGTCTGCGCTGATTTCCGCACAAAGAGCAAGTTCCTTTGCCATATCGTCGGTGAAATGAAAATCTTTTTTGTAATGTATCTGGTGCTCAAGGCTTGCCCAGCAATCCATTGCAATGGTGCGAAGCTGAATTTCAACTTTCATCATTCTTTTTTCTCTTGCAAGAAAAATGGGGATTTCAATAATAAGGTGAAGGCTTCTGTAACCGCTTGGCTTTGGATTTTTAATGTAATCCTTCATACGGATAAGCGTAACGTCGTCCTGGCTCAGAAAAGCTTCGGCAATGGTATAAACGTCGCTTGGAAAAGAGCAAACAACGCGGATTCCCGCAACATCATGGAGCTGTTCTTCAATGTTTTGCATTGTAAGAGGGTAACCGTATTTTTTCAGCTTGTTGCGTATGCTGATTGGTCTTTTAAGACGGCTTTTTACGTTTTCGATAGGGTTGCGGTCTAAGCGAAGAGAAAATTCTTCGTTGAGCACCTTGAATTTGGTTTCAACCTCCATTATGGCACAGCGGTAATATGCCATAAGCTTTGCATATTCGTGGGCGCGTTGGGCAATAAGATAGTGGGCTTCTTCGTTTTCAAAAATCTGTTCAAATTCTTTTTCAAGCTCGCGTTCGTTTGCAAATTCCCGGGACATAGCGCAAATCCTTTCGGGTTATACTTTAATTTAAGTATAACATATATTTGTTAAATTTTCTTATTTTTTAAAGAAATTTCTGTTGACAAATCCAACAAAAATACAAGCAGTTTTTTGGCACAAAAAAAGCCCCGCAAAGCGGGGCTTTAATTTTATTTACCTATTAAAGGAAAAGGGGAAGGAATACAACAGCTACAACGGTCATGAGCTTAATAAGGATGTTAAGGGAAGGACCGGAAGTATCTTTAAAGGGGTCACCGACGGTATCGCCGACAACAGCAGCTTTGTGGGGTTCGGAACCTTTGCCGCCGTTATGACCGTTTTCAATGTATTTCTTTGCGTTATCCCAAGCACCGCCGGCGTTGGACATGGTGATTGCCATAAGAACGCCAACTACGAGGGAACCTGCGAGAAGACCGCCGAGAGCTTCAGTGCCGAGGATAAGACCAACAGCAATGGGGCAAACAACTGCAAGAGCGCCGGGAAGAAGCATTTCTTTAAGAGCTGCACCGGTGGAGATGTCAACGCATCTTGCATAGTCGGGTTTCTGAGTTCCTTCCATAATGCCGGGGAATTCATGGAACTGACGGCGAACTTCTTCGATCATCTGGTTTGCTGCTTTACCAACAGAGTTCATGGTAAGAGCGGAGAAGAGCATCGGAAGCATACCGCCGATGAGAAGACCTGCAACAACTGCGGGGCTGAGAAGGTCGATTTTTTCAAGGTTTGCAATCTGGGAATAAGATACGAAGAGTGCAAGAGCGGTAAGAGCTGCGGAACCAACTGCAAAGCCTTTGCCGACTGCTGCGGTGGTGTTACCAACGGAGTCGAGAGTATCGGTGATTTCACGTACTTCTTCGGGAAGTTCGCTCATTTCTGCGATACCGCCTGCGTTATCGGAGATAGGACCGTAAGCGTCAACTGCGATAACAATACCGGTGGTGGAAAGCATACCTACTGCTGCGATTGCAATGCCATAAAGACCAAATGCATAGTAAGCACCGAGAATTGCGATTGCAATAAGGAGAAGCGGGAAAACAGTGGAGGTAAGGCCGGTTGCAAAACCGCTGATGATGCAGGTTGCGGAACCGGTTTCGCACTGCTGTGCAATCTCTTTAACGGGTTTGAAGTCGCCGGAAGTGTAGAACTCGGTGATTTTACCGATTGCAACACCGACAACAAGACCGATAACAACTGCTACGAAAGCACCGATGTTTCCGAAGCAAGCCTGGCTGAGGAAGAAGGAAGCAACGATTACGATTGCGGAGCTGATGTAAGTACCGAGGTTAAGCTGGCTTGCGGGGTTGTTGGTTTTGCCGTTAACAAAGAAAACAGCAATGATGGAAGCAATAATGCCGATTGCAGCAAGGAAAAGCGGGAAGAGAGAACCGGTTACCGGATCAAGAGCAACTTCACCGAGAAGTCCGCTGTTGATGGTAGGAATTGCAATTGCGAGGGTAATTGCGGAAACGATGGAACCAACATAGGATTCGAAAAGGTCGGAACCCATACCTGCAACGTCACCAACGTTATCACCAACGTTATCTGCGATAACTGCGGGGTTTCTGGGGTCGTCTTCGGGGATACCTGCTTCAACTTTACCAACAAGGTCTGCACCGACGTCTGCTGCTTTGGTATAGATACCGCCGCCAACACGTCCGAAAAGTGCTACGAAGGAAGCACCGAGGGAGAAACCGGTGATGATGGTTGCGCAGTTATCAAGGGTGATGTTTGCGAAAATACCGGTATCAAGGTTGCAGATGATGAAAACAACGCTGACGCCGAGAAGGCCGAGACCAACAACGCAAAGACCCATAACAGCGCCGCCGCGGAATGCTACTTTAAGAGCAGCGGGCATACCGTTTTTGCTTGCAGCGTTGGTAGTGCGTACGTTTGCATCGGTTGCGGTTTTCATGCCGATGAAGCCTGCAAGTACAGAGAATGCAGCGCCGAAAAGGCATGCGATTGCAGCGATGGGGCTGATGAAGATTGCGACGATAAGAAGGAGGACAACTGCGAATGCAGCGACCATTTTGTACTCGCGGCCGAGGAATGCCATTGCACCCTCACGGATATAACCGGAGATTTCCTTCATTCTGTCGTTGCCTTCGTCCTGTTTGCCGATCCAGCTTTTAAGCATAAGAGCGACAGCGAGAGCGACGACACCGATAACGGGAACAGCATAGAGAAGATTTTCCATAAGCTTTGTTCACTCCTGTTCGTGTTTCTTATTTTGGGCATTTTGCCCACTGTTGTATATCAACAACTTATTATACCTATTATTACTATAATAAGTCAAGGGAATATTCAAAATTTAGACCAAAAAAATTCAAAAATTATAACATTTTTGTCAAAAGACGGAATTTTAATATTTGACAAAACTGACAAAACCGTTAATGAATTTTGGTAAAATCCATTAACGGTTTATAAATTTTGCACTATTTATAAAAAACTCTTTTTAATGCTTTCAATCCATTCAATAACCGCGAACCGAATCTCAAATTCGGTTCCGGAAACAAAATCCGCATTATCACCGTATTTTTCAAGCGGTTTTTCCGCGCCGGGAATACAAAGCGCGGGATACATCACGCACCACCAGTTTTTTCCTTCGCCTTCGCCTATGATTATTCTTACGGCGTCATAATCTCCGGCCGGAAGAGTAAAACCCTCATAACTTCTTGTTTCGAACCACATTTCGGTAACTTCGACCTGAACGGGATAATCAAAACCTTCTTCTGCAATAGTTTTTTCTGCAATTTCTTTTATATCGTTCGCAGAATATTCCGCCGCGGCAACAGCTTCCGTTTTTCCGGAAACTTCCGCAAAAAGTTCTCCGGTTGCTTCAAGAACCGCATCGCGGACTTTAAGTTTAAGCTGTTGGTCTTCTTCGCTGTCGGAATTGGCAATTATATGAAGCCGAAGCGTTTCGGAACGGATTTCGTTTCCGGTTGCAACGGTTTTATTTACTCCGGAAGAAAACAAAGTGAAAACAAGACCGATAAGCAAAAGACTTTCGAATCCTTTCATTTTCCTTCCTTTAGGGTAAGCGTCATATCTGTAAAAACTCATAAAAAATCCGCCTTTGCTTTTGATAAAAAAAGCATTGACGGATTTTTTTAAAATTATTCAATCAGATGTTTATAAAATCGATTTTGTTTCCGTTTTCACGAATAACTTTTATCAAATCCTCAAAAGTCAGCCAAACGGTTGAAGTGTTCTGGTTCGGGTGAACACCGACGCATGGGTAATCTTTGAATTCGCTGTCGATTATAAATTCAACAGCCGCAGAGGAATCGTTTATTACTCCGAGGGGAGAAACGGAACCTTTTGTAAGACCGAGATATTTATCAAGTCTTTCGGCGGAAGCAAAGCTTACGTGTTTGATTCCGAGTTCATTCTGAATGGATTCAAGGTTTGCGTGTTTATCTCCGAAAACAAAAACAAGAAAATGTCTGTGACCTTTGTTATCACGAAGAAAAAGGTTCTTTCCGACAACACCTTTTTTGAAAATTCCGAGGGAATCCATTTCTTCCATGGTATAAACAGCCGGGTGGTCAACACGTTCATATTTTATTCCGAGTTCGGCAAATTTTTCATAAACCGCGGCGCTTTTATCTGTTTGTACGCCGGATTTTGTAGGTCTTGAAAGAAAAACAGAGCTGAATTTTCCGGAAAGATAGTTTTTTGCGGCAACAGCTTTCTGAACGGAATCAAAAATTCCGAAAACAGCCGTACCGCTTCCGGTCATCATTGAACCGAGAGCACCAAGAGAGAGCATATCATTTTTGATTTCTTTGATAATCGGGTCTTCAACGGTATGCTCAAGAACGTTATAAAGCTTTTTGGAAAGGGGATAAATATCGTTTTCTTCCAATGCGCCGATAATCCCGGATTTTCCGGGGTGCTCAAGGGCAAAAAGTCCGTGCTCATCATAATATTTATAACTTTCCGGCGTGCTCATACTGATATCAGGCTTTACGGTAACAATCCAGCAATCCGGAATTTCCGGAACAGACGAAAGCTTTTCGCCGATTCCTTCGGAAAGCTTTGTTCCTCCGGTTATCGAAAAGGGAACGTCGGCTCCGCATTTTGCGCCCAAATCACAAAGTTCATCTTCGGAAAGGGGAAAACCGAAAATTTTGTTCATTCCAAAAAGAACAGCGGCGGCATCGGCGCTTCCGCCGGCCATACCTGCCTGTTTCGGAATCCGTTTATCAATTTCGATTTTAACCCCGGAATCAATTCCCGTTTTTTCAAAAAAGAGTTTTGCGGCTTTGAAAGCAATGTTTGAATCGCCATCAAGGGCGCTGTCGCTGCAAAAAACGGAGATTTCTTCATCTTCCGAAATTTTAACATAATCAAAAAGGTCAATGGTTTGCATAATCGATTCGATTTCGTGATATCCGGTCGGAAGCCTTCCGACAATATCAAGAAATAGATTGATTTTTGCCGGCGCCTTAACGCTTATGCTTTTCATTTTTCAAGTTCCTCAAGGAATTCTTTGATTCGCTTTGTCGCTTCCATAAGATGATCAAGAGAATAGGAATAGGAAACGCGGACAAAACCTTCCCCGGAAGAACCAAAAGCTCCGCCGGGAACAACAGCAACCTTTTTGCTGTGAAGAAGCTTTTCACAAAATTCTTCGGAGGAAAGTCCGGTGGATTTTATGCAGGGGAAAACGTAAAATGCTCCTTCGGGAGTGAAGCAATCGAGACCCATATCGTTAAAGGCTTTTACAAGAAAACGTCTTCTCATATCATATTGCTTTTTCATTTCCTCAACCTCGTTGTCACAATCGCGCATTGCAACAACGGCGGCATACTGACTTGTGGTGGGAGAGCTCATTATCGCGTATTGATGAATTTTAAGCATCTGCTGAATTATCGGGGAAGGTCCGGCAACATAGCCGAGTCTCCAGCCGGTCATAGCATAGGCTTTTGAAAAACCGTTTACAATAATGGTGCGCTCTTTCATGCCGTCAATTTCGGCAATGGAAACATGGCGTTCACCGCCATAGGTAAGTTCCGCATAAATTTCATCGGAAAGAACCATAATGTCGGTTCCGCGAAGAACTTCGGCAATTTCCTCAAGATGTTCTCTTCTCATAACTGCGCCTGTCGGGTTGTTAGGGAAAGGAAGGACGAGGAGTTTTGTTTTCGGAGTAATTGCCGCTCTGAGTTCTTCCGCAGTAAGACGGAAATCGTTTTCACGTTTTGTTTCGATCGGAATAACATTTCCTCCAGCAAGGCGGCAAATAGGGTCATAGCAAACAAAGGAAGGAATCGGAAGAAGCATATCATCGCCGTTTTCGATAATGGCGCGAATGGTTAGGTCAATAGCTTCGGAGCCGCCGACGGTTATAAAAATATCCTTTGCATCATAATCAAGGCTGAATCTGCGTTTAAGATATTTTGAAGCTTCCTGGCGAAGCTCAATAAGACCGGCGTTTGCGGTATACCAGGTTCTGCCTTTTTCAAGGGATTTTATTCCTGCTTCGCGGATATGCCAAGGAGTTTTGAAATCCGGTTCTCCGATGGTTAAGGCGATAACGTCCTTGACTTCAGCGGCAAGATCGAAGAATTTTCTGATTCCGGAAGGTTTTAGTTCAGCAACTTTTTCGGAAAGCACTTTGTTGTAATCAATCAATATTCAGGTGCCTCCTTTCGTCTTTTACCTCGTCGGTAAAATTGAAGAAATGTTCTTTATAACGCTTAAGAACAAAGTTTGTTGCGGTGGAAGTTACGGAATCAAGGGTAGCAAGGCGTTTTGCAACAAACATGGAAATATCCTTGAAGCTGTGTCCGCGGATTATTACGGAAAGGTCATAGCTGGAGCTGCTCATGAGCCATACGGTCTGAACTTCATCAAAGCGCATTATTTCGGCGGCAATTTCGTCATAACCGTAATCGCGTTTGGGCTGAACTTTAAGTTCAATGACGGCGGTGCAATCGTTCGGATCGATTTTTTCCCAGTTAACGAGAGCGTTATATCCGATAATAACGTGTTCTTTTTCATATTCTTTTACCGCGGCGGAAATTTCTTCTTCGGTTTTTCCAAGAAGGGCGGAAAGCTGTTCGGTGGTGAGTTTTGCGTTCTGTTCAAGAAGTTTAAGAAGCTGATCCATATTGAAATCTCCTTTAATCAATTTTTATAAGAACGGGTTTACGTTTTTCAAAATAGCAATAGGAAGAAAAACCTGCCTCATGAACAAGGCTTATTCCTTCGCCAATGTCTGCGCCGAGAGAACCGCAGCTGTGGGAACCGGAACCTATGGTAACAAATTCGCCGCCGAGTTCTCGGAACATTCTGAGGTATCTTACCGGGGGAAGGATCATATTAAGTTTTCCGCGAAGAGCGGAAGTGTTTACCTCAAGGGCTTTTCCGTCTTCAACGAGTTTTTTAAGAATTGTTTCAATTATATCGTCACAATGGCGAATGGAAAAATAGGGCGCGGATTCGCTGTTGACATATCTCATCGGAAGGGTAAGCTGGCTCAATACGTCAAAATTATTCCATTTAGAAGTTTCAAGAAGGAGATTGTAATAAGATTCCATGTGTCTTACAATTTCATTTTCTGAAAGTTCGGAATAATTTATTTCGCTGAGTTTTCTTCCGTCCGGATATTTTTTTACGGAAGCGAGAACAATATCGAAAGGAACGCTTCCGATGATTTTGTCCGCTTTTTCAATATTATCAAGGGGCTGTCCGATTTCAACTCCATTGGAAATTACAAGAGAATCTTCGAAAACGGAGCGGGCTTTATATACGCAGTAAACGGATTCGCGAACCCTTTCGGAAAACTGCATTTCATCAAAGCGGTCACAATCACAGCAATCCGTTACGGCAAAACCGAAAAGTCCGCGGTTTACCGCCTGTTCACAAAGGCTCATCATGGAATGAACGCCTCGCGGTGAACAGTCGCTGTGGACGTGCCCGTCAAACTTTTTCACATAGTAAATAAAGATCGCCCTCTTTCCTTAATTTAATATAATAGCACATATCAGAATTTTTGAAAAGATATCCGACGAAAAAAGAACCCTTGCGGGTGCTTTCTTTATTTCAAAAGGCATTTGCCTTTCCATTTTTTTGAAGGTTCTATTCCGATTATTTTGCAAATTGTCGGCGCTATATCTATAATATTTGCATTTTCAAAATTTTCTTCATCGATTTCAAAATCCGTTTTAATAAAAAGAGGAATCGTCATATCAATCGGATCGGTCGTTCCGTGAGTTTGGTCGTGGCCGCCGTGGTCCGCAAGAACAATTACGGAATAATCTTCCGGAAGGCTGGACATTATCTTTTCTATTATTCCAAAAGAGTGGTTAGCCGCTTTATAATATTCCTCGGTACCCCAGCCGATTTCGTGTCCGATGCTGTCGGTGGTTTCAAGATAGAGAAAAACAAAATCCGGTTTATATTCATTGATGAATTTTTCGCAGTTTTCCTCAAGCATCTCCGTAACTTTTCCGTGGGGGAAATGTTCTTCCGAAACAAAATGGCTGTAGCAAACGGAATAGGGCGCATAAAGATCTTTAAGTTCGCCCCAGCTATAGAAAAACGATGTGGATTTTCCGTTGTCACGAAGCTGTTCAAAAAGTCCTTTTCTTTCACCCGGAACAAAAGTGTTGCCCAAAACTCCGTGCTCGGAAGGCAAAACGCTGTGGAAAAGAGACATATGGCAGGGAAGGGTCCAGGAAGGAAAAACCGTTTGAGCATGCGGATTATAACGCGCGGTGCTCATGAGTTTTTCAGCAAAAGGGTGATTGCATTTTATAACCGCATCGGGTCTCATTCCGTCGCAAAGAATCAAAAGAACTTTATTCTGCATAAGGTAACACCTCTTTTTTTATTCGGTTTCTGCCGGCCATTGGCAATAAATGTTATCTTTTGTATCAAGAAGAATGGTTTTCATATAGGAGCTCCAGCCGGTGCCTTCCGTTGCGGCGATAAAATCTTCCGCAAAGGAAAGATCAAGGTCGGAAAAAACTCCGTCGAAATATGCAACGTTAAGCTTTGCGCTGAAAACGCTGTATTTTTCTGCAAGTTCCGGGTCGCTAATAACAGAATAAATTGTTTCCCTCGCCTGGGCATAAGCGTTGTCATAGAAGAAATTGTATCCGAAATCGGAATATTGGAGAAGGTTTTCGTCGGTGCTGCCAATGTTTTCGGCATAGGCGGAAACATCGGTTGCTTTGGATTCATAGGTCCAGCTTTCCTTTGAAAAATCGATTACGCCGTATCTGTGGGGATAAACGCAGAATCCGCCGCCGACTATATCGGTGATTTCTTCGGTCTGAACAAAATGCTGAGTATGAAGATGTCCGCAAAGATAAAGATTGCCGCCGTATTCGGTTATGATTTCGGAAACTTTATCTCCGTTTCCGAGCTTATAGTTGAGATCAAAACGGGGATTATGGGAAAGAAGGCTGTGGTGTCCCGCAACAATGGGAACGTCTTCCGCTTCTTTGCAGGAAGAAAGCTGTTCTTCAAGCCAGATAAGGGTTGCTTCGCTGAGATTTCCAAGGGTTGCGCCATAAAAAACATTTGTATCAAGCATAAAGATGCGAACGCCTTTTTCGGTATCATAAACATAGGAAAGGGAATTTTCATCATAGGAAATTCCGCCGGAATAACCAAATTCGGAATAGATTTCTCTGAATTCGTCGGGGGTTACGGAATCCGCAGTTTCTGCTTCACCGTTCGGGAAAATATAAGAGGAACCGGTTATATCGTGGTTCCCGGGAAGAACAAGGATTTTAATCCCTTCTTCGGAAAGAACCTTAAGTTTTTCGGCAAAAGCAAGGTGCGAGGCTTTTGCACCGTTAAAAACAATATCGCCGGTGATTATGATATATTCCGGCTTTTCGGAAAGCATTTCCGAAACGAAAGCATCAAAAATTTCCTCAACATATTTTACCTGTTTTCCGGTTCCGTTGCTGTCGTTTGCCAAAGCAAAAGTTCCCTCATAGGAAAAAGCTTCTTTTCCGGTAAAATGGGTGTCGGTAACGGTTACGATTTTTATGGATTTTTCTTTTGGCGAACAGGCACAGAAAGAAAAAATCATTATGAAAACCAAAAGAAGAGAAACAAATTTTTTCATAAAATCCCTCCGAACTGAATATGATAAAATTTTACCATAAAAACAGCTTTCGGGCAACAAAAAATACCGCCGGAAAATATACGGCGGTTAATCATTATAAACAACAGATCATTGTTTCCCGGTTATATAATAATAACCCGTGTTGTCGGAAGAAATTATAATATCCGAAAAACCTTCCGGAATAAAAATTTCTTCAGGTTTTTGTCTTGAAATAAAATATTCATTATAATAATAGATTTTTCCGGGCATAAATGATTCGATATATTCTTCAAGAGTAAGGTTGTTTTCTGCAATGATTTCTGAATGGGGAAGACCAACATAGCGAAGGTGCCAGGGTTCAAAAGGAATTCCGGTAATTTTTTCGCCGTAATAAGGATATCGGATTATAAATCCGTAATCCTGGCAGAAAGAATTGACAAATTGTCCTTCTTCGCTATCGAGAAAGCCCATTCCCGCATGGTATTTTACATAAACATCAAGCGCAAGACCGGAAAGATGTTCGCTGGAATCAACAGATGCGGCAAATTCGTTTCCGGATTCAATAATTGCGCGCTGTTCTTCCCGGGTCCGGAAGGCGCTCATGATATAAAGTGAGTTGTCAAATTTTTCTTTTATATCTTCGGAAAGGTTTTTATATGCATTTACTGCGCAGGAATTTACAAAAACCCCGCCAAGGTCGATAAGTTCCGGTGAATAATCTTCCGGAAAGGGATGTTCTTCATTTATAAGCAAAAGCGAATCGTTAAGAACGGCGCCATTTTCCAAAAGTTCCGCCAGATCAAAGCCTTCTTCGAAATTTTCTTTTTCCGGAGATGGGAAGGAATTTTCTGAAAAATCGGTAACAAAAGATTTTGCAATATATGTTTCCGCCGGGAAGAATTTTTCTGCAATAAAAAAACCTGAAACAAAGATTACCGCAAAAGCAAGTGATATGATTAAAAATTTTTTCATTATCGAGCCCTCCGTTTCCATAAAATGTTAGCAAAAAAAGTTTTAAGAAAAAAGGAGGAGAAGTTTTAAGATTTGTTTAAATATTTTTTAAGATAAAAAATAAAATTTTTTTGCAATTTGGTGTTGACAAATTCTTTCAGATATGATAAGATAACATTCGTCGCTGAGATGCTGGTGTAGCTCAGTTGGTAGAGCAGCTGATTTGTAATCAGCAGGTCGGGGGTTCGAGTCCGTCCACCAGCTCCACTATCGACAAACTGAATAATTTATATGGGAGTGTACCCAAGCGGCCAAAGGGGGCAGACTGTAAATCTGTTGCAAGTTGCTACGGTGGTTCGAACCCACCCGCTCCCACCAACAAAAAGCTCATTCTTCGGAATGAGCTTTTTTGTCATATACATTTAAATTTAAAAATGGTATAATTAAATCAAAGGAGGTGGTTTTTGTGGAACATAAAGAGTATAAACGCATTGTTTCGGAAGCAGAAACCGCCGTTTTGTTTATCCACGGAATTGCCGGAACGCCGAATCATTTTAAAGATTTTCTTCCGCTTGTTCCAAAAGAATTTTCGGTCTATAATCTTCTTTTGGATGGTCACGGCGGAAAAACCGAGGATTTTTCAAGAACTTCAATGAAAAAATGGGAAAAACGGGTTGATTTTGCCGTTTCGGAACTTTTGAAAAATCATAAAAAGATTTTTATAGTTGCGCATTCCCTCGGAACACTTCTTGCGATTGAGCAGGCGGTTAAAGAAAGAAGAATAGAAAAACTTTTTTTGCTTGCTGTTCCGATAAAACTTTTTGTAAAGCCGGTTGCGCTCTTTTCAGCCTTCAGAATCTATCTCGGAAAAGTTCCGGAAAGCGATGAAAAACTTGTTGCAATGAAAAATTGCTGCGGAATAGAGCTTTCAAAAAATCCGCTGAAATATCTTGGCTGGATTCCGAGATTTCTTGAACTTTTCGGAAAAATCGGTGAAACAAGAAAAATAATCGGAAGCCTGAAAACGGATTGTGTGATTTTTCAGTCTTTCGGGGACGAGCTTGTTGCAAAAAAATCTATAAAATATCTTGAGGAAAAAACTTTTGCTTCGATAAATGTTCTTGAAAAATCGGGACACTATTATTACGAAAAAAAGGATTTTGATTATTTGCTCGGTGAATTCAAAAAGTTCATCTGCGAAAAATAAAGGCGGTGATTTTATGAAAACAGCATATTTTGCCGGTGGATGTTTCTGGTGCATAACTCCTGCATTTAAAGAACTGGCCGGTGTTTTTGATGTTACAAGCGGCTATTGCGGCGGAAAGGAAGCAAATCCAACCTATAAAGAAGTAAAAAGCCAGAAAACAGGCCACAGAGAAACGATAAAAATCGAATATGATCCGGAAAAAGTTTCTTTTAATGAACTTTTTGAAATTTTTCTTGACGGAGTAGATCCTTTTGACGGCGAAGGCCAGTTTATCGACAGGGGATATTCATATACCCTTGCTGTTTATTATAATGATTTTTCCGAAAAAGAAACTGCGAAAAAAATGATCGCTGAACTTGAAGAAAAGTCCGGAAAAAAGGTCTGGATAAGCCTTGAACCGTTTTCTGCATTTTATACAGCAGAAGATGAACATCAGGATTATTACATAAAACACCCGGAAGAATTTGAAAAGGAGCTTATTGAATCCGGAAGGAAAAAGCCGGAATAAAACCGGATTTTTAATGCTGGAAAAATATGAGATATTGTGATATACTCGAATCATCTCAAATAAAAGGAGAAAGTTAAAATGACAGAAGAACTTACTGCAAAACTTGAAAAACTTGCGGAACTCCAGAAACAGCTTTACGCCTTCAGATACGCAACTTCTTCTATCTATCTCGACAGTGCAACCGTTGCACCGAAAGATACCGAAGAGGGAAGAAGCGAAGCTCTTGGAATTCTCACGGGATATATGTATGAACTTTCAACAAAAGCGGAAACCATTGAACTTCTTGAATACCTTAAAGAGCATAAAGATGAACTCACTCCTCATCAGGCAAGAGAAGTTGAACTCCTCCTTCGCGATAACGAATTTATGAAGACCATTCCGCTTGATGAATATATAGGTTACCAGAAAGTTCTCAGCAAAGCTGAATATGTCTGGCACAAAGCAAAAGGCGAAAACGATTTTGAATCCTTCAAACCCTATCTCAAAGAGGTTTTTGATTATAACATTCGTTTTGCAAAATATTATAAACCGGACGAAGAGCCTTATAACACCCAGCTCAATATGTATGAGCGAGGACTCACAATGGAAAAATGCGATGAATTCTTTGCAACTCTTCGTGAGCACATCGTTCCGCTCATCAAAAAAATCGTTGCCACCGGAAAAAACGAAAAACTTCCGAAGCTCACCGGTTTTTCCGTTGAAAAACAGAAGGAACTCACAAAATATCTCATGGATTTCATGAGCATCGACCCGAACCATTGCGTTTGCGGCGAAACCGAGCATCCCTTCACTCTTGAATTCACAAAAGATGACGTTCGCATCACAACCCATTATTATGAGGATAATTTCGAATCCTCCATGTATTCCGTAATCCACGAAGGCGGCCACGCTCTTTATGAACTCGGCGGCGCAGATGAACATAAATATACCGTTGTTGCCGGCGGAGTTTCCATGGGAATCCATGAAAGCCAGTCCAGATTCTTCGAAAACCTTATCGGAAGAAGCAAAGCTTTCATTACCGCAATTCTTCCGAAAGTCAAAGAACTTTTCCCGGAACAGTACGGCGATATCACTCCGGAGCTTGCATATTCGATTATCAACAAAGCTGAACCTTCTCTCATCAGAACCGAAGCGGACGAGCTTACCTATTGCCTCCACGTAATGGTCCGCTATGAAATCGAGAAAAAGATGTTCGCCGGCGAACTTACCGTTGATGAAATTCCCGCAGAATGGAACAGACTTTATAAAGAATACCTCGGTGTCGAAGTTCCTTCCGATACCGAAGGCTGCCTCCAGGACAGCCACTGGTCCGGCGGAAACGTAGGATATTTCCCGTCCTATGCACTCGGAAGCGCTTACGGCGCACAGATGATTGCAAAAATGCGTGAGGATATCGACGTTGAAGCGGCGATAGCTTCCGGAAGTCTTAAACCGATTGCAGATTGGCTTAAAGAGAAAATTCATCAGCACGCAAGCATGTATGATCCGAACGAACTTTTCGAAATGGTCTGCGGCGCGCCTTTTGATCCGAAATATTACGTTGAATATCTTGAAAAGAAATTCAGCGAACTTTATGGCGTATAATAAACAATAAAAAAACAGCTTCCGAAAAACGGAAGCTGTTTTTTTATACTTTTCTTTTAATCAGGCGAAGAATTCGCGGACGGTTATAGCGCTGAATTATCACAAAAACAAGGTCAATTAATGCGGAAAGAACGGAAGTTATGATAAATACCGCAGGTGAACCGAAGGGGATTATCAATAAAACCGGAAACAGTGCAAACAGCATTATTACCTCGTGACATATTTCAGCGGAGCACATTGAACGGGCAATTTCTTCAAAACTATGATATTCAAGGTTAAACTGATCCGGGTCATAAGTCGGAACTAACTTTTTCCATTTGTGAACTTTAAGTTTCTTATAAATTGTGTGCTCAAACTTCTTTTGGGAAAACCATTTCGAGTTTGGATTCGTTCTTCCGCGAAAGATTTTATCTGTAAAATATCCGATAACCAATCTTATTGCAAAGTGATAAAACGTAACCCCGAAAGTTATGCTTAAAGTAAAATAGATTTCGTCTTTGAAACTGAAAAACAGCGTGAGCGAAATTATGAATAGAACGGCAAAAATTGCAGTTAAACCGAAAAGCAGTTTTTTGAATCCGCCTTTTTGAGCACGGGAAGGCTTATCTTTGAGCACGGTGCTCATTTTGTCTGTTCACCGTAATATTTTGCAATAAGTTTAATCATTTCAACGGCTTTATCCATCTGTTCAACGCTTGCAAATTCAAATTTGCCGTGGAAGTTATAACCACCGGTTCCAAGGTTGGGGCAGGGAAGACCCATGAAGGAAAGAACACAGCCGTCAGTTCCGCCGCGAACAGGATTTGTTACTGGTTCTGCTCCGAGTTCACGAATGGCTTTCTGTGCGGTTTCGATAAGATGCCAGTGGTCTTTAATGATTACGCTCATGTTTTTATAATCATAACCGGTTTCGGCAACTGCGGTTCCTGCGCCGTAACGGCGGTTGATTTCATCTTCCGCGCGTTTGATATATTCAACGCGATAGGTAAGTTTTTCGGAATCGTGGTCGCGGATAATGTAATAAAGGTCTGCGTTGTCGCAGGTACCTTTCATTCCGGTAAGATGATAGAAACCGTCATATCCGGAAGTATGGCAGGGTCTTTCAACGGCGGGAAGAAGGGAATCAAATTCCATTGCAACAAGTGCGGCGTTTACCATTTTGTCTTTTGCGCTGCCGGGATGAACGGAAATTCCGTTGAAAGTGATATGAGCATGAGCGGCGTTGAAGGTTTCACATTCAACTTCACCAAATGCACCGCCGTCAAGAGTATATGCATAGTCAGCACCGAAACGTTCAAGATCAAATCTGTTTGCGCCGCGGCCGATTTCTTCATCGGGAGTAAAGCCGATCATGATTTTTCCGTGTTTGATTTCCGGGTTTGCAAGAAGTTCTTCCGCAGCGGTAAGGATCTCGGCAATTCCGTTTTTATCATCGGCGCCGAGAAGGGTGGTGCCGTCGGTTACAATAAGGTGCTGGCCTTTGCATTCTTCCATTTCGGGAAATTCCTTGCAGGAAAGCCAAATTTGTTCTTCTTCGTTAAGAAGAACATCGCCGCCGTTATATTCCACGATTTTGGGTTTGATATTTGTAAAAGGAACTTCACGGACAACGTCCATATGGGCGATGAATCCGATTACGGGAGCGTTTTCGCAGCCTTCTGATGCGGGAATTTCGCCATATACATAGCCGTTGTCATCAATATTGACGTTGCTTATGCCCATTTCTTTCATTTCATCGACAAGAGCAAGTCCGAGAATGGTTTGTTCGGAAGTGCTTGGGCAGGTTTCGCTTTCTTCATCGGAAGCGGTAGGATACTGAACGTATTTGAGAAGTCTTTCGTATGCTTTCATTTTTTACCTCCAAAAAGAAGCGCTCACAAAGAGCACTTAATACATTAAATTATATCAAATGCGTTTACATTATGCAATGCTAAAAATGAGTTAATTATTTGTGAAAAATAAATAAAATTAATAATCTTTTGTACAACAAAATAGCGATATTTGCAAAAATCCATTTACAAAAAGTGTAAAAAAAGTTATAATATCCCCAGTGCAAAGAAAAAATAAGCACTAATTCTATTTCAGAGAGAAGGAATAAAATGCGTACTACCCTTAAACTTATCGCAATTCTTGCTTGCCTCGCTCTTGTATTCGCAGGCTGTGGCGCCGGCGGTGAAGCTGAGGCTGTTGATCTCAACTCCTACACCCTTGATGAAATTATTGAAAAAGCAAAAGAGGAAGGCGATGTCCAGTCCGTTGGTATGCCTGACACTTGGGCAAACTGGGGTGCTTCCTGGGAAGGTCTTACTGCTGAATATGGAATTACCCATACCGATGCAGATATGAGCTCCGCAGAAGAACTTACCACCTTTGCAAACGACAGCACCAAAGACATCGGCGACGTTGGTCTTGCATTCACCCAGCAGGCAATTGACGAAGGTCTTGTACAGTCCTATAAAACCACTCATTGGGATGCAGTTCCGGATTGGGCAAAAGATCCCGATGGTCTCTGGATGATCGCTTATACTGGCGCAACCACTTTCATTTATAACAATGATATCTGCGATGAACCCATGCCTACTTCCTGGGCAGATGTTCGCGAAGGTACTTATAAACTTACCATCGGCGACGTAGTCGGCGGTGCAACCGGCCAGGGCGTTGTAGTTGCAACTGCATACGCATTCGGCGGCGACCTTGAAAACCTTGAACCCGCTTTCGAATTCTGGACTGAAATGGCTAAAGCTGGCCGTATCGATGCCGGCGACATCATCCCTGCAAGAATTCAGGCAGGTGAAGTTGAATGCGGTGTAACCTGGTCCTACAATGCTCCCGGATACAAAGACGGCGCAGCAAACTATGACATCACCATCGGCATTCCTTCCGACGGTGCAATCCTTGTAGGTTATGCTTCCATCATCAACAAAACTTCCGATACTCCTTTCGCAGCAGCTCTTGCAAGAGAATACATCTTCTCCGATGCTGGCCAGATCAACCTTGCTAAAGCAGGTGCAATCCCCACCAGAACCGACGTTGTAATCCCCGAAGCAGATCAGATCTTTGCTCCCGAAACCTATGCAAACGCAGTCGGTATTTCCGATCCTGCAGCATATGCAGCAGCATGCGAACAGATTTCCATTTGGTGGAACGAAAACATCATCCCGCTTCTTTAATTCGATTTGATGTTTAACTTTTAAAATTTACTCCATGAGTAATAAGAATGGGGCGTACTTTTTAAGCACGCCCCATTTTTTGAGTGAGGTGTGACCCTATGAAGAATGCTTCCGGCGGCAAAAAAATGACAAGCAAATATACATATTTGCTTGTTCTTCTTCCGTTCCTTACTGTTGTTTTGCTTTTCGAGCTTCTGCCGCTCTTTATGCTTATAATCGACAGCTTTGGCTCGGATGCCGACAAAACAGTTCTCTTTACTCTTGAGAACTATAAAAAGATTTTTACAACTTTAAGTTATAAGACTGCAATCAAAAACAGCCTTATTATAACTTTTGTTTCAACCGTCGTCGGAATTGTAATTGCATTCCTCGGCGCACAGGCAGCTCATAATTCCCGCGGAAAATTCAGAAACGCATTTATGGCTGTTCTTAATATGACATCCAACTTTGCGGGTGTTCCGCTTGCGTTCGCTTATATGATTATTATCGGTAATGCAGGTGTTCTTAAACAGGTAGCAAATGTTTACGGAATCGGATTTATTCAGAATTTCGATTTGTATTCAAGTAGCGGCCTTATCCTTATGTATATTTATTTCCAGATTCCGCTTTCAACGCTTCTTCTTATTCCTGCATTCAACGGAATCAGAAAAGAATGGCAGGAAGCCAATATGCTTCTTGGTGGAAGGTCTTCCACTTTCTGGTTTAAAGTCGGAATTCCGGTTCTTATTCCCAGTATTTTCGGTACCATAAGCGTTCTTTTTGCAAATGCACTTTGCGCCTACGCAACCGCATACGCACTTCTTATGAACAACTTCTCGCTGCTTCCTGTTAATATCTCCGCGGCATTCACCGGTGATATCCGAAGCCAACCTTCTCTTGGTGCAGCGCTTTCTGTTGTAATGATGATTCTTATGGTTGTTGTAATTTTTGTCGATAACTACATCGTCAAAAAGACGACCCAGTGGAAAACGAGGTGAACGATATGAATAAATGGACTAAAATTTGTGCTAATATCGTAATGACCTGCGTTATCATCTGGCTTCTCATTCCTCTTGTTGCAACCATAATTTATTCTTTGTTTGAAGACTGGACAGGAATTATTCCTTCCGGATTCACCCTTCAGAACTATGTAACGATTTTTTCCAACGCAAAATTCCTTACGGCGATTTATCAGACAATTTTGCTTTGCATTGTTCCGATAGTTCTCACAATTATTCTTGTTCTTCTTGCGCTTTTTGTTGTTACTATTTATTTCCCGAACCTTGAAAAATATCTTCAGGTTCTCTGCATGATTCCTTATACTATTCAGGGCGTTATCCTTTCCGTATCTATCCTCTCTCTTTACGGAAAAAGCGGAACGATCCTTGGGGAAAGAATGGTAATGCTCATAGGCGCTTACTGCATCATAATTCTTCCGCATATTTATCAGGGCATAAGAAACAGCATGCACGCCGTTAATATGCCGATGCTTCTTGAAGCGGCGGAAATGCTCGGTGCAAGCAAGCTTTACGCTTTCTTCCGCGTAATAGTTCCAAACATTATAACCGGTATTACAGTATCTTCTCTTCTCGCGGTCGGTATCCTTTTCGGAGATTACGTTATTATCAGAAACCTTTCCGGAAGCGGAACCACCAACGTTCAGGTTTTCCTTTACCAGACCATGAAATATTCGAGCGCGGAATCTTCCGCGGTTTTCGTAGTCATTATGCTTATGACTTTCGCAATAACCGCTGTTGTTCTTTACCTCCAAAGCCGCAACAAACTCGAAAAAATCCAAAAAGAAGGGAGATAAGTTATAATGGCTTACATTCGTTTTGAAAATTTAAATAAATCTTTCGGAGATAACCACGTTCTGAAAGACATCAATCTTGACGTTGAAAAGGGCGAACTTGTAACCCTTCTCGGACCTTCCGGCTGCGGAAAATCAACTCTTCTTCGCTGCCTTTCCGGTCTTGAAAAAGTAACAAGCGGTAAAATCTATCTCGACGGAGTCGATATCACCGACGTTGACCCCCGTGACAGAGGAATCGGAATGGTTTTCCAGCAGTATTCTCTTTTCCCCAACATGAGCGTTAAGGATAACGTTGCTTTCGGCCTCAAAATGA
This sequence comes from Oscillospiraceae bacterium, assembly GCA_017847875.1. GTDB lineage: Bacteria > Bacillota > Clostridia > Oscillospirales > Ruminococcaceae > UMGS1668. The sequence goes on along the minus strand of JAGASN010000038.1, from coordinate 30,408 downwards.
AAAAAGTTCCGAAAGATGAAATCGATAAAAAAGTTAAAGAGATGCTCGAAATCGTAGGTCTTTCCGATAAGATCGACCAGTTCCCGATGCAGCTTTCCGGCGGTCAGCAGCAGCGTGTTGCGCTTGCAAGAGCAATTGTTACCGAACCGAAGGTTCTTCTTCTTGACGAACCGCTTTCCGCAATTGATGCTCTTCTTCGCCATAATCTCCAGATTGAGATCAGAAGAATTCAGAAAGAACTCAACATTACCACAATTTTCGTAACCCATGACCAGGACGAAGCAATGGTAATGTCCGATACAATTCATCTGTTCAATGCAGGTCATATTGAACAGTCCGGCAGCCCTGTTGATCTTTACGTAACTCCTAAGACCAAATTCACCGCTTCCTTCATCGGAAACTATAATCTGCTTCATGCTGAAAAATTCGGAAAAGCCTGCGGCGAAGAAATTGACTGCAGCGACGTTGCAATCAGACCCGAAATCGTCAAACTCAGCAAAGAACCCGTTGAATCCGATACATGCTATCAGCTTAAAGGAAAGATTACCAGCTTCATTTCTCACGGTAACGTTATTCGTTTCCGCGTTGAAAACGATGATATTTGGCTCAATTCCGACATCGTATTCGAGCGTGAACTTGCCTTTGCAGAGGGCGACGAAGTTTATGTAACAGTTGAAAAAGACCTTGTAATCAGGCTTTAAGAGCGTTATAATGTAAACGAAGCAGTACCGGGAAGCGTTTTGCTTCCCGGTTTGTTTAATTAAAAAATTATATTTTTTTGGAGGCAGTTATGACAAAAATTTATGCTCATCGTGGTTTTTCCGAAAAATATCCTGAAAATACAATGCTCGCTTTCAGAAAAGCGGCAGAAATCGGTGCGGAAGGTATTGAAATCGACGTTCATCTTACAAAAGACGGCGAACTTGTTGTAATGCATGATGAAAATACGATTCGCACCACCGGAGTTAATGCGCTTATTAAAGACTTGACTCTTGAAGAATTCAAAGCTCTTGACGCCGGTTTTGTTAAAAAAGGTGAATTTGAATTTGAAGCACCGCCGACCCTTCGCGAAGTTTTTGAACTCATGGTCGAAACCGGACTTGAATGCAACATCGAAATCAAAAGCGGTGTTTTTGAATATAAGGGAATCGAGAGAAAAGTTCTTGCCCTTATGGACGAGTTCGGTCTTCGCGATAAAATTATCATCAGCTCTTTCAATCATTTTACCTGCACCCGCTTCAAGGAACTCGCTCCGGACGTAAAATGCGGTTTCCTTGAGGAAAGCTGGCTTATTCATCCCGGCGCATACACAAGGGCCAGGGGAGTAGAATGTTTTCATCCTTTCTTCAACTGCCTTAACCATGAAAATATGCAGGATCTTCGCAACAACGGAATTGAAATCAACGCCTGGACCATCAATGATGAAGAGGATATGAAAAAAGCTCTTAAACTCCAGCTTGAAATTGCAATTACCAACAGACCGGAAAAATTCCTTGAAATCAGAAAGGAAGTATGCGGAGAATGATGCGCATTGCACACAGAGGTCTTGCCGGTCTTTATCCGGAAAACACAATGATTGCCTTTGAAAAATGCCTTGAATATGATCCGGAAGCCATTGAAATGGACGTTCAGATGACTAAGGACGGCGAACTTGTTGTTTTCCACGATGAGGAGGTTTCCAGAACCACCGGCGCGAAAGGCTGGGTCAAAGATATGACTCTTGCGGAAATGCGGGAGCTTGATCCTTCCAACGGTTTTGATATACACGATCAGAAAGTTCCGACTCTTGATGAATATTTTGACCTTGTTCAGGATAAAGACCTCGTTACTTTTGTCGAACTTAAAAACAGTTTCATTACTTATGACGGAATGGAAGAAAAAGTTCTGGAATGTATCGACAGACATAATCTTCGGGAAAAAGTTATAATTTATTCTGCAAATCATTATTCCGTAATGAAATTCAAAGCAATGGCACCGGATATCGAAATCTGTTTCCCTTTTGATAACTGGATTTTTGATTACGGCGAATATTGCGAAAAGCGTAATGTCACCATTACCATTCCGTATCACTTTGCTCTTAATCAGGAAATCATGGACGATTTCCATAAACATGGTGTAAAGGTATATCCCTGGACAGTTGATGAGCCTGATGAAATGCGCCGTATGCTCGATATGGGTGCGGACGGAATGCTTACAAACAGGGTGGATTTGCTTACCGAACTTAAATAAACATATAAAAAAACCGCCAAATGGCGGTTTTTTTTATATGTTTTCAAGAAGTTTTATTGCTTTTTCTATATCAGCAATAGAAAGACCGATTTTACTGTCCGGAGCAACCTGATGCTTTTGAATGGTTTCATCATTAAGAACGATGTCATCTATTACGACCCAGTTTGAAATATCAGAGTGGTTATTAAGCCAAAGCAAAATTTCTTTGGGTTTGGCAAGACTGAATTTGCCGTTTTTTCGTATTTCTTCAGTAGTCAAATCCGGCGTGAAATCATAAAATGACAACCCGCTTTTATCCAATAAATTTTTAAAATTTTCGGATTCTTTTCTTATGGGAGAAAATTTTTCATCAAACCAAAAACGCCAACCTGAATGCAAAACAATTTTTGCTCCGCTCTTTTTTACAAGATATGACAGAAGTTTTATCGCTTTTTCGTCTATAAGAAAACCGTTTTCTGTTTCAATTTTATGATTTTGATTCCAAACTTCGGAATTCAATACTCCGTCAACATCTAAAAATATAATTTTCATATTATTTACCTATTAAAAAAATCTGCGGAAAATCCGCAGATTTTTTTAACTTATCTTCCGAAAAGATTTGCAAGCGGCTGAATGATTTTCTTAAGGTCAGCAATAGCATCGTTAAGAGTTTTTATATCAATTTGTCCGATAGTTTTAAGGGCTTCGTCAACATCTTCAAGCGCTTTTGTAAGAGCATCTCCGCTTTCTGCAATAAGGGAGTTTGCGTTATTGAGCAGTTCGGTAAGGTTGGATTCCTCAAGAACCGTGTTGAGTTCTTTAGTGAGAACGGTTATCTCTTCTATTGCGGAATTTGCCTGTTCAAGAACTCCGCCAACCTGTGTGCTCAAAATAATGAGAGCAGCAGCAACAATGAGCATAAGAACGGAAACAACAATGGTCTGTGTTTTTACCATTTTTGTCTGTTTTTCCAAAAGTGCGGTTTGTTTAAGGCTTTCTTCAAAAATAAGTTTCTGATAATCTTCGGTTTTAATTACTTCGTTTTCCATAAAAAGCTCCTTTATAAAATAAAATCAACAATTCCGAATGAAAGAACACCCATGATTATGCCACAGGTGATTACCCCGAGGAGAATTGCAAAACTCGATTTCCATACCCTTAGCTGTAAAAGAGTTGCCACAAGTGAAGCGCTCCACGCTCCTGTTCCCGGAACCGGAATTGCCGTGAAAAGGAAAAGTCCCAAAAATTCAACGTTATCAACGGTTTTGGATTTTTTGTTGCCGTGGTCAATTATTTTTTGAAAAATAAAACCTATTTTCGGAATTTTTGCAAAATAAATAAGTATTGTTTTTGCAAATTTTATAAGAAACGGAACAGGAAGAATGTTTCCGATAACGCAACAAATCAAAGAGGGGAGAAACGGCATTTCTGCAACTGCGGCATATATCATTGCTCCGCGAAGTTCGATGAGCGGAACCATTGAAATCAGAAAAAGATATATATAGTCAATATATTCTTCCAACGAATCACATCCATTCTTATATGCTTCTTCTATTCTAAATGAAATATTAATAAATGTAAAGTAAAATTAATTATAAAAAGTCTTTTATTTGAATCGGTTTTGTGGTAATATTAATCTGTATTTTTATGACCGGGAGGTTAATATGAAAAAATTTCTTTCTATTTTACTTGCAGCTTTAATGATGCTTTCGGCTTTTGCCGGTTGTTCCGATGAAAAACCGGAAGAAGTTGAACCGCCTAAAGAGGGCGAAAGCGAAATTGTTGTTTCTGCTTTACAGAAATCATTTACTGCGGTTATTTACGACAGCGGTGAAGACGAAGCTTTTTGGAAAGAGGTAAAAGCCGCATTCGAAAGCGCAAACCAGGGCGTTACCATAAATATGGTTATAAGCAAAGATGCCGCCTATGAAGTTCGTGACAGAATTCTTGCCGGAAATTCCCCGGATTTTGTTTATCTTCCTTCTTCCGAAGAATCCGGTGTTACAACCGCACTTATTAAAGACAAAGCGCTTCTTTCTCTTGAATCCGTTGAATCTTCCGCACCGGACGGAATTTTTGAAAACAATCTTTGCAAACCTTTTGAAGACGGTGTTTCTTATCTTGCTCCTCTTTTTGTTGAAACCGAGGGACTTATCTATAACAAAGAAACTCTTTCTTCCAACGGATTTTCTGTTCCGCAGACATGGGATGATTTTATAGCAATTGCAAAAGCCTGCGATAATAAAAACATCAAGTTCTTTACTTATGCCGGCGCAGAACCCGAAGAATATGTAAATATTTTTGCGGCAGCTCTTACCCCTGCAATCGGAACTTCCGAAATGAACAAACTTCTTGCCTGTGAAGAAGAAGCGTGGAAAAACGATGCAGTAAAAACTTTTGTTGAAAAAATTGAAAGCGTAACAAAACTTGTTGTTTCCGGAAGCAGTACCAAAACCAAAGAAGATACTCTTGAAAATCTTAAGGACGGAAAAGCACTCTTTATTTCCGGTAACGGTAAGGATCTTGAGGAACTCAATAAAGACGGGGAAAAATATGCGATCTGCAATTATCCTTCTCTCAGCGGTTCTTCTGTTCAGACTGTTTCTTTCACAGAAATGTACATTCCTGTTGAAGCAAAGGAAGCGGAAACCGCAAAACAGTTTATGTCCTTCCTTTACAGTGAAACCGTTGCAAATCTTGCTAAAGATAAACTCGGAAAAGAAATACCGGTAAGTGGAACCACTGTTATTGCTCCGGAATTTACGGTAAAATCCGCTTCCAACGCAACTCTTTCCGATGAGTTCTGCGGTCTTATCGTTGATGTTTTCAAAGGTAACGTAACTTCCGAAAAATTTGCGGAAAAAATGCTCGAATATATCAAGGAATATTGATATCATAACCTGAAAAGGAGACATATAATAGATGGATAAACCTAAATTTTATATAACAACAGCCATTGCTTATACTTCCAGAAAGCCTCATATCGGCAACAGCTATGAAATAGTTCTTACCGACGCCATTGCAAGATATAAAAGAATGCAGGGATATGACGTATTTTTCCTTACCGGTACCGATGAGCATGGTCAGAAAATTGAAAAATATGCTGCTGATGCAGGAGTTACCCCAAAACAGTATGTTGATAAAGTTGCCGGAGAAATCAAGGAAATCTGCGACCTTCTGAACACAACTTATGATCATTTCATCAGAACTACCGATGATTATCATGAAAAAACCGTTCAGAAAATTTTCAAAAAACTTTATGACCAGGGCGATATTTACAAAAGCGAATATGAAGGCCTTTATTGCACTCCCTGCGAATCTTTCTGGACTGAAAGCCAGCTTGTTGACGGAAAATGCCCGGACTGCGGAAGAGAAGTCGGAAAAGCAAAAGAGGAAGCATATTTCCTCCGCCTTTCAAAATATCAGAAACAGCTTGAAGAATTCATTGAGAACAATGAAAACTTCATCTATCCGGAAGCCCGCAAAAAAGAGATGCTCAACAACTTCATCAAACCCGGTCTTCAGGATCTTTGCGTTTCCAGAACTTCTTTCAAATGGGGCGTTCCGGTAACTTTTGACGATAAACATGTAATTTATGTTTGGATCGATGCTCTTTCCAACTATATCACCGCTCTCGGATATGATCCTGACGGAAGTTCCGAACAGTATAAAAAATATTGGCCCGCAGACGTTCATATTATCGGTAAGGATATCGTAAGATTCCATACCATTTATTGGCCGATCATGCTTATGGCTCTTGGCGAACCGCTTCCGAAACAGGTTTACGGTCATCCCTGGCTTCTTTTCGGCGAAGACAAAATGTCCAAATCCCGCGGCAACGTAATTTATGCCGATGACCTTACCAAAGTTTTCGGCGTTGACGCAGTTCGTTATTACCTTCTTACCGAAATGCCTCACGCAAACGACGGTTCCATCACCTATGAAGCGATGATCGATAGATTCAACACCGACCTTGCGAACACCCTCGGAAACCTTGTCAACCGCACCGTCGCAATGCAGAACAAATATTTCGAAGGCGTAATCCAGTCTCCGGACTGCGTCGGCGAATTTGACGATGACCTCAAAGCTACCGCAAAAAAAGCAATAGAAGGCTTTGACAAAAACCTTTCCGAATATAAAATGAGCGATGCCATAGACTGCGTTATGGACCTTGCGCGCCGTTGCAACAAATATATCGACGAAACAATGCCATGGGCTCTTGCAAAAGACGAAAGCAAGAAGGAAAGACTCGGCACGGTTCTTTATAACCTTCTTGAAGGAATCAGAATCCTTTCCGTGCTCATTGCTCCCATTATGCCCGAAACCACCAAGAAAATTGCGGAACAGCTTGGTCTTGAAGAACAGACTTACGAAAGCATTCAGACTTTCGGCGGACTTGAAGCAGGCAAAAAAGTCGGCGTTGCAACTCCTCTTTTCTCCAGAATAGATGCTGAAAAACTTATTGCTGAACTTGAAGCGGCACATAAAGCACAGCTTGAAGCGGAAAAAGCGGAAGAAAAACCCGCAATTGAACTCCAGCCCGAAATCGCCATCGATGATTTTACAAAAGTTGAACTTCGCGTAGCGAAAATTCTCGAATGTGAAAAAGTTCCGAAAGCAAAAAAACTTTATAAAATCCAGCTTGATGACGGAATGGGCGGACGCCAGATCGTTTCCGGAATTGCACAGCATTATACCCCCGATGAACTCATCGGAAAGAAAATCGTTGTTGTTGCAAACCTTAAACCCGCAAAACTCTGTGGAGTTGAATCCAACGGAATGCTTCTTGCAGGCGACAGGGAAGACGGCTCCGTTTGCGTAACGTTTATTGATGATTCCGTACCGGTAGGAACGAGGCTTCATTAATGGAATATAAAGGAATCTTCGATACCCATGCTCATTATGATGACGAAAGATTTGATGAGGATCGTGACACCGTGCTCAAAAATGTTTTTGAGCACGGCGTTTCCTTGATTGTTGATCCCGCGTGCGATCTTGAAACCTGTGAAAAGACGCTTGAACTTTCGTCGAAATATGATTTTGTTTATTCCGCGGTCGGGGTTCACCCTCATTCAGCCGAAAGCGACGGAAACGGCGATTGGCTTGAAAAAATAAGAGAATTTGCAAAAAACAAAAAAGTTGTTGCAATCGGAGAAATCGGTCTGGATTATCATTATGATTTTTCTCCGAGAGAAAAGCAGAAAGAGGTTTTTGCCGCCCAGCTTGAACTTGCAAATGAACTTGATTTGCCTGTAATAATACACGACAGGGAAGCCCATGCGGACACTCTTGAATTGGTAAAAAAATACCGCCCGAAGGGAATTATTCATTGTTTTTCCGGTTCTGCGGAAACTGCAAAAGAATTTCTTAAGCTTGGAATGTATATAGGTTTCACCGGTTCGGTAACTTTTAAAAATGCAAGTAAACTTTTGCTTGCTGCGGAAGTTGTTCCGGAAGACAGAATTCTTCTTGAAACGGATAGCCCTTATATGGCTCCGGTTCCATACAGAGGTCAGAGATGCGACAGCAGCCTTATTCCTGCAACAGCGGAAAGACTTGCGGAAATTCGCGGAACAGATGCACAGACTCTTATCGACAGAGCAAGAGAAAACGGCTGCAGAATTTACGGAATCAATGCGGAGGATTAATTTATGAGAATAAGAAGAAAACCCTGGGCAAGACCGGAACTTGCCGAATGGGAAAACTGTATTGATGTTCCGGCGGAAAACAGAGGAAAATGGAAATCCCTTTTTAAAAATGACGCACCGATGATGCTTGAACTCGGATGCGGAAAAGGCGGTTTTATTTCAAAACTTGCGGTAGCAAACCCGGATATCAACTACATTGCAGTTGATATCAAGAGTGAGATGCTCGGTCTTGCAATGAGAAACATCAAACGTGAATATGCCGAAGCAAACAGGGAAGTAGATAACGTTTATATTTTCAGCCAGGAAATTATGCTTATCAGCAAAGTTTTTTCCAATGAAGATATGTTCGACAGAATATATATAAACTTCTGCAATCCCTGGCCGAAAACCCATGACCATAAAAAACGCCTTACTCATAATAACCAGCTTATGCAGTACCGTGAATTTTTGAAGGACGGCGGTGAAATCCGTTTTAAGACCGATAATGACGATCTTTTCCTTTCTTCAAAAAGATATTTTGCGGAATGCGGTTTTGAACTTACTTTTGTTACCGAAGATCTCCATAATTCCGGTTTTGACGATAATATTGAAACCGAACATGAAAAGATGTTTTCCGAGCAGGGAATTCCGATAAAATTCCTTATCGCTAAAAAATTAACAATCAATCCTGCTGAAAAACAGGGCAGTGAGTCCGAAATTTGTACTGAAAAGGTCGAAAATTGTGACGAAAAGCATGAAAATATGAACGATAATTAAAAATTACATATATTTTGAAAAATATGTGTAAAAATGATTGACTTTTATATCTGTATGGTATAAAATATTGTTAGCACTCAAAAAGAAAGAGTGCTAAACGGAATTGTTTTCAATAAATAACATATATAGGAGGATTTCCAATGAACGTAAAACCCCTTGGAGACAGAGTTGTTATTAAAATGGTAGATTATGAGGAAAAAACCAAAGGCGGTCTTTTCATCACTGCAACCGCACAGGATAAACCCGAAGTTGCTGAAGTTATCGCTGTTGGTCCCGGCGGCATGGTTGACGGAAAAGAAGTTGAAATGCAGCTTAAAGTCGGCGACCACGTAATCATGGGCAAATATGCCGGCACTACCGTTAAAATTGACGGCGAAGAAATCATTATCCTTTCTCAGAACGACATTCTTGCCGTTGTTGAAGACTGATTTTAATTTTAGTTAATTATTTTCGGAGGTATTTATATATGGCAAAACAGATGCTTTACGGCGATGATGCCAGAAGAGCTCTTCAGGCTGGTATCGACAAACTCGCAAATACTGTAAAAATCACTCTTGGCCCCAAAGGCTGCAACGTAGTTCTTGATAAAAAATTCGGAACTCCTATGATCTGCAACGACGGTGTTACCATTGCAAAAGAAATTTCTCTTCCGGATCCTTTTGAAAACATGGGCGCACAGATCGTTAAAGAAGTTGCTGAAAAAACCAACGACGCAGCAGGCGACGGTACCACCACCGCAACCATCCTTGCACAGGCTCTCGTTCGCGAAGGTATGAAAAACGTTACCGCAGGCGCAAACCCCATGCTCGTAAAACGCGGCATCCAGAAAGCTGTTGACGCAGCAACCACCGCTGTTCTCGCCAACGCAAAAGCTGTTTCCGGTTCCCAGGATATTGCAAGAGTTGCAACCATTTCCTGCGGCGATCCCGAACTCGGCGAACTTATTGCAAAAGCAATGGAAAAAGTAACCACCGACGGTATCATCACCGTTGAAGACAGCAAAACCGCAAACACCTATATCGAAGTTGTTGAAGGTATGGAATTCGACCGCGGTTATCTTTCTCCTTATATGGTAACCGACGCAGACAAAATGGTCGCAATCATCGAAGACTGCTCCATTCTTCTTGTTGAGAAAAAAATCTTCTCCTTCCAGGAACTTGTTCCGATTCTTGAACAGACCATGAAGGCAGGCAAAAAACTTCTTATCGTTGCAGAAGATATCGAAGGCGATGCTCTTACCAACCTTATCGTCAACAAACTCCGCGGAACTCTTAACGTTTGCTGCGTAAAAGGCCCCGGCTTCGGCGACAGAAGAAAAGAAATGCTTCTTGACATTGCCGCTCTTACCGGCGCAACCCTTGTTTGCGATGATATCGGTCTTAACCTCCAGGATGTTAAACTTAACCACCTTGGCTTTGCTAAAAAAGTTAAAGTTGATAAAGACAAAACCCTTATCGTTGACGGCGCAGGTTCCAAAGACGAAATTCAGGGCCGTATCGCAGTTATCAAAGCTTCCTATGAAACTGCACATAGCGATTATGACCGTGAAAAACTCCAGGAAAGACTTGCAAAACTCGTTGGCGGCGTAGCAGTTGTTAAATGCGGCGCAGCAACCGAAACCGAAGCAAGAGAAAAGAAACTCCGTATCGAAGACGCTCTTAACGCAACCAAAGCAGCAGTTGAAGAGGGTATCGTAGCAGGCGGCGGCGTTGCCCTTGTTAACGTAATCAGCGAAGTTGAAAAACTTCTTGCACATACTTCCGGCGATGAAAAAACCGGTGTTGCAATCGTTGTTCGTGCTCTTGAAGAACCGATGCGTCAGGTTGCAGTAAACGCAGGTCTCGACGGTTCTGTCGTTGTTGATAAAGTTCGCCGTTCCAGAAAAGTCGGCTATGGTTTCAACGTATTTACCGAAGAATTCACCGATATGATTGAAGCCGGTGTTGTTGACCCTGTTAAAGTAACCCGCAGCGCACTCAACAATGCAGCTTCCGTTGCATCCATGGTTCTTACCACCGAAAGCCTTGTAACCGAAATCCCCGAATATCAGGGCAGATTCATCAACGAGGTTCAGGAAAAAATGCACCAGGTTCCGAAACCCTCCGGCAACTGGTAATCACAAAACAAAAATTAAAAAGGCTTCCCGGAAGGGAAGCCTTTTTTGTGTCAGTATTTAATTTTTATAAAACCTTCACATCCGGTTTCGGAATATGGAAGAAAACCGCAGGATTTATAAAATTCAACAGTTTTTTCGGTTTTGTCTGTAGCAAGCTGGGTCTGATATACTTCCGGATAAAAACCGAGCATGGATTTAAGAAGCATTGTTCCGATTCCTTTTCTCTGATATTCCGGAATGACAAGAATATCCTGAATGAAAAGGACGGAATATCCGTCGCCGACGGCACGAACCAATCCGACAAGTTTGTTTCCGTCATGAGCACCAAGAATTTTTAATGAATGCTCAAATGCGTGCTCAAGCATTTTTGGACGGTTTGTGTATGAGCACCAGCCGACGCTGTTATATAAATTCAAAATTTCATCAGAATCATATTTTACATATTCTTTTATTGTAATTTCCATAAGTTCTCCTTTCGAATTTTAATCAAAAGAGAACGAAACGCAACCTCATAAAAATGCCTCCTTTAAGAAAAAAGCCGCCAAAAGGCGGCTTTTGAATTATTCTTCAACTTTTCCAAGCTGACGGTCAAGCCAGGTGGAAGCAAGATCGAGAGCGGAATAAAGTCCGTCGCGTTCTGCGCGTTTAATAACCATTTCAGTCGGAGCGGCGTTGGGGTCGGTGGACATCATCTGAAGGGTGATGTGACCGGCAACTTCGGTTCCGGCAGCGGTTGCGGTGTTGTTTATCTGGAGCATAACAACATAAGCGTCGCGCATATCTCCGTAATAAAGAATTTTTTTACTGCGAACAAGGGGACGGCCCTTATAGGTCATAAACTGTTCAGACATATTTTCCTCCAAATATCAATCATTAAGATAAGTTTTAACAAGGATCTGGAGAAGCTCATCGCGGTCAATTCTGCGGATAAGGCTTCTTGCGTTGTTATGGGTGGTGATATATGTGGGGTCTTCGGAAAGGATATATCCGACTATCTGGTTGATGGGGTTGTATCCTTTCTGGCGGAGTGCATCATAAACAGTTGTAAGAATTGCTTTGATTTCTTTTTCTTTGTCTTCTCTTATAGAAAAGGAAATGGTAGGTTCGTTCACGGAAAATCCTCCTCTCGTTTTTGCATCTTTGCAAAACATAAAATTATCACATATATATTCTACATCAAAATCAATATTATAGCAAGAGATGTTATGTAAAAATTTATTAAATTTTGTTTATATATTTTCTTTTTGCTATATGAAATAAATTTACCATGTGTTATAATAAAAAAAAATACGGTGCCGAAAATTTGGTTTTTCTGCCAAAAAACAGAAAAGGGGAAAGCTTTATGGCGAAACTTTATTTTAAATACGGCGCAATGGGAAGTTCAAAATCCGCCCAGGCGCTTATTGCAAAATATAATTATGAAGAACGCGGAATGAAGGTTTGGCTCATCAAACCAAAGACCGATACAAGGGACGGCGCAAGCATTATAAAATCCAGAATCGGTCTTTATGCCGAAGCGGAACAGGTTGGACTCGGCGACAGCATCAAGGAACTTTTTGCAAAGCATGAGGACTGCAACGTAATAATTTCTGATGAATCCCAGTTTTTTGCTCCGGAACAGATCGACGAACTTCGCGATATTGTTGATGAAATGAATATTCCGGTAATGTGCTTCGGGCTTCGCACCGACTTTGTTACAAAACTTTTCCCGGGAAGCATGCGCCTTTTTGAGGTTGCGGATTCCATTACAGAAATCAAAACCATTTGCGATTGCGGAGCAAAAGCAACCGTAAACGCAAGAATGGACGACAACGGAAAAATCGTTACCGCAGGCGACCAGATTTGCCTCGGAGGAAACGACAGATATATTGCAATGTGCCATAAATGCTGGAAAAAAGCCATTGCCGAACAGAAATAAGGAGGCAACATCCATGTCCAATCATCCTACTCCCCATATCAACGCAACACCTTCCGACTTTGCAAAAACCGTTCTCATGCCCGGAGATCCTCTTCGCGCAAAATTTGTTGCGGAAACTTATCTTGAAAACGCAAAACTTGTTAACAATGTCCGCGGAGTTCAGGGCTATACAGGTACATATAAAGGTGTTCCGGTTTCTGTAATGGCAAGCGGAATGGGAATGCCTTCAATGGGACTTTACAGCTATGAACTTTTCAATTTCTTCGATGTTGATAATATTATCAGAATCGGTTCCGCCGGCGCCATTGTTCCTTACGTTAATATGAGAAGCGTTGTTATTGCCCAGGGCGCTTGCCATGATTCCAATTATGCAAATAACTTCGGTCTTCCGGGCGCATTTGCTCCGATTTCCGATTTCGGTCTTCTTTCCGCCTGCGTTGAAACCGCAAAGGAAAAAGGAATTGATTATAACGTAGGAAACATTGTTTCTTCCGATATTTTCTATAATGATGACCTCAACGAAAAATGTGTCGGAATGCCGGTTTTTGAACGTTGGGCAAAAATGGGCGTTCTTGCCTGCGAAATGGAATCTGCAGCTCTCTTTATGAATGCCGCAAGAGCAGGAAAACATGCTCTTTCTGTTTGCACAATTTCCGACAGTCTTGTAACCGGAGAAAATATTTCTTCTGAAGAACGTCAGACTTCTTTCCATGATATGATAACCCTTGTTCTTGATACTGTTGTAAAAATCAGCAAATAAAACACAAATAAAAAAATAGGGGATAGCTTAAAATGTTTGTTATAGGAATTGCCGGAGGAACCGGAAGCGGAAAAACAACCTTTACGGATACCATTGTTGAAAAATTTAAAGATTATGTAACTGTTATCCATCACGATAACTATTATAAGGTTCAGGACCATCTTTCCTATGAAGAAAGATGCAAAACAAATTATGACCATCCGGATTCTTTCGATACTGCTCTTATGATTGAACATATTAAGATGCTCAGGAACGGTGAAGCGGTTGAGGAACCTGTTTATGATTATACTGTTCACAACCGTGACAAAAGTAAAACAATTACCCTTAAACCTACTGAAATACTTATTATAGATGGAATCCTTATCCTTGAAAACAAGGAGCTTTGTGACCTTATGGACATGAAGATTTTTGTAGATACAGATGCAGATATCCGTCTTGGCAGAAGAATACTCCGGGATATGAACGAAAGGGGAAGGAGCCTTGAATCGGTTCTTACCCAATATCAGACAACAGTTAAGCCCATGCACGAAAAATTTGTTGAGCCAAGCAAGAAAAATGCAGATATAGTTATTCTCGAAGGCGGAAAAAATAAAGCCGCGATCGATCTTTTCTGCGGATATATAAGAGAATATATTGAAAACCACAGCTGATTTATGAAAAAACGCACTGAAAAGTGCGTTTTTTTGTTGAATAATTGGGAAAAATTAGTGTTAAATAATAAATCGACTTGAACTTATTTTTGGAATGTGTTATATTAAAGGTACTGTGAAAAAATATTACACAGGGGAGGAAAATTAAAATGAAAAAAATTCTTGCACTTCTTCTCGCTCTTGTTATGATGCTCTCTCTTGCAGCATGCGGAACTGAGCCCGAAGAACCCGAAGAACCCAACGCACCTGTAGAAGGCGGCGAAGAAACCGAAGAACCCGAAGAACCCGCTGGCGAAGAAGTTGCTGTTGCAATGATCACCGACTACGGCGATATCACTGACCAGTCCTTCAACCAGACCACTTATGAAGCTTGCAAAGAATTTGCAGAAGCTGAAGGTCTTGCTTTCGAGTACTTCAAACCCGCATCCGACTCTGACGATGACCGTATCGCACAGATCGAAAACGCAATCGACAGCGGTTACAACGTAATCGTAATGCCCGGTTTTGCATTTGCAAACGCAATCATCGCTGTTGCAGATGAATATCCCGAAGTAAAATTCGTAGCACTCGACGTTTCTGAATTCGACCTTACCGGCAACGGCTGGACCATTCCCGAAAACGTATATTCTGCAGTATACCAGGAAGAAATTTCCGGTTATTTCGCAGGCTATGCAGCAGTTAAACTCGGTTACACCAAACTCGGTTACTGCGGCGGTATGGCTGTTCCTGCAGTTCTCAGATTCGGATATGGCTTCCTTCAGGGCGCAGACGCAGCAGCAGTTGAAACCGGTGCTGACGTAAGCGTTGTTTGGGGCTATGCAAACCAGTTCTACGGCGATGCTGACATCACTGCAGTTATGGATACCTGGTACGGTGAAGGCACCGAACTCGTATTCGCTTGCGGCGGCGGCGTTTACACTTCTGTTGCTGAAGCAGCAGCAAAAGTTGGCGGCAAAGTTATCGGCGTTGACGTTGACCAGGCTCCCATCATCGATGGTCTCTATGGCGAAGGCATGACCGTAACTTCCGCAATGAAAGGTCTTGCACCTACCGTTAAAACCGTTCTCGGCAGAATCGTTGCCGGCGAATTCGTAGGCGGCACTGTTGAAAACCTCGGTCTTGTTTCCGAAGTTTCCGCAGACAACTACGTACAGCTTCCTGCTTCCACTCAGTGGGCTGAAGGCTTCACCGAAGAAGATTACAACGCTCTCGTAGCAGCAATCTACAATGGCGAAGTTGTTGTTAACAACGACATCACCATCACTGCTGCTGACAACTGCACCGTTGTTACTGTTAACGATCTCGGTAACCTCAAATAATTTTTATCACAGTATTTAAAAAGGACAGGCACGAAGCCTGTCCTTTTTCTTTTTAATTATAAATAAATTTTGCTTGTATTTAATCGAATTATGTAGTACTATGATTATAACTATAAGTCAAAATAGGAGGGACGGTAGAGTTGGAGAATCAATATGCAATAGAGATGCTTCATATTACCAAAAAATTCCCCGGAATCATCGCCAACGATGACGTAACTATCCAGCTTAGAAAAGGCGAGATACACGCTCTTCTTGGCGAAAACGGTGCCGGAAAATCTACTTTGATGAGTGTTCTTTTCGGTCTTTATCAGGCAGAAGAGGGTATTATCAAAAAAGACGGTAAAGAAGTACATATCAAAAACCCTAATGACGCAAATGACCTTGGTATCGGAATGGTACATCAGCATTTTAAACTTGTTGAATGTTTTACGGTTCTTGATAATATCATCATGGGCGTTGAACCTAACAAATTTGGCTTCCTTCAGAAAAAAGAAGCCAGAGAGAAAGTTATTGAGCTTTCCGAAAAATACGGTCTTCATATAGATCCGGATGCTTATATTGAGGATATTACTGTTGGTATGCAGCAGCGTACTGAAATCCTTAAAATGCTCTACCGCGAAAATGAAATTCTTATTTTCGACGAACCCACCGCGGTTCTTACCCCCCAGGAAATTGATGAACTTATGCAGATCATGAAGAACCTTGCGGCGGAAGGAAAATCCATCCTCTTCATTTCTCATAAACTCAACGAAATCAAAGCTGTTGCGGACCGTTGCAGCGTTCTCAGAAAAGGTAAATATGTCGGTACCGTTGATACCAAGGATACAACTATTGAGGAACTTTCCGCAATGATGGTAGGTCATAACGTAAACCTCCACGTTCAGAAAGAAGAAAGCATTCCCGGCGACGTTGTTCTTGATATCGAAAATATGACCGTTGCTTCAAAAATGCATAAAAACAACGCAGTTAAAAATGTATCCCTCAAGGTACACCGCGGCGAAGTTGTTTGTATTGCAGGTATCGACGGAAACGGTCAGACCGAATTTGTTTATGGTCTTACCGGTCTTGAACCTCTTGTTAACGGAAAAATAACCCTTTGCGGCGAAGATATTACAAAAGCTCCCATCCGCAAAAGACTTCTTTCCGGCATGAGCCATATTCCGGAAGACAGACATAAACACGGTCTTGTTCTTGACTATCCTCTTGATTACAACTGCGTTCTCCAGCGTTATTTTGAACCTGAATTTACCGATAAATTCGGTTTCCTCAAAAAAGGAAACATCAGAAAATATGCTGAAAAACTTATCGAACAGTATGACGTTCGTTCCGGTCAGGGCCCGATAACCATTGCAAGAAGCATGTCCGGCGGTAACCAGCAGAAAGCAATTGTTGCCCGTGAGATTGATAAAAACCCCGAACTTCTTATCGCTGTTCAGCCTACCCGCGGACTTGACGTAGGTGCAATTGAATATATCCATAAACAAATTATTGCACAGCGCGATGCGGGAAAAGGCGTTCTTCTTGTTTCCCTTGAACTTGATGAGGTTATGGACGTTTCCGACCGTATCCTTGTTATGTATGAAGGCGAAATCGTCGGCGAACTTAATCCCAAAACCACAACCGAAGATGAACTTGGTCTTTATATGGCCGGTGCAAAGAGAGATGAGGTGAAAGCATGATCAAGAAAATTTTAAGAAATGAGGCTTTCCAGTCTCTGTTTGCTTCTCTTATCTGCATTGTTCTCGGTGTTTTGGTCGGTTATGTTGTTCTTCTTTTCATCAACCCCACCGGCGCAGGTGAAGCAATTTCCGAAGTTCTCAAAAACTTCTTCCATTATTCCAAAACTAACCTTCAGCTTAAAAACTTCGGTAACACCCTTGTAAAAACAGCTCCGCTTATTATGTGCTCCCTTTCTATTCTTTTTGCATATAAAGTCGGTCTTTTCAACATCGGTGCTCCCGGTCAGTATTGCGTTGGTATCTGCGTATGCCTTTACTGTGCACTTTCTCTCGGACTCGGTTGGGTTCCCTGCATGATCATTGCTGCAGTTTGCGGTGCACTTTATGGCGCAGTTGTAGGTCTCCTCAAAGCCTACTGCAACGTTAACGAAGTTATTTCCGGTATTATGCTCAACTGGATTGCTCTTTACAGTACCAACATGATTCTCACCCCTGTAAAAGAAGTAACCAGCCCTTATACTTTCCATCTTGACGTTGAAGCTCCGCAGGCAATTCTTCCGACTCTTGGACTTGAAAAATTCTTTGCAGGAAACGAAAGGGTTACCATTGCTCTTCCGCTTTCCATTATTGCCGCGGTTGTTATTCTTATCATTCTCGATAAAACAAAATTCGGTTATGAACTTAAAGCAACCGGTTTTAACAAAAACGCCGCAAAATATTGCGGTATGGCAGAGAAGAGAAACATTATCGTTACTCTTATGATCTCCGGCGGAATTGCAGCTCTCGGCGCTTCCTTCCTTTATCTTACCGACTTCGAGCAGTGGTCCTGCACATCTTCCGCAGTTCCCGCAATGGGCTTCAACGGAATTGCAGCTGCATTCCTCGGCGGTCTTAACCCCATCGGCGCAATTTTCTCTTCCTATTTCATTCAGCACATTACCAACGGCGGCGCATTTGTTGATAAAACCATGTACTGCTCCCAGATTTCCGACCTTATTTCCGCAATCATCATTTATCTTTGCGGCTTCGTATTCTTCATCAAATATGCAATGAACTATCTTATTGACAAAACTGAAGAAAAACAGGCTGTTAAAGCAAAAGCTGCTGCGGAAGCAAATACTCAGGAAGGAGGCGATAAATAATGTTATTACTTATTCAGTACACATTGATTTTTGCCTCGGTTCTTCTTCTTGTTGCTCTCGGCGGATGCTTTGCTGAACATTCCGGCGTTATCAACCTCGGTCTTGAGGGTATCATGGTAATCGGTGCTCTCGGCGGCGCTCTTATGATGAGATACGCTCCGGACAGCATGGGCGCTTTCGGACTTATAATCTGTGTCCTTCTTGCCGCGATTGCTTTTGGTGTCGCTTATTCTTCGTTGCTTGGCGTAGCTTGCATCAACTTCAAAGCTAACCAGACCATTGTCGGTACTGCAATGAATATGCTCGGTACTGCGGCGGCAACCGTTATCGTAAAAGCTATCAATACAGCAACCAACCCCAACGACGTTTCTTCCACCATTCAGTATGTTGATGAGAAAAAACAGTTTATCGTAAATATCGGCGATTTCGAATTCAACTGGTTCATGGCTGTCGCGGTTATCGGACTTGTTGTTGCTTATATCACTCTTTATAAGACCAAATTCGGTCTTCGCCTTATGGCTTGCGGTGAACATCCCCAGGCGGCAGACAGCGTTGGTATCAACGTTTATAAAATGCGCTGGGCAGGCGTTCTTATTTCCGGCGTATTCGGCGGTCTCGGCGGTATCTGCTATATTCTTTCCGGTGTTTCCGAATGGAAATTTGAAAACGGTGTAGCAGGCTTCGGATTCCTTGCTCTCGCGGTTATGATCTTCGGTCAGTGGAAACCTACCAGAATCGCTATGGCAGCGGTTATCTTCGGTTTCTTCCGCGCACTTTCCAACGTTTACTTTGGATTTGAATTCCTTGTCAGCCTCAATATTCCGGGCTCCATTTACAATATGCTGCCCTATATCATCTGCCTTATTGTTCTTGCATTTACTTCCAAGAAATCCAGAGCACCTAAAGCAGAAGGTATTCCTTACGATAAAGGCCAGAGATAATATTTCACTTATCAAAACAGCCGTAAAGTTTTTAAACTTTACGGCTGTTTTTTTGTTTGATTACTTTTTGGGGATAAAAGCGGGGTTGAATGCGTAATAGTTTTTGCTGTTGAGTCCGTCAAGAACATGTTCAAGACTTTCGCCAAAGCGCTGATAATGAACAATTTCCCGTTCACGGAGGAATTTAATTACGTCGCGGACGTCCGGGTCATCACAAAGGTTGAGAATGTTGTCATAAGTTTTTCTTGCCTTTTGTTCTGCGCCCATATCCTCATGAAGGTCTGCTATGGGATCACCGGTGGACTGAATTGTTGCCGCGGTCCAAGGTACTCCGTTTGCATCGACCGGATATATTCCGACGGTGTGGTCAACAAAATAAGGCGCAAATCCGCTTTTTTCAATTTCCGACATCGAAAGATTTCTTGTAAGCTGGTGGACAATGCTTGCGATCATTTCCATGTGGGCAAGTTCTTCGGTGCCGATATCAGTAAGGGTCGCCTTGACTTTGTCATTCGGCATTGCGTAACGCTGATTCAGATAACGCATGGAAGCTCCGAGTTCGCCGTCAGGTCCGCCAAGCTGGGTTATAATGATTTTTGCCATTGCCGGATCGCATTTTGATATTTTTACAGGATGCTGAAGTTTCTTTTCATAAATCCACATATATCATACCTCCTCATATTCCCAGGGCCAGGGACCTTCGATCCATTGCCATGTGTTCTGACCGGTGTAATCTTCGTGACGGAGCATTCCGAATTTTTCCGTATATTCCTCCGCGGCTTTTTTTCTCATTTCAAGATGCTTTTTATAAAAAGCAAGCGCTTCGGCGCAATTCGGGTGTGTATCAAGAAACAAAGATGTTTCCGCAAGAATAAAATCACAGGTTGCAATTCTTGAAAGAAGAGTTTTTTGTTCGTTCATTCTGTTGCCTTTCTGCCGAGATAAGGCAAATCAAGAGCAGGGAAGAGCGTTCCGCGGGAAAGAGCTGTCGCGCCGTCATAAACATTGCACCAGGCCTGGGAAGGAACTTTTGCCATGGCAAGAACCCCTTCGTTGCTTCCGCAGAAGCAAGGCTGATTAATATTGCCGTTGTTTTCCATAAAATCTATCTCCTGAAAAAATTGTAATACACATTTTGCTGTGCAGTATATATTATGTTAAACCGAAAATCGGCGGGACAAATTTTATAAAAACACGTTTTTTGGAAAATAAATATCAAAAAAACGAAATAAAAAAATATTTTTTTTGAAAAATGATATTGCAAATTTTAATATTATAATTATAATATATAATATATAAAAGCATAAAACTATAAAAACTTCATGGAGGAACTTGACATGCCTGAAATCACTTATAAAATCACCGAAGAATGCGGCGTAATTTCCGAAAACTCCAGAGGCTGGACCAAAGAACTCAACCTTGTAAGCTGGAATGACCGTCCTGCAAAATACGATATCCGCGAATGGGCTCCCGATCACAGCAGAATGGCAAAAGGTCTTACCTTTACCGCTGAAGAACTCGGCGAACTCCGCAGACTTCTTGAAAACCTCGATCTTCCCACCGAAGATCTTCCGGACTGATTTAAAAAATCCGGCGACAGACCAAAAGAGATTTGTCCAATAACGGGCATTTCCCACGATTGACAAAACGGGGAACTGTCCGTTTTTTATGTTTATTTATTCCGGGAAACCGATCCCACAAGGAAGGAAGAAAAAATTTTGATTCGTGAAGATTTAAGAAACGTTGCAATTATTGCCCACGTTGACCACGGCAAAACCACTATTGTTGATGAAATGCTCAAACAGAGCGGAACTTTCCGCGATAACCAGGTTGTTGAAGACCGCGTTATGGACTCCGGCGACCTTGAGCGCGAAAGAGGCATTACCATTCTTGCAAAAAACACTTCCGTTCATTACAACGGAGTAAAAATCAATATCATCGATACTCCCGGACACGCAGACTTCGGCGGCGAAGTTGAACGTGTCCTTAAAATGGTCGATGGTGTTATTCTTCTTGTTGATGCGGCGGAAGGCCCCATGCCTCAGACCAGATTTGTTCTTCAGAGAGCTCTTGAACTTAATCATCCGGTAATCGTTGTTGTAAACAAAGTTGATAAACCCGATGCAAGACTTGATGAAATCGGCGATGAAGTTCTTGAACTTCTTCTTGACCTCGATGCTTCCGAAGAACAGCTCGAAAGCCCCATGCTTTTCTGCTCCGGAAGAGAAGGTACCGCTTCTTTTGATCCTTATACCAGAGGAAAAGACCTTAAACCGCTTTTCGATACCATTCTTGATCATATTCCCGCACCGGAAGGCGACGCAGAAGGACCGCTCTAGATGCTTGTTTCTTCCATTGATTATAATGAATATGTCGGCAGAATCGGTATCGGCAGAGTTGAACGCGGATGTATTACCCCCAACAGAGATGTTGTTGTAACCGATTATCACGGTGAAAAAGCCAACTATAAAGGACGCATCGCAACTCTTTATCAGATTGAAGGCCTTGCAAAAGAACCTTGCGAAACTGCTTCCGTTGGCGATATCGTATGTCTCAGCGGTATTCCAGATATTTATATAGGCGATACCGTTTGCGCACCGGATGCTGTTGAAGCGCTTCCTTTTGTAAAGATAAGCGAACCCACCGTTGAAATGACTTTCTGTGTAAACGACAGTCCTTTTGCCGGAAGAGAAGGAAAGTTTGTTACAAGCCGTCAGCTCCGCGACAGACTTTACAGAGAACTTCTTAAAGACGTATCTCTTCGCGTTTCCGATACAGATACAACCGATAAATTCTCCGTTTGCGGAAGAGGCGAGATGCATCTTTCTATTCTTATCGAAACAATGCGCCGCGAAGGCTATGAATTTGCTGTTTCCACTCCGAAGGTTCTTTATAAAACTATAAACGGAAAGCTTCATGAACCGATTGAACTTCTTTCCATCGACGTTCCGGAAGATTGTGTCGGCAACATTATGTCCGCAATGGGCAACAGAAAAGGCGAACTTACCAAAATGGCTCCTTTCGGCAGCCGTATGCGTCTTGAATTCAGAATTCCTTCCCGCGGACTTTTCGGTTACAGAAACGAATTTATGACCGATACCAAGGGTGAAGGCATCATGAGCGCGGTTTTTGATAGTTATGAGCCTTATAAAGGCGATATTCAGCGCCGCGCAACCGGAAGCCTTATTTCCTTTGAAACCGGCGAATCCATCACCTATGGTCTTTTCAACGCCCAGGAGCGCGGCCAGCTCTTTATCGGACCCGGTGTTCCGGTTTATGAAGGAATGGTTGTCGGCGCATCTCCCAAAGCGGAAGACATTGCCGTTAACGTTTGCAAAACCAAACATCTTACCAACACCCGCGCTTCCGGTTCCGATGATGCTCTCCGCCTTGTTCCTTATAAGAGAATGAGCCTTGAAGCTTCCATTGAATTCCTCAAGGATGACGAACTTCTTGAAGTAACTCCCAAAAATATCAGAATCCGCAAAAAGATTCTTGATAACAATATGAGAATGAAAGCGCGTTTTAAAAAGAACGTTGACTGATTTTTAAGATTGAAAGCTCCCTGAAAAGGGAGCTTTTTTGTTGCAAAATAAAACAAGAATGTTAAAATAAACAAAAAAATATGATATATTTCAACAACTATACAAGGAGTGTTTTTGTTGACAAAATTTGCTATTTACATTATAATATTACTGCATAAGTGGGGGATTGTCTCTGCTAATTTAAATCGCGATTATGTGAAATTGCGTCCGAGATTAGGAGATGTTCTGGGACGTGGTTTCACGTAAAAACGGAAAATATAATTTAACCAGCTTTCTGCTTTTTGCAGAAAACGGAAAGGAGTTTTCACATTGAAACTGAAAACCAGACTTAACGGAAAAACATATGAATTCCGTGATGTCAAAGACGTTCTCGCAAAAGCTAACGAGCCCAAATCCGGCGACAGATATCTCGGAATTGCTCCCGAAACTGTTTCCGAAAAAATTGCGGCTAAAGTAGTTCTCAGCGAACTTACCGTTGCTGACATCACCGAAAACCCCGTTGTTCCTTATGAAAAAGACGAGGTTACCAGAGTTGAGATTGACTCCATGAACAAACGCATGTATGATAAGTTTAAAAACTATACCATTGCAGAAGTTCGCGAGTGGATCATGGACCACAAGACCACTACCAACGATCTTTACCGCGCAAGCTATGCTTGGATCGGTGAAACCGTTGCAGCAGTAGCAAAAATCTGCTCCGCTTCCGACCTTATCTATGGCGCAAGCAAATGTTGCAGACCTACCCGCTGCGAAACCCAGATTGGTCTTCCCGGCACTCTTTCCTTCCGTGCACAGTGCAACTCCAGCACCGACGACCCCGAAACTATCGTTCTTGGCGTTCAGGAAGCTGTTTCCTTCGGTTCCGGTGACCTTTGCTTCGGTATCAACCCCGTTGAAGATACCGTTGAAACCACCCAGAGAATTTCCCATGCACTCCGCGATTTCAAAGACCAGTGGGATATTCCTACCCAGATTTCCGTTCTTTCTCACGTAACTACCCAGATGCAGGCTGTTCGTGAAGGCGCACCGCTCTCTATGTTCTTCCAGTCCATTGCTGGTACCCAGAGCGCTTGCGAAGCTTTCGGCGTAGATAAAGCACTTCTTAACGAAGCTTATGACCTTGCAAAACAGGAATGCTATGGTACCGGTATGAACAAACTTTATTTCGAAACCGGCCAAGGTTCCGAAATGTCCATCGACTGCGATGAAGGCGCAGACGAAATGACCCTTGAAGCACGTACCTATGGTTTTGCACGTAACTTTGAACCTTTCGGCGTAAACAACGTAACCGGCTTCATCGGACCGGAAACCATTTATGACGGTAAAGAAATGATCCGTGGTAACCTTGAAGACCACTTCATGGCAAAAATCATCGGTCTTCCTATGGGTATGGCACCTTGCTTTACCAACCACACCGGCATTACCCAGGACGACCAGGAAATTGCCTGCCTGCTCCTCAACGCAGCAAACTGCAACTACTACATGGGCGTTCCTATGGGCGATGACGTAATGCTTGCATATCAGGACGTTTCCTTCCACGACGACAACACCATGCGTGAACTCAGCCACAGAAAACCTGCTCCTGAATTCCACAAATGGGCAATCAAGATGGGCATCCTCGACGAAGAAGGCCGTCTTGGCGAACGTGCAGGCGACGCATCCATGTTCTTTGCTAAATAAGAAAGGAGGCTGCAAATTTAATGAACGATACCGAACTTATGAGAATCATCCGTGAAGCTATCGCACAGGCCACTCAGGGCGAAGCAGCTCCTAAATGTGAGTGCAAATGCGAGTGTGACGGAGAGGTAGAAGACATCTCCGCATATAGCCTCAGAGAGGAATTCAACATTCCCAATCCTTACAACAAAGAAGAGTATATGAGAATCAAAGCAAAAACCGACGCACGTCTTGGCGTTTGGAGAGCAGGTCCTCGCCCTCTTACCAGAACTACTCTTCGTGTCCGCGCAGACAACGCTGCTGCAATGGACGCAGTTTTCAACGATGTTCATGAGGAATATCTTGAAAGAAACAACCTCAAAACCTATCAGACCAAATGCGACAGCAAAGAAACCTATCTTACCAGACCTGACCTCGGCCGTGTTTTCGATGACGAAACCGCAGCACAGATCAAAAAAGACTGCATTGCTGAACCCGACGTACAGATCGTAGTTTCCGACGGACTTTCTTCTTCCGCAGTTGAAGCTAACATCGACGCAGTTCTTCCTGCAATCTATAACGGTCTTAAATCAACCGGTCTTAAAGTTGGTACTCCTTTCTTTGTAAAATACGGACGTGTTGGTGCAGAAGACTCTGTTGCACAGATTCTCGGCGCAAAAGTAACCGTAATCCTTCTCGGTGAAAGACCCGGACTTGCAACTTCCAGCTCTCTTTCCGCATACTGCGTATATGGCGGCTATCCCGGAATTCCGGAAGCAAACCGTACCGTAGTTTCCAACATCCACAAAGCAGGTACTCCTCCGGTAGAAGCGGGCGCATACATTGCAGAACTTTGCAAACAGATGTATGACAAAAAAGCTTCCGGTCTTGACCTTAAAGCATAAGATACATAATTTAAGCGGTGCTCATTTTGAGCACCGCTTTTTTTGTTAAAATATTTTAGCGATTTACTTGACAAAAGTATTTTTTGGTGGTATATATAATTTATATTGAAAAACCGATGATTGAGAATAGTAACTTTTATGGCAGTTAAAAGAGAGCGGACGATGATGGAAATGCCGTAACTTAAATAAAAGCGAATGGACTCATGAGGGCAGCAGGAAAGCATTTTTGTAAGTAATGGCTGTCGGCGCCGGACCGTTATCAAACCGGGAGGATATGTTAGTATCCGAAAAGTGGGCTTTCAGCCAATTCAGGTGGCACCGCAGAGATTTCAAGGTCTTTGTCCTGTTTTTATAGGGGACAGAGGCTTTTTTTATTTTTGGAGGTAATTTTAATGAAACGATGGCGTATTTTAAAATAATTTTTGATAAAACAATTTTATTTTGAAAGGAATTAATTACTATGTATATGAGCTATAAAGATTTTGACCGTTATCTCAGGGATTACCCTAATAAAGAAGGATTTTTCGGAACTTTCGGCGGACAGTTTATTCCGGACGAACTTATGCCTGCATTTAAAGAAATTGACGATGCATATGAAACAATTTGTCACAGTGCTCAGTTTATAAATGAGCTCCGCAGAATCAGAAAAGAATTTCAGGGAAGAGCAACCCCGGTTTATCATTGTGAAAGACTTTCCAATCATCTCGGAAAATGCCAGATTTACCTCAAGAGGGAAGACCTTAACCATACCGGTGCCCATAAACTTAATCACTGCATGGGCGAAGGACTTCTTGCAAAATATATGGGCAAGAAAAAACTTATCGCTGAAACCGGCGCAGGTCAGCATGGCGTTGCAATCGCTACTGCCGCTGCATATTTCGGTCTTGAATGCGACGTTTATATGGGCGAAGTTGATATAGAAAAACAGGCTCCCAACGTCACCAGAATGAAACTTCTCGGCGCAAGAGTAATTCCTGTAACAAAGGGGCTTAAAACCCTTAAAGAGGCTGTGGATGCCGCTTTCGAAGCATATATGAACGAATATAAAGATGCTATCTACTGCATCGGTTCTGTTGTCGGTCCTCATCCGTTCCCGAAAATGGTTCGTGATTTCCAATCCATAGTAGGTATTGAAGCAAGGGAACAGTTCCTTGAAATGACGGGAATCATGCCTGATGCGGTTACAGCCTGCGTTGGCGGCGGTTCAAACTCCATTGGTATGTTTGTTCCGTTCCTTGGGGATCCGGTCGATATTTACGGCGTTGAACCTCTTGGAAGAGGTTCCGCAGTCGGTGATCATGCCGCATCTATGGCATACGGAAAACCCGGCATTCTTCATGGATTCAACAGCTATCTTCTCCAGGACGAAAACGGCGAACCGAGCCCGGTTTATTCCATTGCAAGCGGTTTGGATTATCCGTCTGTCGGTCCGGAACACGCATTCCTTCGCGATGTCGGCCGTGTTAATTACGTTGCAATAAGCGATGAGGAAGCAATGGAAGCTTTCTATAAACTTTGCCGTTTTGAAGGTATTATTCCCGCAGTTGAAAGTTCCCATGCTGTTGCTTACGCAATGAAATATGCAAGAGAACACGATACCGGTTCAATTCTCGTTTGTCTTTCCGGTCGTGGCGATAAAGATATGGATTTCGTTGTCGATCAGTATGGACTTGGCGAAAGATTTTTTGAAAAATAATATAAAGTAATAAATAAAAGCCCGCAAATGCGGGCTTTTATTTATGTGAAGTATAATTACTTTACAGATTATGTTTATTCGCTGAATCGGTATTGTTCATAAATTTTGCAAATTTTGTATTGATGAAACGGGGAGAAAACCTTGTTAAAAAAGCCATTGCTTTAACATTAAAACCGTGATAATGCAAAGGTTTGCCTTTCATCATAGCTTTGTAACCTGCTTCAGCAACCTCCTTTGATGTGGAAGGCTTAAGATATCTGAACATATTGGATTTTCCGGAATCTGCCGCATCTGCAAAATTGCTTATCGTCGGTCCGGGACAAAGGCAGGTTACTTTTACACCAAATTCACCGAATTCTTCCGCAAGTGCTTCAGAAATTGAAAGAACAAAAGCTTTTGTTGCATAATAAACGGACATATAAGGTCCTCCGCAAAATGCGGCAACAGAAGCAACGTTAAGAATTTTTCCGTTTCCTCGGTTGCACATTACCCGCCCGAAATAATAGCAAAGTTCCATTAAGGCAAGAACGTTGAGCTTTACCATTTTTTCATGGGTTTCAAAATCCGTATGGAGATATTTATGATTATCGCCGAAACCTGCATTATTGATAAGATAATCAACTTTTCTTCCGTCGGCGGTAATTTCATCAAAAAGTTCTTTTGCAGCATTTGGTGCGGAAAGATCTTTTACATAAAAGCAGGTGAAATTATTATATTTTTCCATAAGATATTTTCTTATCTTAATAAGTTTTTCTTCGTTTCTTGCAACAAGAATAACGTTTTCGCCTTTTTCTGCAAAGATTTTTGCAAATTCAAGACCGATCCCGGAAGAAGCGCCGGTTATAAGAACTGTTTTTGTCATTTTTTGGCCTCTGCACAAACACTGATGAATTTATCTATGATTTTCTTGTTATTAACGGCAATTTCGCGGTCACGCTCCGGATGCCATTGAACGCCGAGAATGAATTTTTTGTTTTTGTGATAAATCGCTTCAACAATTCCGTCTTCGGCAACGGCGCAGGAAGAAAAATCCGGAGCAATATTTTTTACCGCCTGGTGATGATAGCTGTTTATAAGATGTTCGCCGAATCCGATTGCGTCAGAAAGAGGAGAAGCTTTTTCGACAGAAATTTTGTGGAATGCAATTTCGGGCTTCGTAAGGCTGTGCGTAACGGAAATTCCGCGTTCGGAAGGAATATCCTGAATAAGGCTTCCGCCGCAAAAAACGTTGAGAGCCTGCATTCCGCGGCAAATTCCGAGAACTGGAATATCCGCTTCAAGGGCAAGACGGATTACTGCCGCTTCACAGCTATCGAGGAACTCATTGATTCCAAGGCTTTTTCCGGAATTTGCTTCGCCGTAATATTTCGGGTCGATGTCGGTTCCGCCGGAAAGGATAAGTCCGTCAACTTCTTCCAAAGCTTCAAAAATAATTTTTGGGTCTTCGGAAAGGGGAAAGACAAAAGGAATTCCACCGGATTCGATTACGGCGTCCATATATGACTGGTTAAGAAATATTTGTTTCTTTTCTTCATCAAAAGAAGGCAAAATACCGATTATGGGTTTCATTAAAAACCTCCTTAAATTTTTATAATATTATTATATATTTTTAAAATATTTTTTGCAATGTATGTTGTTTAGTGATACAATAAAAATGTAAATTTTTATTGGAGATGAAATAATAATGGAAACTCTGAAAAAATACGCAAAGAAATATTTTATCGATGCAATGTCCGCTATGGCGCTTGGTCTTTTTGCCTCGCTTTTAATCGGAACAATTTTCGGAACAGTAGGAACATATCTCGGTCCGGAATATGTTGCAAACGGATTGGTAAATGAAATCGGCGGATTTTTCAGCGAAATGAAAACATTTGCCCAAGGCGCTTCCGGAATGGCAATAGGCGTTGCCATTGCATATTCGCTTAAAGCGGACCCACTTGTTATGTTTTCCTGCGCCGCAGTCGGAAGTCTTTCTTATTCTCTCGGAGCAACAATTCTTCTTGAAAACGGCGAAACAATTGCTTATACTGCAGGACCTGCGGGAGCTTATGTTGCGGCAATTGTTGCTGTTGAAATCGGAATGCTTGTTTCAAAGAAAACAAAAGTTGATATTCTTGTTACACCGACCGTAACGATAATTGCCGGATATGCAATTGCAAAGTTAATTTGCCCTGCGGTTGCTTATATTATGTTCTATCTCGGAGATTTTATCAACACCGCAACGGAAATGCAGCCGTTTATTATGGGAATCATTATTTCCGTTGTTGTCGGAATGATCCTTACTCTTCCTATCTCTTCTGCGGCAATTTGCGCCATGATCGGAATAAGCGGAATTGCGGGAGGAGCTGCAACAGCCGGTTGCTGTGCCCAGATGATCGGTTTTGCGGTTATAAGTTTTGCGGATAACGGCTGGGGCGGATTTTTTGCCCAGGGACTCGGAACTTCAATGCTCCAGATGAGCAATATTATTAAAAAACCTGCAATCTGGATTCCACCGACTCTTGCGGCGGCTGTTACCGGTCCTATAAGTACACTTGTTTTTAAACTTGAATGTACCGGAGTTTCCGCCGGAATGGGCACCTGCGGACTTGTAGGCCCTCTCGGAACACTTTCTGATATGGGCGGCGGATTGGATATGTGGCTTGGAATGTTCCTTTGCTATTTTGTTCTTCCGGCAATTCTTTCTTATGTTTTCTATGCAGTTATGAAAAAAATGGGCTTGATCAAAGCCGGAGATATGAAGCTCCAAAACTGAAAGGTAAAAATCTATGGTAGAAAAGGCAATGATTTTTGCTTCAAAGGCGCATTGGGGAATGTTCCGCAAAAGAACAAAAATTCCCTATATAGTTCATCCTATGGAAGCCGGTGCAATAGCGGCTTCCATAACTGATGATGAAAAAGTTATTTCCGCCGCAATTTTGCATGATGTTCTTGAAGACACTTTTGTCTCCGCAGAAGAAATTGAAAAAGAGTTCGGAAAAGAAGTTCTTCGCCTTGTTAAGAGCGATTCTGAAGATAAAAGGGAAGAGCTTCCTCCGGAAGAAACCTGGAAAATAAGGAAACAGGAAACAATAGAATATCTCAAAAATAAAGCGGATAAAAAAGAAAAAATTGTTGCTCTGGCGGATAAACTTTCAAACATAAGAGCCATTTGCCGTGATTATGAAAAAATCGGTGACGAACTTTGGAACCGTTTTAATCAGAAAGATAAAAATGAGCACGCATGGTATTACAAAAGTTTTGCCGAAACTCTTTCGGAACTTTCTGAAACGGCGGCTTACAGGGAATATTGTGAATTGACTTATAAAATTTTTGGATAAAAAAGCACCGTGCTCAAACCGAGCATGAAGTGCTAAAAAGATGGTAGACACAAAAAAGTGTCTACCATCTTTTTTTGTGATAAAATAGAAGCAAAGAAAAGGAGTGAAGAAAAATGGGAAGACCGAAAGGCGGAAAGAACAGAAATCAC
>JAGASN010000037.1 GCA_017847875.1 Oscillospiraceae bacterium | reverse complement strand
TTTATATCCAAGCTCCTAAGAGCTTAAACAAATCAAAGTCTGTTTCCTTAGCTTCAAGTCATTGCTGACTTGCTATTACTTTGGAATTTACTCAAATGAATACAAGGGTTTAATTCTTTTCTTCCATTCTGTTGTTCAATTTTCAAGGTCCTTCTAAAACCGCGTCACTCGAAGTGACAGCTTTGTTATTATAGCAAACTCAAAAACAAATGTCAACCCCTTTTTTCGATTTTTTTTGCTTGAATTTAAAAAAATTTTTGCTATACTATTTATAGTGATTTGCGCCCGTAGCTCAGTGGATAGAGCACCGGCCTCCGGAGCCGGGTGCGTGGGTTCGATTCCCGTCGGGCGTACCAACAAAAAAAGAAGCCTTTTCTTCCGGAAAGGCTTCTTTTTTACAATATGTTATAAATATAAAAACGCCGTGTCTTTTCTTCAGTTGTTTGTTTTTGAAAGCGAAAATGCCAGCAACGCCTGGGCCGGATAATATGTATTGACGCAAAGCATATTAACTATTCTCGGAGCATCTGCAAAATATTCAAAAAGAAGCATTATATCGGAAAATGTAAAAAGAAAACTCCCGATAAATACTATTTTTGTAATCGTTTCAGGATTTCTTTTAAAGTTAGCAAAAGCTTTTCCGAACATCACGCTTATTATCGCCGCATAAACGATACATACCGTCTGCATTACCGGTCCTCCGAAATCAAATATCGGAGCAAAAAGCATTAAAGCCGCAGCGGATATAAAAAGGATTAACGAAACTGAAAAATCTTTAAGTTTCAACGGAAGTAATCTGCAATATGCGGTCATATAAAATATATGTCCGACCGCAAAAATCAAAGCGCCGATCAGAAAATCAATTTCAAGAACAACATCTGCCAAAACAGTTATTGCAAGACCCGCCGTCATAATTGAAGCAAAGTCTCTTTTCGGCCATTCGTTTTTAAAACTGAAAACAAGATTTATCAAACCGAGAAGAAAAAAAGAAGAACTCGCAAGCGTTTTCGTAACAAGGTTGTGCGCAACGGTATTATAACAAAGTCCGCCCGACATTATTAATATAATGAATAAGATATTTATTATTTTAATATTCTTTTTCAAAAACATTTTTCAGTCCCTCTTTTGTAAAAAAAGCTCCGCCCAGCGGAGCTTTTTTTCATTTGTAAAGTCCCTCAATATCAACGAGTTTAAGTTTCATGTTTTCAAGATTTCTGATTTCTCTCGGAAAGGGTTCAACCGAGAAAAGCATATCGAATCTTTCCCAATATTCGGTGAAAAGTTTATCGTTTTTACGAAGTCTGGAAAGAAGCTGTTCCCCGGGTTCGGAAAAACTTTTTCTATATTCCGCAAAAAGGATCTGACGGTTGCGCTGGTTTGCCGCAACGATTTTTGCGTCTGAATATTCTTTAAGGGAGCTCCAATAACCGGAAATCACCGGGCTGAGGAAAGGAAGCATTCCCTGCTTGTTTTTTCTGAGCATATATTGCATGCATACCTGCTCAAAAAGTTTTCCTTCAATATATTTTTCGATTTCTTCTTCAAAATTTTCAAGCACAGGTTTTCCGGAAGCAATCGCTGTTTTGTTCGGAAGAACAAAACGGAACCAGAACGCAAGAGCTTTCGAGCTTATGGTATAAACTCCTTTTCGGCTCGCCTTGTTTTCTTCGCCGAATGGAACGTCGCGGTTAACTATCTGCATCTGAAGAAGAGTCAGCAGATATTTATTAACTTTTGTGGAGCTTTCGCCGGTTTCGGAAACGATTTCGTTGATGCGCTGGCTTCCTTTTGCAAGAGCAAAAAGAATCGAATTATAAAATTCCGGCTCCCGGAGTTCATCAAGGAAAAGCATCGGCGGTTCGCCGTAAAGCGGAGAATTTTTTTCAAGGAAAATTTTTCTTATGTTTTCTTCAAAACTTTTTCCGCTTTCAACAAGGTTAAGATATTCCGGAATTCCGCCGAGACAGCAATAATATCTCATTTTGTCCTTTGCGGAAAGTTCTTTCGGCAAAAGTTTTGCGGAATCGAAATAATCAAGTTCTTCAAGCTTATATACAACCGGACGGCGCATTGAAGCTGCTGAATTTTCCGCAAGAATTTCCGTTTCGGTGAAGAAAACCCTTCCGCAGCCGGCGGCAACAAAAATTCCGCTGTTTCGCCATTCGTTTTCAAAAGCGTTTCTGAAATCCCTGAGTATTGTTTTATCTTCAAAAACAAGGTCCGCAAAATCGTCTATCGCAAGGAGAAATCTTTCTTCCTTAGCAAATTCGCCGATTCTTTTAAAAGCAACTTTCCATGTTGGAAAATCCTCTTCCTCCCCGGAAAATTCAGAAACAGCTTTTTCAAAAAGGCGGAGGTTCATAAACGAATTGAGCCTTTGCGCAGAAAAGAAAATTCCGCGTTTTCCTTCGGAAAATTCGGAAAGAACTGCGGTTTTTCCGCTTTTGTGGCTTCCATAGACAACAACAAATTTTGCGCCCTGGGAATTCCAGTTTTTCTCCATGGAATCAAGTTTTCCTTCTCTTCCGATAACCATAGCGTTTTCCTCCGTTTTTATATATTTTAAGGTATCATAATTCTGCGGATTTTTATTTTAACACCCGTTTGTCGCTTTGTCAAGAAAAATGGCGGATTTATGCGATTTTTTCGCTTTTATTATAAAAAAATCCCCTTCGGCGGAGAGTTCCGAAAGGGATTTTCTGTCACGCGGCTTTTATATTACCGCGCAGTATTAATTATTTTCTTTTTCTGAGAACAAGCGCTGCGCCTGCCGCTGCAGAAACAATTGCCATTGCGGAAACAATTCCGATCATGTCTTCCGCACCGGTATCCGGGTTCTGTTCGCCGGAAGTTCCGCCGTTGTTGGAACCGGAACCGGAGCCGGTGTTGCCGCCGGTGGTCACTTTGGTTCCGGAAAGGATATAGCGGCCAAGGGTGGAACCTGCTTCACGCTCAATTTCAATTTCAACCTCATCATAAAGATTTACTTTGCTGAAATCAACGGTAAGTTTTGTATCTTTTCCGTCAATGTTGAGATGGAAATTAAGTTTTTCGCTTTCATCGGTATTCATACCGAATTTATGAAGAAGTTCGCCATAGGTGCAGCCGGGTTTCCATGTGATGGTGAAATCGCTTGCAATGGTCTGGGTTCCGTAAAAATCGAGATAATAATTATCAAAAACCTGTTTTCCGTCAACTTTTTTATATTTTGCGCCGCTGTCGTTAAGGAAGTTTACTCCGCCCTGGTTTGCGGAAACTTCATCGATCTCAACAATAACGCTGGGGTCTTTACTGTTATTAACAAGGGTAAGACCTTCGCCGGCAATTGCACGGAAAGCTGTGGTGGAAATTACGAATGCTTTGGCGGAAGACATTCTGTCCTCATAAAAGTCCCAATAACCAAAGTCTGCTTTTTCGGTAACTTCGTTGATGGGGAAAAGAACGCCTTTTGCGTTGTTTTTATAATGTTCTGCGTAATATTCAACGGTATCTTTGGAAGCGATTGCAACATCGGCAATAACGTCGTTTTTAATACCTGCATAAGCTTTGCCGTCGGTTGCGCCGGTTGCTTTTGCCTGGAAGGTACCTTTTGCATAGTTTACGCCGAAGTTATCCGCAACTTTTACTTTAACGATATAAACGTCCTGGTTGCATACTGCTTCATATCTGGTGGTTTTGCCTGCATCGTTAAGAGCTTTTGCTGCGGCTCTTACTTCGATATAATCGGTGCTGAAATTGATGGTTTCAACGGTAACAACTGTCTGTTCGGTTTTTTCGTCGTTAAGTTCGGTTTTTGCTTCGGTGCTTCCGCCCATTGCATAGGAAACAACGGGTTTTCCTTCTTCGGTAACGGTGAAAAGACCGGTTGCTTCGTCATAAGTACCAACGTTGGTAACGGTGGTTACTTTGTCATAACCGATTACGGAACCGCTTTTGGAATCGTTGACGCTGAAGTTGATGTTTTCGCTGATGGATTCCCAAACTTCATCGTTTGCGGAATAAACGGCGGGATCATAATCAAGAACTTCCGCGGAAACAATTCCGGTGGATTCAACTTTAACGTTTTTATAAGTGTTGGGTTTAAAAATCATAGAAAAATAAACAACGCCGCCAACACCGTTGGTATAATAGGTTGCGCTGCTTCCGGTGCTGGAAGGCGGTGCGGTCCAGATATCGGAATCAGAAATTTTTATATAAGTACCGGAAGCGCTTCCGATTTCTTCGGTGAGGTCGATAACAGGGATGTCAGCAAAAGAAGTCACACCCATTGCCGCAGTCATCATAAATGCGAGCACAAGAGCAAGAGCTTTTTTCATGTTAAACTTCCTCCGTAATTAAGTTTAGCTTTTTTGGATTTGTTTGTTGTGTGAATCGTTCCCTCTCCGAAAGAACGAATCACCGCAGGGAGAATTTTATCGTTTTTTCTGCCGAAAACCCAGCAAATTTTCAAATTCCGTCAGATTAAACGGTTCCGGAAAAAATTTTTATAAAGTTTTTGTGCTTGTTTAAGTTTGTTTTTCGGAGGATTTGGAAACGCAGTAAAAACCTTCAAAAACTGTATTTTCCTTCTTTCACAAAATTATCACCGAAATCAAAAACAGCGGTCAGAAAGACCGCTGTTTTTGATTCATCTTGTTATAACAAGCATTGTTTTTTCGGAAAGTATCTCTTCGGAAATTTTATTTTCGTTCATAACGCTTTCAAGCGAAGCGCCGTATTTTTTGGCTATATCCCAGATTTTTTCGCCTTTTTCCGCAAAACAAAGGAGCATAGCCGCATCTCCGTGCTCAATTTTCTTTTCCGCATCTATTGAGCATTCCGTTGTTGCTTCCCTGCTCAGGGAAGAAAAAATTGTTCCGTCTATGAGCACCGAAGCGGAAACTTCCGCTTTTCCGCCGCCGGAAGCAACAAATTCTTCGTTTCTGATTCCTGCGGAAAGGTTATAAAACGCAATGTTTTTTCCCTCCGCAGGGGAAGAAATTTCCCTTTCAAGAAGTTTTTCAAAATAAACCGGCGTTCCGTCGGAATCTTTTGCAAAAAGACAAAGTTTTGACGAAAAACAAACTTTTCCCTCTTCGGAAACCTTGGGCAAATTATTTTCCAGCCAGATATCAAGAACCTTTTCCGCCGTTTCCGGAAGGTCGAATTTTTCAAAAACCGGTTCTGTTACCGAAAGCGGAAAAGCTTCGTTTATAAAATTGATTTTTCCTTTCTCTGCCTTTGTTTCAAAATCCGTTGAAAACATATCGGAAACAAATTCCGCCGTTTCCTTCCGGTAAACCCTCGCGAAAATTCCGACTTTAATTTTTATGATAACGTTTTCGCCGTCTTCCGAAGGCAAAATTTCCGGAAAATCCGCCTCATA
Source organism: Oscillospiraceae bacterium (assembly GCA_017847875.1). GTDB lineage: Bacteria > Bacillota > Clostridia > Oscillospirales > Ruminococcaceae > UMGS1668. Next base: position 4,284 of record JAGASN010000037.1, on the reverse strand, counting down.
TTGCGCGTCACAGATATCGCTTTCAAAAATTCCCTTCGCATCGACCATTCTGCTTACCGGGAACGAAAATTTTGAAAGAAAAGGTCCTTCCTCTTCGGTTTCGGAAATTTCTTCCGGAACCCAAAGAACTTCCGCCCTTATTTCGCCTTTTGTCACAATTTTATCCTGAATAACGTGACATTCGGTAACTTCCGCAAAAGCGGAAGACCTAAGAACTTTTCCGAAAGGCGGTTTTCCGAATCCAAGTTCTCCCTTTTCCTCAACGGTAAAATTTTTATAAAATTCCCCGGCAATAACAACAGTTTCCGCCTTTTCGGTTTTACAAACGGCTCCCGCTCCGGAAACGGAAGAAACCGTTCTTTTTTCTTCGCCGGAAATTGTTCTCAAAATTATCTCAATGCTTCCGTGGATATCAATTCTTCTTTTGTTAACAGCTCTGCAGCCTATTTCCCCAACGGAAACCTCCGCTTCCGCCGCAATAATTTTTCCTTCCGTTTCAAAACCGTGACTGAAAGGCTGGAGCTGGCTGCAGGAACAAAGTTCCCCTTCTTCCGAAACGTAGTTCACCTCTATGTTTATGTTTCCGGAAACTGTTTCCGTTCCGCCTTCGGAAAAAACCGGCGATTTAACGGTTTTCGCCGTATAGCGCAAAATTTTCATAACGTCCGGAAAATAATCCGGAAGGATTATCGAAGATTCAACAGGTATTACCGCCTTTTTTATTTCAGAATTTCCGCAGCAAAAAATTTTGCCGAAAGTCTTATCAAGTTCCATAAAAATTCCTCTCCTTTTCGTTTTCTTTTCAAACTCTATGCTTGGAATTTTTATTTTAGAACAAAAAAATCCTGCGGCTTTTCCGCAGGATTTTTTTGCGTTTTTCTTAAATTTTTTTAATCGGATGTCTTATAACGGTTTTCCATTTTTCCGGCGGAACTTTTCTCGCGTCGGAAAGATAAATTTCGTGGTGAAGTCTTTTTTCGTTTATGTCGCAGACATATCCCTTTTCTTCAATAAACTTGTCCATAACCGCAACGCTTTCCGGTTCGTTGTCAAAAGAACCGATGTGCATTATCTGAACACAAAGCCCCTCTTCAACAGTCAAAAATTCGGCGGAAGAAAAATCTTTCCTTTTCTTTTCTTCTGCTGTTTTCACCGCCCAATCGAAATCCTCTTTTTCAACAAAATCCGGAAGACGGATGCAGGAAATCCAGTTGAAAGAATCCTTATCTTCATAATCAATTCCGTCAACGTTTTCCTGCCACCAGAACCCTTCCAGCGGCGGAACGACATATTCAAAAAATCCCTTGATTTTATAATCGGTTTTATAGCTCATTTTTATGGTGTATGCAAGGGAATATAAAATCTCCATCGCTTTCTGATATTCTCCGCCTTCGGCATTTGGGTTTCCCTTTCCCCGAACGGCGATGTAATTCATTTTCGGAACTTCTATGATTTCCGGTTTCTGCTTCGGAAGATAGAACTCTTTATATTCTTTTTTAAAATCAAAAGCCATTTTTCCCTCCGGATTATTTTAAATTTCCGCCGTATGCATTGCTATCCCGGCTTCGGTAATATCGATTATTCCGTAACTCGGCCCGCCTTCTCTCGGTCTTCCGCAGCTTCCCGGATTCATAATATAAAGTCCGTCTTCATAATCCGTCATAGCTATATGGGTATGGCCGAAAAGTAGGATATCCGCTTCGTTTTTTCTTGCAAAAAGCTTTGCGATATTAAGGTCGCCTTTAACTCCAAAACGCGCGCCGTGGGTGAAAAAAATCGTTTTTCCGGCGAATTTTATAATATCATAATCCGGCTTATCTGTTCCCCAATCGCAGTTTCCGGAAACGAAATAAATCTTTTTATCATTATAAACGTATTGAATAAGCTCGAGTTCTCTTTCACCGTCGCCAAGATGGATAAAAATATCGCCGTCGTTTTTATGACGCTCCATAATTTTTTCAAGAACGTCATAATTTCCGTGACTGTCCGAAAAAACAACTGCTCTCATTTTCTTCAAAAAACCTCCTTCGGCGGAATATAGAAAAATTTCTTTTCATATTTTTTATTATATTCCGCTTTTTGTTTTTGCACAAGGCGGATATCACCGAATTTTTTTATGAAAGGCGGAATTTTTGATATGGATTTCAACCTTACTCCCGAACAGCAGAACACAATTCTTGAAGCCGCAAGCAAAAAACTCGGCATAAGCAGAGAAAAACTTGAAAACGCCGCAAAAAAGGGCGACCTCGGTGTTTTCGGAAACATTGCCGCGCCGAAAGTTCAGCATTATGCAAACAGTCCTCAGGAACTTGAACGTTTTCTTTCCGACCCGAAAAACCAGGCAATAATCAAAAAACTGATTGGAGGCGGCTGATATGCCGGATCTTTCCGAACAGCTTTCAGCAATTTTGCAAAACCCGGAAGCGCAAAAGAATATTCAAAATCTGCTTTCCTCTCTCGGGCAAAATCAGCCCCAAAATCCCGAAAATTCTGCACCGCCTTTTGATTTTTCTTCGCTTTTCGGACAAAATCAGCAAAAGGCTCCCGAACCGCAAATTCCGGATTTTGATATAAAAACGCTTATGAAGCTCCAGGAAATTTTTTCAAAAATGTCCTGCGACGACCGGAACATAAACCTTCTCACCGCTCTTCGTCCCCTTCTTAAAAATCCCGAAAAAGTTGACGGCGCAATCAATATCCTTCGGATAATGAGCGTTCTTCCCGCTCTTGAAGAAAGCGGAATTTTCGGGGGTGGTCGGTTCTGAAATGGTACCACAACGATTATTCGGAGGAGGCGCTTTCTGAAATGCAGCGAGAAGCGGAAAACCGCGTTCGGGAAATGCAATCCCGCGCAAGACTTATCGGCGGAAACGAAAACAATTTTTCTTTGCCGCAAAAACCGGTTCCTCTTTCTTCTGAAAGAAAAAATCCGGCTTTGCAAAACCCGATTTCAAATCTCCTTTCCGGAACGGACGGCGAAAAGCTTATAATTCTTGCCCTTTTGTGGATTCTCTGGAACGAAAAGGCAGACCCAAAACTATTGCTTGCGCTTTTATATCTTTTGCTCTAAAAAAATCCCTGCCGGAGGCAGGGATTTTTGTTTTATTCTTTTCCGATATAAACAACTGCGCAGGCGCCGGGACCGATGTGGGTTCCGACCACGGCACCAACCGGGATAATTCTTTCTTCCGGAACGGAAACGCCGATTTTTTCAAGGCGCTCCCGAAGAATTTCGCCGTTTTTTCTGTTTTCCGTAAACATTATATAAAACGGAAAATCCTCATCCGGCATATCTTTTTCAACGTGTTTTACAACAAAATCGATTCCCTTTGAAACTCCCATTGTTTTTGCGGGAATTTCGGGTTTTCCCTCTTTGCTGACGTGCATAATGGGTTTTATATGGGCAATGCTTCCGATTTTATAAACCGTGCTGGAAATTCTTCCGCCTCTGTGGAGATATTCAAGGGTATCCATTACGGTATAGAGAACAACCCTTTCACGGAGAGCGGTTGTTTTTTCGACAATTTCCTTTGCTGTTTTTCCTTCATCACGAAGGCGAACAGCATATTCAACAACCATTCTTTCTCCGCCGGTTCCGCTGAGGCTGTCAACAACGTAACATCTGTCATAACCTACAAGTTCCTTTGTTGCAACAACGCTTTGATAAGTTCCGCTGAGCCCGGAAGAAATTGTTATGATTATAATATCGTCATCATTGCTTCTTGCTTCTTCGATAAGATCGATATAATCCTGCGGAGAAGGCTGGGAAGTTCTGGGCATTTCCTTTTCGGTTTTCAGAAGTTCAAAAAAACGTTCCTTGGTAATATCAATGTTTTCCTTATATTCCGTTTCGCCGAAAACAACCGAAAGAGGAACGGCGGCAATGTTTTTTTCTTCAAGTTCCCAAAGCTCAAAATCCGCCGCGGAATCCGTAACAATTTTTATCAAAAGTTTTTCATCTCCGTATTTTAATATATATTACAGTTTACAACAGTTCTTCGGAAAAAACAATAGAAAACCAATAAAAAGTTTTTTAAAAACCTGTTTCAGGGTTTTCTAAAACAGGTTTTTAAATTATTTTCTTTTAAAGCAAAAAACATTATCAATTTCCGAATCCCAAAATGCCTCATAAGCTCTGCGGTACATTGCCCTTGCGTGGATTCTGTCGTGCCAGATAAAGCGGCGGAGAACTTTTTTTAAAGACCATTCTTCCCCATAGCTTCCGTCAAAAACCTTGTTTTGGAGAAAATTTTCCTGCTTTTCAAGTTCCTCAAAGCCTTTTTG
>JAGASN010000036.1 GCA_017847875.1 Oscillospiraceae bacterium | reverse complement strand
ATTTACCGCTTGATTCTGTTTTATTAACATTCAAACTTTTCGCACAACAAAACAAATTTTTTCTGTAAGTTTGGAAACTTACCCGCGTAGCGGGCAGTTTGTAGTACGCCGCTTCGCGGTGTACATACTAAAGTATAATAAAAAAAGCGGCCGGCAGGCCGCGTTTTTTTATATCCTTATTTTATCCAAAAGCCTTTCAATTTCTCTCTTATGGATATCCACCCATTCACCTTCGGTGATATTCCATTCTTTTTCACAGATTTCTATTGCAAGTTTTCGGAATTCAATTGCCTTTTCATAATCTCCGAGAGCTTCGGAGACAAAGGACATGGATTCCGGAATATCCATATATCTGGGCGGTTCCTGAAGTTCAAGAGCATGCTCATAAAATTTCATTGCCTCATCAAAGCGGCAAAGCCTTGCGAAAAGGTCGCCCTTGCAGGACCAGGAAAGCCAGTAATCAAATTCTTCGGTCATGTGTTCCCAATATTCAAGAGCTTTCGGAAGGTCGCATTCCGCCTTTGCGATAAGTCCGAGATAAAGGTCGGTGCGGAAGCTGTGCTCGATTTTATCCATCTTCCAAAGGTATTCCTTCGCTTCGGAGGTTCTTCCGTCAGCAAGGAGAAGATCCATAAGCCAGAGATATGTTCTCGGATTTTCCGGGTGTTTTTTAATGAAATCCTTATAAAATTCGATTATTTCAACGTGATTCGAAGCATTGTAATCGCAATAAAGCCCGCCTTCGGAATCGAAGATAACGTTGTGTGCGCGTTTTTCGTCCGGGTTGAGAAAAAGAGCTTCCTTTCCGATGTTTATGGCAAGTTCGCTGTATTCGGAAGCCCGTTTTGAATAAAGTTCGCCGAGAACAAGGGAGGCTCTTGCTTTTGATTTTTCGTCGGAAAGTTTTTCTTTAAGAAATTTTTCGGAATCCAAAAAATCCTTTTCCGGAATAAAATGCATATTGTCGATCATATTTTCAATGCGTTCGATTCTGCTTTCGTCAGTCATCGAAAAAAGTTCATCAATGGTCACGCCGAAAAGGACCGAAATTTCCGGCAAAAGCTGAATATCCGGAGTTGTTGTTCCGCTTTCCCATTTTGAAACCGCCTGGGCGGAAACGGAAAGTTCGTTTCCAAGCTGTTCCTGGGTCATTCCGGCGGCGTTTCGGAGTTGTCTGATTCTTGCACCGATTTCAATATTCATGGGTATCAGCTCCTTTCGATATAATAATAACAAAACGCACCGGCTTTTTTCAATAACCGGTGCGTTGATTTGTTTTAACTAAGAGTTTATGCAAAGCAAGCTTTGAGTTCTTCGGCTTTGTCGGTTTTCTCCCAGGCAACGCCGAGTTCTTCTCTGCCCATGTGGCCGTAAGCGGCAAGTTTGCGATAAATGGGTTTTCTGAGGTCAAGGGCTTTGATGATTGCCGCGGGACGAAGATCAAAAACTTTGTTTACTGCTGCGGAAATTTCTTCGTCGGAATATTTTCCGGTGCCGAAGGTTTCGACCATTACGGAAACGGGATGTGCAACGCCGATTGCGTAAGCAAGCTGAATTTCGCATCTTTCCGCAAGATTTGCGGCAACAACATTTTTTGCAACCCATCTTGCGGCATAAGCTGCGCTGCGGTCAACTTTGGTCGGGTCTTTTCCGGAAAAAGCGCCGCCGCCGTGTCTTGAATATCCGCCGTAGGTATCAACAATAATTTTGCGTCCGGTAAGACCGCTGTCGCCCTGGGGTCCGCCAACAACAAATCTGCCGGTGGGGTTGATGAAAATTTTGGTGTTTTCGTCCATAAGTTCGGCGGGAATAATCGCGTCGATAACGTGTTTTCTGATATCTTTACGGATAGTTTCAAGGGTAACTTCGGCGCTGTGCTGGGAAGAAATTACAACAGCTTCAACGCGAATCGGTTTGTTGCCGTCATATTCAACGGTAACCTGGCTTTTGCCGTCCGGACGAAGATAGGAAAGGGTTCCGTTTTTGCGAACTTCGGTAAGGCGAAGAGCAAGCTTATGCGCAAAGCTGATGGGCATGGGCATAAGTTCGGGAGTTTCGCGGCAGGCAAAACCGAACATCATTCCCTGGTCGCCGGCGCCGGTGGTGTCGCCGTCGTCGGAAGAACCTTCCTTCTGTTCTTCGGCGGAGTCAACGCCCATGGCAATATCTGCGGATTGAGCATCGATTGAAGTGATAACCGCGCAGCTGTCGCAGTCAAAACCGTATTTTGCGCGGTCGTAACCGATTTCGCGAACGGTTTCGCGAACGATTCCGGGGATATCAACATATGCTTCGGTGGTGATTTCACCCATTACGGAAACCATTCCGGTGGTGCAGGTGGTTTCGCAGGCAACACGGGAGTAAGGGTCTTTTTCAAGGATTGCGTCAAGAATAGCGTCGGAGATCTGGTCACAGATTTTATCGGGGTGACCTTCGGTAACGGATTCGGAAGTGAAAAAATGTCTGCTCATAATTTTCCTTTCTATATATAAAAACTGAAATTTTGTCAAAAAAACAGCGCCCGAAGAACGGACGCTGTTAAAAAACGTTTTTACCGCTCCTCATCTTCCGGAATTTCTTCCGCAGGAATTGGCACCACACTTAAAAATGGTAGGTTGCCGGGCTTCACAGGGCCTGTCCCTCAGCCGCTCTTGATAAGGCATTATTTGATTGACAAGGTGTTATTTTACACGTTTACGGGTGTTTTGTCAATAGGTAAATAAAGATTTTTTATCATATTGCTTTTTTTCTGCGAAATATCTATAATTAAATCAGAAAAATATGAGGGAGAAATCAGAATGTCTGCAAAAATAAAAACGGTGCTCAAAATTTTTGGAATGCTCATTGGAGCAGTGCTCATTTTTGCCGTCGGTTTCATCGGCTGGCTGACCATAACGGAATATAAGCCGGAAGACGTTATGCCGACATATCCGATAGAGGATATGTTCATAGCGGACAGACCCTTGAGCACGGAGAATTCCTTTAAGGTGCTCACTTTCAACATCGGTTACGGAAATCTTGGAAAAGAATCGGATTTCTTTATGGACGGAGGAAAAAACGTCCGCAACGGTGATGAAAAACTGGTGCTCAAAAATATGGAAGGCATTATCGGCGTTGTTAATGAGGCGGATGCGGATATCGTTTTTCTCCAGGAAGTTGACGATTCCTCAAAAAGAAGCTTTTTTATAAATGAAAGACAGATGCTTTGGGAAAATTTTGGAAACGAAATCGTTTCGGCACCGAACTATGTCTGCAATTATGTTCCTTTCCCATGGCCGCCTATAGGAAAAGTTGACAGCGGAATCGTTACCCTTTCGGATTATGATATTGAAAAAGCGGAAAGAATTTCACTTCCTTGCCCTTTCAGCTGGCCCGTTTCCGCCGCGAACCTCAAGCGTTGCCTGCTTGTTTCTTATCATAATATTGAAGGAACGGACAAGCAGCTTGTTACGGTAAACCTTCATCTTGAAGCATATGACAACGGCGAAGGAAAAATTGCCCAGACAAAAATGCTTTGGGAAGTTCTTGAATCCGAATATGAAAAAGGAAATTATGTAATTGCCGGCGGAGATTTTAACCAGATGTTCCCAAAAACAGAAGAAAAATATCCGATTTTTACCGCGGAACTCTGGGAACCCGGAGTTCTTGAAGAAAAAGACCTTCCGGAAGGCTGGCAATATGTTTATGACGAAAACACTCCGACCTGCCGTTTGCTGAACAAACCTTATGATAAGGAAACCGCCCAGCATTACGTTATCGACGGATTTATCGTTTCGCCAAACGTGGAGCTTGTTTCTGCGGAAACCATTGATGTCGGTTTTGAGTTTTCCGACCACAATCCGGTGCTTATGGAAATCGTTCTTAAATAAAAAAATGACCTTTCGCTTCTGCGAAAGGTCATTTTTTTTCGTTTTCCATCTGCGCTTTATATTTTTTGCCGACGTTCAGTTCGCTCTGGTAATTTGAAGCGCGGACAACTGTTTCGGAACCGAAGCGGCTTCGGATCGAATCCATAGCCTTATCGAGCCGCCTTTCCTTTTCCCTGTTTTCGGTGGGGAAAAAGGAAAGCTGGGTGTTGTCTTCGGAAGTTATCTGCGTAAGCGAAATTCCAATAAGGCGGAGCGGAGTTCGCTTATCCCAGAGTTCGGAAAAAAGTTTTTTGCTTATGGAATAAATTTCCGAAGTTATATCGGTGGCTTCATCAAGAGTATGTTGGTGGGAATGGTTTTTAAAATCGTTTCCGCGAATCGTTACCCCCACGCAAAAAGCTTTTTTATCGCCCGCTCTCATTCTTGCGGAAACGCTGTCCGCAAGGGCAAGAAGAATTTTGTGGGCTTCCTCGGAGGTAACAACGTCCTCTTCGAGAGTTGTGGAAATGCTGTAACCCTTGGCTTCCTCCGGTTCTTCAAGAACCGGGGAAGGGTCGATTCCGTTTGCATAATCGTGAATCTGTTTTCCGATTTTATCGCCGATAAGCGCCTGAACGCTTTTTAAATCAAGGGTGGCCAGCGCACCGATTGTTTTTATTCCGGCGCTTTCAAGTTTTTCCGCCGTTGAATGTCCTATGCTGAAAAGTTCCCCAACCGGAAGCGGCCACATTTTTTTCGGAATCTCGCTAAGAAAAAGGGTGTGGACTTTGTTCGGCTTTTCAAAATCGCTTGCCATTTTCGCAAGAATTTTGCAGGGACCGATTCCGACGTTGACCGTAAAACCAAGCTCGCTGTAAATTCTGTCCTTTATTTCATAAGCCGTTGCCACAATATCCGGATAAAGCATATCCATTCCTGTCATATCGAGGAAACATTCGTCAATGGAATATTTTTCAACAACCGGAGTGTATTCCCGGCAGATATCCATAAAGGCCTTTGAGCATTTTACATAAAGGCGAAAGTCCGGTTTTGCAAGATAGAGATCTGGACATTTTCGAAGAGCCATTGCAACCGGTTCGCCGGTTTTAATTCCGAATTTTTTTGCGGGAATGGATTTTGCGAGGATAACTCCGGTGCGTTTGTCCCGGTCACCGCCGATTGCGGAAGGGACAAGGCGGATATCTTTTTCGCCGTTTTTGACTCTTTTTGCGGCTTCCCAGGAAAGAAAAGCGCTGTTTACGTCGATATGAAAAATGATTCTTTCCAAAGCAAAGCCCCCTTTTTCATGATAATTCCATTATACAATAAGAACATATGTTTTGGCAATAGAAGCTTTAATAAAATATTCCGAAATGTAATAAAATTACTTTAACAAAAAATATTGCATCATAAAAGAAAATAGTATATTATATATTATGTATAGATATGCTTTAAAATAACAACGCAGAAAATGCGCAGCAATATATTAAGTCTTTTTGAAAAAAGGAGGTAATTGCTATGCTTACAGAAGAACACAGCCTTTGCATGGGCTGTATGTCCGTGCTTGATGAAAACGGAAAATGCCGCTGCGGCTATAACGAAGATGCCCCCACCGATGAATCCTGCATTCCGGTCAGAACCGTTGTCGGCGGAAAATATATTGTCGGAAGAATGATAAAAATTGACGGCGAAGCAATAACATATATAGGTTTTGATAAAGAAAACGAAGAAAAGGTCTATATTCAGGAATATATGCCCGGAAAAATCGCAAAAAGAAGCGATTTGACCGGCGAGGTTGTTCCTTTTTCCGGCTACGAAGCTCAATATAAAACCCTTATGGCGGATTTTTATGATCTTTTTGATTCTCTCCGCAACTTCCGCCATACGGAATATCTTATGCCGGTTATCAATGTTTTCCGTGAAAACAACACCGTTTATGCAATTTACAAATACATAAAAACCATTTCTTATGGAGATTATTTGAGCCACAACGGCGGAGAATTCACCTGGCCCCAGGTTAAAAAACTTTTTATGCCGCTTTTCACAACCCTTACTTATCTCCACAGCAACGGTTTTGTCCACCGCGGAATTTCTCCGGAAAGCATCCGCGTAAACGCAAAAGGCCAGCTTTTGCTTTGCGGTTTCGGAACGGCGGCTCTTTATTCAAAACATTCGATAATTGAACCCAGCCTTTCTTCCGGCTATTCCGCCCCGGAACAATATTCCGCGGGTCTTTGGCAGGGCGAATGGACCGACGTTTATTCCGTTGCCGCGGTGCTTTATAAATCCCTTACCGGAACCCTTCCTGCGGATGCGGAATCCAGAAAGGAAGCCGACAGTCTTTGTCCGCCGGAAGAACTCAACTTCAATATCTCTTCTGAAGTTTCCGACGCAATTTTAAACGCAATGACAATTGACGGCGAATACAGAACCCGTTCCATTGATGATTTTACTGCGGAACTTCTTGAATCAACAAGTTCCAACACAAAACTTTTCGGTGCGGCGGAAAAGGCCGTTATAAAACAAGCGGAAGAGGAATATTTTCCGGAAGAAAATGAAACCGAGGAAAAAGAAAAAAGAAAAGTCCGCCTTCCCTGGGGAATTATCGCAACTCTCATTGCAACGGTGGTGCTTCTTGCGCTTGTTTCCTTTGTTTTCAGATATACCGAGATCCTCGGTTTCGGCAACAAACCGAAGCCGGAAGATCCTTCTTCCGAAAACAGCCAATCCGACGTTTCCGCTCCGGAAGGCTATCTTATGGCAATGCCGAACTTTGTCGGAAGAATGAGAACGGACGTTGAAAACAACCAGCAATATTCCGATTTCAACATTGTTTTTGAAGAAGAAAATAACAGCGAATATGTTGAGGGAATGATTTTTGACCAGTCCGTAAAATATAAAACCGAAGTTGAAAAGGGAAGCACCGTTGTTCTTAAGGTAAGCAAAGGCTATGAAAAAATCCCGATGCCCGGTTTTATAGGAAAAAACATTGAAGAAGTTACCGCAAAGCTTTCCGAACTTGGAATAAATTATCAGCTTGTTCCGAACTACAGCGCGGAATATGAATATAACATTGTTTATGACCAGTCTGTTGAAGAAAACACCGAAGTTGCGGTTGGCGACAGAATGAACAAGGTTTTCATTTATTACGGCGCTCTTGAAGGCGGAAGCAGAGAACCTTGGGGAGAAGATGAGGAAGAATCCACTCCCGGAATCAGAGATATCATCGGCTGAAAAATGCAAAATAAAAATCCGTGCTCAAATTTGAGCACGGATTTTTTGTTTTGAGCATCTTATTCCGAAAAGTCGATTCCGAGGGAATTGCACATGATTTTTCTGGCTTTTTCGGAAAGTTCCGCGGTGGAGGAAGCGGAAACTTCTTCCGCCGGAATTACCTCACAGATCCGAAGTGTGATTTCAGTGCGCTTAAAAGGTGCGTTTTTGTGAACGTGGTTTGTGTTGTCAACGGTTGTTACAACAAGCGGAGCGCCGCTTTTTGTTGCAATTTTGAAAGAACCCGCATGGAAGGGAAGCATTTCTCCGTCTTTTGCTCTTGTTCCTTCCGGATAGATTGCCATGGAACAAACTCCGTTTTTAATATTTTCTGCGGCGGCGTTTATCGATTTGACCGCGTTTCTTGCGTTTTCGCGGTCAATGGCTATGCAGCAGATTTTATGCATAAATTTGTTGATGACCGGAAGGCGGAAGTTTTCCGGTTTTGTAATAAAACCGATTTCATATTTTCCAAGGTAAGCAAGGCTTACAACAGGGTCGAACATGGATTTGTGATTCTGAATGAGAACAAAGCGCTCTTTCGGAATTTTTTCTTCTCCTTCAATTTTAACTTTTACGTTGCAGGCGGAAAGGGCGATTTTTAAAGTAAAGGAAACCACTCCGTTATAAAATCTGTCAAAATTTTCGGAAGGCTTTTTCAAATCGACCAAAAGAGAAAGGATTATAAGAAAAGCAACATAACAAAGAGCCAGAAGCAAGGTGTAATCAAAGGCATAAAAAAGCCCTTCAAAAATAATATCGGTTCCGGTTATTCCGCGAAAAAAAACGGTGAGAGCGGAAAAAATTATTCCGGCAAGGGGAAAAAGAAAAATCATCGGGCACCTCTTTAGAAAAAATTGTACTATATTATTTTACTATATTTATAAAAAAGTGCAAGTCGTTTTTGGAACGGCAAAAATAAAATATAGTTTATTTTAAAAAATTTATGATTTAACAGCTTTTTACTGTTCACTAAATCCGGGTTCTATGTTATAATATTTTCGTATCACCCTAGGGTGGATTTACATAAATTATCGGCTTTTGAAGACTCCGAAAAAATCAAAAGCCGTGGGAATATAAAAAAGGGGGAAAAGGTATGAAGTTTACTCAGAACGCAAAAACCGTTCTTGAAAGAAGATATCTTGCCAAGGAAAACGGCAAGGTTGTCGAAACCATTGAGGAACTCTTCACAAGGGTCGCTTCCACTGTTGCGGGTGCGGATGCGGCTTACGGAAAAACCGAAGAGGAAATCAGAAACACCGAAAAAGAATTTTATGATATGATGACAAACTGCGAGTTTATGCCGAACTCGCCCACCCTTATGAATGCGGGAAGACCTCTCGGTCAGCTTTCCGCCTGCTTTGTTCTTCCTGTTGAAGACAGCATGGTCGGAATTTTCGATACCGTAAAATATGCGGCTCTTGTTCATCAGTCCGGCGGCGGCACCGGTTTTTCTTTCTCCCGCCTTCGCCCGGAAGGTTCGATAGTAAAATCCACCGGCGGAACTTCTTCCGGCCCGGTAAGCTTTATGAAAGTTTTCAACGCCGCAACCGAAGCTGTTAAACAGGGCGGAACCCGCCGCGGCGCAAACATGGGAATGCTCCGCATCGACCACCCGGATATTCTCAAGTTCATCGACTGCAAAGCCGATAACAAGGAGATAAACAACTTCAACATCTCCGTTGCAATAACCGATAAATTCATGGAAGCGGTTGAAAACGGAACCGAATATGAACTTGTTGCGCCCCATACCGGCGAAGTTACCGGAACTCTTGACGCGAAAGAAGTTTTTGAAAAAATCGTTGATGCGGCTTGGCGCAACGGTGAACCCGGAATCGTCTTTATCGACGAAATGAACCGCCATAACCCGACCCCGACTCTCGGCGAGATCGAAAGCACAAACCCCTGCGGCGAACAGCCTCTTCTTCCTTATGAAGCCTGCAACCTCGGTTCAATCAACCTCGGTCTTTGCGTCTGTGAAGAAGAAGGAATCCTTTCCATAGATTATGACAAGCTTTCCGAAATCGTACATAAAGCCGTTCATTTCCTCGATAACGTAATCGACGTTAACCACTATCCGCTTCCCGCAATTGATGAAATGACCAGAAAGACCAGAAAAATCGGTCTTGGCGTAATGGGTTTTGCGGATCTTCTCCTCAAGCTCGGCGTTCCCTATAATTCCGTTGAAGCCGAAAGAGTTGCAGAGGAAGTTATGAGCCTTATCCAGAGCGAAGGAACAAAGGCTTCCATTGAGCTTGCTCTTGAGCGCGGAACTTTCCCCGCATGGAAAGACTCCGTTTTTGCGGACAGATATGAAATCCGCAACGCAACTATCACCACCATTGCCCCCACCGGCACAATTTCCATTATTGCGGATGCTTCCGGCGGCTGCGAACCCCTTTTCGCCTATGCTTTCACCAAAAACGTAATGGACGGCGACAAGCTCCTTGTCTGCAACGACCTTCTTGTTGAAAAACTTAAGGAGCGCGGAATCTATTCCGAAGAACTTATCCAGAGAATTGCCGACGAAGGCACTCTTGCGCATATCGAAGAGATTCCGGAAGATATCAGAAGAGTTTTCGTCTGCGCACATGATATCAACCCCGAATGGCATATCAGAATCCAGGCGGCTTTCCAAAAATATACCGACAACGCCGTTTCCAAAACAATAAACTTCCCCAACAGCGCCACCCGCGAAGAAGTTAAGGAAGCTTATGTTCTTGCATATAAACTCGGCTGCAAAGGCACCACCGTTTATCGTGACGGAAGCCGCGACAGCCAGGTCCTTACCATCGGAACCCAGAAAAAAGAGGAAGAAAAACCGGAAGTTCCGGCAATGAACACCATTATTCCGAGACCCAGACCCACTCTTACCTGGGGCGCAACCGAAAAGATGAAGATCGGCTGCGGAAGCCTTTTCATCACCGTTAACCGCGATGAACACGGAATCTGCGAAGTTTTCACCAGCACCGGAAAAGGCGGCGGCTGTCCTTCCCAAAGCGAAGCAACCGCAAGACTTGTTTCCATAGCTCTTCGTGCGGGAATTTCCCAGGACGAAATTCTTTCCCAGCTTAAAGGAATCCGCTGTCCCAGCACCGTTCGTCAGCCCGGACTCAAATGCACTTCCTGCCCGGACGCTATTGCAAGAACCATTATCAAGATGAGCAAAATGCTCGGCAACAACGGTTTCAATTCCGAAGCGGAGGAGGAACCCGCACCAAAAAAAGCTGAGGGCGAAAAGCCCGCAAACAAACCCGTTCTTGGAGCGGACGATAAACTTCATTGCCCCGAATGCGGAAAACTTCTTCGCCATGAAGGCGGCTGCACAATCTGCGACTGCGGTTTTTCCCATTGCGGCTAAATGAATAAAAACAATAAAAACGGTCTGCAAAAGCAGACCGTTTTTTTGATAATTAAATAAGTATAATATATATTACATATTTAGTTAGGGTTGACAAACACTTTTTTTGGTGTTATCATATCATAACATAAGGGAGTAGTTGGCGCGCTTGAATGGATTCGGGGCGTTATGTTATTCGTCATCACGCCGAAACGGCCGGATAATGTATTAAACGACAAGACTTTTTATTACAAACTCTGTAATAGGGGTCTTATTTTTGTGCCTCTGTTACGGAAAACGGAGGTTTTTTTATATTATGATGTATGTTCTTCTCATCATCGGATTCATCCTTCTCATCAAGGGTGCGGATTTCTTTGTTGACGGTGCTTCTTCCGTCGCAAAACTTTTAAAAGTTCCCTCGGTAATAATCGGCCTTACAATTGTTGCAATGGGAACAAGTGCACCGGAAGCCGCGGTAAGCATTTCCGCGGGTCTTGCCGGAAGCAGCGATATCGCTCTGAGCAACGTAATCGGTTCAAACATTTTTAACCTGCTTATCGTTGTTGGCGTTTCCGCAATAATCTGCCCTATGACGACCGAAAAAGTCATTATGCAGCGCGATATCTGGTGGAGCCTTGGCGCAACCGTTGCGGTCCTTATCATGATGATAGATATGAAGGTTTCCACTATTGAAGGCATTATCCTTCTTGCGGGTATGATCGCTTACATTGTTGTTCTTGTTCTTGCGGCAAAGAAAAACCGCGACGAAGGCGACGAAGTAAAAGCTCTTTCTCCGCTTAAAAGCGTTCTTTTCATAATCGGCGGTCTTGCCGCAATCGTAATAGGCGGCGACCTTGTTGTTGATTCTGCCTGTGATATTGCCGCCGCTTTCGGAATGAGCGAAGCGCTTATCGGTCTTACTATCGTTGCAATGGGAACTTCTCTTCCGGAGCTTGTAACTTCCGTTGTTGCCGCAAGAAAAGGCGACAGCGGCCTTGCCCTTGGTAACGTAATAGGTTCCAACATCTTTAACCTGCTCTTTATTCTTGGTTCCGCTTCCGCTCTTACCAGCATCAACGTTGCTTCCGAACTTTTCATCGATACCGCAATTCTTATAGGCGTAACTCTTATGATGTATTTCCTTTGCCGTTCCAAAGAAAAAACAAGCCGTCCGGAAGGAATCGTCTGCGTCTTGACCTATGCCGCATATATGGCTTATATTATTATGAGATAATAAAAAAGAGGTTTTTTGATTTTGGAAAAATACGAAGTTTTTTATAAAGACGTTCTTATAGGAAATCTTTTTGTGAACAACGAATATAAATATTGCTATGAACCGGTTTTGGAAGGCGTTGAGCGGGTTAAAAATTCCGCCTGCCTTCTTCGGGTTATGGAAGAGGGAACAAACGGCGCTTTCGGCGAACCGATTCCGTTTTTTCAAGAGCGCCTTAGATATATGAAGCTTTGGAAATTGGGCGTAATAAATTATCAGACAGATAATTTTGTTATTAAAAGAATAAGCGAATAACAAAAAAAGGCACCGCAAGGTGCCTTTTTTGTTATTTATGTGCCTATTATGCGCTTTAAACAACCGATGAAGGGAATAATGCCATTTTTGGAAAATAAAATGCTAAAATAAATCAGCAATTAAAAATCAAGGAGTTTTGTTATGGAAGCAATAAAAACAATCGGTTTAACAAAAAAATATAAAGATTTGATTGCCGTTGATGATCTAAATCTTGAGGTCGGGCATGGAGAATTGTTTTCGCTATTGGGAATAAACGGAGCGGGCAAAACCACAACGATAAAAATGCTTTCATGCCTTATAAAATCAACCAGCGGTGATGCTTTTATCGAAGGAAACAGCATAATAAAAGACGGATTGAAAGTTAAAGGTATAATAGGAGTTTCACCGCAAGAAACTGCGGTGGCACCAAATCTTTCAGTTAAGGAAAATCTTGAGTTTATATGTGAAATCCACGGATTTTCGAAAGAAAAAACTGCAGAAAAAATTGAGGAACTGTCAAAACAGTTCGGTCTTGAAAATATTTTACATAAAAAAGCGGGAAAATTATCCGGCGGTTTACAGCGAAGATTGAGTATCGCAATGGCACTTATAAGTGAACCTTCGGTACTGTTTCTTGATGAACCGACCCTTGGGCTGGATGTTATTGCAAGAAGCGAACTTTGGGATATTATAAACGGTTTAAAAGGAAGAACGACGGTTATATTGACAACGCATTATATGGAGGAGGCGGAATCACTTTCTGACCGCATAGGCATTATGAAAAACGGAAAATTGCTTGCGGTTGGAACAGCGCAGGAACTTATAAAAATGACTGCATCAAAAAGCTTCGAAGATGCGTTTATTTCAATAGTTAAGGGGGAGAAAAAATGAAAACGCTCGCTTTTTCAAAAAGATGTGCAAAAGAGATTTTGCGCGACCCTTTGAATGTTTTTTTTGGGCTTGGTTTTCCGCTTGTGCTTCTGTTTCTTTTAAGCGCAATACAGGCGAATATTCCGGTGGAACTTTTTGAAATAGAAAGACTTGCGCCGGGAATCGCTGTGTTCGGCCTTTCGTTTATGACGCTTTTTTCTGCAACTCTTGTGTCAAAAGATCGGGAAAGCTCATTTTTGCAAAGATTATATACAGCTCCGCTTAAACCGGCAAATTTTATTCTCGGTTATATGCTTCCGCTTTTGCCGATAGCTATTGGACAAAGCGCATTCTGTTTTCTTACGGCAATCTTTTTAGGATTACCTGTTACGGTAAATATCATTTTTGCGTTTTTTGTGATGATACCGGTTGCCGTTTTTTATGTTGTGCTTGGACTTTTATGCGGCTCTGTGCTGAACGTAAAACAGGTGGGCGGAATTTGCGGAGCTTTGTTGACAAATCTTTCCGCATGGCTTTCGGGTGTTTGGTTTGACCTTGAACTTGTGGGCGGAGCGTTCAAAAAAGCTGCGGATTTTCTGCCATTTCTTCATGCTGTGGAACTTGAAAGAGCCGCGATAAACGGAAATTTTTCGGAAATTTTCCCGCATATTGTTTTTGTTTCCGGATATGCGGTGCTTGTGGCCGCGTGCTCCGTTATCCTGTTTTTAAAACAGATGAAAAATCAGTAAATATAAAAAAGGCACCGCAAGGTGCCTTTTTATTTTTGAGTTTTTTCAGCTTTCCGCCATCATCTGGAGGTTGTAATAAACTCCCTGTTTTGCCATAAGTTCTTCGTGGTTGCCCTGTTCAACAATTCCCTCATCGTTGAGCACGAGAATCGTTTTGGCGTTCCTGATGGTGCTCAAACGGTGGGCAATGGTGAAAACGGTTCTTCCTTCGGAAAGACGTTCAAGGCTCTTCTGGACCATTCTTTCGCTTTCGTTATCAAGGGCGGAAGTTGCTTCGTCAAGAATGAGCACGGAGGGATTCTTAAGGAAAACGCGGGCGATGGAAATTCGCTGTTTCTGTCCGCCGGAAAGTTTAACTCCGCGTTCGCCGACATAAGTATCATATCCGTCCTCAAGGGAGGTTATGAAATCATGGGCGCCGGCAAGTTTTGCGGCTTCGATAACTTCCTCTTTTGTTGCGTCGGGTTTTCCGTAAAGAATGTTTTCAAAAATGCTTCCGCTGAAAAGATAAACGTCCTGCTGAACAACGCCGATGTTGTTGCGAAGGCTTGAAAGACTGATGCTTCGGATATCTCTTCCGTCAAGGAGAATTTTTCCTTCGGAAACGTCATAGAAACGGGGAATAAGGTTCGAAAGGGTTGTTTTTCCGCCGCCGGAAGGACCAACCAAAGCGATGTTGTCGCCGGGAGCAACATGAAGGTTGATTCCGGAAAGAACGGTTTCGTCCGAATCGCTGTATTTGAAAGCAACATTTTCAAGGGTGATTTCGCCGGTCACGTTTTCAATTGGCTCTGCATCGGGAGAATCTGTGATTTCCGGTTCAACGTCCATAATTTCATAAAAACGCTCAATTCCGGTGAAGCCCTGCATAAAGGTTTCGGTAAACTGGGCAAGGCGGGAAACGGTGTTGAGAAGAACGGTTGTATAAAGAAGATATGCCGCATAGTCACCGGCGCTTATCTGACCGTTCATAAGGAAAATTCCGCCGGCGGCAACAACGGAAATATACATACAGCCGTCAAAAAGACGAATTACGCAATGGAGTTTTCCGAGAGCTTTATATGCCTTGCGTTTTATTTCAAGGAAAATCTGGTTGTTCTTTTTGAATTTTTCCTTTTCAATGCCTTCGTTTGCGAAGGACTGAACAACGCGGATTCCGAGAAGGCTGTCTTCGATCTGTGCGTTGATTTCGCCTATCTGGGAACGTTCGCTGTAAAAAGCGTGCTCAAGTTCATGGCGGAGTTTAAGCACAAAAAATCCGAGGAACGGAATCATAAGGAAAATGAAAATCGTAAGCGGAATGTTAACGCTCATAAGGATTATGAAGGAAGCGACAAATTTTACGATTCCGATGAGTATTTCTTCCGGAGCATGGTGGGAAAATTCGGTAACGTCAAAAAGGTCTTTTGAAAGACGGCTCATAAGCTGTCCGACCTTGTTGTTGCTGTAAAAACTGAAGCTCAGATCCTGAAGATGGGAGAAAAAATCCCTTCTCATATCCGCCTCAAGATGGGCGCCCATAAGATGGCCGATGTTTACCATAAAATAGTTTGCGGCGGTGTCGATAACTCGAAGAATAAGATAAATTCCGGCAATTTCGAGGATCATCCGGACCGAAAGGCTCATAACGTCATCCGTTGCCGCGTTGGTAATGGTGCGGACAATCATCGGAAGAACGATGTCGCAGACGGTTGTCAGAATTGCGCAGAAAAGGTCGAGGATAAGGGTAGGAAGATAGGGTTTATAATAGGGCATAAAACGGCGAAGAAGACCCGCTTTTCCCAATTTCTTTTCCATAATAAAAACTTCCTTTCGTTTTTAAAAATCAGCCGTGAAGGCGGTTGTTGGCTTCGGAAATGCAGTCACGGAGATATCCCTGGAGGTTAAAGGATTCGCCGGTTCCAATCGCGACGCATTCTTCCGGGTTTTCCGCAACTTCACATTTTAAGTTGAAGCGTTTGGAAAGATATTTATCAAGTCCGTGGAGCTTTGCGCCGCCGCCGGTCAAAAGAATTCCGTTGGTTTTAACGTCGCCCGCAAGTTCCGGCGGAGTTTTTTCAAAAACTTTCTGAATCGCGGAAGCAAGCTGGTCCGCAAGGTCATAAAAAATATCCGAAAGTTCCTGCCAGTGAATGGTAACTCTTCCGGGAAGACCGGTCAAAAGGTTGCGTCCCTTTACTTCAAAAGTTCTGTCGTCATCAAAACTCCAACAGGTTCCGATGTTTTTCTTGACCTCTTCCGCCATTCTTTCGCCGATAAGAATTCCGTGGCGAAGTCGGATATAGCGGATTATTTCCTCATCAAAACGCTGTCCCGCAAGCTTTATTGAATGTTTGCAGACAACCCCGGAAAGGGAAAGAAGCGCAATATCGGAAGTTCCGCCGCCGATATCGACTATGAGCCTTCCTTCCGGTTTTGAAATATCAAGTCCGGCGCCCATTGCCGCGGCAACGGGTTCTTCGATTAGAAAAACCTTTCTTGCGCCGGCGGCAAGAGCAGCATCAACAACCGCGCGCTGTTCAACGTCGGTGATTATCGAAGGAACGCAGATTGCGACCCTTGGCTTAAGATAGCTGTCGCCGCAGACTTTTTTAAGCGCATGGCGGATAAGTACGTTGGTAAGGTTATAATCGGAAATAACTCCGCCACCCATAGGACTCATTGCGGAAATATAACCCGGGGTGCGCCCGACCATTTTAAAAGCGTTTTCGCCGACGGCAAGAACTTCGCCGGTGTCGTTGTTTACCGCGACAATGTTCGGTTCACGAAAAACAACTCCGCGCCCTGTTTCATAAACGATTATTTTTGTTGTACCTAAATCTATTCCGATATCAGCAGGCATTATAGCCCTCCTATTATTTTAATATTAAATTATAGTGTAAATCCAAAAACTGTCATTGTCAATTAAAAGAATGTAAATTATTCTTCAAAGTAAGGCTCCCCAGAGGGGGAGCTGTCTGCAAAGCAGACAGAGGAGGGATAATCCCTGACAGGTTATGATAAACACTTTATGTTGGCCGTCTTCCTTTTTTGGAAAACAGAAACTTATTCTTTCATCATAAACCTAAGATTTGTGAATCTTCCGCTTTTGCGGTTGTTATCGACCATTGTCATAACGGCTCTTGCGCTTCCGACGATTATAAGAAGCTTTTTTGCCCTTGTAACGGCGGTATAAAGAAGGTTTCGGTAATAAAGCCGGGAATTTGCCTCGAAAAGGGGAAGAATGACCGCCTCGAATTCGCTGCCCTGGCTTTTATGAACGGTTACCGCATAGGCGTGATCAAGTTCGTTTGCGCTGTCAAAAGGATATTCCGCAACTCTGTCATCAAAACGGATAGCCATCATTCTTCCGATGGGGTCCATTTTTTCGATAATTCCGATGTCGCCGTTAAAAACTCCTCTTCCGATTTCGCCGTCGTCTTTTGACCATGTCATGTCATAATTGTTCCGGGTCTGCATAACCTTGTCGCCTTCGCGGAAAAGGTGACCTCCGTGGCGGAATTCCTTTTTCTTTCCGTCCGGGGGGTTAAGGCGCTTTTGAAGTTCAATATTAAGATTCCATGTTCCCGCTTCGCCGCGTTTTCCGGGACAGAGAACCTGGATATCCCAAAGGGGAGAAAATCCATAGGCCTTCGGAAGGCGCTTTTCGCAAAGCTGGCAAACCGCCGAAGCACATTCGCTTTCGGTCTGGCGCGGAAGGAAAAAGAAATCGTTGTCCTTTGATTCAAGATAAGGATATTCTCCGTTGACAATGTCGTGGGCGTTGGTTACTATCATGCTTTTCGCCGCCTGTCGGAAAATCGTATCCAGTTTAACGGAAGGAAGAATATCCGACCGGATAAGGTCGTGGAGGACATTTCCTGCGCCGACGGAAGGAAGCTGGTCGGAATCTCCGACCATAACAAGACGGCTGTGGAAAGGAAGCGCCCGCAGAAGAGAATCGAAAAGAAGGGTATCCACCATCGACATTTCGTCAACGATGAGGGTATCGCATTTTAGCGGATTTTTTTCGTTTCTGCGGAAAACCGGAGTAAGCTCGTTTCCGGAATAATCAACTTCCAGAAGGCGGTGGATAGTTTTCGCTTCGTGACCGGTGAGTTCGGAAAGGCGTTTTGCCGCTCTTCCGGTAGGTGCGGCAAGCATAACTTCGTCGCCCTGCTGCTCAAGAAGCTTTATAAGTGCGTTGAGGGTTGTGGTCTTTCCGGTTCCGGGACCGCCGGTCAGAACAAAAACATGGCTCTGAACGGCGTTTCGGAGCGCACGTTTTTGGAGGATATCGTATTCTATCCCAAGTTCTTCTTCAAGAAGTTCAATGGATTTATCAAGGGCGGCGGAAGGTTTTTCTTCCGACCCCATAAGCATCATTTTAAGACGCCCGGCGGCGGAAGTTTCCGCAAGAAAAAGCGCCGGAAGATAGATATATCTTCTTCCGTTTCTGTAATATTCGTCAAGTTCCTCTTTATGTACAAGTTCCTCAAGAGCGTTTCCCATTTCTTCCGCTTCACCAAGAAGTCCTGCGGAAGCCGCAAGAAGGCTTTCTTCCGGAAGGCAGGTATGTCCGTTATCAAGGTTATGAACAAGAACATGTTTTATTCCGGCTTTAAGGCGGCGGATATCCTGCGGATCGCCTTTTTTGGTGAAAATTGCATCAGCTTCCGCAAATTCAAGCCCGATTTCCGGGTCACAGAGAAGATATGGATTTTCCTTTATAAAATCAATGGCATTCGTTCCCCATTTTTTCCAGGCGCGAACGGCGATTGCCGCCGGAAGCCCGAATTCCTGTAAAGCGGTCATAACTTTTCGCGCGCCGAAAGCACGAAGATATTCTTCGTTTATTTCAAGAGCAAGTTTTTCCGAAACGCCTTTTATCCTTGCAAGTTCAAGAGGCGTGTTTTCAATTACCTCAAGGGTATATTCGCCGAAGGCTTCAACAATTCGCTTTGCGATTGCTGGACCGACCCCTTTGAATGAACCGCCGGAAAGATATTTCCGGATTGCGGTTGCGGAAGCGGGAAGCCTTCTTTCACAAACGTCCGCGCGGAACTGGCTCCCGTAGGTAGGATGGGACGAGAAATTGCCGGTGAGGGAAACTTCCTCGCCGGCTTCAACTTTTCCGAGCTCGCCCACAACCGTGACGAGTTCGCCCTGCATATCAAGATCAAACACAACAAAACCGCTTTCCGCTTTATAAGCAACAATTCCTTCAACGGTTCCGCTGATGCGTTCGGGTTCCTGCTTTTCGTTTTTTTCGGGCATTGTTTTTTCTCCGTCCTTGATAATATAAATATATTATAGCGTTTTTTCGCCTTCCTGTAAACCTTCCCGGAAAAGAGAAAAAAGTTCTTCGCTTCCGCGGAAAAGGCTGCAATCAAAGCGCCTTTCAAGCCTTTCGCATATCCTTACAGCATCTTCGGAAATCCCTTCGCAATCGAGAAAAACTTCCCTTTTCATTCCGTCGGTTTCCGCAAGAATGCTCCGCAAAGCGGGTTCAATATCTTCTTCCGGCACGGAACCGATTTTTGCAACAACAAAAACCTTGTGTTTTATTTTCCTGCGGAGCGGATTTTTTAAAAGCCATTCCGTCGCTTCAACCATTCCGAGGGAAGCAAAAAATGTAATAACAAGTACTGCCAATGCATCAAAAAACAAGAAAAATTCCTCCTTTCGGTCAATGCATATTATGAAAAAACGAAAAAATCGGTGAATGTAACCGCCGGGGGATTTTTTGCATAGCATGGAGCATACCGAAAAATCGGAGGTTTTTTGAAAAATGAAAAAATCGTTTTATATAGCCGGCGGCGACCTTCGGTCGGTCTATCTTGCAAAGGCGCTTTTTAAGGAAGGTCACGAAGTTAAAACTTTCGCTTTGGAAAAAGCGGATCTTCCGGAAGGTATTGAAAAAAACGAAGACATAAAAATTTTTGAAAAAGCGGAAAATATAATTTTGCCTTTGCCCTGTTCCGACAGCGAAGGTTTTTTGAAAACCGCCTTTTCCGAAAAGAAAATTCCTGTTTCGGAAATTGTTGAGCATCTTCCGGAAGGCTCGGTGCTCATGGGCGGAATTTTGCCGAAAGAAATTCTTTCGCTTTCTGAAAAAAAGAAAATAAAGGTCTTTGATTACTATAAAAGGGAAGAATTTGCGGTGAGAAATGCGGCACTGACTGCGGAAGCCGCCGCCGCAACGCTTATGGAAATGCTCACGGAATCCATAAGCACCGTACCGGTGCTCATTCTTGGCCACGGAAGGATCGGAAGGCTTCTTTCCGCGATTTTAAAAGCCCTTGACGCGAAGGTGACCGTTGCCGCAAGGCGCTTTTCCGACCTTGCATGGATAAGAAGCGAAGGAATGACGCCCCTTGAATTCCGGCTTCTTGATGAGGAAATCGGAAAATTCAAAGCCGTTTTCAACACCGTTCCGGCACCGGTGCTCACGAAAGAAAAACTGGCGCTGATGGATAAAAACGCGATCATAATCGACCTTGCTTCGGAACCCTGCGGGACGGATTTTTCCGCCGCAAACGAACTTGGAATAACCGCAAAAAAGGCTCTTGGCCTTCCGGGAAAATTTGCGCCGAAAACCGCAGGAGAAATTCTTAAAGAAACCGTGCTCAACATTCTTTCGGAAATGGAGGAAAATTCCGATGCCCGATAAAAAAAGACTTGGGTTTGCCCTTTGCGGCTCCTTCTGCACTTTTAAAAAAGTTCTTTCGGAAATGGAAAAACTTTCGGAAATTTATGATATAACCCCGATAATGTCCGAAGGAGCCGCTTCGATAGACAGCCGTTTCGGAAAAGCGGAAGATTTCCGGAAACGAATCACGGAAATTTGCGGAAAAGAACCCATAACCACAATTGCCGGAGCGGAACCCATAGGACCGAAGGCTCTTCTGGACGTTCTGCTTATTGAACCCTGCACCGGAAACACCCTTGGAAAACTCGCAAACGGAATAACCGATACCGCGGTAACAATGGCGGCAAAAGCCCACCTTCGGAACGGAAGACCTCTTGTTATCGCGGTTTCAACGAACGATGCCCTGGGCGCTTCCGCAAGGAACATCGGAACGCTTATGAACGCGAAAAATGTTTATTTCGTCCCGATGGGTCAGGATTTTCCGGAAGGAAAGCCCGCTTCAATGGTGGCGCATTTTGAAAAAAGCGCCGAAGCGATAGAATCCGCCCTTTCCGGAAAGCAATTTCAGCCGTTTTTTTGCTGAACTGAATAAAAGCTCCGTTTTTTCCCAATGCTTTGGTTGCTTCAAAGCAAAAAATCGAAAAAAGAACGGAGCTTTTATTTTATGAAAAAACTTGTTGCAGTTTTGATATTATTTTCTCTTGCTTTTTCCGGAACGGAAGCCTTTGCGCTTACCGGAAAGGAAGCCGCAAAACTTGATTTGACAACGCCTTCCGGTTTTTCCGCGGAAGAACTTTCAAAAGGTCTTCGGGGCGAGCTTTCCTTCCTTGCGGAAGAATTTGTTGCGGCGGAAGAAAATTATGGGGTAAACGCCCTTTTTCTCTGCGCCGTTTCCGCCCTTGAATCCGGCTGGGGAAGATATTGCTTCCGCAAAAACAACATCTTCGGCTGGAGCGGGAAGGATTTTGAAACAAAGGCGGAATGTATTGATTTTGTCGCTTCAAAAATTGCGGAGCATTATCTTTCCGAAGAAGGGAAATATTACAACGGAAAAACCGTTTCCGGCGTTAACGTCTGTTACAACGGAACGGATTTTTGGAAAAACAAGGTTGCGGGAATCATGGCGATGATATGGCGTGATATTTCAGCGGCAAAAATCGACTGAAACGTTTTTTGAACAGTTTTCCGGAGAATATCGCCAGAAATCCATGTGACCTTTTGTAATAAAATATTCCGGCGCTTTCGGTTCGTTTTCGGAATCGAAAGCATCGACTATTATAAGCTTTATCTTCATTTTTTCGGGGATAAGGCTTTTTATATATACCGAAGCCTGCTGGCCGGGTTTAAGCCTTGAACAGCTTTCCGCAAGTCCCGCAAGGTTTGGCGCAAGTTCAACAAAAACCCCATAATCTTCTACAGAACGGATTATTCCGGAAACGGTTTCGCCCGGAGCGAAATTTGCCGCGTTTTCCTCCCATGTTCCAAGGAGTTCTTTATGGGAAATGCATATTCTTCCGGAAGGATCCCTTCCGGAAACAACGGCGAAAATTTCCATTCCGCTTTTAAAACGGTCGGAAGGGTGACCGATGCGTGAAACGCTTATGGAATCAATGGGCAAAAGGGAAGAAATTCCGCAGCCGATATCCGCAAAACAGCCGAAATTTTCCATATGGGTAACAACCGCCGGGATAATATCACCGGGAACAAGCTTATCGAGATAGTTTGCGGTGCATTCTTCCTGAACGGCTTTTCTTGAACAAACCGCCGTAAGGCGACCGTTTTTGTCTTTTTCAAAACCGGTTATGATAAAACAGACCGGCTTGCTGACCCGGGAAATAAGGGCAATATCCCTTGTTTCGCCGGTTTCGATTCCGATTGCGCCTTCGTTTCTCGGGATAATTCCGCGCATCACCCCGAGATCAAGAATAAGGTCGTGCTTTGCGGTGCAAACCGTTGCAAAAGCTTCGAGGATAGTTTTGTTTTTCTGCGCCTCTTTAAGATTTTCAACGCTCGAAAGAGCGTTTTTGTTTTTTACTGTTTCTATAAGCGAGCCTTCCGGCAGATATTCCGTCATTTCTCTTCCTCCAAAATTTTTTATGGAATATCTATATTCAAAAAAAGGCGGAAATATGAAAATAAAAAAAAGGCTCTTTTGAGCCTCTTTTATCTGTTCGATAAATTGGAATTTGACGGTATTACAACAGCTTTATCTCATTGGCAATCATAGCCACGTTTTTGGCGTTGGTATCAATTTTAATGGTATTGAGTGCTTGATACATCGGTATTCTTGCTATGCTTCTCTCAATTATATCTTCAGAACGGATACCTCTTTCTACATCCATTGCCAATCTTTCACAGAGAGTCTTTTCATCTGCTACAAGCGAGACGCATTTCACCTCACAGTTCTGTGTATCCAGTTTCTCAAGTATGGAATTGATAATACTCTGCTCGTGCATCACCCAACAAAAAATGATATTCTCGTATGCAGAACACT
>JAGASN010000035.1 GCA_017847875.1 Oscillospiraceae bacterium | reverse complement strand
TGAAATAGTCAATAGATAGTAGACACAAAAAAGGAAGTTAAGCCACCAGTTCATTTCTGAAGATGACTGGTGGTTTTCCATTTAATTTACGAACAGGTCTTTGGTAATTAAAATAATAAACAGCATCGGCAATAACAGATTCAAGAGAGAGTGATTTCCAATATTGGAAATCACAAAAGAGAACATCTTTGAATCTGCCGAAGAAAGATTCAATAACAGCGTTATCTCTTGGGTTACCAGCTCTTGACATAGACTGAATAGCGTTGTAAGATTTAAGCAGGTTGCAATAACCTGCTGAGGAGTACTGAACACCCTGGTCGCTGTGGAAAAGGATTTGGGATTCGGTACTCTTTGTTTTTTCAAGGATTCTTCCGGCGGGTTTCATAACAAGAAAATTATCAAATTTGTCACTTAATTCCCAGTCAATGATTTCGTTGTTGTAAAGATCAAGGAAACAGGCCAGGTAGTACCAGCGGTTTTTGTATTTGATATATGTGACATCAGTAACAATCTTTTTCATAGGTTTATCGGCATTGAAATTACGATTAAGAATATTGGGAAATTTTTTATGTTCTTCACCCTCGGGTGAAGAATTTTTTTGTTTTCGTACGAATCCTTTGATATTAAGCCTTTGCATGGATTTCATAACAGAATAGTCGGAAAATCTCAAATTATGTTCATTAAATATAGTATCGGCTATACTTCTGTAACCTTGGGAAGGATGTTTTGAATGAATATCATCCACAAGATAGTCTATCTTCATATGCCGTATATCATATCTGTTTAAGGCTCCTTTTCTGTTCTTCCATTTGTAATATCCCGAACGGGATACCTCATAAACAGAGCAAAGCTCTTTCACAGAATGATTCATGCTTTCTCTTTCGATAAAGGTATATATTTGCTGAATTACTTTCTTTTGGCATCGCCCCTTTCCGGTTCGTTTGATTTTTTTAAGCGTACTATCTCCGCGTCTTTCTTAAGAAGTTCTCTTTCGAGCAAAGCTATTTTGTATTCGAGCTGCTCTTCGTATGTCAGTTCTTTGCTCCTTTCATATCTTGCCAACGGATTCCCCGGTTTGCGCTTGTTCACAAGCGCTTCTTCTCCGCCTTCGAGATACTGTTTTGTCCATTTATCAATTTGAGAATGGTATATTCCGCTGTCTCTTTCCAATGCAAGCAAACTTTCGCCTTCTAAATTCCTTAAAACCAACGCCAGTTTTTCTTCCTTACTGTGATTTCTGTTCTTTCCGCCTTTCGGTCTTCCCATTTTTCTTCACTCCTTTTCTTTGCTTCTATTTTATCACAAAAAAAGATGGTAGACACTTTTTTGTGTCTACCATCTTTTTAGCACTTCATTGAAAGGGTGACTTTTTTGTTATACCATCTTTATAAAATCCTTATAGAAAAGAACGCATTCGCCGATGTTTTTAATCCTGATGTTTTCGTTGGCGCCGTGAATCGAAGCAAACTGCTTTTTATCAAGGTCAACCGGCGCAAAGCGGATTATGTTTTCCGCAACGTCGGTGAATCTTCTCGCATCTGTTGCCGCGGTGAGCAGGAAAGGTGCAACCGCAACGTCCGGGAAGTTCTGATGCAGAAGCTTTTCAACAAGGGCAAAGGCTTTTCCGTTAAAATCCGTCGGGCGGCAGTAATCGTGATAAATTTCTTCAACTTCAACGCCGTGTTTCTTTCCGATAGCCTTAATTTCTTCAAGTCCGCGGTAAAGGTCCTCTTCGCGGACACAGCGGAGCATAAGGGTAACTTCCGCTTCCTTATCACGGATCTGAATGTTCCGGTCCGGACCGGAAGAAGCAGTTGTGAAGAACATTCCGGTGGAAAGCATTGCGCTTGCGGCAGGAATTCCCATCATTATTTTTTTGATTATAGGGGAGAAAAGACCGATGTTTCCGAAAAGAATATTCATCGGAAAAGCCATATAGGGAACATGGCGCTCAAAAGTTGCCTTTACTTCCGGATAAAAATTTCCTTTGTAAATTTTCGGAGCTTTTTTGCTCACTTCAGCGACAAATTTTCCTATTGCTTCAACGGAACTTGTGCTGCTTCCGTTAAGGCTTGTGTGGCCTTTTGAGGAAACTTCCGCCCTGCAGCGGAAAACGTGCCTGCTTTTTTCGTGAACGGCAACCATTGCGCTTTTGCATTTGACTCCCGGAATCATTCCCTCGGTTATTGCGCCGCCTTCATCAAGAACCGTATCGAAATAAATTCCGTTTTCCTTAAAATATTCCGTCGCAAGAACCATTCCGTCGCCGCTGGTTTCCTCGTTGTTGGAAGAACCGATATAAAGATTTATGCCCTCAAAATCATATCCTTCGGAAAGAAGTTCTTCCGCCGCGGCAAGTTCCGCAAAAATCGAGGTTTTTGTATCGATTGTTCCTCTTCCGAAAAGTCTTCCGTCCTTTTCCGTTGCGGAAAAAGGATCGCTTTCCCAGCCTTCGCCGCCTTCAACAACATCGTGGTGGGACATGAGCATAATATTTTTCTTCGCGTTTTTTCCTTTTATGATATAGACAAAACAGCCTTTTCCGAAGGTGAGCCTTTCCGCCTTTTCCCTGATATTCGGAAAAGCTTTGTCGATAACCGAATAGAGTTTTTCATATTCCTTTGCGTTTTCGCCGTTTTCGGTAAAAACGGTTTTGCAGTTTATCATTTCCGAAAGAATTTTAACGTATTCCCCAAGCTTTTCTTCGGAAACATTTTTGCGTTCCGCCTCTGTTCTGAGCAAATATTTTTCCAAAATCTTCATCTCCCGAAAGGTTTTTATAACAAATTCAATTATATACCAAAAAAATTCTTCGTCAATGAAAAGCACCCGCTTTTCCGGGCATAATATACCAAAAAAGAAAGGAGCAATTTTTATGGCAGAAAACGATAATATAAAACTTCTTCGGGAATGTGACGCCGGAGTTGAAATGGGAATGTCCTCCATAGACGATGTCCTCCCCTATGTTGAAGCGGAAAATTTCAAAAATCTTCTAAAAAACTGTAAGGAAGAACACGAAAAACTCGAAAGAGAGATCCGCGCCCTTTTGCGAAACTATGGCGACGAAGGAAAAGACCCGAACCCTATGGCTAAAGGAATGTCCTGGATAAAAACAAACGTTATGCTTGTTATGAACGAATCTGACAAAACCATTGCCGATCTTATGACCGAAGGCTGCAACATGGGAGTAAAATCCCTCAACAAATATCTCAACCAATATAAAGCCGCAAACGAAATTACAAAGGATATCACAAAACGCCTTATAAACCTTGAAGAAAAACTTGTGACAGATATAAGATGTTATCTTTAAAATAATCTAAAAACTCCTCTTTCAGCCAAGGGGAGTTTTTCTTTTAATAAAGCCGTTTTTTGTCCTTTGGGAAGATTTGGACTGTTCCGCCTTCAGGTTTTCCGTGTTATAATCATCACCGAAACTTCAAAACAAAACCGAGGTGAACAAATGAAAAAAATTATTTCAGCAATCGTTGCGGCGGGAATTGCCCTTTCCGGAACACCCGCCTTTGCGATAAATTCCGATTCCATGGCGGGAATTGTTTCCACAGAAAGCGGAAGGCTCAATATCAGAAATTCCGCCGGGGGTTACGTAATAACTTCCGTCCCGAAGGGAAGCTATCTTGCCCTTATCGAAAAAAGCGGTGACTGGTGGAAAGTCGAATATTCCGAAGGAAAATTCGGCTATTGCCATTCGGATTATATCGAAATCGTTTCCGATGTTTCCGCAAAAGTTTCCACCGAAAGCGGAAATCTGAACGTAAGAAGCGGCGCGGGAAAAAGCTATCCCGTAATCGGAACTGTTTCCAAAGACGAAAACGTTATAATTCTTTCTTCAACCGGTTATTGGAGCCGGATCCTTTTTGACGGAAACAAAACCGGCGTTGTGAGCGCGGATTATCTTTCCGTAACACAAAACGGATATCCTGCGGTTTCCCTTGATGTTCCGGATTTTAAGCAGACCGATTCCCGCTGGGCAAACGTCAAAATCGGTTCTTCCGGAAAAACCATCGGAAGAATAGGCTGCGTTACAACCGGAATCGCGATGATGGAATCCTTCCGGAGCGGAAAAACAATCTACCCCGACGCAATGATGAAAAATCTCTCCTATGACAGAAGCGGAAACGTTTATTGGCCGGAAGATTATTCCGTCGGCTATTGGAGCGAAAATTATCTTAAAACCGTTTATAACAAACTCCGGGAAGGAAAACCGGTTCTTATCGGCGCAAAAACCTCTTACGGAAACCAGCACTGGGTCGTTGTGACCGGTTTTTCCGGAGGAAAAAATCTTTCCGCTTCCGGTTTTAAAATAAACGATCCGGGGTCTTCCTCCAACACAAATTTACAGCAGTTTTTCAATTCCTTCCCCATTCTTTATAAATTTTTCTGGTATTGACCGCAAAAAACCGCCTTTCGGCGGTTTTTTTGTTGTTTTTACAAATTTCTTGATTTTAATAATCAATTTCGCTATTATATAAATTGGTTTATTCTATATATAAAGCGAGGTTTTTGTTCAAAGATGTTTTCGTTAAAACGCGTTGTTTCAAAATTCAGAAGAATCTATGAAGGAAAATTTCTTTTCCGCTGTTTTGTTTTAATTGCAACTCTTTCCCTGCTTATTGCCGTTCCGGAAGAGTTCGAAGTTATGAACGGCTGGAATTTTTTTAAGGAATTTTCCCTTTTCCATATCCTTTGGGCTGTCTGGATGGTCGATATGCTGCTCCAGATTTTCCCCAGCAGAAAATTTCTTCCTCTCGGTTCATCAAAATTCAGCATCAAAGATTTTATCCCGCGGGAAATAAAAAATATCCGCAACCTTGAAAACCTCCTTGCCTATATCAAAAAATGCAACCGCGACACCATAAAAATCGGAATCGTCTGGTTCTTATTGACCGCCGCAATCGGCGTTCTCTATTTCAGCGGAATTATCGGAAGAAATATGCTTCTTCTTTCCGTCGTCTTTTATGTCTGCGATCTGATCTGCGTTCTTTTCTGGTGTCCCTTCCGGGTCTGGTTCATGAAAAACCGCTGCTGCACAACCTGCAGAATTTTCAACTGGGACCACATGATGATGTTTTCCCCAATCGTTTTTGTTCCGGGATTTTTCACCTGGAGCCTTTGCGCCGGCGCTCTTATTGTTCTTGCAATCTGGGAAGTTTCTTTTGCTCTCCATCCGGAAAGATTTTATGAAGGAACCAACGAAGCCCTTAAATGCTCCAACTGCACCGACGTTCTTTGCGGAAAGCGAAACTGCGCCGCGGATATTCCGGATTTGGACAACATAACGAAAGGTATCTGAACATGGCAATAAAAGCAATTTTATGGGATTATGACGGAACGCTTATGGATTCATCAAAAAAATCCATTGAAGTAAGCCTTGAAGTTCTTTCCCATTTCATTCCCGACATTTATGAAAATATTCCGGAGCCCCTTTCTTCAAGGGAAAATTTCCAGGAAACCTACGGAAGGATTTCCGACTGGGTGGAACTTTATCACGTTTGCTACGGTCTTAACGATAAGCAGACCCGGGAAGCGGTTAAAATGTGGGGAGAAGTCCAGCTCCAAAACAAAACCGAAGCGGAACTTTATTCCGGAATTCCCGAAATTCTTGAACATTTTAAAGAAACAAAAATGGGCGTCTGTTCCCAAAACGGCGCCGGAATCATCAAAAGATCTCTTGAGCACCATTCCGTGCTCAAATATTTTGGAGTGGTCATCGGGGTCGATGATGTTCTTTTTGATGAACAAAAACCCCACCCCGCTGCTTTTATAAAAGCCCTTGAAAAACTCGGAATCGAGGAAAGAAACGAAACTTTTGTCTATATCGGCGATCACAGCGTGGACGTTGCCTTCGGCAGAAATGCCGAAGCCATGCTCAAAAAAGATTTCCCCGAGGCAAAAGTTGTCTGCATCGCGATGCACCACCCGGGTGATTACTGCGAAGAGGACGAAAACTTCCTTCCGGACTATATTGCCCACAGTTCTTCCGAGCTTTTTGAGATACTGAACGGAATTTAAACCTTCTTTGCCGTGAAGGAAGATTTGAGTTCTCCATTTGGCGATCTTTCGCCGGAAAGGACTTTTTTCTTATGAAAACCGATTACAGTAAATTAAACGAAAAAATTTTTGAACTTGCCGAAAAATTCGGTGAAAACGGAGCTTTTCTTATAAACCATAAGGGTGAAACCGTTTTGAGCACCGTTTACGGCAAAAATCTTTCCACCGAAGAACCGATAGAGGAGAAAAGCCGTTACCTTTTGCCTCTCGAATGTTCTTCAATGCTCGCCCTTTGCGCGTTTATCCTTATTGATGAAGGAAAGCTCCGCCTTTCCGATAAAATTTCGAAATTTATTCCGGAATTTGAGCACGCGGACAAAATCACTATCCGCCATCTCCTTTCCGGAAAAAGCGGAATCCGCGATTTTTATTTCGGCGAGATCCGCAGGATCCTTGATGAGGACAATGAATATTCATCACTTTCCGATTTCGAACGCAGAAAAAGGGATATGGAGCTTTATCTCCGGGATTATTCTTTCGAAACGGTGCTCAATTCCATAAAAGGAAAAGAACTCGAGCACGAACCGGGCACTTCCGGCGATTTTTCCGCCAGCAACACCGTTTTTCTCAAGGAAATCATCGAAAGAGTTTCCGGTATTTCCGCAAAGGAATTCATAAAGCTCAATATTTTCGAAAAACTCGGAATGGAAAACACCGAAATCGGAATTTCCGAAAAGGCTCTTCCGCTTTATGCCCTTTTCCGCAACGAGGAATATATTGAATTTTGCACCGAAAACACCGATTATCCGTTCTTCACCACAACCCTTTCCGACCTTGAAAAACTTATGCTCGGAATTTTTGAGCACCGGATTTTCTCCGAAAAACTTTTTAAAACCGCAACAAAATTCGATTCGGAAAACATCGGGCTTTGTTTTGAAAACCTTAACGGATATCCCGTTTTCTTCCTTGATTTTGAATCTTTTTCTCCCGCAATTTTCTATTTTGATAAGGAAAACGATTTTTGCTGGATGCTTGTTTCCCCCTGCTCTTCAAAATATATTATGGAAGGCGACAACAAATATCTCACTTTTTCCAAGGAAACAAGAATGGAGATCGAACCGATTTTTGTTTTTCCGAAAAACACAAAAATGGTTCCTTATGGAAAGAAAAACTGGCGCCAGGCAACCGCACTTGAAATTCGTCCCGACCAGAGGGAATTTGTTTCCGGCGCTCTTGAAACCATAGCTTATGCCTGCGCCCACAAAAACCACAGACTTTTTGTTGAAACCGAAGGCGAAAAAGCCGTCGGCCTTCTTGAACTTTCCATAGACCGAAAAAAAGGCGATTACTATATCGAAACCGTTATAATCGACCGCCGCTATCAGGGCAGAGGTTTCGGAAAATTCATGCTCCGCTTTGCCGTTGATTATCTTAAAAAAGCCGGCGCAAAAAAACTTTCCATCGGGGTCAACCGTTTTAACATTCCCGCTCAAAAATTATACAAATCCGTGGGATTCAAAGAGGACTGCGTTTATGAGGAAGGAATTTTTATGACCCAGGTTCTTTCCGAAGACTGATAAAACGGAAAAACAACCGTCCGTTGATTGAAAAACAACGGACGGTTGTTAAAATCGGCAACAATTCAACCTTTGTTACGTTCATTTTTCTTTTCCGAAATGATAAAATTTTTTCGAAAAGAAAAACGAAAGGAGTTTTTTTATAATGGAAACCATAGGAAAAAGAATTTCCGAAAACAGAAAAAGAAAAAACATTAAACAGGACGAACTTGCCGAAATGCTCTGCGTTTCGCCCCAGGCGGTGAGCAAATGGGAAAACGATCTTTCCTGCCCGGATATTTCGCTTCTTCCGAAACTTTCCAAAATCCTCGGAATAAGCGTTGATGAACTTCTTTCCGGAAAGCAGGAATCCTCCGTTGTTTTTGTTCCGGAAGAAAACCGCAAGGATATAAAAGATATGATGTTCCGAATCGTTGTGAACTCTTCCGAAGGGGATAAGGTTAGGGTCAACATTCCCTGCGCCATTGTAAAAATCGCTCTTGACTGCGGAATGGAAATGCCCCAGATTTCCGGAAACGATTCCGTAAACAGCGCTCTTAAAAATCTTGACCTTGCAAAAATTTTTGAAATGGTCGAAAAAGGCGTAATCGGAAACCTTGTTGAAGTTGAAAGCCACGAAGGCGACGTTATAAGTATTTTTGTGGAATAAAATTATGAAAATAAAGATAATCGATAAGGAAAAGAATTTTTCCCTTTGGCTTCCGACAAGGCTTTTTCTGAACGGATTTTCCGCTTCGCTTTTTCCGCTTTTAATCAACGGAAAACTTAAAAAGCATAAAAGCCGGATAAGCGGTTCAATTTGCCGGAAATTTGTCCGGGAATTTTATAAGGTAAGAAAAAATTTCGGCGGAAAGCTTGAACTTGTTGAAGTCAGGGCGGCTGACGGAACCTTTGTTAAAATAACCCTTTAAAAAAGCGCGCATTTCGGAAAGAAATGCGCGCTTTTCCTTTGTTTTTCATTAATTATACGCTGAAAAGAAGATCGCGGTATGCCGGGAAAGGCCAATATTCATCGCCGACCATAATTTCAAGTTCGTCCGCGACTTCGCGAAGCCGGTGGAGAGTAGGATAAAGCTCGTCGCAGACATATCTTGCCTGGGAATGTATTTCCTTAATGGTTTTTGCCTTTGCGCTGCGTTCTTCAACAACCTCAACCCTGCGCTCAAGCTCTTTGATAAGCCCGTCCATCTTTTTCACGAAAGAAACCTCGGTGCTTTCGGAAACATCGATTCCTATTGATTTTTTTGCAACGGCGGTCTCCGCAAGAACTTTTTCAAATTCAATGCAGGCGGGCATAATATCTTTTCTTACCATATCGATCATGGTGAGAGATTCGATAATTTCGATTTTGCTGTAATTTTCGAGCAAAATTTCCTGGCGGGAACGGACTTCGTTTTCGGTATAAATCTTATGGCGGGCAAAAAGTTCAAGGTTCTTTTTATCCGGATAATGTTCAAGGGCGTCAACGGCGTTTCTGAAATTGCAGAGTCCGCGTTTTTCCGCTTCGGAAACCCATTCTTCGCTGTAGTTGTTTCCGTTGAAGATTATACGCTTGTGGTCACGCATTGTTTCCGCAATAAGGGCGTTGACTTCGGAATCAAAATCCTTTGCTTTTTCAAGCCTGTCCGCAAAATCCCGAAGAACATCCGCAACGCCGGTGTTGAGCATTACGTTCGGGCAGGCAATGGATATGCTCGAACCGGGCATACGGAATTCGAACTTGTTGCCGGTGAAAGCAAAAGGCGAAGTTCTGTTGCGGTCGGATTTATCCTTAAGAAATTCCGGAACGGAAGCAACGCCGGTTTCCATTTTTTCCGCGTTCCATTCCTTTGTTCCGTGGCCTTCCTCAACGGAAGTAAGGATGTTGGTTATATAATCGCCGAGGAACATGGAAATTATCGCGGGAGGTGCTTCGCTTCCGCCGAGTCTGCGGTCGTTTCCGGCGGTTGCAACGGAAATTCGGAGAAGATCCTGGTTTTCATCAACCGCGCGGATAACCGCGCACATAAAGAGCTGGAACTGCTTATTGGTTTCCGGAGTTTTTCCGGGGCTGAAAAGGTTTTTTCCGGTATCGGTGGTAAGGGACCAGTTGTTATGCTTACCGCTTCCGTTAACACCGCGGAAGGGTTTTTCGTGGAGAAGGCAGGCAAGGTCGTGACGCTCCGCAACCTTTTTCATAATTTCCATTGTGAGCTGGTTGTGGTCGGTTGCAAGGTTGACTCTGCAGTAACCGGGAGCAAGCTCATGCTGGCTGGGCGCCGCTTCGTTATGCTTGGTTTTTGCGTAAACTCCAAGTTTCCAGAGTTCCTCATCAAGGTCCTTCATAAAAGCGGCAACACGCGGACGGAGAGTTCCGAAATAATGGTCCTCCATCTCCTGACCTTTTGGCGGCGGTGCGCCGAAAAGGGTTCTTCCGGTTATAACAAGGTCCTTGCGTTTTTTATACTGTTTTCTGTCAACAAGGAAATATTCCTGCTCTGCGCCGGCGGTTGCAAAAACCCGCTTTGCTTCGGTATCGCCGAAAAGGCGCACAACGCGGAGAGCTTCTTTACACACCGCTTCGGTTGAACGAAGAAGAGGGGTTTTTTTGTCCAGGACTTCACCGCTGTAGGAACAGAAAACCGTTGGAATACAAAGGGAACCGTCTTTTACAAAAGCAAAGGAAGTGGGGTCCCATGCAGTATATCCCCTTGCTTCAAAAGTTGCGCGAAGTCCGCCGGAAGGAAAGCTGGAAGCATCCGGCTCGCCTTTTATAAGATGTTTTCCGCGGAAATCAAGCCCGACTCCGCCGACTCCGTCCGGCTGGATAAAGCTGTCGTGCTTTTCCGCCGAAAGACCGGTCATGGGCTGGAACCAGTGGGTATAATGGGTCGCGCCTTTTTCTATTGCCCAGTTCATCATTGCTTCCGCAACGGCATTGGCAACTTCGGAATCCATTTCGCCGCCGTTGTCGATTATATCTTCAATTCTTGCAAAAACTTCCGGAGAAAGACGCTGTCGCATGACATCCTTATTAAAAACCATGCTGCCGAATTCATCGGTAAATTTAGCCACGCAATTACACCCGCTTTCTTTGTATTATTATACATTATGATACTACCACCGGAAAAATAAAGTGTCAACAAAAAAATACAATTTACTACCGTTTCTTTTTTTGACAAAGCATTGACATCAAAATTTTTCAAAACTATAATTGCATTTGTAAGTTTTCCAAAAAGAGGCGCTTTTATGGAATGTATAAAATGCAAAAACGAAATGACAAAGGCAAAGTTTTTAAGTTTTGGCGGATTCCAAATCGAAAGTGAAACAAAATCCATTTTTGAAACTCCCGAAAGAAGCAACATCGAAGTTTATGTCTGCAACAAATGCGGACATGTTGAACTTAAAGCCACCGATTATAAAAAATTCTGATGCCTTATGATAAAAAATTATTTTAAAAAACTGAATCCGGCAATGCTTGCCATAATCTGGTCCCTTGCCTGGCCGACCATGCTCGAACAGGCAATGCAAACCGCGGTTCAATATATCGACACCGCAATGGTCGGCTCCCTCGGAACTTCCGCAACAGCCGCCGTTGGTTCAACGAGCACCGTTAACTGGCTCATAAGCAGCAGCATTTCCGCCATGAGCATCGGTTTTCTTGCTTTTATTGCAAAGGCAAGAGGCGCCGGCGAAGATGAA
The DNA here is from genome assembly GCA_017847875.1 of Oscillospiraceae bacterium. GTDB lineage: Bacteria > Bacillota > Clostridia > Oscillospirales > Ruminococcaceae > UMGS1668. The sequence goes on along the minus strand of JAGASN010000035.1, from coordinate 19,634 downwards.
AAAGCAAGGCGCGCAGTCGGGCAATCCGTTCTGGCTGTTATTTTTATGGGAACGGTTTTTACCGCCGTAACACTTTCCCTAAGCGGGCTTGTTCCGGTCTGGATGCAGGTTGATGAAGGAATTCGCGAAATTGCTTCGCGCTATTTCTTCATAATATATGTTCCAATGCTTCCGCGAACCGCAAGCATAATTTTCGGAACGGTTCTCCGCGCTTCCGGTGATACGAAAACGCCCATGAAAATAGGCTTGATTATGAACATTGTGAACATTGTTCTGAACTTCCTGCTCATTTATGAAACCCGCGTGCTCAAAATTTTCGGAATCGAATTCACAATGTTCGGCGCGGGACTTGGGGTAATCGGTGCGGGAATTGCAAGCGCCGCCGCCTTCACCATTGGCGGAATTCTTATTACGATTGTCCTTTGGAAACACCCCTTCCTTTCCCCGAAAGGTCAGAAAATTGCTCCGGATACGGAAATCCTCCGTCCCTGCTTAAAAGTTGCTTTCCCGAATATGCTCCAGCGTTTCGGAACTTCCCTTGGTTTTGTTGCCTTTGCTTCAATGATAAATTCCCTTGGCGAAGTTTCCACAGCGGCTCATACCATTGCCAACACCGTTGAATCCGCTTTCTATATTCCCGGCTTCGGAATGCAAACCGCCGCCGCGACCCTTAACGGAAACGCTTACGGCGCAGGAGATAAACAGAGAATGCACGACCTTGCGAATATGTTTATCCCGATAGAACTTTTCCTTATGACAATTTCCGGCGCAAGCCTTTTTGCCCTTGCGCCCGCTCTTATGGATATTTTCTCCGACAGCGCCGAAGTAATTTCCCTCGGTTCAACGGTTCTTCGCATGGTAGCGATTTCGGAACCTTTTTATGGTTTCTGGATCATAATCGAAGGACTTATGCAGGGCGTTGGAAGAACGAAGGAGCCTTTTGTTTACAGCCTTATCGGAATGTGGGGAATCCGGATTTTCGGAACTTTTATCTGCACCCAGCTTCTCGATATGACTCTTGTTGCCGCCTGGGGCTGTATGATTGCTCACAATATGCTGCTTTTCTTCCTTTTCCTGCGCTGTTTTATCAAGAAAAAATGGAACCCGCTCGAAGGATAAAAAAAGACCTGCTGATTACGAATCAGCAGGTCTTTCCTTTTTTATTCAAGTTTGAAAATCTTATTCAAAGTTTCCGTTTCGGCTTCCGAAAGGGAAAAATATCCCCTTGCCCAGAACATTTCAACCGCCGGGTAATAGCTGACATGAAGTTCAAAACCGTCTTCGGAAACAAGAATTATCGAACAGCTTTTTTCAAGGAAAAGTTTTCTTGAAAGGACCGAAGGCGAACCGCCGGAAACTTTTTCGCCGTTTTGGTCAACATAGGTAACCGGACCTTTTACCTTTTCGACGCATTTTCCTTCGTTTTCATCGAAAACATAGTCCTCGTTTCCGTAGGTTTCGAAGAAAAGCTCTGCTTTTCTTCTGCTTTCTTCTTCCGGACCGAGGTTTTCCTTTCCGGAAAGGATTTCAAAAACCCGCTCCCGTTCTTCCCCGTTTATTTCAAAAACCGTTTTTCCCCAGGAATAGCGGACTTCCATTTTTTCAAGGCTTTCCGGAAATCCGAAAATTTCAAAAACCGAATCGGAGCTTTCGCCGATTTCAAGCTGAACCGGAATATATCCCACATAAGATTCAAAACCTTCGGGCGTTTCGATTATGCAGATTTTGTCGGAATCCGGATATTTCGTGAAGTGATAAACTCGGCTTCCGATGATATCCTCTTCGCCTTCAACAACTGTTCCCATAAATTCACCGATATCCTTTTCGGTGATTTCATAGCGGTTTTCTTCCGTAAGACCGATTTCATCTTCGCCGATGATTCCGAATTCTTTTCGCTCCTCAAACAGAATCGGGCCATATATAACGTTTTCGAAGCCTTCGATTTTTATAAATTGTTCCGATTGAACGAGCGGATTATGTTCAAACGGTTTAATTTCCGCTCCGAAGATTATGACCGCGAATATGGCGGCGGCCGCTGCCCATTTTATAAACGGAAACTTTTTCTTTTTGCTTTTTTCCGCAGCGAAAACAAGTTCCTCATCAATTTTTCCGATTGCATCGAGAAGAATTTCGTTTTTCATAATGCCGTGCCCTCCTTTTCAAGAAAATTTTTGAGTTCGTTTCTCATTCTGAAAAGGACTGAAGCTGTTTTGCTTTCGCTTATTCCGTAAATTTCCGCAATTTCCTTTACGGAACAAAGGTGCCAGTATCGGCGGATAAAAATATTCCGTTTTTCTTCCGGCTGTTTCCAAAGAAATTTTTCAATTGCGGAAACAAGTTCCCTTTCCTCAACGGAAGTTTCAACGTTTTCCGGCGAGGAAACGCATTCCGAAAGTTCCGAAAGAACAAGTTCGGTTTGTCCTCCGCCGCGCTTTTCCATTTTTTTCTTACGGAAAAGATTGAGCGAAAGATTCCTCGTTATTTTTCCGAGATAGGTCGAAAGCCGGTTCGGTTTTTTCGGCGGAATTGTTTTCCAGGCGCAAAGCCAGGTGTCGTTAAGACATTCTTCCTCGTCTTCTTCGTTCCAAAGAATGTTCCTTGCGATTTTCCGGCAATATGGACCGTATTTTTCGGAAGTTTCTGAAATTGCTGTTTCGTCTCTTTTCCAAAAAAGGCCGATTATATCTTCATCTTTCAAAAAACTTTCCTCCTTTCCGGTGTGTAAAAATCCTTTTCACCTATATACACACCGAATTTTGGAAAACATTGCGTCTGTTTTAATATTTTTTCGCGATTTTATAGCTGTAAATAACGCAGATTATCGTATCCGCAATCAAAAGCCCGAGGGCAGCGCACTTTGCTGCATAGCCTTCCATAAAAATTCCCAGAACGACCATAAGAGCGCCGCAGACCATAAAGGAAATTCCGCCGAAAAGCTGGCTCTTTTTCCATGTAACATCGTTTTTCATGCTCCAGGGAGTCCTGAGCCCGATTATTCCGTTGTTGCGGAGTTTCGGCATAAAATTTCCCATTATCACCATGCTTATTCCGAGAAGGATACAGATAAGTTGGTTTATATCCGCTTCGTGAGCATAGCTCATGCTTCCCGCCGCGGCAAAACTTTTATAAAGGAAAAAGCAATGCTCAAGGGTGAAAAAAGCGGAAAGCCCCATTCCTGTATAGAAAACGATTTTTTCGTTATTCTTTCCGTTTTCTTCCTGTTTTGCGGAAATTTTCGCCATCCAGAGCATAAAAAATCCCATTCCGATTGTCACAATCGGAAAAAGCAGAGTTTCAAATTTGCTTCCGAATCGGTCGATTTCTCCGGCAAGATTATAATGGGCGGGAATTTTTTCCGGAAGGAACGGAAGCGCAATAACAGTTATCAAAAGCGGAAGAAACATCAGCGCAAAATAAAGAATCCTTTTTTTATTCATCATCTTTTCCTCCTTTAAGGGTGCTTATCCAGACGATTGCTTCATCGAGAACGGTTAAATTCAGCTCGTAATATATGAAATTCTTTTCCTTGATTTCATAGATGAGCCCGGATTTTTTAAGTTTTGAAAGGTGATACGAAAGCGCCTGCGGCGAAAGTCCTATGGATTTTGCAAGGTCACCGGAATTTATCTTGCCTTCCCGAAGTTTTTGCAGAATTGCCCTTCCGGTTTTATCCGCAAGAGCGGAAAGAACTTCTTCAAAAGCCAAATTTCTCTCCCCTTTCCCAAAAATCTATTTAAAATTTTCTTTAAATAGATTAAACCATATTATGCTTTTTCTGTCAAGATGACCGAAGAAAATCTTTTGTTTTTTTACAAAAAATCTTGCAGACGGAACGTTATGCGAGTATAATAATTCTGTTAAAGTGTTTTATCACAACTCTATATAAAATAGGAGGAATTTCCATGCCCGCAAATGTTCGTCCCGAAAATATGGAACGCATTACCACCCCCGAACTTGCCGAAAAATTTATTGAAGAACAGGTTGCCGAAATCCGCAGCCAGGTTGGCGACAAAAAGGTTCTTCTTGCTCTTTCCGGCGGCGTTGACTCTTCCGTTGTTGCCGCTCTTCTTATAAAAGCAATCGGCAAACAGCTTGTTTGCGTTCACGTTAACCATGGTCTTATGCGTAAAGATGAATCCGAAAACGTAATCGAAGTTTTCAAAAACCAGCTTGACGCAAACCTCATCTATGTTGACGCAACCGACCGTTTCCTCGATCTTCTTGCGGGCGTTTCCGAACCGGAAAGAAAGAGAAAAATCATCGGTAAGGAATTTATCGAAGTTTTTGCAGAAGAAGCTCGCAAACTTGAAGGCGTTGAATTCCTTGCACAGGGAACCATTTATCCCGATATTCTTGAAAGCATTAAAGCCGCAGAAGGCAAAAAAGCAGTCAAGAGCCACCACAACGTCGGCGGTCTTCCCGAAGACCTCAATTTTGAGCTTGTTGAACCCATCAAACTTCTCTTCAAAGATGAAGTTCGTGTAGTTGGCGAAGCCCTTGGTCTTCCCCACGGAATGGTCTATCGTCAGCCGTTCCCGGGTCCCGGTCTTGGCGTTCGCTGCCTTGGTGCAATCACCCGTGACCGTCTTGCAGCTCTTCGCGAAGCAGACGCAATTCTCCGCGAAGAATTTGCTCTCAACGGTCTTGCCGAAAAAGTCTGGCAGTATTTCGTCATCATTCCCGACATCAAGAGCGTCGGCGTAAAAGACGAAAGCCGTTACGAAGGCTGGCCCGCAATTATCCGCGCAGTCAACACCAAAGACGCCATGTCCGCAACCATTGAAGAAATTCCTTACGAAGTTCTTCACAAAGTTACAAACCGCATCATCACCGAAGTTGAAGGCGTCAACAGAGTTCTTTACGATCTCACACCGAAGCCCACCGGAACTATCGAGTGGGAATAAAATGAAAAATCCCCGGAAGCCTTGTAAAATCAAGGTTTCCGGGGTTATTTTTTTGCCTTTGAGTGCATTTTGAGTACAACACCCCGTTATCCGGGGTGTTTTTTGTTTTTTATAAATTGTAGTTAGGATTGATTTTGATTTTCAGACCATCGGTCGTATCGAGAAGAATATTGGAGTTTTGTATTTTCATTTCGATGAGTTCAAATCCCTGTTTTATTTCATCATTTACGGCTTTAATGGCAGGTTCATTTTCGCGGTCTTTATATTTATCAACAGTTTCCATGCAGTCAAAATAAATGCTTGCCCAATGTACAAGATCTTCCCATTCGCTTGCATATTCAAGCTTAAAGGAAAGCTCTTTGGCTTCAATTTTTTCGTCTTTATCAAATGCAGAAAAATGTCCGCTGATTATCGGGTTTATTCTAATTCTTGCGGTTTCGGGATTAAATCTGTTTCTTTCGTCCTTTTCACCGATGAATTCAATAATACCGCTTTTACAAAGCATAATTATAAAACCGACAAGGTCACCGTTCGTTTCTAGCGTTCCGAGGCTTTCTGTTCCGGCTATGGCGTAATAACTTACAGCCAGAGCGTCAGCAATTCTTCTGATTTGTTCGGGCTGCGGAACCATCTTATTTGTTTCATATTTTCTTACAGAAACCGGATGCACACCCGAAAGTTTTGCAAGTTGTGATTGTGTTATTCCTCTCGATTTTCTGAAAAACTTAATCCTTTCCCCTATGGTCATAACAACAAATCCTTCCTTTTGTAGTCACTTCGCTACTATTTTACCACACCGCATATCAAAAATCCATACTTTTGAAAAAATTAAATATTTGTAAACATTAAAAAATATAATTGACAAAATGTTGCGATGTCGCTACAATATAATTGTGTAGCGAGGTCGCAACACTAAAATAAACACCGAAAGGGGGTGAATCGAATGAGTACTTCTGAAAAACTTTATTACGACGTAAACGAAGTTGCGGAGATGCTTGGACTTTCCGTCAGCACAACCTATAAGATTATGCGGGAAATGAACAAGGAACTCAAAAAGAAAGGCTACATCATTGTGGCTGGAAAAGTTCCGAAAGCATACTTCCACGAAAAGTACTACGGCTGCAACAATTCATAAGGAGGTGATTTTATGGCAGCAAAAAGGGATCCCACCACCGGGAAATGGTATATTCAGTACCGTTATACCGACTGGCAGGGAAACAGAAAGAAATCCACAAAACGTGGATTCAACACAAAGCACGAAGCGGAAGAATGGCTCCGGCGGTTCCTTTTAACACAACAGGCAGATTTGACAATGCCTTTCGAAGAATTCCTGAACCTCTACCGTGACGATGCTAAAAACCGTATCAGGGAAAGTACTATGGAAAACAAAGGTCATATCATAGAAACAAAAATCCTTCCCTATTTCGGCAAAAAGAAAATGAACGAAATAACCCCAGCAGATGTGCGAAAATGGCAGAACGAGCTGATTTCGCAGGGTTATAAACCCACCTATCTGCGGTCAATTCATAACCAGCTTTCCACCATTTTCAACTTTGCCGTAAACTTCTACGACCTTAAAAGCAACCCGGCGAGAAAAGCCGGAATCATCGGCAAAAATTATGCCGAAGAAATGAACTTCTGGACTAAAGACGAGTTCGAAAAATTCTCCGATGCCCTTATGGATAACCAACGTGCGCACACCGCATTCATGGTTCTGTTCTGGACAGGCATGAGAATCGGCGAACTTCTTGCCCTTACTCCCGGGGATATTGATTTTGAAAACCAGACAATCAGTATCACAAAATCTTTTCATGTAATCAAAGGAAAAGAGATTATAACTCCACCGAAAACTCCCAAAAGCAACCGGGTGATTTCCGCTCCGGATTTTCTGCTTGCGGATATAAAAGATTATATAAACGGATTTTTGGGAATGGAAAAGGACGACAGACTTTTCTTTATGTCAAAGAACCATCTTGAAAGAGAAATGGCAAAAGGCGCTAAGAAAGCCGGAATCAAAAAAATCAGAATCCACGATTTACGGCATTCACACTGCGCCTTGCTTATGGAAATGGGCGTAACACCTCTTGAGGCGGCGGAAAGACTTGGACACGAAAAAGTCGAAACAACCCTCAACATATACGCTCACCTTTATCCCAACAAGCAGAAAGCCATTTCCGATAAGCTGGAAAAAGTTTATAAGGAGGATTTTGAATGGCAGAGAAAAACAGAAGCAGAACCCGAAGCCGATGTATAAATTTCCACGTTACCCAGGACGAATATGACCGGATTCAGGCAAGGATAACCGTTTGCGGAATACCAAAAGGCGAATACTTCATAAAATCGCTTCTTCACCAAAAAGTTTTGATTTCCGCCGGAAAGTTCCAGAGCGACCGGCTGAGCGTTGAAATCAAAAAACTTCGGCTACAGCTTGATGAAACAGACCGGACGGAAACCGTAAACAAATGTATAAACCTGCTTGAACAGCTTTTGGAAATAACCGAAAGCAACCGAAATTTATCAGAACCCGGCTTCGAAGGAAAATGCATCTGTAATGATGAATTTCCAAAAGAAGGTGAGGTAAATTGGACAAAAAAATAATGACTGTTCCAAATGTATCTGTTGGCGCAGATACGGAACAGCCATCGCAAGATTGCAATTACAGTATAAACGATTTTAATGATTTTGGCAAGACCGTGGAACTTCTGGAAGATGAACCTTTGAATGAGGACCTCTTCCAACCCTTGAGCACCGTTACCATGAGCGAGCTTTATGAGAACGTTTATTTGAGCAGGCCGCCGATTATCGACGGTCTGCTTTATCCCGGAACCTATATCATAGCCGGAGCATCAAAGCTAGGCAAAAGTTTCCTGATGCTACAGCTTGGTTATCACGTGAGCACCGGGAAAAGCCTTTGGAATATGAATGTGACAAAAGGTTCGGTCCTCTATCTTGCTCTTGAGGATACCTATCCAAGGCTTCAGCAAAGACTTTACAGAATGTTCGGCGAAGAAAGTTCCGATGATTTTTATCTTTCGGTTTCCGCAGGAGTTTTCGGGAAGGAACTTGAAGATCAGCTGAAAGGGTTCATCAAAAAACATCCGGATGTGACCCTTATAATCATCGATACTTTGCAGAAAGTCCGGGAAGCGGAAGCCCAGGTCAGTTACGCGAAAGATTATGAACTTATAGCCAATGCAAAGAAAATCTCCGATGAATTCGGAGTTTGCATTGTTACAGTTCACCATGTGAGAAAGCTTCCGTCCGATGATAAGTTTGATATGATTTCCGGAACCAATGGTCTGCTCGGTGCGGCAGACGGTGCATTTGTTTTCAGCAAGGAAAAACGCACCGACAACAGAGCAACCCTTGATGTTACCGGAAGAGATCAGCCGGAACAGACAATCTATCTTGAACGTAATGAAAAAACGCTTTTATGGGAGTTTGACCGGGCTGAAACGGAACTCTGGAAAGAATATCCTGAGCCTTTGCTGGAACAGATTTCGCTGTTTATAACAACCGAAAATCCAACCTGGACAGGAACTTCCACGGAACTTACAAACGCGTTGGGCGTTCAGATGCTTCCAAACCATTTGTCACGGAAGCTGAATGTGAACGCCGGAAAATTATTAAAAGATTACGGAATTTATTATGAAAGCAAGCGCAGTCATGACGGAAGAACCATAAAACTGGTCCTTCAGGAACCGACTGCGTGACGGTCCGTGACGGTGGTGACGATGAATTACCGCCCGAGAAAAGACCGTCACCATCGTCACTCATCGACACGGCTGATTCTTTTCAGCCGGTAGCTCAAAGTTTAGGCGGGGTGCAGGGTGCCCTTTTCAAAGGGCAGCTCTGCCGGGTGGCTTACCGCAGTAAGCAGGGCAGCGCCCTGTATCCCCCTCGGAGAGCGCAATGCGCTTTTGATGCTCTGTGTCAAAAGTGCTTTTGCGTTACTCTTGGCAAGAGTAACAGAACCTGCCGCTGCGCGGCGAAAGGAGATATAGTGATGATATATGGAAAGAAGTATAAGCGCAAACATGGGAAAAGGCTGTATAAACCACAACGAAAGAAAATTCATTGCCAAAAATGTTGATTCCGAAAGGACAAAGGATAATATTGTTTATTGCAATGAGGATATAAAAGATGCTTACCACAAGCTTTTTGATGAAGCTCTGGAAAAATATAATGCAAAGCAAAAGCGCAACGACCGCAAGATAAAAGATTACTATGAAAAGATTGTTTCCGGAAAACAGGAAAAACCTTTCCATGAGGTAATTTTTCAAATCGGCGATTGCCATAACATGAACTCAAAAACTCCGGACGGAAAATATGCCGCAGAGATCCTTGATGAATTTATGAAAGGATTTCAGAAGCGGAATCCGAATCTGTATGTATTTTCCGCACACCTCCATATGGACGAAGCAACACCGCATCTGCACATTGATTTTATCCCATTCATTGAAACCGACGGAAAAAGAGGACTTTCAAAAAGAGTTTCGCTGAAATCCGCGTTGGGCGCCCAGGGATTTTACGGAGGAACAAGAAGCGATACCGAATGGAACCAATGGACGTATTCCGAAAAATGTAAACTTGCAGAGATTATGAAGGAATACGGAATTGAATGGGAACACAAAGGAAATCACGAAAAACATCTTTCCGTTCTTGAGTATGAAAAGAAAATGCGTGCGCAGGAAGTTAAGAAACTTGAAGATAAAATTGACGATAAGGAATACGAACTTCGGGTGATACAGCGCCGCATTTCGGAATATTCAGAAGGAGAAATCGAACTTTCGAATTTGAGCCATCGGCTTGATGAAGAGAAAGAATATCATCTGGAAGAACCGCCGACACTTATGAGCGCAAAAAATTATTACGCAAAGTTTGCGCTACCAGTTGTAAACCTTCTTAAAGAAACCGCAAAGAAACTTGCGGTGGAATATTACCGGGCGATAAGCGCATATCACAACCTCAGCATCGAAAACCGGGAACTGAAAAACGAAAACGCACGTTTACGGAAAGATAACAAATTCCTTAGCATTGAACGGGAAGAAATGCAGAAAGAGATAAACGCTTTCCGAAAGCTCCAGAGCATTCTCGGACGCGGTGAAATTAGAAGAATATTCGAGGACTACAAAAACAGAAAAAGGAGTGAATATCAAAGATGAAAGAGCATTATATAAATGAGAAAACCGGGATAAGCTATACGCTTTGGGGAGATTATTATCTCCCCGACCTTTTACCCGCTGAAGAAGAATTTGAAATCGGCATTTGGGGTCAGCGTTATCTGCGTTTTATTAAAAAATACCGCAAAGTCCTATACACAAATCTTCTCACAAGCGGCGTGCTCAACGCTCATCTCGCAGAGGTTGATGCCCGTGCTCAAACCATGCTCAACGATTTAATAAAGAAATTTGCAGAACAGGAAGGCGTAAACGAGGTGCTCAAAGAACAAAACCAAATGGAATGGGTCGGAAGAATGAATAATATCAGGAATCGTGCGGAAGAAATTGTTTATAATGAGGTGTTTTTTAAGTAAAAAATGCACGCATGAAAATGCGTGCATTTTTGAAATTTTGTTTAACCGCTGTTTATAATGAATATGTTGCAGACAATTTGTTTTTTATGGATTCCCTTAAGTTGTGAGTAATAATAATCACTCCAAGATTTTTATCATCAAGTAATGCGGATTCAATATCCAAAGCATTGGCTTCGTCAAGTGCGGATGTTCCTTCATCCATAATAACATACTCAACTTCTCTAATAAGGCTTCTTGCTAAGGCGATTCTCTGACGCTGGCCTCCGGAAAAATTCTTACCGTTCTCCATAATTAGGGTATCAAGTCCGTTTGGAAGAGAAGCAACAAATTCATCGAGTTTACATTTTTTAAGCACTGCGGCAATTTTATCATCACTGTAATCTTTGCCAAGGGTAATATTAAAACGCAGAGTATCCTGAAAAAGATATACCTGTTGGTCAACATAAGCAACTTTATTATAAAGACTTTCAAGGCTTACACCGCGCTGTTCAATATCTCCGTAAAGAATATTACCGCTGTATTCCGGAAGCAGCCCGAGAATTGTTTTCACAAGAGTAGTTTTTCCGGAACCGCTTTCGCCGAGAAGAGCATATTTTTTCCCTGCAGAAAAAGTATAGTTTATATCTTTAAAAACATTGCGTTCACCATAACTGAAAGAAAGATTTTCAATGCTGATAAATGGGATTCCTTTGATATTGACTTTTTCTTTTGCGGATTTTGTATCACTTTTTTTAAATTTTTCCCAAAGTGGTTTTGAAGCTCGAATGGTCATAAATGCCTGGACCATATCTCCTGCTCCATTAAAGAAACTTCCGGAAAGGTTACCGACGGAAAGCACTGCACCAGTTGCTGTGGAACCTGCTACAACTGCAAGAAGAGTTACAAAAAGCAGCACTATCTGTCCAATCATACTGACTGACATAACAAAAGATCTGACGGTTGCGTTGGTTATATTGTAACGAAAGCAGACCTTTTCTGATTTTTCTGATGCATACAGAATTCTTTCAACAATTCTTTCTTTTAAATTTGAAAGAAAGAAAACCGAACCACCCATGATGACATCTTTATAGCTTTCTGTTCCAGTTTCAAGTGCCTTTGACCGAGTTTCGTTTGCTTTTTGCAGTTTTTTGTTTGCAAGCTGCGGCAAAACGGAAATCAAAACAAGAAGAATAATAGCGGCTACACCTATTTCCCAGCTGAGTAAAAATAATGCACCCAATGAAAAAACTGCCGCAGACAAATTCTCCACTGCTGAAAAAAGGGACGAGAAAGACTGACTATAAATCTGCTCTGCATCATTGGTAAGCCATGAAACGTAGTTTCCGCTATCTTTTTCGACAAATTCTACGTAATCCAAAGTGGAGATCTTTTCTCCGATAATTCTGCGAAGGTCATTTTTGATTTTTTGCTGAAGCTTTGCTTGAGAAATACACGTGATATAGTATATTCCCATTGCGGTTATCCAGATTATCAGCTCAATTAAAAAAGTAATGGTAAGAGCCTTTATTTTGTCACCTTCATATTCATAGGCGGTGACAAGAAAAGAAAGGGAATAGCCTGCAAAAACCATTGCAAGAGAAGCAATTATATTTAGAATCAAAACTCCCGAAATATTCAAAAAATTCTTTTTGATGACAGATTTATAATTGCTCATTCGGAAACACCTCCTTAAACTCTTCGCGCCAGATTTCAAGCATATATGGAATATCTTCATCATCTTCCTCAAGCCTTTCGCCATAGCTTATTCTTCGTTTAAGGCAATCAAGTGCTGTTTCACCGTAAATATCATAAGCCGGCTGAAAATCAAGGTGCATTCTGTCATAAAGCTCCACTCCCTTGATTTCGTTTATATGTTTATCGTATTTTTTTGCTTTTTCAAGCGCCATTCGAAGATACTTTCTTGCGTTTTCCGGCTGAATCTTAAAGCAATAAACTTCCGCCATTGTTTCAAGAAGAACACAGTCGTATTTATCAAAATAGCATAGTTTTTCCTCAGGCTGGATTCCGCGAAAAGCGTTTCTCAACCAACGGATACAATCCAAAGTTGTATCATAATCTTTGTTTTTAAAAAACACATTTGCATAACCTATCATTGCGTAATCCAGGTCTGAAAGGCAGGAGCTTACCGCTTTTTCGAGATATTTTTCGGACTCTGTATTATCGTGCAGGAAATCAGCGAGGATCATACCTATAAAAGCATTGTTTATTCCGCAGACGTTATGTTTTTTCAAAAGATCAAGAGCTTTTTCATGATTTCCAAGCCAGAGGTAAGTTTTTGCAATTTGAGTGCGAATGGAAGTTTCACTGATACTTGCATCAGTATTTTGAGAAATAAGTTCACACGCATGTTCAAAAAGTTCAATCGCCCGTGAATATGCCTTTTCGTCATGGTTGCTTTCGCCTTTTGAAAGGTACATAAGTGCGCTCTGATAAATAATATCAAAATTGTTCGGATATTTTTTAATAGCTTTTTCAGCTTTTGAAGATGCTTCGGAATAATCTCTTTTTTCAGAGAGCCTTTTTATTTCATCAAGAGCAGATCCGGCGTCACCGTTTTTCCATTCGTAACCAAGAAGAACGTCAACAGAAACTCCAAACAAATCTGCAAGTTCCATGATAAGAACAATATCCGGGGTGGAGAGATCTCGTTCCCATTTATATACCGCACCAGCGGTTACTCCAAGGGCTTCTGCTAATTGTTCTTGAGTCATTTTTCTTTCTTTACGGAACGTTTTTATGTTTTCGGACAGTTTTATTATCATTTTCAGCACCTCGCTTTGTTTACAACACTATTTTAGCACGGTGCAAAACAAAAATGAACACACTAACCATAAGAATAGTAAAATTATTTTTATACCAATAGTATGGTTTATATGATTTAAAAACTGTTTTCAATTAAAAATGATACTTACCTTGATTACTTGGGCAATATAATATTATTGACATTATAACGGTACACCGTTATAATGTAATTAAGGCAGGTGATTTATTTGACTATTAACGAAATCATGAAAAAGAAAAATATAACTAAATATCGTCTGTCCAAAAACAGTGGAATACCCTATTCTACCCTTACGGATATTATAAACGGCAAGACTCAGCTTGAAAAATGCAGCGCTGAAACGGTTTATCGTCTTTCAAAGGAACTTGAAATTTCAATGGAAGATTTGCTTGCGCCATGCTTTGTTAAGCGCAGCAGTTTTGAGCTTTTCAAAAGCAACGTCTGCCACAGACTTAAAGAACTTGGCGATATTGATTTTATTATAGAAACTCTTGAAAGCAATGACATAAGAGAATATTATGACCGCAAATGGTACCCGGAAAGCTTTTATCTTCTCGCAATGCTTGATTATATCAGCCGTATAAACAATGTACCGCTTTGTGATGAATTTACAGATCTTCGCAGACAGTCTTTGAGTGAAACCATTTATCCTTCAAGTGTTATAGCTATTTCTGCCGCTTCGGACAGCGATTATGCTAAAAAACAATCTTTAAAAGAAGCAATCCCCGAATTTATGAGATTCAACATCATAGAAAGCGAGGTACGAAATGTCATCTGAAAATTCAAATTATTTTACAAAAGAAAACCTCAACACCTATCTCAAAGAGCTTGGTAAAGAGTATAAAAAGATAAACGGAAAAAGTATGCCAGCGGAAATCATTCTCATCGGCGGTGCTGCAATCCTTGCAAACTACGGCTTTAGAGAAATGACTACCGACGTTGATGCCGTTATCCATGCGGTTTCTTCCATGAAAGAAGCTGTAAACCATGTTGGTGATAAGTACAATCTTCCCAACGGCTGGCTCAATGCCGATTTCATGAAAACGGATTCTTATTCTTCGAAACTCGACCAGTATTCCGTCTATTATAGAGAGTTTTCTAACGTGCTCACGGTTCGCACCGTTTCTGCGGAATACCTCATCGCAATGAAACTTTGCTCCGGAAGAAAATATAAAAAAGATCTTTCGGATGTAATCGGAATTCTTGCGGAACACGAAAAACGTGGTGAACCAATTACGATGGATAGAATAGACAAGGCCGTAACCGATTTGTATGGAAGCTGGGACAAGATTTCTGAAGATTCCAAAAACTTCATTCAGGAAGCAATGGAAAAAGGTAATTTTGAAGAGGCTTACGCAGAAATCAGCGCAGAGGAAACAAAGGCAAAAGGCTTGCTTATAAATTTTGAGCAGGATTATCCAGGAGTCACAAATACCGCAAATGTGAATGATATTCTTAAAAGTCTTAAGAAGAAAAAAGAAATAGAAAGATAAAAATGACCGCCTCGTGAAAACGGGGTGGTTATTTTTATGCATTTATTTCAAAAAGAAAGCAAAAATAGTGCGTATTCATCATTTTTGTTGTTTTTTAATCAATGTTGTGTTATAATTAAAAACAACGTCGCCTACGTTGTTTAAAGGCGGTAATGTGTAAGATTCCAAACTCCGCTTTTAGCGGAGTTTTTTTAAATAGGAAGGAGAAAATTCATGGCTGTTAGTTACAAAAAACTTTGGAAAATGTTAATAGATAAAGATATGAAGAAAAAAGAGTTATGTGCCAGAGCTGGAATAAGTTCTTCTTCTTTAACTAAAATGGGGAGGAATGGACACGTAACAACAGAGGTGTTGGCAAAAATATGTACAGCACTTGATTGTACGGTAGATGATATTATGGAAATAGTTCCATGATATATTTTTAGCTAATATTATAATATAATTTTATTTCGATATTCCGATAATTGTTTATTATCAGAACCAAACTTAAAGCTTCCTGGAGGGTTTGTTATGTTACCAGAAGAATTAGCACGTGTTAAAATAGATAAACAATTAAATAATGCCGGATGGGATATTGTTGCACGTGATGAGTATATCCCTTTTAACGCATCTGCTGTTAAAGAAGCTTTGATGCAAGGTAATAAAGAAAGTGACTATCTTCTTTTTATTGATGATAAAGCCATAGCTGTACTTGAAGCGAAAGCTGAAGATAATACTCTTGGTGATATAGTTGCACAGCAAGCAGAATGGTATTCGCAACATCCAAACAGTTGGGTTGGACTGTGGCGTTCCAACCAAATTCCTTTTGTTTATCTTGCGAATGGAAATAAAATATATTTCAAAAACATGCTTGAACCAGATAGCGAATATATTGAGATTTCTGAAATGCATTCTCCCAAAAAGATGCTCCAAATGCTTGGCGAAAAATCAGAATACGGTGCTTTGCCCAGAATTGAGAAAAAAGGCTTACGTGATTGTCAGTATAATGCAGAAGTAAATCTCGAAGCATCCTTAAAAGCCGGCAAAAAGAAAGCACTTGCTATCCTTGCAACCGGATCGGGTAAAACATATCTTGCTTGCCTTGCTTCATACCGTCTTTTAAATTATACCTCTACAAGGCGTGTCCTCTTTCTTGTCGACCGAAACAATCTCGCTCGTCAGACTGAGACAGAATTCAGTTTGTTTGACCGTACTGAAAAGCAGAAGCCAATGAACGAACTTTATCAAATTAATAGGCTTAAAAAACATGAAGACATTCAGGGCGATATTATAATTTCTACTATTCAGAAATTGTTCGCGGTGCTCACAGGTCAAACCATTGTTGACGATGACGAAGATAAAGAGGATGAAAGCATTGGATTAAAAGATTCTATTAAAAATGAGCCGGCTGTCGTTCTCGATGGTGATTTGAAGCTTCCGCCAGATTATTTTCAATTTATCATTGTTGATGAATGCCATCGCTCAATCTATGGAAAGTGGAAAGCAGTTCTTGATTACTTCAAAGATGCCAAAATTCTCGGTTTAACCGCTACCCCTATTCCCGAAGCTCAAGCTTATTTCAATAATAACGAAATAGCAAAATACACTTATGATGATTCCGTTGTTGATGGCGTTAATGTTCCTGCACGTGTTTATAGGATAATTACTGAAGCAACTGTACACGGTGGAACGATAGCAGAAGGCGAAACCGTAACAGATATTAATAAAACCGGTAAAGTCGTTGATACTTATACCGCTCAAAAACGTATTGATTACGAACCAAATCAGTTAGACCGTTCTGTTATTAACCCTAATCAAATTGAAGCTGTACTAAAATCCTATATGGATGCAATTTATACAGACCTTTATCCTGAAAGAGAGGAAAAATGGCAGTATATCCCAAAAACTCTCATTTTCGCAAAGGACGATAATCACGCAACTAAAATTGTCGAAGCAGCCAAAAAGGTTTTCGCAGAAAAATTCGCAAATGGTGAAGTTCCCGAAAACTTTGTTCAGAAAATCACTTATTCAGCAGGCGACTCCAATGCCCTTATTCGTGATTTGAGAACTGAAAAAGATTTTCGTATTGCAGTTACCGTAACTCTCGTTGCAACAGGTACAGATGTAAAACCGCTTGAAGTTGTTCTTTTTATGAACGACGTCAAATCTGATGTTTTATATACACAGATGAAAGGCAGAGGTTGTAGAACTTTAGGAGAAGATAAACTTAGAGAAGTTACTCCTAATGCAGACAACAAAGATTGCTTCTATATCGTCGATGCTGTCGGTGTTACAGAATCCGATAAATCTATACCTCAACCTGGTAAAAGTGGCGAAGGCGGAAATACAAAGCCGTTACGCTTGGATCAACTTCTTGAACGTCTGTCCCACGGTGAGGTTTCAAACGATAATATAGCTTTACTTCGTGATTATTGTGCAACTATTCAAAAACGTTATGAATTCCATCCACTTTTTGGAAGACATCTAAATATGTTTATTTCGGATTACGGCTTCTCCCCGAGAGATTTGGCAAACAATATAAATCAAGCACTTGCTCAGAACACATTACCGCCTTATATCGATATTTCGGATGATAATAAGGCTCGCAAAAACCTGATTTTCTGTTTAATGGGAAATCTTCAGACAAGGAAGAAGTTGCTTGAACTGCAACGTGGTTTTTTCGCTGTAACACCTGAAAAAGAAGATGAAGTTATTTATAGGGGCTTTTCCAAAGAAACAGCAAAAAGCTTTATAGCAAACTTCGAGAAATATTTGAATGATAATGCAGATAAAATAGAGGCTCTCAGAATTATCTATAATTCCGAAGATACTGCTATTACTTATTCAATGCTTACTGAGTTGCAAGATAAACTGATTGCAGAAAACGGGCAATTTACGCCATATTACATATGGAAAAATTATAAAATTCTTGATGACAATGGAAATGTCGAAGATCTTGATATTAAGCAAAATATCAAGGCACTAACACATCTTATTCAGCTTGTGCGTTATGCTTATCATAGGAGCGATAAACTTGTCAGCTTGATTAAGGGCTATTCGCAAAGATTCAGTCTTTATTGTGGACAGGCACAGCGTGAACTGACCGAGGAACAAAAAGAAATAATGAAACAAATTGCGGACTATATTGTGGAAGAAGGCTCCGTCAGCACAAAAGAATTAAATTCTTTTGCTCCTGATTTATGGCGTAAAGCAATAAAAAGTTTTGGAGCAACAGCTCTTGCACAGGAAATCATTACACTTTCAAAATTTATGTTAAAGGCGGCATAGTATTATGGCAGATGTTCAAAAAAGTGAAGCAACATTGGTTAAAAAGGTATGGGACATTGCAAATGTTCTTGCTGCTGCCGGTGTAGGCTTTACTGACTATATTACTCAGCTTACATATATCCTTTTTCTCAAAATGGATGCAGAAAAAGAGGAATTGGGTCTTGGAAGCTCAATACCTGAAGGCTATAAATGGAAAGATATTGTTGAGCTTAATGGTGATGACTTGATAGATAAGTATGAGGAAGTTTTGAAAGAACTTTCAAAAGATGACGGTCTTATCGGAACGATTTTCACTAAAGCATCAAATAAAATCAACAGCCCTGTTCACCTTGCCAAAGTATTACAGATGGTTGGCAATGAAAACTGGTATATGATGGATGGCGATTTCAAGGGTGCAATTTACGAGTCCATCCTTGAAAAGAACGGTCAAGATAAAAAGAGCGGCGCCGGTCAGTATTTTACTCCACGTGCTCTTATCAAGGCTATGGTGGAAGTAACTGATCCTAAAATCACTGAAACGGTTGCTGACCCAGCTTGTGGCACTGGAGGATTCCTTCTTGCTGCTTTTGAGCATATGAAACCGCAAAGCAAGGAAATAGCTAAACAAAACTTCCTTAAAAACAACGCTCTGTTTGGCGCGGATAATACTGCCCTTGTCGTTACACTTGCGTCTATGAACTTGTATTTACACGACATAGGTACGGAGAAAAGCCCGATTATCTGCCAAGACTCTTTGCTCGATACATCCGAAAAAATGTTTGATGTTATCCTTGCAAATCCGCCTTTCGGCACAAGACCTCAAGGAAGCGTTGCTGTTGATAGTGCAAGACCTGAATTTATTAAAACATCTGATAATCAGGTTAATTTCTTACAGCACATAATGTCAATCGTTAAAACGGGTGGTCGAGTTGCTGTTGTTTTACCTGATAACGTTCTTACCGATGGTAACGCAACCGCAAAAGTTCGTGAAAAATTATTGGCTGATTTCAACCTCCATACAATCCTCAGATTGCCTACCGGTATTTTCTATGCCGGTGGTGTTAAAACCAATGTTCTTTTCTTTGAAAAGGGCACAAAAACAAAAGATATTTGGGTTTACGATTACAGAACAGGTGTAAAGCACACTATGGCTACCAAGCCAATGACTCGTGCAGATCTTGATGATTTTGTTAATTGCTATTGTTCCGGTCATCTGGAAGATAGAAAGGAAACGTACTCCGAGGAAAATCCAAACGGTAGATGGAGAAGATTTTGCGAAGAAGATGTATATTCCCGTGATCAATTAAAACTTGATTTCAAGTGGATGGACTTAACCGAAAAGGATGAACGCACTATTACCGAACTTCTTGACGAAATGCAAGAAAAAGCTTCTGTTATCGGAGCTGCTGTTTCAAAGCTTCAGGAAATTCTCGGAGGCATTGACTTATGATTGATACAAAGGCTTTAAGAGAAAAAGTGCTTGACCTCGCGATCCGAGGCAAACTTGTACCGCAGGATCCAACCGATGAGCCTGCCTCCGTTTTGCTTGAGCGAATCCGAGAGCAAAAGAAGCAAATGGTAAAAGAAGGCAAGCTCAAAGCAAAGGATATTAAAGACGATTCGGTTATCTTCGTTGGTGCTGACAATTTACATTATGAGAAGTTCGCTGATGG
>JAGASN010000034.1 GCA_017847875.1 Oscillospiraceae bacterium | reverse complement strand
TAAGAGCTTAAACAAATCAAAGTCTGTTTTTTCCAAGCTTCAAGTCATTGCTGACTTTACTATTACTTTGGAATTTACTCAAATGAATACAAGGGTTTAATTCTTTTCTTCCATTCTGTTGTTCAATTTTCAAGGTCCTATGCTTTTTGCTAACCGCTCTCTCGCGGGTCAGCTTGATTAGTATATCATTCCAAAACAGATATGTCAACGGTTTTTTAAAACTTTTTTTGAAAAATGCATCGCCGCCGTGTGTTCTGTGAATAACATTCCACATTTGGTTGAAACATCCAATATCCACATCCGGATTTTCAACAAAATGCCCTAATTTTCCACAATTTTTCAACAAAAAGGCCTTTGGAACTCAAATAAACAATTTTTGCTCCAAAGGCTTTTTTATTAATATTTTTCTATAATTATTCTTTTTCTTTAAAAATATCTTTATTTTTAATGCAGTAATTAATTGCCGAAGTTACGGTCAGAACAGTCATGATCCAGTTGCAGAAATAAGTTACGGTACCGATCAGACTTGCGTCCGGAGAACCCGTTGCGCTTTTGATAAGAATAAGAATAATCGCAATATCCTGGAAAACCGTTTTAAGTTTTCCCCAGATATCCGCGGCAATAACCTTTCCTTTTGAAGTCGCAAGCATTCTCACGCCTGTAACAAGGAATTCCCTCGACATAATAATAATGGTAACTGCCGGATGAAGAAGTTCCGCATAGGTAAAACAAACAAAAGCAGCCATTACCATAAGCTTATCCGCAAGTGGATCCATAAGCTTTCCGAAATCGGTAACAAGATTTTGTTTTCTGGCAATATATCCGTCAAGGGCATCTGTTATTGCGGCAAGTGCGAACAGCGCAAGTGTTATCCAATCACTGATACCGCCGGTCAGAAAAGCTGCAACAAAAAGCGGAATCATCACAACTCTTAAAAGAGTGAGTATGTTGGGAAGATTCAACAAGCGCCCTCCTTTCAAAATTTTTATTCGGCCAATTCTCCGAGAAGGTCATATTCGGAGGATTTGATGATTTTAACTTTTACAAAATCTCCGATACAATGTTTTTCCGGGCTTGCGAAATAAACGATTCCGTCAATTTCCGGAGCATCCTGAGAACTTCTTCCACGGAATACTTTGTTTTTGTTGTCGTAACCTTCAACAACTACTTCCATTACGGAACCGACTTTCTTTTTAAGAAGCGAAGCGGAAACAGCAGTCTGGATTTCCATTATGACTTCCGCTCTGCGCTGTTTGGTTTCTTCATCAAGCTGGTTCGGAAGGTCATAAGATTTGGTGCCTTCCTCTCTGGAATATGCAAAACAGCCGAGGCGGTCAAATTTCGCCTGCTTTACAAATTTGCAGAGAGCTTCAAAATCACCGTCGCTCTCTCCGGGGAAACCTGTGAGAAGGGTGGTTCGAAGAGTTATTCCCGGAACTTTTTCCCGGAGATGTTTTACCATTGCGATAAGTTCGGCCGGGGTGCTCTGCTTTCTGTGCATTGCTTTAAGAACTTTTTTGCTGCAATGCTGGAGCGGAATATCGAGATATTTTACAATTTTTTCTTCGGAAGCCATTACGTCAAGAAGCTCTTCGGTAACTCTTTCCGGATATGCATAAAGAATTCTGATCCATCTTATGCCGTCGATTTTGCAGATCTGGCGGAGAAGTTCCGGAAGCATTCTTTTTCCGTAAATATCTTCGCCGTATCTTGTGGTATCCTGAGCGATGATAATAAATTCCTCAACGCCCTTTGCGGCAAAAGCTTTGCATTCCTCAACAATGCTTTCCATGGGTCTGCTGCGGTAACGTCCGCGAATGGCAGGAATTGCGCAATAGGAACAGCGGTTGTCGCAACCGTCGGCAATTCTGATATATGCATAATAAGGATAGTTAACAAGAATTCTCTTGCCTTCCATCTCAAGATTTTCCGGAGCATAGAACTTGCGGACCTTCTGTCCTTCAAGAGCCTGGCGGATGGAAGCGGCAATTTCGTCGTTTGCGCCGATTCCGAGAATTACGTCCGCTTCGGGAATAAGTTCTGCCATTTCCTCGCGGTAACGTTCCGCAAGACAGCCGGTTACAACAACGAGTTTTACGTAACCCTGTTCTTTAAGCTGGCAGCACTGGAGAATATTTTCAATGGATTCGCGTTTTGCGCTTTCAATAAAACCGCAGGTATTGACGATAACAACGTCGCATTCGGCGGCGTTCTCGACAATTTCAAAACCCTCTTTTTCAAGAGCGCCGAGCATAAGCTCCGCATCCACCTGGTTTTTGTTACAGCCGAGGGCAATCATTCCGATTTTTACGGTTTCATTCGTTTCCATACAGTTCATCTGCAATTTCTTCCTTTACTTTATATATCGCATCTTTTATCATATCATATCCGTAGCCAAGACGGAAGAGCGAAATTATAACTTTTTTGGAATTTTTTTCGTCGGTAAGCTGATTTTTGTATCGGATTTCAATAATCCGCTCAAGTCTTTCCTCCGGAGAGCCGATTTCCTCCTCGGCGGCAAAAATCGCCTGTTCGGCAATTTCCTCCTCAATTCCTTTTCTTTTAAGTTCCATTCTAAGTCTCGAAGGTCCCAAAAGCTTCATTTCCATAAGGTCGTGGGCATATTGGAAAGCATAGGCTTCGTCATCAATAAGTCCGCCGTCTTCGAGCATATCAAGGACTTCGTTCACCGTATCGATGTTTGCAAAAACTTTGAGTTTATCAAAAAGCTCCAAACGCGAATGAGCCCTGTACTCTAACAAGTTCAGGGCTTTTTCTTTGGTCTGTTCGGTTGTAAGCTTTGTTTTCGGTTTATTCTTCGTCGTCCACATCTGCTTCAATATCAATGCCGGTGGGGGCAACGCTCAGAATTTTGGATTTTTTCGCGGGCTTTGAAAGATCGGAAAGCTTATCCATGTTTGCGCGGACTTTTTCTTCGATTTCGGAACAAAGAGCGGTGTTTGCGCGAAGAAGTTCCTTAACGTTGTCACGTCCCTGTCCAAGTCTTTCGCCGTTATAGGAGAACCATGCGCCGGATTTATCGACGATATCAAGTTTTACCGCAATATCGAGCAGTTCGCTTTCCTTGCTGATTCCCTGTCCGTACATAATATCAAATTCCGCTTCACGGAAAGGCGGAGCAACTTTGTTCTTGACAACTTTAACTTTGGTGTGATTTCCGATAACGTCGCCGCCCTGTTTTATCTGTTCCTGTTTGCGGACGTCAAGACGAACGGAAGAATAGAATTTAAGTGCGCGGCCGCCGGGAGTAACTTCCGGGTTTCCGTACATAACGCCGACCTTTTCACGGAGCTGGTTGATGAAAACAGCAACACAGTTGGTTTTGCTTATAACGCCGGTAAGTTTGCGGAGTGCCTGGGACATAAGTCTTGCCTGAAGACCAACGTGGGTATCGCCCATAAGACCTTCGATTTCCGCCTTCGGAACCATTGCCGCAACGGAGTCAACAACGATTACGTCGATTGCACCGGAACGAACAAGCGCTTCGGTAATTTCAAGAGCTTGCTCGCCGGTATCCGGCTGGGAAACAAGAAGGGAATCGATATCGACCCCAAGGGCTTTTGCATAAACCGGGTCAAGAGCGTGCTCAACGTCGATAAATGCGGCTTCGCCGCCTGCTTTCTGCGCGGATGCTATGATATGGAGGGCCACGGTTGTTTTACCGGAACTTTCCGGTCCGTAAATCTCAACAATTCTTCCTCTCGGAACACCGCCGATTCCAAGGGCGCTGTCAAGAGAGATGGAACCGGTGGAAATTGCTTCCACGTTAAGAGCCGGCGCCTGGCCGAGTTTCATAACGGTTCCTTTTCCGTATTGTTTTTCAAGCTGTTTGATTGCGGTTTCAAGTGCTTCTTTTCTGTCTGCCATAAAATCTCATTCCTCCATTTTTCATAATATCCAATCGGCTTCATTTCTGCTTTATAGTATAATATATAAACATTTTAAAATCAATAGCTTTGGAACAAAAAATCGAACATTTGTTCTGAATATTTGTTTGTTGGTGCGTTTTTGTCATCAAAACGCCTCCCTTGCGTAAAGGGATGTGGCAAAACCGAAGGTATTACCGGAAGGGTGGATATTTCTTTGCGGATGCTAAATAATATATATACATTATATAAGGAGATGATTTTTTGTTTAAACCCGGAAAACCCGCGGATCTCGACCGGACCCAGCTTGATAAACTTAACGCCCTTCAGCACGAAATAACTGATACTTCCGGAAACGGTGTTATTCTCGTTGCCTATTGCAAAAACTGTTCCGGCTGCAACGGCTGCAAATAAAAACCCCCGTGCTCAAAATTTGAGCACGGTTTTTTTATTCTTTTCCGTAATATTTTAAAAAAACGTATTGACAGTTCCGGTTGATTGTATTACAATAAACTCAGTTGAATGTAATACAATCAACCAAAAGGGAGGCGAATTTTTTGTCCGGAAAAACCCAGATGATGAAAGGAATCCTCGAAGGCTGTGTCCTTAAGCTCCTTTCGGAAGAAAAGCTCTATTCCCAGGAAATCTGCGAAAAATTTTCCGAATTCGGCTTTAATGAAATAAGCCGCGGAACAATTCTTCCTCTTCTTTTGCGAATGGAAAACGAAGAACTCATTACATACGAAAAAATGCCTGTTCCAAACGGCCCCGCAAGAAAATATTATTTCACAACCGAAAAAGGTCTTTCGGAACTCGGTGATTTCAGCAAAAACTGGAACAAATTTTACGTTTCCGTCTGCAAAATTATGAAAGGAGGCAGCGAGAATGAATGAAAAACTTTCCGGCGAATATCTTGCCGATTTTAACGAGGTAACTAAGTATCTTAAAAAATACGCCGCAAAGGGCGAAAAACTGAATGAAGTTCTCGATGACCTTTCGGAACTTTATTCCGACCTTGAAGCGGAAGGTGCGCCCCTTTCTTCCGTACATGAAGGCTCAGCCGAGGATTATGCGAAAGAACTTTTGGAAAACCTTCCGAAAAAGAAAACTTTTTTCACAACAAAACGTTTTGTTTTGATTTTTGCCTGCGCTGTTCTCGTTGCCGGAATTTGTTTTTATAGCAACAGCCCGCTTAAAAGAATGAACAGCGGAATAAACTATGTCGCAAATCATCTTGATGATTTCAGTTTCGACGATACTTCAACCACGGCTTATATAATCGGAATCTGGGACGGCGGAATTTCCCTTGAATCTGAAGAAAACATCGAACTTAAAGACCACAGCCTGTTCCGTGAAGGAGAAATTTTCTTCGAAGGTACTGCTTATTCATTTTACAAAGATGCAAATCAAGGTTCAATTATTGTTCCCTCCGTCCATGCTCCCGTCTTTTGGTCAAATCCGAAAAATTTTATTGAAAAAATTTCCGATTACGATGAAAACAGCTTCCGCACAATAGGAAACATGGATACCGGTTGCGGAATATATATGTCCCATCCGGACCGCTTCGGAACCGAAATTCTCTATCGTGGAAAACCGGCTTATTATAAAATCAACCCGGACGGTTCCGTTGATTTCAAATTTGTTTTTGAAAAAACCGAAAGCCCCTATAACGAAAAATCCATTTCCGAACTCGCGGAAGAAGGCACAGAACTGACCCTTGTTCTTGATTGTCTTCATATTAAATGGGAGTATAAAGATTCTCTTTCTTCTGAAAATTCATAAAAAGGGAGAGTGTAAGAATGAAAAAAGAACTTTCCGGCGAGTATCTTGCCGATTTTAACGAGGTAACAAAATATCTTAAAAAATACGCCGTAAAAGGCGAAAAACTGAATGAAGTTCTCGATGACCTTTCGGAACTTTATTCCGACCTTGAAGCGGAAGGCGCACCCCTTTCTTCCGCTCATGAAGGCTCCTCCGAGGATTACGCGAAAGAACTTTTGGAAAATCTTCCGAAAAAGAAAAAACTTTCCTCGAAAGCTATAACCGCACTCGTTGCTGTTGTTGTTTTTATAATTTCCGCAGTTTATTTTACAACCGACAGCAAAATGGCAATCGCCTACCGCGGACTCGACAGAGTTATCCAAAAACCGGAACAATATGAGCTTTACACGACTTCTTCAAACGGAAAATGGATTGAACTGTATCTTCAGCAACCCGATAACGGAGCTGTTTTGATAAATGCGGTTCCCTGGGATAACGCTCCTTTTGTAATAGAAAATTTTGATTATTCAGAAAACGGAAAAATATATATCGAAGGTTCGGTAACTGCGGATTATCAGGGAGGCGAAGAAGGTTATATAAAAATCCCCATGCTCTATCCTTCCCTGTTTTTTAACAATCCTCAAAAATTGCTTGACTGCATAACCGATTATGATATCAACGATTTCAAAATAATCGAAGGTGCAACAACCGGAAGCTGTATCGGATTGATAGATAAAAACGGCTACCAAATTGCAACGCTTTATGACGGTTATCCTACATATTACGAAATCAATAAAGACGGAAGTATTGATTTCGGCTTTGTTTATGAAATGCGCGAAAATGAATACACCGAAAAAAGCATAAAAGAATATCTTTTTAAAGAACAAAAGGTTTATCTTGATATCGGTTGTGTCGAACTTTATTGGCAGCCAAAATAACTTCTCCCTGAATATGAAAACCCCCGTGCTCAAATTTTGAGCACGGGGGTTTTTCCGTTTAAACTTTCGTTTTCTTTTTGAATTTAAAAATCCGATCTCGGAAAAGAAGAATGTTCATCGCTATGAAGAAAACAAGAAGAATTCCAAGAGTAAGAAGCGGTTTTTTCGGTGCCAGCATTGCAAGAAGCATCATCGGGAATCCGAAAACAATTGCCGGGAAGTTCTGGTAAACCATGTTGTCCGCCGCCGGAGTTTCAAAATCTCCGTCCATTTCACGGAGAAGGATGGTTCCGGTGCTGGCTGTTCCTGTAAGCATACCGTACATCATAAGGAACTGTTCTTCGGCATATTTCGGGAAAAGGTTTTTCGCAACATAATGGTTGTAAAAATAAGTGACGAAAAGACCGACAATTCCGAGAATAAGCATAATTCCCCAATATTGTTCAAGAACGGAAAGGCGGATCGCCGCAATTCCGGAAACAACCATTATATCAAAGAAAAAGTTGCTTGCGCGGGTAAGAAGGAAGTTGTTCGTATATTCCCTCTTGATAGCGTTTTTCTTTTTGAGGAATTTCATAAGTTCTTTGACAAGCGTTGCGGAAAGAACGCCGAGAAGGAAGTTGAAACCGAAGATGAGCGAAGTCATTCCGGGAATGAGCTTCGAAATTCCGTTCATAAGGAAATATGTAATCATATAGGTCACAATAATGAGCGCTATCTGAACGGTCATTTTGTCGATGCTTTCATGCATCGGAATTTCGTTTTCGCCCTCGATTTTTTCGTGGTTATGTCTGTCGCTTGCTTTTTTGGTAATAACGCCTTTTCTTTTGAGAAGGTTAAGATGAACAACGCCGCCAATGCTTGCGCTTAAAAATCCAAGAGCCGCAATTGTGAGTCCAAAGCTTTTTCCGCCGTCGAAGCCGAAATCATTTTCATAAATTCCGCCGTAGTTCATGGCCTGACCGGTTCCCTGTCCATATCCGAAGGGAAGAAGAACGCCAGCCGCTTCGAAGAAATCCGGAATGAAAACTCTTGCGGCAACAATGGTGATTATCATTCCGCAAACGCCCTGGAGGAGATAGGTAGAAACAGTGGTAACGCCGGTGTTGAAAACTTCGATTGCTCTTTCCTTTGTAATCTTTCCGTCGCCGGTTTTAAGGGTCGAAGCGATAAAGCCAAGGGCAAGGCAGTGATAGGTGAACATTTCAAGGGTCTTCGTTCCCGAAGAACCGAAAAACGCGGTATCGAACATAATGTCGCCGGTTATAAGCTTATATACCCATGCAACAAGAATAAGGATTCCGCCGCCGATTACCGAAATCGGAATAAGCGAATCTTTAAGAAATCCGACAGATTTTTTAAGAATGTTGCCCACAAGAAGGCTTGCAAGAAGAACCGCAACAACGTTAAGAGTTCCCCAAACACTATAATCCCAAAAATTTTCCATTCTCATTTCCCTCGCTGATATTTTTCCATCTGTACCAGATGTTTACGTACTTAAGAGCGTTGAACCTTTTGCTTCCGGAAAACTGATAAACCTTGTTTCCGTAATAAACGTTCAGCTTGTTCCTTCCGAGAACCGAAACCGCCGAAATTTCCGAAAAAGGAATTGTCCATTCCTTTTCCGTTCCTTCGTCAACGGAAATTCTGTTTCCGTAAAGGGTCGTTTTTGCGTTTTCTCTGAAAGGAATTTTGTTCTTCCGGATAATGACCTCTTTGATTTTTACTTCATCGCAGAAAAGAGGTTTTTCGGTATATTCAAGAACATTAAGGCTGTTTACAAAATCCTTCTGATAATCGTACCATTCTCTGAAAAATTCAAAAGGAAATTCAAAACCTTTTCCGCGGATTCTTTTATCTTCTCCGTATGTAACGGTCCTTCCGCAGGTTTTGCAAAAAGCTTCGTTCCCGTGGCTTTCGAATTCCGAAAGTCCGCAGAAAGGACAGACATAAACCGCCCTTTCCATATATTCCGCCTTTACTTCGGATTCAAAAATTCCGTCCGCCTTTGCTTCATCAACAAAAAGACCCTTGTTGATTCTTTCGCAAAGTTCCGAATCGGTCATGGCGGAAATTTCTTCCGGCATAATAACTTCCGAAACATAGGAACGCATTTTTCCTTTTCTTGTTTTATCGCTCCAGCGGGGCTGAATTCCGTATCCGCCTTCAATTCTGTAAAGCGCAACCGGAACTTTAAGTTTTCTTGCAAGAGGAGCAATTGCCGGATTGATATATTCCGTTCTTCCGCTGTAAGTTCTGTTTCCCTCCGGCGCAATACAAATTGTTCCGCCTTCTTTTGCAACGCGGAAACAATTCATAACGGCACCGACGTCGGTGGTCTGTTTTTTTATCGGAATCGGCGCAACAACAAAGCGCAGAAGGGAAGAAATCCAGCCCATTGAAAAAATATCTTCCGTTGCAACGTAATAAACCGGGCCTTTGAAGGAAATTCCGACAAAGAACTGGTCAAAAGCTGTCTGGTGATTATAAAGAATGAGATAGGGGCGGTTTTCCTGTTCCCTGAATTTTTCAACGGTTATTCCGTATTTCCAGCGGCAAACAGGCCAGAGCACATATTTTGCAATTGCCTGGATTATCCGGTGGCGCGGCTTTATCCATTTTTTTCGTTTAGCCATAAAATCCCCTTTTTAAAAGAAGCATTTTTCATCACATTTTCCACATAATATTATATTTTACTACTTTTTAAAACAAACTTAAACAAATTTTTATAAAATCTTAATTTTTTTATCAAATCTTTTCAAAAAAATATTTCAGATATTATATTTGTTTGACAGAATTATTCCTTTGGTTTATAATATTAACCCGTGAGCGGAAAGGACGGCAGCGGACGCAGTTCCGAAAGGACGCGCGCGAGGAAAGTCCGGGCTCCAAGGGCAAGGATAGCTGCTAACGGCAGCCGGGGGTGACCCCAGGGAGAGTGCAACAGAGATATACCACCAGCTTTCGCTGGTAAGGGTGGAAAGGCGAGGTAAGAGCTCACCACGTTCTATGGTAACATAGAGGGTATGTAAACCCTATCCGGAGCAACACCGTACAGAAGATTCCGCACCGGCCCGGTGCGCTTCGCAAAGGTGGCATTAAAGCCGCACGGGTGACCGGCGGCGAAGATAGATTGTCGTCATTACAGAACCCGGCTTATTTTCCGGTCACGCCAAAAAGGACTATTCCGCTTTGCGGAATAGTCCTTTTTGGCATATATCTTTACATTTTATTAAAAAAATCCTCGAATTATGCTCATAATTTAACGATATAATATAGGCACAGCAACAGAAAAAGTCGAAAATTTTTTCATCGCTTTCCCCTCTTTTCTTTTCAAAACCACAAAAAAAAGCACAGCCTTCCGAAAAGGAAGGCTGTGCTTTTTTATTCCGGAACGGTCAAGACCGCTCCCTACGGTTTTTGAATGAATCCCTCCACCGTGCCATACGGCAACGGTTACCCTCCCTTTAGGCAAGGGAGGCAAATTTAAAATTCGCCCGGGTGGTTTTTGCGCCACTGAAGGTAACTGTCAAGGATTATTACGGCCGCAACGGCATCGATTACCGCTTTGCGCTTTTTTCCGCGGGTATCGGTTTCGTTAAGAAAACCGGCGGCAGAAACGGTGGTCTGGCGTTCGTCCCACATTCTTACCGGAACTTCGATTTTTTCCGCAAGTTTTGCGGCAAATTCGCGGCAAAGTTCCGCCCTCGGACCTTCGGAGCCGTTCATATTGAGCGGAAGACCGACAATAACAGCTTCCGCTTTGTTTTCAATTGCGGCGGCGGCGGTTTTTTCAATTGCGTGCTCAAAGCGTTTTTCGTGGATAACGGTTATCGGGGAAGCAAGAAATTCCGTTTTATCGCACATGGCGATTCCGGTTCTTGCGTCGCCGAAATCGACGGACATAATTTTCATTTATTTGGTACCGAAAATTCTGTCGCCTGCATCGCCAAGGCCGGGAACGATGTAGTTTACTTCGTTAAGGTGGTCATCAAGAGCGGCGCAGTAAATCTGTACGTCCGGATGAGCAACGTTAAGTCTTTCAAGGCCTTCCGGAGCAGCAATGATGCAGAGGAAGCTTATGTTTTTAACGCCGCGTTTTTTAAGCTGACCGATAGCATCGATGGCGCTTCCGCCGGTTGCAAGCATCGGGTCAACAAGGAAAACTCTGCATTCCGCAATATCAACGGGAAGTTTGCAGAAATATTCAATGGGCTGTGCGGTTTCTTCGTCACGATAAAGACCGATGTGACCAACTCTTGCGCTGGGCATAAGGCGCTGGAGACCATCGACCATTCCAAGACCCGCTCTGAGGATCGGAACGATTACCGGAGCTTTTCCTTTAAGCTGTTTTGCGGTGCATTTGCACATAGGGGTTTCGATTTCGACCGGTTCGAGTTCAAGGTCGCGGGTTGCTTCATAGCAAAGAAGGTTTCCGATTTCGCTGATAAGTTCGCGGAAATCTTTTGTTCCGGTGGTGGTTCTTCTGAGAATGGAAAGTTTGTGCTGAACAAGCGGATGGTCAAGAATGAAAGGTTTTTTCATAATATTCGGTTCCCCCTTAAAAAATATGTCATAAAAATTATCGTAATCGAACTTCGATATAACGGGCATTTTAATTTTCCTCAAAAGCGGTGATCATATCAACGCGTTTCTGGTGGCGTCCGCCTTCAAATTCGGTGGAAAGGAAAATATCTGCAAGCTGAAGGGCAACTCCCGCGCCGATTGTTCTTGCGCCCATGCAAAGGACGTTGGAATCGTTATGTTTTCTGGTAAATTCCGCGGAAAAATGGTCGCCGCAGCAAGCCGCGCGAATTCCTTTGAATTTGTTTGCGCAAATGCTCATTCCAATTCCGGTTCCGCAGATAAGGATTCCTTTTTCACATTCGCCGGACTGAATCGCTTTGCATACTTTTTCCGCATAAACGGGATAATCGCAGGAAGCGGTGCTGTCTGTACCGAAATCTATATATTCGATACCTTTTTCATCAAGATGTTTTTTAAGCTCCTCTTTATAGAGGAAGCCGCCGTGGTCGGAACCAAGTGCGATCATAATTTACCCTCTTTCTGAAGTTTTTCTCTTTCCGCCTGAGCAAGGCGAAGATAGTTCGGAACAAGTTCCCCGGCGGAAACGGTTTTGCCGCTTTCAAAAATCTTTTCCGCGGCAATGCAGGTTCCGGAGGCATGTCCGAGAACAAGCTGGGAAGGCGCTTTTTTTACAAATTCGTCCCCGAATTTTTTAAAGCAAAGGTTTGCGCCGTCGCCGACGAGCATAACCTTTTTTCCCGTTTCGGAAACGTATTTTTTTATATCCTCAAAAAGGACGTCCGTGGAAACGGCTCTGTCCTCACAAAGGCGTTTTACAGAAGTTCCGTCGCTTTCAAAAAAAGCGGTGTAAACCTGGTTGCATCTTGCGTCCATTGCGGCGCAGATTATTCCGGAAAAACTCTGCATATTATATGCAAGAGCTTCAAGGGTTGAAACGGCGGCGCAGGGTTTTTCAAGGCTCATTCCGAGAGCTTTTACCGCCGCAATTCCGATTCGAAGTCCGGTGAAGGAACCGGGTCCGCAGTTAACCGCAAAAAGGTCAATGTCCGAAGGGGTTATCCTTGCTGCATCGAGAACGGCTTTTGCCATTGGAAGAACGGTTTCGATGTGGGTAAAACCGCTGTCGAGATAAAATTCGGAAACAAGCTTTCCGTTTTCGGAAAGAGCAACGGAAGCCGCTTTTGCGGAAGTATCAAAACCGAGAATCCTCATCTTATCCTTCTCCCCTTTCAACGGTAATTTCCCTTTCGGAATCTCCGAGTCGTTTTATATCAACGGTGATGATTTCCTCATCGCCTATAAAATCGATTATGTTTTCGCTCCATTCGATAACAAGCACCGCGCCGGAATCGAGATAATCAAAAAAACCGGTGGAATAAAGGTCATCAAAAGTGTTTATCCGGTACATATCAAAATGGCAGACCGGAAATTTTGCCCTGTAGCAATGAACAAGGGCAAATGTGGGGCTTGAAACATCGTCCCGGCAATCGAGAGCTTCGCACATATATCTTGTAAAAGTTGTTTTTCCGGCGCCAAGACCGCCCTTAAAAGCGATTATATCGCCGGGTTTAAGCGTTTTTGCAAATTCTTTGGCAAAAGCGGCGGTTTCCGCTTCGCTTTTCACAATGATTTTTTCCAAAAACCTCCGCCTCCTTTTAATAAATTCTCTAACTTAATATAATACTATATTTTGCCTGTTTTCGCAACATCAAAATGTAATTTATGCGTTTTTGATTCAATCAAAAAAAGCACCTGTTCGGGTGCTTTTTCAGAATTTTTTATTCCTCATCTTCCTCCAAAAGGCGTTTATAAACTTCGCCCTTGGTCTGTCCGGTAAGTTTTGCGGCTTCTTTTGCCGCCATCGAAGCGGGTTTTCCCTTTTCAATAAGTTCCTTTGCTATGGAAACTGCTTCCTCCATCGGGTCGCGCATTTCCTCTTTTTCAACCTGTTCTCCTTCAAGAACAAGAACATATTCGCCCTTCGGAGGATTTTCGGTATGATATCTGACCGCTTCGGAAAGGGTTCCTCTCCAGGAAGTTTCGTGGATTTTTGTAAGTTCCTTTACGACAACAATGTTTCTTTCGCCGAAAACAGAATTCATATCCTTAAGAGTGCTCAGAAGTTTATGGGGCGCTTCATAGAAAACCATCGTTCTTCTTTCGTGGCGAAGTTCCATAAGGTGCTCCATTCTGGAAGTACGCTTTACGCTTAAAAATCCTTCAAAAGTGAAACGGGAAACCGAAAGACCGGAAACCGCCAGAGCGGAAACCACCGCGGAAGGACCGGGAACAACTTCCACTTTTACGTCAGCTTTTATGCAAAGCTTAACAAGGGTTTCGCCCGGGTCGCTTATACAGGGCATTCCCGCATCGGTTACTATTGCGCAGCTTTCGCCGTTAAGAAGGCGGGAAACGATTATATCCCCCTGCTCAAATTCATTGAATTTCTGATAAATCACCATCGGTTTTTTTATCCCGAAATGGTTGAGGAGTTTTACGGTAACGCGGGTATCCTCCGCCGCGATAAAATCAACTTTTTCAAGGGTTTCAACCGCTCTCGGCGAAAAATCCCCAAGGTTTCCGATAGGTGTTCCGACTACATAAAGAGTTCCCATAATCTTTTATCTTCCGTTCTGAATATAATTTATTTTAAGTCCGGCGTGGCCGCCTTTTTTCCCTTCGATAAGGATAAGCCATGGTTCCGCGGAATCCGTTGCGTTGTTGACAAAAGTAAGACGCTTCGGTTCAATTTTGTTCTTCCGCATTTCAAAAATAACGTCCGCAAGTCTTTCGGGCCTGTGGCACATACAGAATCTTCCGCCGTATTTAAGAAGTTTTCCCGCAACTTTTGTAACCTGGGCAAGGGTACAGCCGCTTTCGCGCCTTGCAAGATCACGGGATTCCGTTCCGTTTTCCTTTCCGGAACCGGCAACAAAATAAGGCGGATTAACGGTTATAAGGCTGAAGCTTTCCGCAGGCCAGTCCAGTTCGTTAAGATCCGCAAGAACCGGGAAAAACCTGTCCTGAATATTGTTTTTTTCCGCGGTCCATTTACAAAGTTCAATTGCGCCGGGCTGGATATCAACGGCAGTTACTCTTCCCTTAAAACCGTTTGCCATCATCATAACCGGAACGACTCCGCAGCCTGTGCAAAGATCGAGCACCACGTCTTTGAATTTCGGCCTTGCAAATTCCGCAAGCAAAAGAGCATCGCCGCCAAAACCATATTCTTTTGTTGTTGCCATATCAAGGCCGTAAAAATCGTTTACGATTATATCCATAAAAAACCTCTTGCAAAATATAAAAAGCGGGAAGGGATTTCCCTTCCCGAAAAATCATTTTTTCTCTTTTTTAACGGGTGCGCCGACGGGACAGACCTTCGCGCATTTTCCGCATTCGATACATCTTCTCGGAATTACCGCATACTGTCCGCAGCTTGGATAGATTGCTTCTTTCGGACATTCCTTTTCGCATTTTCCGCATTCAATGCAGGCGCTTGTGATAACATATGCCATAAGCTTTCGGCCGCCCCCTTTCGTTATATTTTAATTTTAGCACATATTTTATAAAAATCAATATTTACACAAAAAAAGAAGGAAGGCCAAAGCCTTCCTTCTTCAGTAAATACCTGAATTATGCTTCTTCGGGAGCGCCAACGGGGCATTCTCCTGCGCAGGAACCGCAATCGATGCATTTATCGGGATCGATAACGTATTTGCCGTCGCCTTCGGAAATTGCTTCAACAGGGCAAGCATCTGCGCAAGCGCCGCACATGATGCAAGCATCGGAAATTTTGTATGCCATAATAAAAGAACCTCCTTTTAAAAGATACTTTTATTCTATCACATATTCTGAAAAAATCAATACGTAAAAAACGGAAAGCCAAAGCTTTCCGTTTTTTTGCTTAATTATCAATCGTCGCCGGGCTGTGCCGCACCAACGGGGCAGGAATAGGAACAGGTTCCGCAATCAATGCATTTTGCCGGGTTGATAACGTATTTTCCGTCGCCGGGTTCAATTGCGCCGACGGGGCAGTTTTCTGCGCAGGTTCCGCATTCGATACACATATCGGAAATTTTATAGGCCATGATAAAATCCTCCTGAAATTTTTATTAAAAAAGGAATTATTCTTCCTCTTCGGTTCTTGGTTCTTCTCTTTCGCCGCGAATTCGCTTTACGAAAGATTTGTGGAAAGATTTCGGTGCACCGTCCGGTGCATCGTCCATTTTTACCGTAAGCATTCCGGTCATAAGGTTAAGATCGACAACAACGCCGTTTCCGTCCGGGGTTTTAACCGCGGCGCCGATTCTCGGCATTGTTCTGATAAGTTCCTCATAGCCTTCCTGCTCATATTTAAGGCAGCACATAAGCCTTCCGCAGGTTCCGGAAATTTTTGTGGGATTGAGGGAAAGTCCCTGTTCCTTCGCCATTTTTACCGAAACCGGAGCAAATTCCCCGAGGAATTGGGAACAGCAGAAAGGTCTTCCGCAAATTCCGAGGCCTCCGAGCATTTTTGCTTCGTCGCGGACTCCGATCTGGCGAAGTTCGATCCTTGTGCGGAAAATTGCCGCAAGGTCTTTTACAAGTTCACGGAAATCGATTCTTCCGTCCGCGGTAAAATAGAAAATTATCTTGCTGTTATCGAAAGTATATTCAACGTCAACAAGCTTCATATCAAGACCGTGTTCCGCAATTTTTACAAGGCATTTTTCAAAAGCCTGTTTTTCAAGACGCTCGTTTTCCTCAACGTGCTTAAGGTCCTCCGCCGTTGCAAAGCGAAGAACTTTTTTAAGGGGCATTATAACTTTATCTTCGGAAACAAAGCGGTTATCCGCCGCAACTTCGCCGCATTCGGTTCCGCGGCTTGTTTCAACGATTACTCTGTCGCCGATGGAAAATTTTTCGCCCTCCGGGTCAAAATAATAGACTTTTCCGACTTCTTTAAAGCGGACGCCTATAACTTCGATCTTTTCGCTCATAAATTTCCTCCGAAAATTCGGGAAAGTTCCATGCAAAGCCAGCTTTCGATAAGTTCAATGGAGCAGTTTTGCAAAACGGAAAGTTTTCCCCGTTCAATGATTTCTGATGTTTTTACTGCCTCGATGGGGCTGACCCTCACCGGTGCTTTTTTTCCGGCAGCGCGGTCAATTCCGCAGCGTCCGGTTATGTTAAGAAGCCTTTCGAGAAATTCCGAAAGTTCCGCCCTTGTTTTGCATTTTGATGAAAGTTCCGCCGCAAGGCTGTAACTGTCGCCTTTTTTAAGAAGTTCGGGAACTTTTGATGCAAGAAGAACGATTTCGCCCATGCCTTCGGAAAAACCGGCGCTTGCGGCGCCGAAATTTCCGCCGTAAGCAATTGAAAAAAGCTCCGCTTCACTTTCGGAAAGTTCCGGAAATTTTTCCCGGAGCGCAAAGGCGCATTCCTCCCTCGTCGGCGGTTCAAGGGTATAAACCGTTGAACGGCTTATGATTGTATCAAGAAGGCTTTTTCGGTTGTCGCAGGTAAGAATGAATCTTGCGTGCGCCGGCGGTTCTTCAAGGGATTTAAGAAGCGCGTTCTGGGCTTCCTGGGTCATATTTTCAATATCAAGAAGAATATAGACCTTTTGTTCGGATTCATTCGGCGCAAGCCAGAGGGAATTTTTTATTTCCCTTATGCTTTCAATATGAAAACTTCTTGCTCCGCCGTTTCCGCCGAAAATTTCAACGTCCGGGTGGTTTCCGTTTTCAATTTTCCGGCAAACGGAACAGTTCCCGCAAGGTCTGTTTTCCTCCCTGCAAAGAATCGCTTTTGCAAGCCAGAGTGCAAGTTCCCTTCTTCCGGTTCCTTTTTCGCCTTCAATAAGAACGGCATGGGAAAGGATACCTTCGCGCAATGCTGCGGAAAGCGTCCCTTTAAGTTCTTTTGTTCCGGGCATTTTAAACCTTCTCGAAATGTTCGACGTTCATTACAAAAACGGTTGCGCCGCCAACGGTTACTTCAACCGGGAATGCGGAATACATGCCGACATCAAAGCTGTTGTTGGGAACCATCTGTTTGCGTTTTTTGCTGTGTTTTGCAATAATCGCGATAACGTCTTCGACCTGATCATCGTTAACGCCGATGAGGAAAGTTGTGTTTCCGCTCATAAGAAAACCGCCGGTGGTTGCGAGTTTTGTTACGGAGTATCTTGCTTTGGTAAGTGCTGCGGAAACAGCGCTGCTGTCATCGCCGGAGACGATTGCCATTATCATTTTCATATTATTGTTCCTCCTTGGGAAGATTATGTAATATTTAACCGCAAACGCGGGATTAAACTTTATTTTACAACATTTATTCTGTCAACGCCATATTTTTCAAGAAGTCCGACGATTTTTTCGTCAATTATTTCTCCCGGAACCGCAAGAGCGATACACGGCGGACAGGGAAGATTAAGCCTTGCGGCAATTCTTCCGGCCGCTTTTTCGGTTTCGATTTCCTCCGTTTCCGCAAAAACCGCAGTTCTTACAGACATTGCTTTTTCCGGCATTTTCAAAAGGCGTTCCTCAAAAGCGGCAAAACCGTTTCCGAAAGTATCTTCAATAAATTTTGCGACCCTTTCAAAATCCCTTTCGGTATTGAAAGGCGAAGCCATGAGCACCGCCCATTCATCGTTCACATATTCCGGTTCAATTCCGTGCTCACGAAGCTTTCTTCCGAATTCTTCGCCGGTCATTTCGGTGGATTTTACCGAAAGGGTGAGCCTTACGGGTTCAACGTTTCTTGTTTTTGGGGCAAGTCCGTGCTCAAAAGCCTTATAGCGAAGATTCGCGACTTTTCCGCCCAGCATTGCAAAATCATGTTTCGCGCTGTTTTCAAGATAATCCGCACATTTATCCGCAGAGAGCATTATAAGATAGCTTGGACTTGTTGAACCGAAAAGGCGCATTTTTTGCTTCGCAGCATCACGCAGGTTTTCATCTTTAAGGTGCAAAAGCGCTCCTCCTGTTAAAACCGGAAGACTTTTGTGAAGAGAATCCGCGCACATATCAGCGCCGAGAGAAATTGGGTGCATGTCCGTCGGGAAAAAGTGAAGATGCGCGCCGTGGGCGTTATCCACAAGAAGTTTTGCGCCGTTTTCATGAGCAAGTTTTGAAAAAGCTTCGATATCGCTGAGCACTCCGAAATAATCCGGCGAAGTAAGATATATAGCTTTTGCTTCCGGATTTTCTTCAAAGGCTTTTTCCGCCGCCCTTAAATCTCTCGGGTTTATCCAAATCGGTTCAAGGTCAAGAAGCGCAATTGTGTTGACTGCGGAAGCGTGGCAATTTCTTGCAATGATTAATTTTTCTCCCGGATTCAAAGCGGTTGCAAGCATCGCCTGGATACAAAGGGTTGAACCTCCGGCGGAAAGAAGGCTTGCGCCCGCTCCGTAAATTTTCGCGAAGCGCTTTTCCGTTTCAAAAATCGCTTCGGAAGCTTCAAAAAGGCTGTCGGTGCCTTCGACTTCCGTTACGTCGAATTTATAATATTCCGGAAAATTTTCCGCACCCTTATGCCCGGGCATATGAAAGCGCGAAAAATCTTTTCCGATATATTCATTCAAAGCGTTTTCGAGAGGGTTCATTTTCCGAACCTCTTTTTAAGCTTATGGAGTTTTCCGTTAAGTTTTATTGCGTGTTTTACCATTTTCGCCGCGATGGGTTTATAGGTTATATCAAATTCGCCGGGAAGTTCGTCCACCTGGCCGTTAAAACCGCGTTTGAAGCGGTATAGTCCATAGAGGTGGTCGCTTTCGTCCTCAAGGTTTCCGGAAATTCCCTGGAAGTCATAAACTTCGCAACCGGTTTCTATCGCCCATTTTATCATTTCCCACTGGATAAGATAGTTGGGCATAACGTTTCTGAAAGCGTTGTCGGAAGCGCCATATACGTAGCAGCATTTTCCGGCATAGTTTGTGGTAATTGTTCCGCAAACCGCCTGTCCGTTATAGAATCCCATATAAAGGCGGACGTGTTCGCCGAGGGAATCGAGCATTCTCTCGAAATATTCCTTCGGGCGGATATTGAAGCCGTCCCTTTCGCCGGTGGTTTTCATAATTCTCATAAATTCATCGAGATATTCTTTTCCGACTACCTTTATTTCAACGCCGTGTTTTATCGCAACGCGGACGTTATAGCGGCATTTTTGGGTAAGGTTCATGAAAACCTCGTCCTCGGTGCGGTCCTTTATATAAAGGCGATAGTTGAAGCGGCACTGAATGGTTTCAAAACCGGTGGGACCGAATTTTCTTTTAAAGCCGAGTTCATCGGCAATTTTTAAAAATTCCTCATCAGAAACAGAAACGTCCGGGTCCATTTTGAAGTTATGGGCGTTATGCTTCTTCGCAAGAACTTTTGCGCCTTTCATAAGGTCCTCAAGAACCGATTTGTCGTGAAGATTGCAGACCGGACCTCTCGGAGCATAGAGAAAGCTTGTTCCGATAAGAGGAATTTTTTGTATCAAAACAGACATTCCGCCGACTATTTCGCCGGTTTCGTTTCTGGAAACAACAACTTCGTGACCCCAGTTGTTTTTAACTCCGTACCAAAGGGTGGACTGAGTGAATCCGCCCTGGGGGTGGCTTTTGCAAAAAGCCTCGTATTCTGGGTATTGTTCCTTTTTAAGGATCTCCATTTTAATCCTCCGTGATTATTTTATAATTACGCTCAACGTTTGCCGGCTTCCAGCCATAGGAACGGTCTGAAAGATCCATTCCGGGAGTATAAACCGGTTTTGCGCTCTCTTTGAATTCTTTAAGTCCTGTTCCGTCCGCATGGCGGTTCATGGGACAGCAATCGGTGCAGCAATCGCAACCGCAGATGAAACCGACTTTTTTGATGAGAGCCTCATCTTCCGGGGTAAGTTCCTTTTTCATCTGGTTTATATATGCGACGCATTTTTCCTTTTCATATCCTTTTTCGGAAAGTGCTCCTGCGGGACATTCGCGGATACATTTTCCGCAATCGAAGCAGGTTCCGACGGATTTTTTGGATTTTGCGAATTTTCTGGTGGTAACAATTTCGCCGATGGCGCAGCGGGTTCCGTATTCCTTGCTGATGAGAAGGTTGTTCTTTCCGCGAACGCCCAGACCCGCAAGAACCGCGGCTCTTACTTCCGCAATTGGAGAAGAATCCACGAAGAACTTGAAAGTTTCTTCCGGAAAAGCTCTGCGGAGAATTTCGGTTGCAACGGAAAGATGTTCCGCCGCGACGTCATGATAGTTTCTGCCTACGGCATATCTTGCCATATTTCTGCCTTCGTTCATTCCGGTATCCCAGGGGATAAGGCAGACTATTACGGACTGGATTCCGTCAAACATTTCTCTCTGTTTGAATCCGGTTCCGGGAAGGGTTTCGTTATAATCCGCAACGCCGAAAACTTCGATTCCGGCGGCTTTCATGATTTCTTCAAGCATTTTTATCAGTTCCCCCAATATTTTCTGTCAAGGCTTCTGTATTGCAGAGCTTCCGCAATATGCTGAACGTCTATATCCTCACTGCCGTCAAGATCGGCAATGGTTCTTGCAACTTTTAAAATTCTGTCATATGCCCTTGCGGAAAGACCCATTCTTTCAAAAGCGGTTTTGAGCATGTTCTGCGCGCCTTCGGTAAGAACGCAGAACTGATGAAGAAAAGCCGGAGTAAGCATAGCGTTGCAGGAAATTCCGGTGCCTTTATAGCGCTCGTTCTGAATCTTTCTTGCGGCGTTGACTCTTTCGCGGATTGCGGAAGAGGGTTCCGATTTTGCCTTGTTGTTAAGGTCGGAAAATTCAACGGGCATAACTTCAACGTGAAGGTCAATTCTGTCCAGAAGCGGACCGGAAACTTTTGAAAGATATCTCTGGACCGATCCTTCGGAACAGGTGCATTTTCTGGTGGGGTGTCCGTAATATCCGCAGGGACAGGGATTCATTGCCGCAACAAGCATTATCGAACAGGGATAGGTAAGTCTTCCCGCCGCACGGGAAATTGTAACGGTTCCGTCCTCAAGAGGCTGGCGGAGAACTTCCATTGCGGTGCGGTTATATTCCGGAAGTTCATCGAGGAAAAGCACTCCGTTATGGGCAAGGGAAATTTCTCCCGGCCTGGGAATTGTTCCGCCGCCGGTCAGACCGGCAGGAGAAACTGTATGGTGCGGTGCGCGGAAAGGGCGTTTTTTAACAAGTCCGGCGCCTTCCGGCAAAGTTCCGCAGATGGAATGGATTTTTGTTGTTTCAATGGATTCCTCAAAGGTCATTTCCGGAAGGATCGAAGGCAGGCGCTTTGCAAGCATGCTTTTTCCCGCTCCGGGAGGACCGATGAGAAGAATGTTATGGAAGCCCGCCGCCGCAATTTCAAGCGCGCGTTTTGCCTCATACTGTCCTTTTACGTCTTCAAAATCCGCCTCATAAAAATTGACCGGATTTTCGGAAAATTTCATAGCTTTAAGCGGTTCAAGAATTTTTTCTCCACGGAGGTGAGAAACAACTTCCCCGACGGAGCCGACCGCATAAACTTCGATTCCTTCAACAATGCTTCCTTCCGGCGCGTTTCCCTGGGGAACAAAAATCTTTTCGATCCCGAGTTTTTTCGCTTCAAGAACCATCGGAAGAATTCCGGTAACGGGTTTTATCGTTCCTTCAAGAGAAAGTTCGCCTATAAAAGCACAGTCGCGGAAATCGCAGTCTATCTGTCCGTCCGCCCGAAGAATTCCGATAAGAATCGGAAGGTCATAAAGCGAACCGGCTTTTTTGATATCGCTTGGGGCAAGGTTTACAACGATTTTTCCGATGGGAAAATCAAAACCGCTGTTGATAATCGCGGTGCGGACTCTGTCGCGGGATTCTTTTACCGCAACGTCCGGAAGACCCACTATATCAAAACCTGGAAAGGATTCGGAAAGGTCCACCTCAACAGCAACCTTGTATGCGTTTATTCCGAGAAGTCCCATACTTGTACAGGTGCAGAACATTCGCAATTTCCTCCTTTCCGGCCAAAAGACATATATAATCAATTTATTATATAACATTTAATGCTGTAAATACAAGCCAATTTTAAAATTCATTTTCAT
This sequence comes from Oscillospiraceae bacterium, assembly GCA_017847875.1. GTDB lineage: Bacteria > Bacillota > Clostridia > Oscillospirales > Ruminococcaceae > UMGS1668. Next base: position 55,621 of record JAGASN010000034.1, on the reverse strand, counting down.
TAAACGCTTTTTAACATATATTTTCATAAAAAATCCAAACAAAAAGCCCATGTTTTACACATGGGCTTTTTGTTTGGATTTTATTTTTCAAAAACACCATTACAAATTGTCGCTAATGCTGATATCCCGTTTCCTTCCGGATAAAAAATCGTAAGATACTCTACTCCATTTACATCAATTTCAAAATATTGTGGTTTGCATCCGGCTTTTGTTTTATCACTTTTAAAAAGTAATTTTGAATCACCATAAATTTCAAAACACGAACCAAAGTCCGTTGTTCTTAAATCATACGGAAGAATGCAAACTCCAGAGAATTTATTATACTTTCCAGCTAAATAATATGTTGCATAATAATCGTGGGAAAGACTGTTTCCAATATAATATCCATATTCGTACTCATTCCCATAGTTATCTACCGGAGAACTTTCTTTAACAATATTTCCTTTTTTGTCCAGATAATCAAGGTTGTTTAAACTGGTTGGAAGTGCATCAAAATGTTCTTCATATTTTGTTCGAATATCATTTTCGCTTTGAATGTATTTTTCATTATCTGGTTCTTTTTTACAACCTACTAAAACAAAAAGCAAGGCCAGTACAAAAAGTAAAATCAAAATTTTCTTTTTCATGTTTTCTCCTTCAACTTACATTGTTTTTATCAAAATACAAAACTGCACCAACTATGGTCATTAACAAAAAACAAAAAGCAAGAAAAAGCATAACTAATTCTCTTTCATTGTAAGGAAGAAGATAGTCCATTACAAGCCAATGGGAAATATCCGAACCTATTGTGAAAAGAGAAAAAATTTCACCAAATGCACCAACAATTAATAGTATCATTGCTGTAATTTTTTTAAATGCCATGTGTTCACCTTCTTTCATAAATTTCACATAAATTATAGCCCTTTTATGGGCAATCGTCAATAGCTGGGCAATATTTTATTATTGAATTATAATTCTGAAAAGAGGAAGAAACAATGATAATTTTTGATAAGCTTTGGCTCACTCTCAAAGAAAAAGGAATTTCCCAATATTCGTTGATAAAAGACTATCATATCAGCACGGGACAACTTGACCGCCTTCGCAAAAACGGAAACATAAGCACATACACTTTAAATCAGCTTTGTAAAATAATTGGATGTAAACTTTCTGACATTGCTGAATATATAGAAGATTAAAACTTTGCACCGTTTCCACGGTGCTTTTTAGTACAAATTTGCGATATTTTTAAGTTGCTTTTGCCAAAGATTGGGTCTATAATTATGTTGTATAATTTTGTTCACACAAAGGAGTGCCGATGCTTTTATGAAAGTACTGCTTGTTAACGGAAGTCCCCATAAAAACGGTTCGACCTATGCCGCTCTGCGCGAAGTTGAAACCGCTCTTAATAACGAAGGAATCGAAACTTCGATTGTCTGGCTCGGAACGGAAGCAATTTCCGGCTGTCTTGCCTGCGGATACTGTTCCCGAAACGGAAAATGCGTTAAAAACGATATCGTAAACGAATTTGTTCAAAGGGCAAAAAACGCCGACGGTTTTGTTTTCGGAACTCCGGTTCACTATGCCGGCGCTTCCGGCGCAATAACTTCCTTCCTCGACAGGGTTTTCTATTCCTCCTCCGGCGAAACTTTCCGCCACAAACCCGCCGCAGTTATAACGGTAGCGAGAAGAGGCGGAACCACCGCGGCTTATGACCAGCTTATAAAATATCCGGCCATTGCCGAAATGCCGATAATTTCTTCCCATTACTGGAACATGGTCCATGGCGCCGTTGCTTCCGACGTTACGGAAGATAAGGAAGGAATCCAGTGCATGAGGATACTCGGAAAAAACATGGCATATTTCCTCAAATGCATCGAAGCCGGAAAGAAAAACGGAGTCAAAGCTCCGGAACCCGAAAAACGCGACGTAACAAACTTCATCCGCTGATTGTCTGGGAGGGCATACATAATGACCGAAAACGAAAAATATCTTGAATGGAAAGAATTTGTCCGCGACGAAGAACTCGCTTCCGACCTTGCAAAAGTTGAGGGCAACGAAGAAGAAATCTTCGACCGTTTTTATCGCAGTCTTGAATTCGGCACCGCCGGACTTCGCGGCGTTCTTGGCGCAGGAACAAACAGAATGAACATCTATACCGTCCGCCAGGCAACCCAGGGACTTGCGGAATATCTCAACGCTCATAAAAAAGGTGCTTCCGTTGCCATTGCTTATGACACCCGCCACAATTCCGAAAAATTCGCAAAGGAAGCCGCAGGCGTTCTTGTTGCAAACGGAATAAAAGTCTGGCTCTATGATGCTCCCGCTCCCACCCCGATGCTTTCCTACGCTGTACGCGAAAGATACTGCGACGCAGGTATCGTTGTTACCGCAAGCCATAACCCGGCAAAATATAACGGTTACAAAGTCTATGGCTCCGACGGCTGCCAGATTTCTCCCGAAGTTGCCAAAGAAATCCTTGCCGTAATCGACAAAACCGACGTCCTCAAAGGCGCCGTTACCGCAGATTTTGAAACCGCCGTTGCGGAAAAGAAAATCATTCTTATTCCGGATTCTTTCTGGAGAAGATTTTACGCAAGAGTTCTTCAGGAAGGCGTTGACCGCGAAAACCACGCAAAAAACGACCTTACCGTTGTTTATACTCCTCTTAACGGAACCGGCGCAATTCCGGTTGTAACCACCCTTTCCCTTGCCGGTTTCGGCAACATTGAAATGGTCCGCGAACAGGAAAAACCCGACGGCGATTTCCCCACCTGTCCTTTTCCCAACCCGGAACTTCGCGAAGCACTTGCCCTTGCTCTTAAAAAAGCCGAAGAAACAAACGCAGACCTTGTTCTTGCAACCGACCCGGACGCTGACCGAGTCGGAATTGCTTCCCGCGAAAAAGACGGTTTCCGCCTTTTCACCGGCAACGAAGTCGGCGCCCTTCTTCTTGATTTCATCGCTTCCGCAAGGGAAGAAAACGGCACCATGCCCGAAAACCCCGTTGCGGTACGTTCTCTTGTTTCCACAAAACTTGCGGATGCGGTTGCCGCCGGTCACGGAATTGAAATGAAAAGCGTTTTCACCGGTTTCCGCTTTATCGGAAAAGTTATCGCCGAACTTGAGGAAATTGAACAGCCCGAAAGATTCATCTTCGGTTTTGAGGAAAGCTGCGGCTATCTTTCCGGAACCTATGTCCGCGATAAAGACGCCGTTGATGCTTCCCTTCTCATCTGCGAAGCAGCAAACTTCTGGAAGCTCCGCGGAAAAACTCTTGGCGAAGCTCTTGCGGAAATCCAGGCAAAATACGGTTATTATCACGATTTCCAGGATAACTTCTATTGCGAAGGCGCCGACGGCGCAAAACGCATTGCGAAAATTATGAGCGATCTCCGCGAGGAATCTCCGAAAACCGTTTGCGGAAAAGCCGTTGTTGCCGAAAAAGACTATAAACCGGACGCAAACATGATCGAATATACACTTGAAGGCGGTTCAAGCTTCATCGTTCGTCCTTCCGGCACCGAACCCAAACTCAAGATTTATTATTCCGTAAAAGCTTCCGATTTTGAATCCGCAAAAGCCGAAGGCGAAGCAATCAAGGCCGAAGTTACAAAACTTCTTGGTTTCTGATAAAAAAATTTCCGTTTGGAAGAAATTTTCCGAAAAAAATTGTTGCAATCCTTCCCGGATTGTGATATGATATCAATACTGATGTAAAAAAAGGACTTGTAATATAAGCTCTGTAGAGAAAGAGGTGACATAGATGAAAGAAGGTCTTCATCCTAATTACAAACCCACCACCATTACCTGCGCTTGCGGCGCAACTTGGGAAACCGGTTCCACCAAAGAAGACATCCACGTAGAGGTTTGCTCCAAATGCCATCCTTTCTACACTGGTCGTCAGAAACTCGTTGATACCGGCGGTCGTGTTGACAGATTCAAAAAACGTTTCGGTATGGAATAATTCCAAAACCAACAAGCCCGGATTATTCCGGGCTTTTTTTCTATCCGTTTTTAAAGAAAGGAGCGGGAACTTTTTGGCCGAATATAAAACCATAAAAAAGCGGGCAAGCGACGAATTTGTTGAAAAAAAATCCCGCTTCATCGGATATATCGCTCCGGTTTCCACCGAAGAAGAAGCCATTGAATTTATAAACGAAATCCGAACGAAGCACCGGGACGCAACACACAACGTCTATGCCTATTCTCTTCGGGCGGGACAGATAAAACGCGCTTCCGATGACGGTGAACCCCAGGGCACCGGCGGAGTCCCGATGCTCAACGTTCTTAACGGAAACGAACTTGTGGACGTCTGCTGCGTTGTAACGCGCTATTTCGGCGGAACTTTGCTTGGCGTGGGCGGTCTTGTTCGGGCATATACCGAAGGCGCAAAAATTGCCGTTGCCGCCGGCGGAATAAAAACCGTTGCGGAAAGCGCGGATATAATGGTCACCTGTGACTATAATCTTTACGGAAAAATCGAACATTTCATCAATGAGCACCGGATTTTTGTGGTAGAAAGCGATTTTGGCGCCGACGTGAGCATTGTTGTCCGTCTTAAAACCGAAGATGTTTCCGGTTTTGAGCACGATATCACCGAGCTCACCTCCGCAAAAGCAAAAACTGAAATCATCAGCCGGGGCTGGAACGAAATGTGATAAAAGGAGCATTTTAATGAAACTTTTGATAGCGTCCGATATTCACGGAAGCGCTTTTTACTGCAAGCGCCTTATAGAAGCTTTTAAAAACGAGCACGCGGATAAGATTCTTCTGCTCGGAGATATCCTCTATCATGGTCCCCGGAATGATTTGCCCGAGGGTTATGCTCCAAAGGAAGTAATCTCCATGCTCAACAACATAAAGGAATATATAATCTGCGTCCGCGGAAACTGCGATACGGAAGTTGACCAGATGGTGCTGGAATTTCCGGTGCTCAGCGAGCAGGCTTATCTCTGCTTGGATGACGTCGAAATGCTCGCCGTCCACGGCCACAAACCCTTTCCGCCGGTAAAATGCAAAACTATTGTCCTTTCCGGACACACCCATGTTCCGAAACTTGAGGAAGCAAACGGGGTAGCCTATATGAACCCGGGTTCCGTTTCCATTCCCAAGGAAAACAGCCACCACGGATATATGGTTTTTGAAAACAAAAAATTTATCTGGAAAGATTTTGACGGAAACGTTAAAAACGAATATTCTGTAAAATAACAAAAAGCCGCCCGTGGGCGGCTTTTTTTGTTTTAACCGGATCAGATTTCCACGATTTCGCCTTCCTGACCGGAAATTCCGGCTGCGTTTGCTTCATCGGTATCGATGTGCATTGCAAGAGCGGAAGTGGGGGTAACTCTTACGAGAACGTCACCGAAAATTGTTTTGCGTTCCGGGGAATTGATTTTTACGCTTACGATCTGTTTGTCTTTAACGCCAAGTCTTTCCGCATCTTCCGGAAGCATATGGATGTGGCGCATTGCGATGATAACGCCTTCGGAAAGTTCAACTTCGCCGCAGGGTCCGACAACTTTGCAGGGTGCGGAATTCGTAAGATCGCCGCTTTCGCGGATGGGTGCTGTGATTCCGATGGAACGCGCATCGGTAAGAGAAAGTTCAACCTGGGTCTGTTTTCTGGTGGGTCCGAGAATTGTTACGCCGGAAAGGGTGCGCTTCGGGCCGACAATATCAACTTTATCAAAGGTTGCGAACTGTCCCGGCTGGGAAAGGTCTTTTCTGAATTTAAGTTCATATCCTTCGCCGAAAAGAGTTTTGAGGTCGGCTTCGGAAAGGTGAACGTGGCGTGCGGAAGTTTCCACAATAAAAGTTTTGCTCATTTTTTGCCTCCAAATGGTATTATTACCGCAACATTATACAATAAGTTTTTGGATAAAACAAGGAAAAAGCCGTTTTTTGTTTAAAAAACGGCTTTTTTGCTGATTTTATTGCTTTGCCCAGATTATAAAAAGTATTACCGAAATTCCAAAATTCCCAAGACCCATAATAAATCCCAGATTTCCTACGGAACAGAATCCGACAACCGCCGCCGCAAAAAATATTATTGAAGCCGCAAGATAAAGGGGTGATTTTGTTTCTATCCTCGGGTTTTTGTAATAAAGAACGGCGGAAATTATTCCCGCAAGAAGAAAAATCGTTCCGGCGACCCAATAAACAATATCCATATCCGAAAGGGCGATTATATAAAGCAGAGCCGACATTCCGAGAAGCCCGAAAATATAGATGATAAAAAACGGATTTTTCTTTTTGCTTTCGGTTTTTTCCGTTTTCGGTTCCGTAAGGTTCTGCTCAATTTCGTCCCGAAGAAGATAATCCGCGGAAACGGAAAAAATTTTGCTAATCTGGAGAAGGTTCGGAGAATCCGGCATTGTTTCTCCGCTTTCCCAACGGGAAACTGCCTGGCGCGAAACGCCGAGCTTTTCCGCAAGTTCCTCCTGGGAAAAATTGTTCTGCTTCCTGAGCTCAAGAAGTTTTTCACCGAAAGTCATAAAACCGCCTCCTTCTTCTGAAACAATTCTAACAAAAAGCGGCCTTTGCCGCAATAACTTTTGCGTAACAAAGACCGCAACTTTATGTAACATCGGCGGTTTATCCGATTTTTGCGCCGCCCCATTCAGCCGCAACGAATCCTTCCCGCTTTTGAGAAGAAAGTTCCTGCGGTTCGATTTCGACGAATTCATCAAGGGGTTTCCAGGCCATAAAAACCCTGATAAGCGTATCCGGCTTCGGAACTATTTCGATTTTTGCGGTTTCGGTATAAGCTTCGCTCTGGAAAGAAATCAGATTATATTCGTTTTCCTGCATCTGCGGAAGCCAATAGATTATGAATTCGTTTGCTTCTTTCGGGGAAAGGCCGAGCTTCGGAAGGTTTTCTTCAAGGAACTCCGCAGTTTTTTCGCCCGGAACGCAGAATCCTTTTTCAAAATCATATTCCGCTTTGGAAATTCCTTCCCAGAAAAGGCAGTAATATTCCTTTCCGTTTTCATCGAAAAGAGTTCCGTCCGGCTTTGCGAAAACTTTCCAGCCGCCGTGATATTCCGGATAGGTTGAAGTCAGTTTTCCGGAAAAATCGAGATTTACGGAAACTTCCGTTTCTTCTTCCGGATAAAGATAGATAACCGGTTTTCTTTCAACAGGTTCATCATAAAGCATATTGTTGTCTTTTTCCCCGCAGGCGGAAAACAAAAGCAATACTGCCGCTAAAACAAAAAAATATTTTTTCACGGAAAAATCACTCCCTTCAAAACAATAGTGCCGAAAATTTGGTTTTTTGTTGCAAAAAAGGGCGGAAAATTTTTCCGCCCTTTTAACTTTATTACTGTTTATACAAACTGGGATATGCCGGTTCAAGAACCGTTCCGCCGGTGTAATCTTCATAAAGCGTTGCAAGAAGATTTTTAAGAATATCGAAGGAACGCATACTTCCGAGAGCAAGAACATCGATATCCGCATTATAGACTTTATCGCCTTTAACGGCGGTTTTTTTCTTATAAAGGTCGCTCGTTTCAAGGTCGATAAGGTGCAGATCGGTGCTCAGGAAAATAACTTCCGGATCAAATTCCTTCCAGTTTTCTTCCGGGAAGGTATAACCGGAATAAGCTTCCGCGGCGTTTTTTATTCCGGCGGCGGAAATAAGTTCCTGTTCCATTGTTCCGCCGGTTATCATCATATAATCAAGAGCGCGGATAAAAGCGGCAGTTTTTTGCTCACCGGAATATGCAAGGGCGGAAAGTGCGGAATCATATTCCGCAACGTAATTTTCGCCGAAGGAAACGCCGTCAACGGCGCCTTTGAAGAAAAGGGCGATTTCCTTATAAAGAGCGCGGAGTTCATCAAGGCTTTCCGGCGCTTCGATTTTGATTACCTTTACGTTCATCTGCTGGATTTCGATAAGAATGTTTTCTTCATAAGCGGAAAAAGTAAGGATATATTCCGGCGCGGCTTCTTTTATTGCTTCAAGATCCGGAAGACGGACGGAACCTATCGAAGGATAGCTGACCGCACCTGCGAATCCGCAAAATTCCGAAACCGCAACAACCTTTTCCATAAAATCCATATCATAAATATATTCCGCAAGAGCGGGCGAAGCAACGGCAACCTTTTCCGGCGCCTTTTCAATTTCCGTTCCGAAAGCGGAAACGGGCCAGTTCGGGTCAACAGGTTCGATAACTTCCGGAGTTTCGATGACCGGAGGTTCGTCCGGTTCGTCTTCGGTGAAGAACGGAAGGTTTTCTATAAATTCACATCCGGAAAAGGAAAGAAGCATTATTCCGGCAAGAAAAAACGAAACAATTTTTTTGATCTTCAAAATATATACCTCCGAAAAAACGGCAATTTTCGATATTTTTCTGATAATATATTATATTAAAAGCCTTTCTTTGTCAATTTTTCAAAATAACTTTTTGCCGAAACGGAATAAAAGAATATTGATTTGCGGAGCATTATGTTATAAACTTGTATTTGTTATAATATACCCTTTAAGGAGGAAGTTAAAAATGTTCCCCATAAGCATGATAACCGGTGACCCTCTCTGGAATTCCCTTCCTGCCGCAAAAATAATAAATTATCCCCTTGAAAAAGCGGATTATAAGCCCTATGCCCAGGCAAGACTTTGCATTTCCAACGATGATTTTTATATCCAGCTCCTTGCTTTTGAAGTTGCGCCGGAGGAAAAAAGCGTTGTCGGCGCGGCAATTGCTCCTTTTTCCGAAGAAGACGGCGGAAAACGCTATTTCTGGCTTTCAACCAACCGCGGCGGAGCTTTGGTCTGCAAATTTATCGACGAGCAAAACGGCACGGAGCTTGACGTTACAAAAAACGTTTCCGTAAGAATTTTTACCGGCGAAGACGAACAGGGAGTTTATTGGTGCACAAATTTCACCCTTCCCCTTTCTCTTGTTGAAAAACTTTTCGGAAAAAGCTATCTTCTTCCCGGACACAGAATGAAAGGCAATTTCTATAAACTCTGCGACGGAGAAAGGCCCCATTACGGAAGTTTTTATCCGGCGGATTTTACCGATATCAATCCGCTCGGAAGCTGTTATTTCGGCGATTTTGAACTTTCGCTTTACTGATTGGAGGAAAAACAATGCCGAGATTTTTTGTTGAAAGCGTTCAGAGCGATTTTATTGAAATAACCGGCGACGACGCCCGCCATATCGCTCTTTCTCTCCGTATGAAAAAAGGTGAAAGCCTTGTTCTTTGCGACGGAAAAGGAACGGAAGCCGAAGCCGTTATCCGCGAAGCTTTTCCGGAAAGCGTTGTTCTTGATATAACCGAAAGAAGAAATTCCATTGCGGAACCGGAAACGGAAGTTGTTCTTTACCAGGCACTTCCGAAGTTCGATAAGCTCGAATACATAATCCAAAAATCCGTCGAGCTCGGAGTTTCAAAAATCGTTCCGGTTTTAAGTTCAAGATGCATTTCCCGTCCGGACGAAAAGACGATGAAGAAAAAGCTTGAAAGACTTCGCAAAATTGCGGACGAAGCAGCAAAACAAAGCGGACGCGGAAAACTTCCGGAAGTGGGCGAACTGCTCAGTTTTAAAAACGCGGTGCTCGAAATGACAAAGTTTGAAACCCCGATTTTCTTTTTTGAGCACGCGGAATATCCTCTTCGGGAAATCATGGAGAAAAGAACCGGCGGAAAAATCGCAATGATGGTCGGCAGCGAGGGCGGTTTTTCCGATGATGAAGCCAAATTTGCTTCCGAGCACGGTGCTTTGATTGCCTCCCTCGGTCCGAGAATTCTTCGCTGTGAAACAGCACCCGTTGCGGCACTTTCCGCTATTATGTTTGCCGCCGGAGAAATGGAGATAAAATGATTTTTCGTAAAATTTTACCGTTTGCGCTCTGCATAATGCTCATTTTGAGCACAGGGTGCTCAAAAGAACCGACCGTTTCCGAAAGTTCTTCCGAAAGCAGTTCCGTACAGATAATTATTTCTCCTGCCGAACCTTCCGAAAGTTCTTCTTCCGAAGAATCTTCCCTTTCTTCGATGTCTTCGGTTTCCGAAGAAACATCATCTTCCGAAAGTGTTCCCGAAACCTCTTCTATTCCCGAAACCTCTTCCCTTCCGGAAACAAGTTCTTCCGAAACAGAAGAACCTTCCTCGAAGGATTACGGAACGCTTATACTCGTCAATCCATGGAACTATATTCCGGAAGATTATACCCTTGAACTTGAAACGGTTCAGGGAAAATATAAAATGGATATAAAAGCTGCGGAAAGCGCAAGAAATCTTGTTGCCGCGGCAAAGGAAGCAGGCTTTAATATGCAGCTTTGCTCCGCCTACCGCACAGTTGAAAAATCCGCCGAACTTTACCAGCGCAAAGTGAACCAATATATCGGTTACGGCTATTCAGAGGCGGACGCAAAGGTTGAAGCCGCAAAATGGGTTGCACCGCCCGGAACAAGCGAACACCACACCGGCCTTGCGATGGATCTTGTTTCTTCCGATTACTGGAATTATTACAGCGACCTTGAACACGATTACGAAAAGTTCGATTCTTTCAAATGGATGTATGAACATTGCGCCGAATTCGGATTCATTCTTCGCTATCCGAAGGATAAGCAGGATATCACCGGAATCACCTATGAACCATGGCATTACCGCTACGTTGGAATTGAAGCCGCAAAATATATTATGGAAAACGGTCTTTGCCTCGAAGAATATCTTGAAATTATAAAATAAAGAAAACCGCCGCAAGGCGGTTTTTTCATCTTCAAAAGGCTGATGTAAAAGACTTTTGATAGCGAAAAATCTTCTTTTCTGCTAAAATCAAAAGCAAGGGAGGAATGCCTTTTATGGAAATAGGAAAACAAATTAAAACCCACCGCGCAAAGTTCGGACTTTCTCAGGAGGAATTTGCGGATAAAATCTTCGTTACCCGCCAGACTGTTTCCAACTGGGAAAACGACAAAAGCTATCCGGATATAAACAGCCTTGTTTTGATGGCGGAAGTTTTCGGCGTTTCTCTCGATTCTTTGGTAAAAGGAGATATTGAAGAAATGAACGAAAAAATCAAAACGGAGGATATTGAATATCTGAACAAAGCGAACCGCAGGCTTACCCTTGCGTTTGTATGGGATTTTTTCATGCTTGTTCCGCTGCTGAAACTTTTAGGAATCTGGGGTGCCGTAATATTCGGAGCAGTCTTTATCCTCGGGTTCATTGAGGCAGTAAAAATTGAAAAATATAAAAAGCGGATGGATATTCAAACCTATAAAGAAATAAACGCCTTTATGGAAGGAAAACGCCTTGATGAAATTGAAAAACAGCGCGAAATAGCAAAGCGCCCCTATCAGAAAATACTGATTGCAATAGGCTGCGCCGTTGCGGCTTTTCTTCTGACCTATTTTATGGCGGTGATTTTTAAACTTTAAACGGCGGGAGCAAGCCCCCGCCCTACACTATTTTCCCGAATTAAACAAAAAAAGCTCACCGCAGGCGGTGAGCTTTTTTCTTTTCAAGGCGAATTGGGAGCTTCGCCCTTTTTCGGCTTAATTAAGGAATCAGCAATAGTTTTCCATCGGGAAAGTGAGATATTTGATTTCGTCGAGCTGGTCAACGGTTACAACGCCTGCAGGGGCATTGAGAACGTCGGGAATGCGGTTTACGATGGTTGTGCAGGTGTGTTCAACGGTTGCGGGTTTAACAACGTGGAATTCAACGTCGGGTTCGCCGGTGATTTTCCAATCGCACATATCGCCGTCATCGGGTCCGTAAACTTTACCGATGCACTGGGTTTCGATAACCGGTCCCTGGAAGGTTTCGGTGGTAACTACTGCTGCCATACCGATGCAGTTGCCTTTCGGAATGGTTTCGCCCATGGTGGAAGAATAAAGGTCGGAATCATAGAAATAAGGAACGCATTTCTGGCTGTTGGATTTAACGGTCCATCCGAATTTGGAAGCGAGGGATTCGTTGGAAGACCAAACGTAGGAAGGTTCGAGAACTTCGGGATGAGCGATCTGTTCTTCAAATTCTTCGGGGGTAAGGCCAACGCCGTGTGCTTTTGCAAGAGCAAGGCCGTAATCTTCTACGTTATAGGAAACAGCGCCTTCGATTTTGGTGATTTTGTCGCAGCCGCCTGCTACCATTCCGACCATGTTTACCCAGAAGATATCTTCCATACCGGAACCGACGAAAGTGCAGTTGTTTTCTTTTGCGATAACGTCAAGTTTGTTGGTGAGTTCGGGGCTGGTGGTCCAGCTGCCGGTGGATTCTTCGCAGGTGGTGATTACGCTGATACCTCTGGAGAGGCATTTTTCAAAATGTTCATAGCAATCGCTTACGAGGGAGAAAAGGGTTACAACAGCGATGTCTGCGTCGCAGTTATCAAGAACTTCGTCTGCGTCGGATTTGATGGTAACGCCGGTTTTTACGCCGAGTTCTGCGAAATCGCCGATATCCATGCCTACTACTGCAGGGTCAACGTCGATTGCGCCAACGATCTGTGCGCCTTTTTCATAAAGGTAACGGATGATGTATTTTGCCATTTTTCCGCAACCGTACTGTACAACTTTAACTTTTTCCATTTTCAAAAACTTCCTTCCTGTTTTTTTGTTAACACTATTATAATCTCTAAAGCAGGTTGAGAGTCAAGAGTTTTTTGTTAAATTTTTATTAATTTATCGGAAAGCCACCGGAACCTGAAGGCGAAGGAACATTCCCCTTTTTTCGTCATCAAAAACGCTGAATTCAGTAAGAACTTCGCAGATATAATCCCCCGCAACCTTATAATTGTTTTCCCTGCAATATTCCAGAAGGCGCTTTGCATATTCCTTTTCGTCATCAAAACTGTCGAGATAGATGCAGACGTACATTCCGCTTTCAATTCGTTTTATGGAATCGCTCTGGGGAAAATCATCATCGACAAGAACAAAAATTTCGTCGGATTCAAGTTTTCCTTCAAGAAAACTTTCCTTTTTCATGGTTGTTCCGGCGTTGCAGTAATAAATCTGGGGAAGATTATGCTTTATAAGGCTGTTTTTAAGCTCCTTAAGCTCATTTTCATAAACTTCGATTCCGTAATCATAAAAATTTATGGAAGTCGGCATTGAATATATCTTTCTGTGCGGGATATATTCGATGGTAATGGTTCCGATGCTTGGAGATTTTCTGTAGCGTTCAAGGCTTTCAATGGTGCGCGAAATTGCCGCAAGCTGGAGGTTAAGGTTCGCCATCTGCTCTTTCACCTGTTTTTTGCGGTGAATAAGAATGGATTCGATAAGCTTTGTGTCGCCGCTTTCAAGAACCTCTTTTATTTCCTTAAGTTCCATTCCGAGGGCCTTCATATACTGTATCATATCGAGCCTTGCGTTCTGGCGGATATTATAATAGCGATAGCGGCTTTCCTTATCGGTATAGCAGGGTTTTATAAGCCCGATTTCATCATAAAGCCGAAGGGTCGAAACGGAAATATTGTTTATTTTAGCCATTTCTCCGATGCTTAATAGTTCGTTCTTCATCTTTTCGCCTCCAAAAAACTCTAAAGTAACATAAGAGTTTTTACTTATGTTACCATATTAACACATTTTCCGGCATTTTCAAGTCTTTTTCCGGGTCGGGAATAAAAACTTTTCTTTCCGAATATGCTTTATACTCACCAATTTTTCAGGAGGGATTTTTTATGAAGGGTATGCCGGAAGAAAGAACGATTCTTGCCGCAGAATACATAATCGAAAAAGGAGCAACGGTGCGCTCCGCAGCAAAAAAATTCGGAGTCAGCAAAAGCACAATTCATAAAGACGTTTCCGAAAGGCTCCGCCGCCTTAATCCGGAGCTTTTTTCCGAGGTTAAGCGGGTTCTTGAAAAAAACAAACAGGAACGCCACATCCGCGGCGGAAAAGCAACAAAAGAAAAATACGCAAAACTCCGATAAAAAAAATAGCGCCGCCTTTCTTTTTTATGTTATAATTACAGCATAAAAAAACGAAAGGCGGCATTTTCTTATGGTCGGCGGCGAATCTTCTTCCGTCGGAATTATTTTCTATGATACTGAAAAAAAGAACGAAAATGCCGTTTTTTGTTTTTATAAAGATTCCGAACCATTTTTCAAAACCGGGAACAAAAACGAACTTTTTAAAGAGATGAAAAAACTTGACGAACCGGCAAAAAGCGAACCCACTATAAAAATCTTTGAACTTCTTGCGGCGGAACTTTTGGTGTTCATTTTGATAATTGCGGCGGTATGGATTTTTATCGGCGGATTTTTCCCGGTTTTCGGCGCGTTTTTGTTTTCTGCTTTGGCATATTTTCCGGTTCTCGTTTTGGTTTATGCCGTAAAAAGCCTTTATCCGGCAAAAGAAAACCTTGAACAGTTCAAACGCTTCCACGGCGCAGAACATATTGCGGTGGGATTTTATTTGAAAAACAAAAAAATCCCCGCTTTGGAGGATTTTAAAAATTCTTCGCCTTATCATAATGAATGCGGAACGGTTTATGCCGCTTCTGCGGTAATTTTTTCCGCTGTTTTGGGAACCGGTTTTGCCTTAATTCCCGAAATCGGTTTTTTATGGTTCATTGTTATTTCATTTGTAACGCTGCTTCTGCTTTTTCTCAATTTTTTCAACCCGTTTAATCCGCTTATTTTTTTCCAGCGTTACACCGTTTCAAAACCTTCGGAAAAGGAAATCCGCCTTGCTTCGGAAGGAATCCGGATTCTTTCCGAACTTGAATGAACTGAATTTTGAAAGCGCTTTTGGGGCAAAATAAGCCCGGAGGCGTTTTTTTATTATGAAACTGCGTATTTTTATGCTTGCTTTTTCCGTGGGGTTTGTTTTTTGTTTTTCCGCCGCCGCGTTTTTTGTTTTTAATTTTTCCGGGAATAAAGTTCCCGAAATTTTAACCGAAAATCCGGAAAAACCGGTCTTTCTCGAGGAAGAAAATGCTGTTTTTCTGTTGGCTTTTGAAAACAAAAACGGTTTTGGACCTTTTACCCTTATCAATTTTGATGCAAAAGCGGGAAGAATTCCTGTTTTCAGTTTTTCAAAAAATGCCGCCATAAATTACGGCGGCGTTTTTCTTTCGGCGGAAGCGCTTTTTTCTTCCGTTTCACCGGAAGTTTTTGCCGGAACGGTTGAAACAAATTTTGATATCGAAATTTCCGGCTATTTCATCTGGAACAGCGAATCCGCCGAAAAAATTATTTCAAAAGCCGGAACCTTTGATTATATTCTTCCGGAAAATCTTTATTATTCCGGCGAAGCTTCTTATGTAAACCTTCTTTCCGGAATTCAGAACATGAACGGAAAGAAAATTTGCGACGTTTTTGAATATCCAAAATTTTCCGAAGCAGAAAGATGCGACACCGTTTCCCGAATAACTGCCGCTTTTCTTAACCGAAGACTTCGGCGGTTCCTTCCGGAAAGCGGAGTTTATTCAACAATTTTCAACTATACAAAAACCGATGTTTCCGCTTTTGATAAGGAAAAATATTCAAAACTTATCGAAGTCCTTTGCTCTTCCGGCGAAAGTCTTTCCGGTCATATCACAAACGACACCGAAAAAGATCCGGAAACCGGCCTTCTTTATTTTTCCGATTCCACAAAAGAACGAATAAAAAAATATTTCGGCTGACAAAAAAACGCGTCTTTTCAGACGCGTTTTTTCTTTATTTTTATTTCCGTTTCACTTAAAAATGCGCTTCCGAGGATCAAAAAAGCTCCCGCCGCACCTAAAAAACCGAGTTTTTCTTCAAGAAAAACCGCCGAAAGAAAAATTGCGGTAACCGGATCGATATAACTGAAAATCGCCGTCGTCTGCGCCGGAAGTTCCCCAACGCTTCCAAAATAAAGCGCATAGGCAATTCCGGTATGTACAATTCCTGCAACAAGAAGCAAAACCAAAGCTATCGGTTCAATTTCAATTCCCGAAAAATCTTCCGTCACAATAACATAAGGAAAAAGAACTGCCGCGGAACTTCCAAGCTGGATAAGCGTTTTGTCAAAAGGCTTAATCTCCGGCACCTTTTTGTTCATTATCACAACGCTTGCATAAAGCACCGCCGCAAAAATTCCAAAAACAATTCCTTTCAGTTCACCAATTCCGCCGAAACCGCTTTCAAAAATTCCGGAAACAAAAACCATTCCCAAAACGGCGCCGAAAACGCACAGAAGTTTTTTTGTCCCGATTTTTTCGCCGAAAACAAAAGGCGAAGCCAGAATTACAAAAACCGGCGCCATATAATAGCAAAGAGTTGCCGTTGCAACGCTTGTGTAATTATAGGCTTCAAAAAGTAAAATCCAGTTGAAACCCATAAGTGCACCGGAAACAGAAAGCAAAACTGCCTTTTTGCCAACCTTTTTAAATGAAAACGGTTTTTTCAAAACAAAAAGCAATCCCGAAAGAAAAACAAATCCTATGAGTCCCCTCGAAAAAGCAATTATTCCAGAGGAAAGAGGAATATATCTTCTCAAAATACCGATGGTGCCGAAAATCACCATTGAAGAAACAAGCGAAAACAAAGCCCTGTTTTTCAGAAAAAAATCCCCCTTTCGTCAATATGAAATCATAATAACAGATTCTTTTTGTTTTAACAAGCCGTTGGTATATTTTTGTCCTTGACAGCGCTTTTTATATGTAATAAAATATAGATATACAAAAGAACATTTGTTCGTTTTAGGAGATTTCTCTTATGGATATGTATGAAAAACTTTCAATTCTGGCGGAAGCCGCAAAATATGACGCTTCCTGTTCTTCAAGCGGAAGCGGAAGAAAAAGCAGCGAAGGAACAATCGGCGCCGCCCTTCCTTCCGGCTGCTGCCATTCTTTTACTGCGGACGGAAGATGCGTAAGTCTTTTAAAAATTCTGATGTCCAACGCCTGCGTTTATGACTGCAAATATTGCATAAGCCGCAGAAGCAACGATTTTCCGCGGGCAACTTTTACCCCAAGAGAAATTGCCGAACTCACCATTGAATTTTACCGCAGAAATTATATCGAAGGTCTTTTTCTTTCTTCCGCCGTTGTGGGAACTCCGGATTGGACCATGGAACATATGATAGAAGCGCTCCGCCTTTTGCGTGAAGAATATGGCTTTGCGGGATATATTCACGCAAAAGCCATTCCCGGGGCAGATCCTGTTCTTACCCATAGGCTCGGTCTTCTGGCGGACAGAGTTAGTGTCAACATTGAACTTCCTTCGGAAAAATCTTTGGTGAGCCTTGCTCCTGATAAAACAAAACATAATATTCTGGAACCAATGGGACTTATAAAAACCGGAATTGAGGAAAACTGTGAGGATATAATAAAATACCGCCATACTCCGAAATTTGTTCCGGCGGGACAAAGCACCCAGATGATAATCGGCGCTTCGCCCGAAACGGATTATCATATCCTTCATCTTACGGAAAGTTTATATAAAAAATACGGGCTTAAGAGGGTATATTATTCCGCTTACGTTCCTTTGCAGGAGGATGCGCTTTTGCCAAGCATCGATACAAGACCGCCTCTGCTCCGTGAGCACCGGCTTTATCAGGCAGATTGGCTTTTGCGTTTCTATGGCTTTGAAGCAAGCGAGATAATTGACCCGAAAAAGCCCATGCTTCATCCGGAAGTTGACCCAAAATGCTCCTGGGCAGTGAACCACCTGGACGACTTTCCTGTTGAAGTAAACACGGCGGATTACGAAATGCTTCTGCGGGTTCCCGGAATCGGTGTTAAGGGCGCAAAAAGAATAGTCCGTGCTCGCAGAAATCAAAAACTGGATTTCGATTCGCTGAAAATGCTCGGAATCGTGCTCAAAAGGGCAAAGTTTTTTATAACCTGCGGCGGAAAGACATTGCAAAGGCTTCCGGAAACAACCGAAAGCATGCTTTGGGCAATAACATCGCCCAACAAAATGGGCGGTTTCGTCGATTACGGAATGGAACAGCTTTCGCTTTTTGAACCCATGCTCATTAAGGAGGCTTCATTACAATGTCTGACCGGGGAATTTTGATTTTCGCTTATGACGGAAGCTTTGAAGGTTTCCTTTCTGCGGTTTTTGATTCCTTTTCCATGAAAACAATTCCGGCTGATATTGTTGTTTTTGACGATATGGAACCTTCCCTGCTCAAAATCCACTACGTTGAAACCAATTCTGAGCACGCGAAGCGTGTTGAAATCGGAATCGCCAAAAAGCTTGGCGGAACGGTGCTCAACATGGTAAAAAGGGCTTTTCTTTTTGACGAAAAAGGAAAGGAGAAAGCAATTTTGCTTTTTATCCACAAAGCTTTTTCCGAAGGAAAAGCAACCGGAAGCAAAATCGGCGACGAAACGGTGAATCGGGTTTATAAAATGTGTGTTGCGGTCAACAACGAGGCGGAACGTTTTCGTCAGTTCACCCGTTTTTCGGATTCAAACGGTGCGCTTGTTGCCGTTATCCACCCGAAGCATTTTGTTCTTCCTTTGATAAAGTCCTTTTTTTGCGCAAGGATAAAGAACGAGCATTTCATGATTTTTGATTCCGAGCACGGCGCCGCGCTTATCCATACTCCCGAGCGCACCGCTATTATTCCCGTTGAAAATCTTGAGCTTCCGGATTGCAGTGAAGACCGGTTTTACTGTAATCTTTGGAAAAATTATTACCGCCATATCGCCATTGCAAGCCGATATAACCCAGCCTGCCGCAGAGACCATATGCCAAAACGTTTCTGGCAATATCTGCCCGAAGTTCAGGAAGAACTTGAGCACGGATTTGTTCCGAAACTTTCCTTCGGAACAGCGAAGGAAATTGCGGCAGCCCTTGAAAAAGAATTTGACCGAAAACTTCTCGAAGGAGAATGAGCATGGAAATTTCTTTTGTTCCGGTAAAACCTGAAGAAGCACATCTTCTTTCCGAATTCCGCAAAAAAGTCTGGGAAACTACCTATCGCGGAATCTATCCTGATAAAATAATCGATGAATTTGATTTTGAATTTCACGATTCCCGAAATCTTGCATGGATTAATTCGAAAGATTTTTTAGTTTATTTCATCACCGCAAACGACGAAAAAGCCGGATATCTCATTCTCCGTCATAAAAACCCGCTTTACGTTCAGTCGCTCTATCTTCTTTCGGAATTCCGCAGAAAAGGAATCGGTAAAAAAACTTTTGATCATATCCGTGAGCATTGCAGAAAAAATAAAATCAAAAAATTTTATCTCGGCTGTCATCCGGAAAACAAAAACGCCCTTGCTTTTTATGAAAAAATGGGCGGAACCGTTACCGAAAAAGATCTTGGGCACAAAAACAACTGCGAAAACAATTTTAAAATTGAATTTGAAGCATAAAAAAACCTGTGTGCAGCAACACACAGGTTTTTGTTTTGTTTTTTATCCCCAGATCGGTGAAGGATATTTCCCTGCTTCGGTGAGTTTTTTAAGCGCTTCCATAAGCTCCGGAGTATCCTCTTTATATGTTACGCCGAACCATTTATCCGGACATTCCTGAACCTTAACGGTGGCCTTGCCTTCTTTAAGAAGTTCGCCCACAACATTCGGAAGATAACATTCCGCCTTGAGCGGATTTTCGGGAAGTTCGCCGGATTTGAATTCCGCCATTGCTTTATCAAGATGGTCAAAGATATCCGGAGTGAATCCCCAGAAGTTCATGGAAACCGGAGTTCCCGCAGGAAGCGGAACCCAGTTTTCGCCGTCTTCGGTATATTCGGCACATTCGCCGCGTTTTTCAATATGGGTGCGCTCGTTTATTTCAACAAGCATTCCGTTTTCGGTTTTGCAAACGCCTCTGGCAACATGGCCTTTATCGGTAACGGTGTTTTCAATTCTGTAACCCATCATAACATAATTGCCTTCACCCTTCATTTCATCAAGAAGGTTTCCGATAAGTTTATAGCAATGGGTTCCGTAATAATCGTCCGCGTTGATTACCGCAAAAGGTCCGTCAACATGTTCACGGCAAATGGCAATTGCCTCCGCGGTTCCAAAAGGTTTGTTCCTTCCTTTTTTTGCATATTCCGGATCTATTTCCTGGAAAACATAATCAACTTCCATAAATTTTGAAATTTTGTTTCCAACCGCTTCGCGAAAATCCGCTTCAAAACTTTTGCGGATTATAAAAACAATTTTTTCAAAACCTGCTTTGTAAGCATCATACATAGAGAAATCTATGATTTTTTCGCCGCAGGGACCAACAGGAGTAATTTGTTTCGGTCCGCCGTATCTGTTTCCGATTCCCGCAGCAAGAATTACAAGAGTTTTTTTCATTTAATAAAATTTCTTCTTTCGTTTTTTTATAAAATATATGCCTGAAAAATCAGAAATATCTTTTGGTGGCTCTTTTTGCAATGGTTTCAAAAGCCGCCTTCGGGTCTTCGGATTTTGCAAGAATTATCATTGCGGCAATAACATAGGGGCGGATTCCCGCTTCTTTAAGAAGATTTTCGAGGTTTGCGTTATAAACCTGTGCGGTCATTTCGCCGCGGATACAGGTGATATCGGTTACATCAGCGGGAATATCGTGGAGCAGAAGGGCTTTTCCGTCCTTTGTTTTTTCCATAAGTTCTTCGGTTACTTCCCAATTGATGAATTCCTTGTTGTTTTCACGAAGTTCGTGCTCAAGAAGATCGATATATGTTCCGAGGTTTGCCGCGGAAAGTTCGGTGCGTTTTTCAAGGAAAGTGAAGGGCGCCCAGTTTATCGGAACAACGATTTCCACATCGGCAAAAGCTTCTTCCATGGAATCGGTTCTGGTGAATTTTCCTCCGGAAATTTCGGAATTTTTTTCTGCCTCTTCATAAGTTCCGGGCATAAGATCCATTCCTTCCGGAGAAGCAAGAACAACGTCCATTCCAAAACGGGTCACAAGGGAAAGAATTCCCTGGGGAACCGCAAGAGAACGGGTCCCGTTGGGAGAATATGCCCAGGTTATTGCAATTTTTTTGCCTTTAAGATTTTCAATTCCGCCGAAACGCTCCGCCATATACTGAAGATCCGCAATGGTCTGAACGGGGCTGTCCTCATCGCTTCCGAGGTTTATTACGCAGGGTTTTTGAGCGATAACGCCGCTTTTCTGTGCTTCCTCAACAGAATCCGCAATTCTTTTGATATATCTGGAACTTTTTTCAATAAAATCGCTTTCGCAGATTCCAAGAGCGTCAGCCATATAAGAAGCCATTCCGGCGGTTTCGTTAATGTTGCTGTTGCCAAGCTTTCTGTCCATATCGATAATGGTAAGACCGAGAAGGTCACAGCCGGAAGCAAAGGCAAGTTCCATTCCGTTATCTTTTTTGCTGAACATGGAAACCGCTATTCCCGAATCAAAAATTTTCGGAGAAACGTTGTTATCTCTCATTGCTTTAAGAGCGCAGGCTCCGGCGGCAATTGCCTTGATATCTTCATCACTCATATCTTTTGTTCTGAGAAGATTTTTTCCGAAAAGCCCGTTGTTTTCTTTTTCGGGAAGCTTTTCCATTGCGTCACAAAAATCCATAATATATCCTCCAAAGAGTCTGTTATTAAGCCACTTTTATTATAATAACAATCCTTTTGTTCTAAGTCAACACAAGAATTGTTAATTTTAAGAACTGTTTTTGTGAATTATAGCCTTTTTTGTGTTAATAATTTCATATAACATTCCGAGTTGACACAAACTCATCACATAAGTTACAATAATGTTATACAAAACTAATTGCGAATCCAAACAGAAGGGCGGGGAACCCTCCTTGAATAAAGAACTCTTTTCAAAATTTAAAGAAACCGCTGTTGCCGTTCTTCCGGTTGCCGGCGTTGTTTTTATGCTCCATCTGACAATAGCACCAATGCCTTTCGGCGTTTTGGCGCTTTTTTTATCGGGAACGTTTTTGTTAATAGTAGGAATGACCCTTTTCCAGCTTGGTTCCGAAGTCGGAATGACCCCCATCGGAAACCAGATCGGAAGCAAACTTGTTGAACTTAAAAGTCTCAAAATATTTCTTATAACCGCTTTTCTTCTTGGTTTTCTTGTAACAATTGCCGAACCTGACCTCCAGGTCCTCGGAAAGCAGATGCCCGAACAGACCATGTTCAGTCTTTTCAATATGGATGTTTCCGTCGGCCAGACCCTTATTTATATGGTGGCCATCGGCGTTGCAATTTTCCTGACCATTGCGGTAATAAGAGTTATTTTCGGTTTTGATCTTTCAAAACTGTTTTTCGTTCTCTATCTTGCCGTTTTTGCTCTTGCATATTTTACAAAACCCGAATATCTTGCGGTTTCCTTCGATTCCGGCGGCGTTACCACCGGCCCGATAACCGTTCCTTTCATTCTTGCCCTCGGCGTCGGAATTGCTTCGGTTAAAAAAGGCGCCGACAGCGAAACCGACAGCTTCGGTTTCGTCGGTCTTTGTTCCGTCGGTCCTATCATAGCGGTTGCCATAATGGGAATGCTTGCAAAAGGCGACGCTTCCTATGACCCGACCGTTATTCCTGAAATTGAAACTATCGGCGACGTTTTCATGGTCTATCTCAAGGCCTTCCCGACTTTCTTCGAGGAAGTTGCCCTTGCCCTTTCGCCGATAATCGCTGTCTATATTTTCTTCCAGATAGTTTATCTTAAGCTCCCGAAAATTTCCCTTGCAAAAACCCTTATCGGTGTGTTATATACTTATATTGGTCTTGTAATTTTCCTCACCGCCGCAAACGTAGGTTTTATGCCTGCGGGAAGCTATATGGGCGGAACCCTTGCGGTTCTTCCTTATAACTGGATAATAATTCCCATAGGAATGCTCGTCGGCTTCTTTATCCTTATGGCGGAACCCGCGGTTTACGTTCTGACTGTTCAGGTTGAGGACGTTACAAACGGCGCGATTACAAGAAAAATGATGATGACCGCCCTTATGATCGGAATGAGCATTTCCGTCGGAATGGCAATGCTCCGCGTTATCACCGGAATTTCCATCTGGTATCTTCTCATTCCCGGCTATGCAATAGCTCTCGGTCTTCTTTTCTTTGTTCCAAAAGTATTTACCGCAATCGCCTTCGATTCCGGCGGCGTTGCTTCCGGCCCGATGACCGCAACTTTCCTTCTTCCTTTTGCAACCGGCGCCTGCACCGCCATTGGCGGAAACGTTCTTATGGACGGTTTCGGCGTTGTTGCAATGGTCGCCATGACTCCCCTTGTTGCAATCCAGATTCTCGGCGCCGTTTATGCAATTAAAGCAAAACGTGCGGAAGAAGAAGAAGCGGAAGAACTTGCCGAAATCGTTGAGGAAATTGAAGAGGAAGTTGAAGAATATCAGCTTGACCTTGAATATTCTATCATCGAGCTGAACTGTTATGATTATGAATGACCAAGGAGGTGTTCCCTTTGATTCAAAACGAAAAAATCGATACCGTTTGCAGCACCCAGCGAATCGACCTTGTTTTTACAATAGTTTCAAGAGGAAAAGGCGAAACAGTTCTTGACGTTCTTCGTGAAAACAAAATTCTTCAAAACACTGTTTGCCACGGAAGAGGCACCGCACCTTCCAGCATTCTTGAAATGCTCGGTCTTGGCGCAACGGAAAAAGACATTGTTCTGAGCTTTGTAAAAAACGAAAAAAGCGAGGAAATAATCCGTAAAATTTCCGAAAAACTTGCTTTTTCAAAACCCGGAAACGGAATTTCTTTCACAGTTCCGCTCCAGAGCGTTGCCGGAATTGCCGCTTTCAAATTTTTAACCGCTGACCTTACGGAGGAGTTTTGATCTATGGAAAACAAAGTTTTATATTCTCTTATAATCAGCATTGTCAACCGCGGATTTTCCGATGACGTTATGGACGCCGCAAGAGAAGCAGGCGCAAAAGGCGGAACCATTCTTTATGGTCACGGTGCCGGACTTCGCGAAGCGGAAACCTTCTTCGGAATTTCGATTCATCCGGAAAAGGAACTTGTTATAATCCTTGCCTCCGGCGAAACAAAATCTGCCATAATGCAGGCCATTGTAAAACGTGTCGGAATGGATTCCGAAGGCGCCGGAATAACTTTTGCCCTTCCGGTAACGAATGTTGAAGGAATTGCCCGCCTTACCAACCCTGAAGCGGAAAATTAAAAATTTGTATCAAAAAACCCGTGCTCAAATGAGCACGGGTTTTCTTTTTTTATCAGTCTTTTGTAATAATTGCAACCGGGCAATGGTCGCTTCCATAATATTGGGGATAGATGAGGCTGTCCTCAAGTTTTTCGGTAAAACGCTCGGAACAGATGAAATAATCGATTCTCCAGCCTGCGTTCTTTTCCCTTGCGTGGAACATATAGCTCCACCAGGAATAGGAATCGCCTTTTTCCGGATAGAGGAAGCGGAAAGTATCCGCAAAACCCGCTCCGAGAAGTTCGGTCATTTTCGAGCGTTCCTCATCGGTAAAACCTGCGTTGCCCCTGTTCGTTTTATAGTTCTTGAGGTCGATTTCCTCATGGGCAACGTTCATATCACCACAGATAATAACGGGTTTATGCTTATCGAGGGAACTTACGTATTCACGGAAGCAGTCTTCCCAATCCATTCTGTAATCAAGGCGCTCAAGGTCGCGTCTTGCGTTCGGAACATAAACGTCAACAAGATAAAAATCCGGATATTCAAGGGTTATTACCCTTCCCTCGTGGTCGTGACGTTCAACGTCGATTCCGTAATTTACGGAAAGAGGCTCGTGCTTTGTAAAAATTGCCGTTCCGGAATATCCCTTTTTCTCCGCGCTGTTCCAGAACTGATAATATCCGGGAAGTTCAAGAGAAATCTGGTCCGGCTGAAGCTTTGTTTCCTGAAGGCAGAAAAAATCCGCATCCATCTCATTGAAAGAATCCATAAATCCTTTGCCCATGCAGGCGCGAAGTCCGTTTACGTTCCAGGATACAAATTTCATCAAAAAACCTCCTTAGGCGTGATAAAGTTTTTTGTTGCGGTATTTCGGTTCACAGGTAAGATTAAGACCAAGCTTTTTGAAAGTCTGGGTATCGACCTGGGAAAGAATTACGGTGGAGTGTACTTCACACCCGCGGAGTTCCTCAAGGCAGGCAAGTGCTTTTGCCGCATCGGGGTTTTTGGGTGCGCTTACTGCAAGGGCAAGAAGAGTTTCGTCAAGGTGAAGTCTTGCGTTGTTATGGCCGAGATGCTTTTTCTTAAGTTCCTCAACAGGGTTCATAACAAGCGGGTCGATTATATCAATGGAATCGTCGATTCCGGCAATTTCCTTGAGGGCATTGAGGAGCATTGCCGCGGAAGAACCGAGAAGGGAACTTGTTTTTCCGACTATTATTTTTCCGTTTTTAAGTTCAATGGCCGTTGCGGGAAGCTCCGTTTCTTCCTCTTTCAAAAGCGCCGCATTTACAACCGGTCTGTCCTCAACTCCGATTCCGAGCCTTTCCATAAGAAGCTCGATTTTGAGCATCGGGTTTTCGTCACATTTTCCCTGGCGGTATTCGCAGGCAGCTTCATAAAAACGGCGGATAATTTCCTGCTTTGCGGCTTCGCAGACAGCTTCATCATCGCAGATGCAGTTTCCGACCATATTTACGCCCATATCCGTCGGGGATTTATAGGGGCTTTCGCCGAGGATGGTTTCAAAAATTCTGTTAAGAACCGGGAAAACTTCGATATCGCGGTTATAGTTAACGGTCATTTCGCCGTAGGCTTCAAGATGATAGTGGTCTATCATATTAACGTCATCAAGGTCCGCGGTCGCTGCTTCATAAGCAAGGTTGACCGGATGTGCAAGAGGCAGGTTCCAGATAGGGAAAGTTTCAAATTTTGCATATCCCGCTTTTACCCCGCGCTTGTTTTCATGGAAAAGCTGGGAAAGGCAGGTTGCCATTTTTCCGCTTCCCGGACCGGGAGCAGTTACAACAACAAGGGGTCTTGTTGTTTCGACATAATCGTTTTTTCCAAAGCCTTCGTCGCTTACTACGAAGTTTACGTCCATGGGATATCCCTCGATAGGATAGTGGATATAGCTTTTTATTCCGAGGGAATTGAGCTTTGTGCGGAAGGCGTCCGCCGCTCTCTGTCCGGAATACTGGGCGATAATAACGCTTCCGACATAAAGACCAAGGGCGGAAAAAGCGTCTATAAGGCGCATTACCTCAAGGTCATAGGTGATTCCGAGGTCACCGCGGACTTTGTTTTTCTCAATATCGGTGGCGTTGATTACAATTATTATTTCCGCCTGGTCTTTCATTTCGCAAAGAAGTTTTACCTTTGAATCATAAGCAAAACCCGGAAGCACTCTTGATGCGTGAAAATCGTCAAAAAGCTTTCCGCCGAATTCAAGATAAAGCTTTCCGCCGAATTCATCAATGCGCTCCTTTATTTTTTCAGATTGCATCCTGAAATATTTTGCGCTGTCAAAACCAATTTTCTGCATATTTCCCCCTGATTGCCCAAACTATATTTTTGAAAAGAATATTAAGTTTATATAAAAAGTGGTGACAAAAGCAAAGAAATCCGCTATAATTACTTTTGTAATACTTTTTAAAAAACATTACCTTATAAATATAAACCTATTTGACTTTTCAGTCAATAAAAAAGCAGTTTTTAAAAGCAACAAATTTTAATTTTCTGGAGGCTAAAAATGGCAAAAAAAATTCTTGCCGCATTGCTCGCCGCAGTAATGCTTGTTTCCTTTTCCGGCTGTTCACCTGCCGAAACCATAAGCGGCTGGCTTGATGAAGCCGGCGCCCTTATCCCCAACGACGTTGAAATGATTATTTCCCAAATTTTCGGAACCGAGACCGAAACGGAAGAACATGAAATATATTTTTCCGAAGGATATGTCAATATGCTTAAAAGCGGAACCTATTTTATGACCTATGTTCTTCCGGACGGAACCGAAGTTATGTACGGAAGCAACGGAGTCCGCACCGGAACAAGCTATCCGGAACCCGCCGAACTTGAAGGCACCGAACCTCAGTATGACGAAAACGGAAACGAAATTGAACCGGAAATTCCCCACGAACACATTGTTCTTTCCGAAGGAATTTATTATTATATCGACGATAACCAGGCAAAAATGTTTACGGTAAATCCGGAAAATTATAAAGCCGTTCCTTTCGAAATTTCCGCAGAAAACATTAAACTCACCGCCGCCGGAAACGAATCTTTCGCCGGAAAAGACTGCCGCTTTGAGCGTTATTCGACCAATGAAGGCGACATCACTTTCTATTTCGAGAACACAGTTCTCGTCGGAATGAAAATTGAACAGGGAAGAACCGTTGTTCTTGAAAACATCACCGCTTTCAACAAATATCTGAACCCTTCCCTTGTTTCAATGCCCGATTCCTACACCATTGTTCAGTATTGGCCTTAATTTTAAAAAAACAAAAAGCCCGCTTCGCGGGCTTTTTTTCTTTTTATCACGGGAATTTTTTCTTTTTGTTTTGCATAGGCTTGTACAAAGTTTTAAAAAAAGGATGTGAAACAGAATGTCAAAATTTCGCGCATCAATAATCGCCGTTACCCTTGCGGCAATGTTTTTCATTCCCCTTTCCGCAATTCCAAAAACACCGGATATAAACGTGGAAAAAGAACCTCCGCCTTCCGAAAATTCATATCCGGAAACGGAAGCGGAATTTTTGGAAGAACCGTTTTTTCCGGAAGGAACTTTCCGGATTTTCGATCTTGAAACCGAAACCGTTTCGGAAGTTCCTTTTTCCGATTACGTAAAAGGCGCAATCGCTTCCGAAATGGGAGCGGATTTTGAATTTGAAGCACTTGTTGCCCAAGGGGTCGCGGCTTTCAGCTGCGGACTTTATCAGCAAAAAATACATTTTGCGGCGGATTATGATTTTTCCGCCGCTCCGGATAAAAAACTCGGATATATGACCGAAGAAAAGGCAAGAGAAATCTACGGGAAAAATTTTGATGAAAAATGGTCGGTAATTTCCGCCGCCGCGGAAAAAGCGATGAATTATGTCCTCACCTATGAAGGCGAACCCGCTCTTGCGGTCTATCACGCAATTTCAAACGGCACTACCGAAAGCAGTGAAAACGCCTGGGGCGGCGCCGTTCCCTATCTTGTTTCCGTAAAAAGTCCCGGCGACATTTTATCTCCGGATTATGAAACCACCCTTTCGGTAAGCAAAAAGGACGCTCTTGAAATTCTTAACAAAAACGGAGCCGGACTTAACGGTTCCTATCCGGAAGAATGGTTCGAAGGCGCAGAACGCACCGAAGCCGGTTACGTTGATAAAATCATAATCGGCGCCGCAACTTTTTCCGGAGAAAAACTACGGAACATTTTTAACCTTCGCTCAACGGATTTTGACGTCAGTTATAAAGATGATGAATTCATATTCACGGTTCGCGGTTACGGCCACGGAGTAGGTCTTTCCCAGGTCGGCGCGAATTATATGGCAAAAGAAGGGGCGGATTTTCGGGAAATTCTCTCGCACTATTATCCGGGAACGGAATTAAAGGATTATTCTTAATTCTCCCCTTCTTTTGTATAAATTAAGGCGACTCCGCCGCGGTTTTTCCAGATTGTTAGCCAACAAAAAACCATTGTCGAAGCACCGCAAAGGGTTATGCAGATTCTGTAATCAAGAATTTCGCCAAGAGCGCCAACGATAAGTCCGAGCAAAGCGGAAACCGCAAAATAGAGCATATCTTCGAAAGCGTTTAATCTTGCCCTAAGTTCGTCCGGAATATATGTCTGAACGGCCGCTTCGCGCATTGTTGCGCTGTTTATTCCAAGGAATCCGCAGATTCCTCTGTTGATGAGCATAAGCGGATATGGAATCCAAAGCAAAACCATATCCATTGTTTCATAAATCATATAAACCATAAAGGCAAATGAAAAACGCTTTTCCGATTTTATTTTAAGTTTATAGGCAAAAGCTCCGCCAACGGTCCTTCCGATAAATTCCGCCGCGGAAAAAAGCGAATACATCGCCGCCGTCATTCCTGCCGCGGTGCTGAAAAACGCAACCAAAAGCGGATTATATCCGTTTCCTATTGCATTGGTATATGCCATATATGAATAGATACTTCTCAGACCCTTTTCTTTTTTCAGATACCTTGCAGCTTCGGCAATATCCTCTTTCCACATTTTGAAAGTATAGGGTTCGTCCTGAAGGCGGTTCTTTTCGTCAAGTTTTATTCCGCTTTCAACCGCCGCCGCAATTACCGAAAGCGCTCCCTGGATTATAAGCATCATTCCTACGCCGATCGTTCCATAGAGAACTGCCGCCACAGGCATCATAAGCACTCTGAGCACCGGATAGAGAGTTCCCGGCACGGAATAACCTTTTTGTTCCATTCCTTCCGGAATAAGGTTCGGATATATGCTGTTATAGGCAAGTTCATCAAATGTCTGAAGACTTGATACAAGAAGCGAGAAGCCGAGATATCCCACATAGCTGAATTCAAAATTAAGCAGATAAAAACCTGCCGCCGAATAACAGATTCCGTTGAGTAAATCTCCGCCCACCAGAAAAGGTTTTCTCGGAAGTCTGTCCATCCAGGGTGCCGCAAAAAACGGTATAACAAACGCGGGAACAAAAGCCAAAGCCGCAGTAAGAGCCGCCGCAAAAGTGCTCTTCGTTTCCTCAAAAACAAGAAACGAAAGAGCAAAATTTCCTGCAACGCCGCCCATCGCTCCAAGAGTCGTTGCGACGATTATCAAAGTGAAATTTTTTGTCCAAAGTTTTTTCGCCATTTTCTTCACCTCCATGATAAAATCATATCATGAATTTTAAACAAAATAAATCCGGTTGTTTTGGGAAAATCATTTCCAAAACAACCGGATAAACGTCTTTTATTTAAAACTTTGAGGAAAATCGCAAACAAGACGGAACGCCTTGCCATATTCTCTGTTGGCTTTATACCATTCAAGCACCCACGGAAGATGGAATTTCGCGTAGCCTATGGGCATTTCCTTTCTGCATTTTTCAAAATGCCCAAGAAGCAATTTTCCGTAATCCGCGTTTGAAAGATAATCTTCATTCTCAAGGCGGAATTTTATTATTTCGCAGGCTTCATCCGCAATTTTTTTAAGTTCCTCCGTTTCCGCTTTCGCGTCCTTTTCCTTTTCAATTGCCAAAAGAGCTTCTTCCCTTCTTCCAAGTTTTTCACAGCAAACTGCAAGCTTATGAAGGCTTGGGGCAGAAGGCTCAGAAAGATTGGAAAAATAATCATAAGCGCCGAAAAAATCTCCCGCTTCAATTTTTGTTGCGGCAAAATTATAATCCACCGTTGAAATCAAATCCGGTTCCGAAAGTTCCGCGGCAATTCTTTTCGCAATTTTACCATGCCGCTTCATTGATTCGATATCGCAGATGTTGCTGTAGCAATTTGTAATATAAAGCTTTGAAAAAAGCATCACCCTTGTTCTTCCTTCTTCGGAAGCAAGGCTGTAAGCTCTTTGGAGATTTTCAAGCGCCTTTGCGTTATCGCCTTTCACATAGTCAGAAACTCCCGCCCTGAAAAACATATACGAGCAGGGAAAAAGCTTTGTTGCTTCTTCGAAATTTCCTCCATAAAGCCTTTGAAGCGAAAGCCCTCGCTGATCCATAAAAATCTCAAATTTTTCATCAACCGGCTTTGTTTCCTCTTCGCCGAAAATTTTGAGAAGCATAATGTCAACCCCAAAAGGGCTGTTTTCCAGAAAGGAATAGTTTCTTTTAAAAATCGAAAGGAAATTAAAACACCTGTCCCAATCGGCAGAAAAAACCGCTTCATACC
This sequence comes from Oscillospiraceae bacterium, assembly GCA_017847875.1. Lineage (GTDB taxonomy): Bacteria > Bacillota > Clostridia > Oscillospirales > Ruminococcaceae > UMGS1668. The sequence goes on along the minus strand of JAGASN010000034.1, from coordinate 25,021 downwards.
AATCTTCAACAAATTTCTTTCCTTCCAAAAGGAGTTTTTCATCTGTTACCCAATTTGTTCCAAGTCTTTCAAAAAGCGCTTTAAGAATTTCTTCGGAAGCTTCCGCCTTTCCCTGTTCTATTTTTGAAAGATAGGAAACGGCACAAATTCCTTTACAAAGTCCTTCCTGGCTCCAGTTTTTCAAAAGACGTTCCCTTTTAATCAAAAAACCCGGATAGTTCATTTTTCCAAACCACCGCCTTTCCCTAAAAAAGAATATCATCTTTTCCTTTCAAAGTAAAGAAAAAAGGCGGCCTTTCAGCCGCCTTTTGTTTACGTTTTGTATAATTCATCTTCCTCTATACGCTCTGTCGAGAGCTTTTTTGCAAACCGGAGCAAGGATTACCGAAACAACAACCGCAAAAACCGCGTTTATTCCGGAAGTAATGAACTTTGTTCCGCAGGCAACCAAAGCCGCGTGAACTTCGCTTCCCTCAAGAAGAAGGGTTATGAAGGATTTTCCGAGATGGAGAACAAGATATGTTCCCGCGCCGCAAATTGCCGCAATAATATTCTGCTTCGTTTTTGTTCCGTCGTTTCCGCCGATTTTTGAAACCCAGCCGCAAACGAAGGACATAAGGAAAAAGTTTATGAAAGTTGTCGGGGCGCTTGCAACAAAAGCAGGGTTCGTGAGATCGAACATTGCGGAACCGATTCCGGAAGCAAGACCGCCTTTTAATTTTCCGAAAAGAAGTGCGCCGAGAAGGCAGACCGCATTTCCCATTTTGAACTGGGTGGGACCTGCGGGAGTCGGGATCGGACCGATTTTAAGAAAATATGACGCAACAAAAACCAAAGCCGCAAGAACGCCGATTTCCGCAAGATCTCTTACGGTAAATTTTTTCTGATTTATCAATGTTTCCGCCTCCGATTGTTTTAAAATCTGTACAAATTATATTCCGTTTTTTCGGTTTTCACAAATTTCCGGTTTTTCTGTTTCGCTCTTTATGTTTTGTATAAAATATCCACCGGAAGATATTTTTGCCGCCGCCTCTTTGTGGTTTTGAACAAAGCTTTTCCGGCGGTTTTTGGGGAAGAAATCCGCCTTTTGGCAAAAGCAACAAACAAGGGCTGAGGATATGCTTTTCGGGTGGTCAAATTGTAAAAACTTTAAAGCAAAAGGTAATTTTGCACAACTGCGGCTTTTAAAAAACGCAGCTATTATTATAAAAATTTAACATTAATTTATCCAAAAAAATCCGCCTTTGAACAAACTGACGAAGTCGCCCTTTTTTTCTTGAAAAATATATGATTTTATTATATATTTAATATGAAGTAATTTGGCTTCAGTTTTAACGTTTTTAATTAAATTTTCCATAGAAAGGATGCTTTTCCATGAACACCGCAAACAAAATGTCCGTAAAAGACATCGACGTAGCCGGCAAAAAAGTTCTTGTCCGCTGCGATTTCAACGTACCGCTTAAAGAAGGCGTTATCACCAACGACAAAAGAATCGTTGCCGCCCTTCCCACTATCAAATATCTTAAAGAAAACGGCGCAAAAGTAATTCTCTGCTCCCATCTCGGCCGTCCGAAAGGCGAATGGCTCCCGGAATTTTCTCTTGCTCCCGTTGCAAAAAGACTTTCCGAACTTCTTGAATGCGAAGTAAGAATGAGCAAAGACGTTATCGGCGAAGACGCAAAAGATATTTCCGCAACCATCAAAGAAGGCGAAGTCGCTCTTCTCGAAAACGTTCGTTACTATAAAGAAGAAACCAAAAACGTTCCGGAATTCGCAAAAGAGCTTGCTTCCCTTGCTGAAATTTTCGTAAACGACGCTTTCGGTACCGCTCACAGAGCACACGCTTCCACCACCGGCGTTGCAGATTATATTCCCGCGGTCTGCGGTTTCCTTATCCAGAAAGAAATCGACGTTATGGGCAAAGCTCTTGATAACCCCGTTCGTCCTTTCGTTGCTGTTCTCGGCGGTGCAAAAGTTTCCGACAAAATCGGCGTTATCACCAACCTTCTCGAAAAAGTTGACACCCTTATCGTCGGCGGCGCAATGGCTTACACCTTCCTCAAAGCAGAAGGCCACAACGTCGGCATTTCCCTTTGCGAAGAAGACAAACTCGAACTCGCTTGTGAACTTCTTGCAAAAGCAAAAGAAAAAGGCGTTTCTCTCCTTCTTCCCGTTGACCACATTGCAGCAGACAAATTTGATGAAAACGCAGAGCCCGTTGCTGTTGAAGGCAAAGACATTCCCGATGGTCTTATGGGTATGGACATTGGTCCCAAATCCGTAGAACTCTTCAAAGAAGCTGTTAAAAACGCAAAAACCGTTATCTGGAACGGACCTATGGGCGTTTTTGAATTCAAAAACTTCGCCGGCGGCACTTTTGCTGTTGCTGAAGCAATTGCAGAAACCGACTGCATCTCCATCATCGGCGGCGGCGATTCTGTTGCAGCAGTAACCAAACTTGGCTTTGCTGACAAAATGACCCACATTTCCACCGGCGGCGGCGCTTCCCTCGAATTCCTCGAAGGTCTTGAGCTCCCCGGCATTGCCGCTCTTAACGAGAAATAATAATTGCCTCCCTTGCCTAAAGGGAGGGGAACCGTTGCCGTATGGCACGGTGGAGGGATTATTTTATGATGAATCCCCTCGCCACAATGTGGCCCTCTCCCCTTTAACAAGGGGCGCTTATTGAAAGGACGATATCTATGAACAAATCCAAACGCGCCGCTGTTATTGCCGGCAACTGGAAAATGAACAAAACCCGCGCGGAAGCAAAAGCTCTTATCGAAGAACTTCTTCCGCTTGTTAAAGAAGCAGACTGCAAAGTTGTTGTCTGCACTCCTTTCCTCGATCTTGAAACCGCAGTTAACGCAACCTCCGGTTCCAACGTAAAAGTCGGCGCACAGAACTGCCATTGGGCACCTTCCGGCGCTTTCACCGGCGAAATCCCCGCTTCCATGATCAAAGATGTGGGCGCCGATTACGTTATCATCGGTCACAGCGAAAGAAGACAGTATTTCGGCGAAACCGACGAAACCGTTAACGAAAGAACCCGCGCCGCTCTTGACGAAGGACTTACCGTAATCCTTTGCTGCGGCGAACTTCTTAACGAACGCGAACAGGGAATTATGGAAGAAGTTGTCGGAAAACAGCTTAAAGTTGCTCTCGGCGGCGTTTCCGAAGAAGAACTTAAAAATATCATCATCGCTTACGAACCCGTTTGGGCAATCGGAACCGGCGTTACCGCAACCGCAGACCAGGCAGAAGAAGCCTGCAAATTTATCCGCGAACTTATCGCAAAACTCTATTCCGAAGAAGCCGCCGAAGCAATCACCATTCAGTACGGCGGAAGCATGAACGCAAAGAACGCCGCAGAACTTCTTTCCAAAGAAAACGTTGACGGCGGACTTATCGGCGGCGCATCTCTTAAAGCTCCGGATTTTGCGGCAATTGTTGCGGCAGCTTCCGTATAAGGAGATTTTATGAAACCACTTGTTTTAATGATACTCGACGGTTTCGGCTATAACGAAAGCGATTACGGAAACGCGATCCGCGCCGCAAAAATGCCGAACCTTGATAAAATTAAAGAAACCTGCCCCAAAACCATAATCGGAGCTTCCGGTCTTGATGTCGGTCTTCCGGACGGACAGATGGGCAACTCCGAAGTCGGTCACACCAACATCGGCGCAGGCAGAATTGTTTACCAGCCCCTTATGAGAATCACCAATGCGGTTCGCGACGGCAGCTTTTATAAAAACGAAGCCCTTTGCGCCGCAATGGAAAACTGCAAAAAGAACGATTCCGCTCTCCATATCCTCGGACTTCTTTCCGACGGCGGCGTTCACAGCCACCTTGAACACATCTTCGGACTCATCGATATGGCAAAGGAAAACGGTCTTTCAAAAGTTTATCTCCATTGCTTCATGGACGGAAGGGACGTTCCTCCCTCCTCCGGAAAAAGCTATGTTGAAAAACTTGAAACAAAACTTTCCGAAACCGGAATCGGCAAAATTGCTTCCGTAGGCGGCCGTTATTACGGAATGGACCGTGACAAGCGCTGGGACCGCGTTGAACGCCACTATAAAGCTCTTGTCCTCGGTGATGCTCCTTTTGAAGAAAATGCGGCAGAAGCCGTTCAGCGCAGCTATGATGAAGGAATTACCGATGAATTCATCGTTCCTTTCATCTGCGAAAAAGACGCAGGAATCAAAGACGGCGACTCCGTTATTTTTGCAAACTTCCGTCCTGACAGAGCAAGAGAAATGACCCGTGCTATCGTTGATGAGGAATTTTCCGGATTCGAAAGAACCGCAAAAAAAGTCTGTTATGTCTGCATGGCACAGTATGACGAAACCCTTGAAAACGTAAAAGTTGCGTTCCCTCCCCTTGTTCTTGAAGATACCTTCGGCGAATATATTGCAAAAAAAGGTCTTAAACAGCTCCGCATTGCGGAAACCGAAAAATATGCCCATGTAACTTTCTTCTTCAACGGCGGCGTTGAAGCCTGTTACGAAAACGAAGACCGTGACCTCATCGCTTCTCCTAACGTTGCGACCTATGACCTTCAGCCGGAAATGAGCGCATATCTCGTTACCGAAAAGCTTCTTGAGGAACTCGACAAAAACGAGCACGACGTAATCATTCTCAACTACGCAAACACCGATATGGTCGGCCACACAGGTGTTTTCTCCGCCGCTGTAGCCGCCTGTGAAGCAGTTGACGAATGCCTCGGCAAAGTTTGTGAAAAGGTAAAGGAACTGGGCGGAACGGTTCTTATAACCGCCGACCACGGCAACGCAGACGTTATGCTTGCAAAGGACGGAACTCCTTTCACCGCGCACAGCACCAACCCGGTTCCGTTCATTGTTTTCAACCATGAATGTGAACTTCGTGAGCACGGCGTGCTCGCAGATATTGCTCCCACCATGCTCAAACTCCTCGGACTTTCCCAGCCCGAAAGCATGACCGGAAAAAGCATTATTCTTTAAAAAATAAAATTGCACCTGCCGTAAGGCAGGTGCTTTTGTTTTAAAAAAATCCCGTGCTCTTTTGAGCACGGGATTTTTTGATTCGGTAAAATCAATATTTCATTCCGATATAACAGTTGGAATAATATTTAAGAAGGATTTCGTCCCATTCATAACCTTTTTTCGCATAGGCGATTGAACCCACTGCGCTCATTCCGACGCCGTGACCGTAACCGCGCATTGTGAAAACAAACTGGTCTTTTGCGGAATCATATTCCACGTCAAAGGCGGTTGAACGAAGGTTTGAACCTCCGAGAACACTTTCGCGGAGTTTTCTTGCGCTGTATTTTGTTCCGCCAAGTTTGACCTGGTTAACATAATCCGTTCCTTCCCAATAGCTGTAAACGCTGATCCAATCTTCCGGATTGCCGGAAAGGGTTATATTGGTTTTGCTTTCAACTTTATCTCTGAAGCTGGAAGAAGTTATCCTATAGGTTTTTGAGGTTTTTCCGTCAACCGGCGAGGAAACGGAGAGAAGGTTTCTGTTTGCGTAACCCCAAACCCATTCCGCATCGGCGGTTTCGCCGCAGCTTTCGGAAAAATATGTTGCAAGGATAAAATCATCGTTTCTGTCGTCAAGAACCGCATAGCCTATTACTTCCGCAACAAGTCCTTTGGTCCGGCTGTCGAGTTTTGTTGTGCTCATTCCGATATTACTGATGGTTTTGTTGCTTTCAACCTGGTTCATAAGGTATGTATAGGTTGCAACAGTCTGAGCCTTAACATGTTCTTCCGGCTGACCGGTTCCCGCCTCATAGGCAACGACCTGACAAACAGCATCATAAACGCTCATGGTGCTTCCGTTGATTTTTATTTTGTCCTTTTGGGACTGTGCGTAATATTTGCTCTGTTTTCCGTTTGTTGCGCTGAGGTTACTGGCAACAGTTCCCGCCTGGGTTTCTTCACTGGAAGGAGGTTCGGAACTTTCAGGAAGGGAGATTGAAGGTGCGGAACTTCCGGGATCGGAACTTTCCGGAAGAGAAACCGGAGGTTCGGAACTTCCGGGTTCGCTGGAAGGATTTGAACTTTCAGATTCGCTCGGCGGAACGGAACTTTCCGGAGTGGAAGAAGTCGCGGCAGGATTTACCTTTACGGTAAAGGTCGCTTTTTTTTCTTTATAGCTTACGGTAACCGTAATATCTCCGGCTTTATCAAATTTGGAATGTGAAAGCGAAACTTTTCCGGTAACATCTTCCGTTGTACCGTCGGATTTTGCCGCGGTAACGGAAAGTCCTGTGGTATCAAGGCTTTCCCCAACGGTGTAAACTGTTTTGGTCGGAGCGCTTGCGATAGTAATTCCCGTTATGGTTGCTTCAACGGGATTTACCTTAACGTTGAACGTTTTGGAAGTTCCCTCATAAGAAACAGTTACCGCAACGCTTTCGCCGGGTGTGTTGAGTTTGGAAGGAGAAACCGAAGCTTTTCCGGTAACATCTTCCGTTGTGCCGTCGGATTTTGTTGCAACAACGGAAATTCCGCTCATATCAAAACTTTCGCCGACGTTATAGGTGGTTTTGGAAGGACTGCCTTTGATTTCCACAGAAGTTATTGTGATTTCAGAACTGGTGTTGTCTCCGACAACAAGAATTGTCATTCTGAAACTGTAACCCTGGTAATCAACGGTAATTTCATATTCGCCCGGTTCGGTGAAAGGACCGCTGGGGCTTGCGGTAAAGCCTTCGGTAACGGTTTCCGGCTCATCGGAATCCGCTCTGTAAACAAGAAGTTCAAGGCCGGAAAGGTCAATGCTCTCGCCGACTTTATATTCAAGTTTATACGGAAGACTTATAACTTCAATTTCCTCAATGGCGCTTCCGATTTCCTCCGCTTCACCGAAAGATGCGTCGGATTCGGACTGCTGTGCTTCGGAAATTGCCTGATACCATTTGTCCGGCATAAGCGGGTTGGAGTTGTAATATGCCTTGCTGGTATCGATTGCGCTTATATCCTCGCCTTCTCTTACCTGTCTTGCAACAATAACAACACGTGCATCGGTGAAATCATAGCTGCAGGTGGAAAGGGTGAGGAAATGGTCGCTGGTGTTATAATCAACTCCGGTGACTATCATGGTGCGTTTAGCAACCTGGTTAAGGAATTCCCTGGTTTTTGCTTCGTCGCCGTTGATAAAGTTGTTATAATCCCAAACGGGGCCGTCTTTTTCATAGGCATTGGTGAGGATTACACCAACAACAAGCCAATCAAAATCGCCGTAAAGGGTATCAAAATGCACTGCCGGGTGTTCTTTATAGAAGCTGAGCTTTCTGTATTTGAGAAGGTCGCTGAACATCTGGCCGTCGTTATAAACGTTGTGACCATAAACAATAATGTTTCTGCTCTGTTCGTCCGGGTCGGTTTCACAGCGGTAATCTATGAAAGGAGTACCGTACATGGAATAGTTTCCGTAAAAATCCTTTCGGAGATAATACTGTCCGTTCTGTCCTTTTTCGTTGGCAAGAGCGGTTTGAACAACAACAAAGTTTACGTTTGTGTCGTCAATCTTTATAAAACCGGCGGTATCCGGGTTCTCTTTATAAAGGCTGTAAAGTTTGGGGTTATAACCCCATTCTCTTACCTCTTCCTCATCAACCTCCTGGTTTTCAATAAGCCCCTGAAGGTTTGCCGCAAGGTTTCTGTGGTTAACGCTGTCAAAAAGCTTTGTGCTGAGGTAACCCATGCAGCCGATGAAAACAAGAACGCAGACTATGAAAACAGATTTTCTTATAAGTTCGCTTTTGCTGTCGCCTTTCATCGGAACAAATCTGGAATACCATTTCTGGTTTCCTTTGGAAACGGAAGTTTTGAACTTCGATTTTCCGGAAACCGCACCCATAAGGGAAACAGAATTTTCATAAAGCTTAGGATATGCCGAAACAACACATCTCGCAATATGAACAGCTCTTGCGCCCGCAACGGCAATAAGTTCTTCTCTTGTTTCCGCTGTGACGTGTTCGGTCCAGACATTGTCACCCATGCAAACCGCAACGTTTGCGCCGTCGTTGTTTTTGGTCGGGTCGGTTGTAATGGCAATTCCTATGTTGGAGCCATAAGTTTTGCAAACTTCCCCGGCAAGAACAGCCGCGGTCCAGGTGCTGTTTGCGCCGTGGCGTTTAAGAAGCTGTTCCGGAATGTCATACCTGGAAATTCCCTGGGAAGTTCCGAGATAGTTTCCTACATATTCCTCAACAAAAGCCGCGGAAGCAATTTCGCTGCGCTGGATTCCTTCAACGGCAATTGCCGCCTTAAGGTCTTTTCTGGAAAGTTCCTGGGCAAAAGCCTGGCCAACGTTTTCTGCGCCAACCGCATAAACAGCGGAACCGAGAGCGGAAACAACTTCTTTAAGGGAAGAATTTGCTTTTGCAAAGGCTTCTTTTCTGTCAACATCTCTTGCATAAACCTGGACGGCAATTTCGTTTCCGTCTTCAAAAACCCGGACTGTTGTTCCGGAAGTTTCCGCAAGGTCAATTTTTTCTTCCGCTTCCGCTTTGGAAATTCCGAAAGCGCGGAGAGTTTTGATTGAATATGCACCGCCCGCAAAATCCGCAAGATAGCGTGAAACGCGGTAGCAAAGCATGAACTGAAGGGTTTCAGGTTCACCCGGAAGCATTATTATGCACTGGTTTCCCTGGGAAATTGCGCAGCCGCTGGGTTTTCCGGCTTTGTTGCGGAAAATTTCCGCTCCTTCCGGAAAAATTTCATTCTCCTGCTGAACAGTCTGAAAACCGATTGCAGAAGAAACCGCGGAAACGGTCATGTTGCTGTTTTGTTCACCCATTCCGCCGATTATCATAATTACGTTATAATCCGCAAGGCTTTCCGCAACGGTTTTATGAATTGCGGCGCGTTCCGCATCAATTCGTTTTCCTTTAATGCCAGTGATCCCGAGCATCTCGAATTCTTTCTGAACAAGCTGGGCAACGTTATCCTGTTTTACGTTGCTCAGAAGAATTATCTGCGATTGCAAGAAACCACTCCTTTCAAAAGTTTTTTGTTAATCATATTAAATCTCATTTCTTCGGAAAAAGTCTTAAACGCTGGTGTTTTATCTCGCACCTTGCAACAAGCTCCTCAATATCAAGAGCCTTTTCCGCTTCCTCGATCATTTCAAGAGTGGGGCGGGTTTTTGGGTGTTTGGGAGTAAACACGGTGCAGCAATCTTCATAGGGAAGAATTGAAGTTTCAAAAGTTCCGATCTTTTCGGAAATTTCAACAATTTCCTGTTTATCCATACCGATAAGCGGACGGAAAACCGGAAGGGTGGAAACCGCATCGGTACAGCCTATTGCAGGCATTGTCTGGCTTGCAACCTGGGCAAGGCTTTCGCCGGTGATGATTGCGCCGCATTCCTCTTTTTCGGCAAGGCGGAGCGCAACTCTCATCATAAAGCGGCGCATGATAACGGTGAAAAGTTCCTCGGGACATTTATTTTTAATCTCTTCCTGGATTTCGGTAAATCCGGCGGAGAAAAGATCAACAATTCCGCAATAGTCGCAGAGCTTCTGGGCAAGGGTCTGAACTTTGAGCCATGCTCTTTCGCCGGTATATGGCGGCGACTGGAAATGGAGAGCGCAGATTTCAACTCCGCGCTTTGCAAGCATATAACCCGCAACGGGGCTGTCGATTCCGCCGGAAAGAAGAAGAAGTCCTCTTCCGCTTGTTCCGATAGGCATTCCGCCCGCTCCGGGAAGCTGTTTTCCGTGGATATAAGCATATTTTTCGCGGATTTCCACCATTACCACGATATCCGGATTGGTTACGTTAACACGAAGGTGGTGGTATTTTGAAAGAAGGACTGCGCCCATTTCCCTTGCAATTTCCGGGGACTGCATCGGGAAGCTTTTGTCGCTTCTTTTTGCCTCAACCTTAAAAGTTTTAAGATAAGGAAGGGTATCCGCAAGATAGATTTTCGCTTTTTCAACAATGTCTTCCCAGTTTTTTTCGGCAACGCAGGCTCTTGTGAGCGCAACGATTCCGAAAACTTTCTGAAGGCGTTCAACCGCTTCGTCAAGGTCGATTTCTTCGTCCTGGGGTTCGATATAAATTGTGGACTGGGATTTCCAGCATTTGAATTTTCCAAGGTCTTCAAGACGGCGCTTGCAGTTCTTAACAAGTCTGTCCTCAAAACCGGAGCGGTTAAGTCCCTTAAGGGCAATTTCGCCGCATTTTATAAGTATAATTTCTTTCATTTATGAACCTCTTTTATCTGCAAAGTGTGCTCATTGCGCCCAAAAGAGCGTCAACAAGTTCATCAATGTCTTCCTTTTCGGTGTCTCTTCCGAAGCTGATTCGGATTGCGCTGTCGATCCTTGCGCTGTCATAGCACATTGCCGCAAGAACGTGGCTTTTTGCCCCAAGGGCACAGGCGGAACCGCTTGAAACATAGATTCCTCTGTTTTCAAGAAAATGGAGCATAATTTCGCTCCTGATTCCCGGAACGGAAATATTGACAATATTGGGAATCGCGCCTTCTTTTGAATTGAGAAGAATTCCTTCGATTCCGGAAATTTTTTCCTTGAAATATTTTTCAAGCCCTTCCATTCGTTCCTTACGCGGAACAGCGGAAACCGTTTCCATAAAAACCGCTTTTCCGAAAGCCGCAATAAGAGGCATTGCCTGGGTTCCCGGCCGAAGCTGTTTTTCCTGTTCTCCGCCAAAATGCTGGGGCAAAACTCTTGCGCCTTTTTTAATCCAAAGCGCGCCTATTCCTTTTGGTCCGCCGATTTTATGTGCGGTTATGGTAACAAGGTCAACTCCGGATTTTTCCGCCCTGAACGGAACTTTGCAAAAACCCTGAACGGCGTCCGTATGAAAAACAACTTCCGGATTTTTGCGTTTTGCGGCGGCGCAGATTTCCTTTATCGGGTTTATCGCGCCGATTTCGTTGTTGACAAGCATTACCGAAACCAGAACGGTTTTTTCATCCACCGCTTCAAAAACCGAAGCGGGAGTGATAATTCCGTTTTCATCCGGCATTATCCATGTTACGGAAAAACCCATTGTTTCAAGCTGTTTTGCGCTTTTTATAACAGAATCGTGCTCATAGGCGGAAACAACAACCTTGTTGCCTTTTCTCTTTTTGGCAAGAGCTCCGCCGATAACCGCAAGGTTGTTTGCTTCGGTTCCGCCGGAAGTGAAATAAAGTCCTTCCGGATTTGCGCCGAGGGCATCGGCAATATCTCTTCTTGCTTCTTCAAGAACTTTTTCGGCTTCAACGCCTTTCATATGAAGGGAAGAAGGGTTTCCGTAAATTTCCGTCATAACATTAAAGGCGGCTTCGGCGGCCTGTTTATAAACTTTTGTGGTCGCGCTGTTATCAAGATAAATTTCTTTCAATTTTCCGCCTCCGATGAACATAATTCTCCATTATTCAGAGTTATTATACACAAAAATATATTAATTTTCAATATTTATCTAATATAATTAATATTTTATTTATATTTAAATAGTGACTATTTTTAGCCGATTTGTTGCACAAAATAAAAATTGGCAGGAATTTCTTCCTGCCAACCGATTATTCTTTGTTTGTAAGTATAACTTTTGCCGTTGTGATAATATCTTCGTGCTCAACATTTCTCGGTTCAAAGCGGCAAAGTTTAAAAGTCCAGTCCATAACCATTCCCAAACCGAAAACGGAAAGAACCGTTCCGATTCCGATAGTTGCGCCCATTGCCCAGGAAATTGCAAGAACAACCGCGCTTATAATATTGTTGACTGTTCCGATGGAAATTTTTTTGCAGCGTTTTCCTATTGCAACGGTGAAAGCATCGCGCGGTCCGCAGCTTAATCCGGTTATCATATAAAGATATTGGCCATAGCTGAGAATAAAAAGGCTTACTATGAAAACAATTATTTTAACAAAAAGCGATTCCATTTCCGGAACAGGATCGAGCCAGCTGAAAAAATCGCAGCCAAGACCGACGCAAACCGCATCGATAAGAGTTCCCATTCCGATGGGTTCTTTAAGAAGAAGGTCTATAACGACGATTGAAAGCCCTATGGTGATGCTCGCGGTTCCGTAAGTTATCGGGAAAACGATTGAAAAACCCTGGTTAAGGGCGTTCCAGGAAGGAAAACCTATATCCGCCTCGATCTGAAGATAGATTCCGAAGCCTATAAAAAACATAGTCAGCGCCGACCAGACCATTTTTATAAGGCGGTTATATCTCGGCGGAAGATTTTTCCAAAGTTTTTCGAACACTTTTATTACCTCTTTTTCAGTAAAACAATAGAAAAATAATAGCACTTTTTGTTCCCTGTGTAAAGGCTTCGTTTTATCGCGGTGGTTCGAGTCCCTTTCTGATTTGATTTTTATTTTATCTTCGGAAGGAAAGGAAAGTTTGAAGGGGAAACTATCAGGGTTTCCCCTTCATTTAAATCAATGCACCAAACAAAAAAGGACACCTTTCGGTGTCCTTTTTTGTTTGGTGCGCTGCAAGGGACTCGAATAAGCTTTTGCTTCGCAAAATCTTACTGATTTGCTCGAATACTCGCAAATCTCTCAGGCTAAAAACGATTCACCGAATCGTTTTCTTAATGCCTTCGTCCCATTCGGTGGTTCGAGTCCCATTTTCACAAAAACAAAAAAAGCGACAGACAAAAGTCTGTCGCTTTTTTATGGTGCGCTGCAAGGGACTCGAACCCCTGGCCTACTGATTCGTAGTCAGTCACTCTATCCAACTGAGCTAGCAACGCAAATGCGGTTTTCAACGCGTGTTATATGATACCACACAAAACCGCTGATGTCAAGAATAATTTTAAATTTTTTCGGAAATTTATCAGAAAAGGTTTCTTCTGAATTTGTTCCAACGGCGTTTTGCAAAAACAACGGAAACCGCCGCAACACAGGAAAGAATAAGCCAAAGTGTCATAACAATTCCCCAACCGGCAGTATCGACCAAAGCACCGGTAATCCAGCTGAGCACCGCCGTGCTCAGATAGGAAACGGCGTTGAGAGTTCCGGTTATCATCGAAACTTTTCCTACGTTGTGGAAATACATAGGAATGGTGCCCACAATGAACATATTCTGTCCAAGGGAGCAGGCATAAGTAACCGCAAGGGCAATGATCGAAACTACAATGGAAAATCTTCCGAAAAGCGCAAGCATTGAAAGCGCAACGGAGGAAATCACAAAAAGAATGAAAAGCGAAGAAAGTTCGTCCCTGGTTTTCGCCATAATTCTGTTTGCAAGATAAGGTCCGAAAAGTCCGAAAACCGGAAGAAGCGTTCCGGTAAGAATCGAAACAACCGAATTCATCTCAAACATATCGCTTATAAACGTCGGGACCCAGGTTGACATACAGTCCTTGAGAATTCCCTGAACTCCGGAAGCCACCGCAAGGGTCATAAGTCCGGAAACCGCGAGAAGTTTTATAAAATTGCTCGGAATTTCATCATGGGGAACGGCTTCGCCGCTTTCCTCATCGATTCGAACCGGAATTTCTTCAATTTCGCCGTTTTTTTCGGTATCTTTTTCAATTTTCGTGGTTATGATTATCCAAACCGTTGCCGCCGCAAGGGTGCAAACCGAACCGCAGATAAACGAAGCCTGCCAGCCTTTCGCGCTTATCAGCAACGCGGAAAGGATATAGGCGAAAAGCGTTCCTCCCGCCATTGTTGTTGCAAGAGCGGTACAGGCTTTCTGCCTTCTCGAAGTATGTACCCTATCGGAAACGATACGGCAGATCGGTGCCCAGAGAAGCGCCTGGGAAAGTCCGTTTGCGCTCCAGAGAACGGTCATAAGCGCCACAGGCGGCCCAAAACTTATTGCAAAGTTTATCAGAGAGGAACAGGTAAGACCGGTGAAAACAAGATATCTCGGCGGAACTTTATCCCCAAGCCACCCGCTCAGGAACTGACCAAGACCATAACAGATGAAAAAACCGGTGGTGACTGCACCCGCTTCGGACTTCAGAAGGACTCCGGAATTTGTCATTTCCGCCATAGAAGCGGAAAAATTGAGCCTTCCTATATATGAAAAGCTGTAAGCTATCCAGCAAACCGCAACAAAAACGGCGGTCGTTCTGCCGCTTATGATTTTTTTCATATCCGACACCGCCCGCCTTTCTTTATTTTTATATTAAAATAATTATATCACTTTTAACATTACTCTACAATATCACAAGGTTTCAAAAAAATTTGACGTTATTTTGGGGTTTTGCACAAAAATTTTTCCGGAAGAAAAAAACCGCTGCAAAGCAGCGGCTTTTTTATGTAATCAGTTAAGATTATTCTTCAACAGGAGCTTCTTCAGCAGCTTCTTCTTTTACGGGCGGTTCAAGAAGAGCTTTGATGGAGAAGGAAACGCGATGTTTATCGAAATCGATATCGGTGATTTTAACGTCAACTTCCTGACCAACAGAAAGAACGTCTTCGGGTTTTGCAACGCGTTCATAGGAAATCTGGGAAATGTGGATAAGACCGTCGATGCCGGGGATAAGGTTAGCAAATGCGCCGAAAGCAGTCATGCTGACGATTTTTGCTTTTGCAACGGTGCCGACAGGATAATCTCTCTTGAGGATTTCCCAGGGGTTGTCTTCTTCTTTTTTGTAGCCGAGGCTGATTTTCTTGGCTTCTTTGTCAACGTCTTTTACGAATACTTCAAGAGTATCGCCAACGCTTACAACGTCTGCGGGTTTTGCAACGCGGAGCCAGGAAAGTTCGGAAACGTGAACCATTCCGTCAACGCCGCCGAGATCAACGAATGCGCCGTAGGAAGTGAGGGATTTAACTTTTCCTTCAAATACCTGACCGACTTCAACGTTTTCCCAGAAAGCAGCCTGTCTTGCTTTTCTTTCTTCGTTAAGAACGGATTTGATGGAACCGATTGCGCGTTTGCGCTGTGCGTTTACTTCAAGAACGCGGAATTTAACGTTCTGTTTGAGAAGACCTTCGAGAGCTTCGTTTCTGGAGGCAGTTGCCTGAGAAGCAGGGATGAATACGCGAACACCATCAGTTACAACGATAACGCCGCCTTTGACGACTTCGACAACAGTTCCTTCCAAAATTTCGTCAGTTCCGGCTGCCTCTTCGATAGCCTGGAAGTTTTTCTCTGCATCGACTTTCTTTTTGGAAAGGGTCATGGTGCCGTCGGCATCATTTACGTGCAGAACTTTGAGGGTAATTTCGTCGCCTACTTTAACGATATCGGCAGGTTTAACGTTAGGATCTTCGGAAAGTTCTTCGGAAGAAACGAATCCGGTGTGTTTGCTGCCAACGCTGACAACAATTTCGGTGTCTTTAACAACCATAACGGTTGCCTGAACTTTTTCGCCGTTTCTTACGTATTTGGATTCTTCCTTTTCAAAGGACTGTTCCAGCATTTCCTCAAAGCTGATTTCTTTGTTTTCACTCATGGTTTGTAGTACCTCCTTAATTATGCCGTATGGGGTTGATGCACCGGCAGTGACGCCTATTACTTCGCAATTATTCCAATCATTCGGCTTTAGTTCTGATGGATACTCAATCAAAACAGTCGGACAGTTGGCCGCACAGGTCTCCCATAACCTTGCGGTGTTGGAACTATTCCGCCCACCGACTACAATCATCCCATTGCACCGGCGCGAAAGAGCGTCCGCCTCGCTTTGTTTAGTACAGGCATCATTACATATTGTATCAAAAATTAATAAATTTGTATATACCTTTTTTGCAAATTTTTCGCATTTTTCCCATTCCGCCCGCAAAAAAGTGGTTTGCGATACAATTGTGATACATTTTGCACAAAGATTTTCTTCATTTTTGGAAAGTTCTTCCAATTCAGCCAAATTACGCACCACACGGACATCACCTTTTGCGTGTCCGACAATGCCGCGGACCTCCGCATGATCGGGATTTCCCGTGATAATAACGGTATCTCCGGCGGCTGTACGCTCCGCAACAATGCGGTGAATTCTTGCAACGAAAGGACAGGTGGCGTCCGCGTAGGGAATACACTTTTTCTCAAGTTCTTCCACAACCGAAAGCGGAACTCCGTGGGATCGAAGAATCAAAGTTGCGCCTTCCGGCACTTCCGAAACGCTTTCCACCGGAAAAACTCCTCTGGCCCGAAGTCCTTCCACAACCGTCGGGTTATGGATAATTTCTCCTAAAGTGACCGCAGGAATTCCCTTTTCCGCAAAATCTTCCGCAATTCCCACCGCACGTTTTACCCCAAAGCAAAAGCCGGCGGATTTTGCAACAATTATCTCTCTTTTCAAGCCATGCGCTCCTTTGCGAGGGAAATTATTTTTTCAAAAGTTTCTTCAAAACTGAGCTCGGAATTATCAAGAAGAATTCCGTCTTCCGCAAGTTTAAGCGGACGGAAATCCCTGTGGGAATCGTTATAATCGCGCTGGATAACGTCCGCAAGAACATCGTCAAAATTCGCCTCGATACCCTTTTCCAAAAGCTGTTTAACTCTGCGCTCCGCCCTTACTTCCGGTTTTGCGGTAAGGAAAATTTTAAGTTCCGCATCCGGAAGAACAACGGTTCCGATATCCCTTCCGTCCATTATAACGTCGTTCTTTTCGGCAATGTCTCGCTGCATATCAAAAAGAAAATCTCTTACCGCGGGAATTGCCGAAACGTCCGAAGCCGCGGCGGAAACGGATTCGGTTCTTATAAGACCGGAAACGTCCTCGCCGTTGAGGAAAATATGCTGTTCGTTTTCAATATGTTTCATCTCTATTTTTATTTCCGCAAGAAGCGGAACAACCTCTTCAATCGAAGAAGCCTTCGCACCTTTTCGGATAACGTAAAGCCCGATTCCGCGGTAAAGCGCACCGGTATCGACATAGATAAAACCAAGTTCTTTTGCAACGGCTTTTGCAGTTGCGCTTTTTCCTGCTCCGGCAGGACCGTCTATTGCAATTTTCATGATTTTTCCTCCTTAAATAGCCGTTCCGGCGGCATAACCGGTTGCAAAAGCAATCTGAAGATTATATCCTCCGGTTTCTGCATCAAGGTCAATTACCTCCCCGGCAAAATAAAGACCGGGGCAAAGTTTTGATTCCATTGTTTTCGGGTCAATTTCCTTTACGGAAACACCGCCGGCGGTTATTACCGCCCCTTCGATATCCCCGAGTTCCACCGGTTTTATCGGGAAAGATTTTATCGCCGCAACAAGTTCAAGGCGCTGTGCTTTTGTTATCTGGTTGACCTTTGTTTCCGGTTCGATTCCGCTTTTTTCAACAACGTAAGGGATAAAACTTCTCGGAAGAAGTTCATCAAGAGAATTGATGAAATCGCGGTTTTTCTTTTCGGAAAAATCCCTGAGGATTCTTGCGTCAAGTTCTTCCGCGGAAAGACCGGGCTTCAAATCAAGCTCAAGGCGATAGTTCGAAAGTTCCGTGCTCATAAAGGAACTTGCGCTGAGCACCAGCGGTCCGGAAATTCCTTCATGGGTGATAAGCATTTCGCCAAGTTCTTCATATATCGGCTTTTTCTTTTTGGCATCAAAAAGCCGCAAAGTTACGTTTTTAAGAGCAAGCCCCGCCGCTTCCGAAAGATTTTCGGCGGTATAAATTCCTACAAGCGAAGCCCTTGTGGGAACAATTGTGTGCCCCGCCTGTTTCGCAAGTTCATAGCCGTCGCCGCTGGAACCGGTTGCGGAATAGCTGAGCCCGCCGGTTGATACGAGCACCTTTTGAGCACGGTAAAAATCTCCGTTTTCCGTGAGCACGCCTTTGAGCACGTTATCTTCAAAAACAAGGCTTTTTGCCCTTCCCCGGCGGATTTCAACGTTCTTGTTTTTTATAAAAAGCTGAAGAGCATCGGCAATATCAATTGCCTTATCCGAAACGGGAAAGACCCTTCTTCCCCTTTCGGTTTTAAGCGGAACGCCAAGCTTTTCAAAAAGCTCCATGGTATGTTTCGGTGCAAAACGGCTCAGCGCGCTGTAAAGGAAACGCGGATTGCTCCGAACATGGCGAAAAAATTCTTCCGGTTCACAGTTGTTGGTCACGTTGCAGCGGCCTTTTCCGGTAACAAGAATTTTTCTTGCGGGTCTTTGGTTGCGCTCAAGAATGAGCACGCTTTTTCCGTTTTGGGCGGCATATCCTGCGGCAACGCAGCCTGCTGCACCGCCGCCGACGATTATAACATCATAAATTTTCATGCTCATCGCTCTTTTCATAAACTTCATATTCGGACCAGATCCGCTCAAGCTGGCTGAAAGTTGCGGAAATTTCGTTTCTGCGGCGGATTCCTATCGCAACAATAAGCGCGTTTATAAGCGAAAGGGGCGCAACAAGAGAATCCGCAAAGGAAGCCATATCGCTTCTTGCAAGCATAACTCTGTCGCTGAATTCGATAATCGGTGCGCTGTGGCTGTCCGTAAGGGCAATTACCGTTGCGCCTTTGTCGTGGGCATATTTTGCCGCTTTTATCGTTCTCTTGCTGTAACGGGGGAAGGTTATTGCGATAAAAACGTCCCCTTCGCCGATGTTCATAATCTGCTCGAAAACTTCGCTTGTGCTGGAAGTTGCAACGTTCCTTACGTTATCGAAAATTTTGTAAAAATAAAAACTGAGGAAACTTGCAAGAGAAGCGGAGCTTCTTACGCCGAGGATATAGATATGTTTTGCAGAAACGATCGTATCCGCAACTTTGTTGAATTCCTCGCTGGAAGTATCTTCAAGAGTGCGGCGGATCTTTTCGATATCCATATTGAGAATTTTGGTTAGAACGTCCGCGTTGCTCATTCTGTCGCTTGTGATTTCAATTCGCTGAACGGTTGTAAGGCGGTTGCGGATCATTTCCTGAAGCGCATGCTGAAGTTCCGGATAACCGTCGTAACCGAGTTCGGAAGCGAAGCGGACAACTGTGGATTCGGAAACGCCGACGGATTCGCCGAGTTTTGCCGCAGTCATGAAAGCGGCTTTGTCATAGTGGGAAAGAATGAAGTTTCCGATTCGTTTCTGACCTTTTGAAAAGCTGTGCATATTTTCGGAAATTTTATGTAAAAAGTCCTTGTTCATAAAAAACATCCCCTTATATAAAATAGGATTTTAGAAATTCATTTTATCAGCAGTTCCTGCAAAAATCAATAGAAACAAGAGAAAAAACGGTCTTTTTCTTAAAAATTTGCAGGAAATTCAAAAAACTGGCGGTTTTTATGCAAAAATTCATTTTAAAAAAGCGGCGGAATTTTCCGCCGCTTTTTTATGATATCTTAAATTCCTTCCGGAAGTTCAAGCCCGATGAGAGAAAAATCCGTATCAAGTTTTTTAAAATTTTCTAAAAGATTCATGTTTTCACTTCCTGACGGAGTTATAATAACACAACTCCGGTCAGCGTTCAAGGCTGTGCTGTCTTCCGGTGTGGTCAATGGTATAGTTTTCCGTATAAACAAGTTCCGAAACTTTGACAAATTCATATCCGCCGTTTTTAAGGATTTCGAGGATCTGCGGAAGAGCTTCAAGTGTGTTTTCCTTTCCGGAATGGAAAAGGATAATGCTCCCTTTACCAACGTTTTTCGTTACACTCTCGACCATTTCTGCCGCGGTTTTATCCTTCCAGTCCCGGCTGTCGATATCCCATTGGACAGTAATAAAACCCATTTCCGAAGCGGTTTTTATAAGTTCACCCGAATATGAACCGCTTGGCGCACGAAAAAGTTTTGGCTTTCCGCCGCCGGCTTTTTCAATATATTCGCAGGAACGCAAAAGTTCCTCCCTCGCTTTTTCCATTGTGATTTTCGCCATATCCGGGTGGGTGTTGCTGTGGGTCCCGATTTCGTGCCCCGCTTCTGCAATCATTTTTACTTCGTCCGGATTTTCCTTTGCCCATTGCCCGAGAATAAAAAACGTTGCCTTCGCTTCATATTTTTCAAGAACGGAGAGTATTTCCGGAATATCCTCCGCCTCCCAGGCACAATTGAAAGTCACCGCAGCTTTTTTCTCCGGAGTTTCCACGGAATAAACGGGCAAAAGGCGGCTTCCTTCGCCCATTGCAACGCAGTTGAAAACAAAGAAAAACAAAGCACCAAAAATAATTGCCGCCGCAAAAATTGCCCAAAGGGGCCTTTTTCCAAGAGAATAATCGTTTATATCAAAATTCATTTTTCCGAAAACCCCCAAAAAACTTTTTTATTAAATTTATTATTAAAATTAACAAAAAATTCTTGACTGGACCGCCGTTTTTAAAATATAATATATATTCTGAAAATCCCCTTTTTGACGAGGTAAAATATGCACGAATTTTTACACATTTTTATCCATACCCTTGAACATGCCGCTTCGTCGCTTCCGTTCCTTTTCGGAGCATATCTGCTCATCGAATTTATTGAACACCGCCACGCGGAAAAATTTGCCGCCTGGCTCGGAAAATTCGGAAAAGCCGGAGCCGCCGTCGGCGCCCTTCTCGGAATTGTTCCCCAATGCGGTTTTTCCGTCGTTGCTGCGAACCTTTATTCCAACAGAATAATCACCGCCGGAACGATGCTTGCGGTTTTTATTTCCACAAGTGACGAGGCAATTCCTGTTCTTATCTCCAACCCGGAAAGCGCCGGAAAGATCCTTCCGCTCATCGGTTCAAAGCTTGTTCTTGCAATTGTAGCAGGGCTTCTTGTTGACCGCTTCGGGCTTTTCAACATCACAAAAGAGGAACTTGATGAAGTTGTGGAGGAACATTCCCATTGCCATACCGAAGGCCACCACGGACTTCTTAAAAGCACCCTTGCCCATACCGCAAAAACCCTCGCTTTCATCTTTGTTGTGATGTTCGCTCTCGAAGTTTGCATACATTTTGTCGGCGAAGAAACTTTTTCCGCTTTCATCGCAAACGAAAGCTTCTTCCAGCCTTTTGTTGCCGGAATGGTCGGGCTTATTCCCAACTGCGCTTCCTCCATAATCATTGCCCAGCTTTATGCGGAAGGCGCAATTTCTTTCGGCGCGGCTTTTGCGGGACTTTCCGTCGGAGCCGGAACCGGTCTTCTTGTTCTTTTCCGCAACGACGTTGACAAAATCGAATGTCTTCGCCTTACCGGATTCCTTTTCGCCGTTTCCATCCTCACAGGAACGGTTCTGCAGTTTATAATTTAAAAAGGCTCCCTTGTTAAAGGGAGCTGTCAGCGAAGCTGACTGAGGGATTGTAAAAAAGTCCTGTTCTATTGGAACAGGACTTTTTTTGTTAGCCTTCCCCAAAAAGGAAGGCTTTATTAAAAGGGCTTGCAAAAGCCATTTATATATGTTAAAATAATCTGTAAACTAATTTTCCCGCTAAGGAGAGATATATAATGTCCGGACATTCCAAATGGAGTACCATCAAACGTAAAAAAGAAGGAATCGACGCAGCCCGCGGCAAAGTTTTTACCAAAATCGGTAAAGAAATCACCGTTGCAGTTCGCGAAGGCGGCCCTGATCCCGCAAACAACAGCAAACTCCAGGCTCTTATTCTTAAAGCAAAAGCAAACAACGTTCCCAACGACAACATCGAAAGATCCATCAAAAAAGCTGCCGGTCTCGGCGACAAAACCACTTTCGAAGAAATTACTTACGAAGGTTACGGTCCCTGCGGCGTAGCAGTTATCGTCGAAACTCTTACCGATAACCGCAACAGAACCGCCGGCGACGTCCGCAGCTATTTCTCCAAATACGGCGGCAACCTTGGTCAGACCGGTTCCGTTTCCTTTATGTTCGACCGCAAAGGCCTTATCGTAATTGCCGACGAAGACCTTGACGAAGAAAAACTTATGGAAGACGTTATGGAAGCAGGCGGCGAAGATTTCAAATATGAAGACGGCGTTGCCGAAATTTATACCGCTCCCAACGATTTCCCCGGCGTTCGCGATGCTCTTTATGAAATGGGCTACCGTTTTGAAAGCGCCGACGTTGCTTACATTCCCCAGACCACCACTGCCATCACCGACCCCGACACCGTTGTTAAAATGCAGAAACTTCTTGCCGCTCTTGAAGATAACGACGACGTCAACAACGTATGGCACTCCTGGGAAATGCCCGAAGAGGAAGACGAAGATTAATTTTAAAACAGCAAAAAGCGGCTTTATTAAGCCGCTTTTTTATTTTCTTCTTTTTTACTTCTTTTCCACCAACGCCGACATACATTGTTCAGTAGCGACATACACTCCTCTTTTAGTTATGACATACAAAGGAGGAACAATTATGAAAATTGAACACGCAATTAAAGAGTATTTATTAGAGATTGAGATTAGAAAATTCACACCTAAAACTATTAAAAGTTATAGGAATAATCTCAGTCTCTTTTTGCGTTATTGCGAAGAAGTTGCCAAAGTTGAAGACACCGAAGAATTAACGCTTACTCTAATAAAACACTTTACACATTATATGGTGTCGAAAAACCTCAAAGGAACTTATATAAATGGCCTTTTGAAGGTAGCAAAAGCATTTATTCAGTATTGCTACGACGAAGAAAATGGTGGTTTTAATACAAAGCAAAATTTCAAGTGGTGTAAAGAAGACAAACCAATTATTAAAGCATTTAAGCCCGAAGATGTAAAAACAATAATGAAGTCCTGTAAAGGCAACGACTATATAAGTGTAAGAGACCAAGCAATTTTGACAACTCTCTTTGAAACAGGCATTCGCTGTTATGAACTTTGTTGTATTCGCAAGTGCGACATACATAGTGATTTTATAGTTATAAATGGCAAAAACCACAAGCAAAGAGTTGTTCCTATTACCGCCGTTTTGAGAAAGGCATTATTGCGTTATGACTTAACAGCAGAGAATTACTTTTCATTGAAGAATACAGATGACTACTATTTCCTCTCCTTTCACGGACACCAACTCAACAATTCTGCTGTTGAAAGAGTTTTAAGAAAACACGGCGAAGGAATAAAAGGAATAAGAGTATCTCCACATACTTGCCGACATTTCTTTGCCCAACAGCAAGTAAAAATGGGAACAGACCTTTACACAATTTCAAGACTTCTCGGCCACGAAAACATAGCAATAACTCAAACCTACCTCAACAGTTTGAGAGACGAAGACATTATAAAAATTGCCAAACAAAACAGCGTGTTGTCTAACATATAACAAACATCTCCTCAACATTTTATACTATCTCCGAACATCTTTTAACATCTCCATAACATAACCGAACATCTTCGTTAGTCTCCCTCTGTGTCTGTATTATCTTACAATATTGCCATTTTCAGTTTTTTTAAAAAACTTTTTCAAAAAAGTTAAAAACAAAAATCAAAGTCCATTCTATTGGACTTTAAATATCGTATAATATAGGCACAGTGAGGGAGAGATAAAGACCTCACAAAGAAAAACAAAAATTAAGAAAGAGGTAAGCAAAATGATGAAGATTGAAATGAACAGAGCAAAAAAAGAAATTATTGTTATGGAGAAAGATTACAAAAAAGCCTGTGTTTATGGAACTCCCGAATTTGAGGAATATGAAGAAATTCTCGCAAGATGCGAGGGCTATACTGTAAAAATCAAAAAATCCACTAAAACCACTTACGCAAAACTTACTTATGAAAAAATGGAAGGATATATTAAAACTCAGGCCAACAGCGAAGCAATGCTTATTGAGTTCAACGCAGTTAGAAAAATTGCTGATGCCAAAGCAAAAGGTTATCCTTCTGTAAAATCTTGGTTCCTCAAAGCTTATCCCGAATACAAAGAAAGCAAAATCAAAAAAGAAGAGCTTCTCACCGAAATGGAACTTATTGAAAGAGAAGAAAAAGAAAAAGCCGAAAAAGCAAATAAAATTGTTGATATTGAAACTGCGAAAGCAGTCAATAAATAATAGGAGGATAAAGCAATGATTAAGAAAATGGTAAAAGATGTAATGGTTGATTACAAAACAAGAAAGATTGTTGTTAGCGAAGATTTCTACGAAAGAGCAACTGACCCTTTCAGCAACGAAGCAATTCAATTTGAAACTTTAAGAAACAGATTTGTAGGTTTCTCTCTTGAAATCGCAAAGAAAAAGAAATCTACCGCAAGCAATAAGAACCTCACATATAAGAATATGGAGAAATACATTAGCGTTTTTGAGAACAGAGATGAATTGATGGAGATGTTTAATCTCGCAAAAAGCCTCTCTCTTGTTCAGCCGAACCCCTACAACTTTGTAAAAGGTTGGTTCAAAGAGCAGTTCCCCAACTACAAAGAAATGCCGAAAGTCAGCAAAGATGGCAAACTCTATGCCTTCCCTATTGTTCCAAAAGCAGAAGAAACAGAGAAAACCGAAGAACTCAAAAGGGCATACAATTTTTAAGTTAAACACTTGGCAAGAGATACTTTCTATAAATTATTTCGTGTGCTGACAGTTCAACTTAAAAAAGGGGTTGGTTATTATGATTTCTAAAAAGATTTATTCTAAAAATGAAATAATGGAACTGCTGAATACAAAAAACACAGATGTTCAAGGCATAAAAAGAATGTTAGTAAGCAGAGGATATAAGTTTGAGGCAAAGGGCAGAGGCAGAAATACAACTTTTGAAATTACCGAAACTCCTTCCAAGTTTAAAACCTTTTGCTTAAAAGAATTGAATATTGCTCCTCAAACAGACATTGTAAAGTTGAGAAACCTCTTTTACTACTACTTGAATGATGAGTTTTTTAGAACTTTGCCCTACTCGCAAATGGAACTTATTATGGAGGAGAATGGGCAGAGAGTAGGACGAAACACAATCTCAAACTACATAAAATATTTGGCGAAGGCTGATTATATTTACTTGGGAAACAGCGAATACCGCTATTACAAAATAACAACCATTGAAGGAAGAAAAACAGCCATTGAGATTGACAAAGAAACCTACTGCCGAGGTTGGAAGATTTATTGGGAATACAGAAAAGAAATTGGCTACGAAGATGCCTATTGGGAAATGAGAGCCTTTCTTGGAGGACACCCCTTTAAAAGACCCATACCGCAGGAAAATGCCTTTTGTATAGACAAAATGAATGAACTCATAGACTTGGTTAATGAGGAATACGAAAACAGCAACTGCTGATGAAAAGGCAGTTGCTTTTTTATTTGTCAAAAAAGGTTAATATGCCTTGCCCTATTTTGAAATACAGTAGAAAGT
>JAGASN010000033.1 GCA_017847875.1 Oscillospiraceae bacterium | reverse complement strand
TTTGAAAAAAGTACTTGCTTTTTATTAGCAGGTTTGACAAACTGATTAGCATAGTTTCAGTCCTAAAAGAGCGTTTCACTTCCCGCTTAATAGTTTCATTTTTTGAGTGAAACCAAATGAAACCTTTTGAAACCGTAGCATTATTATCAAACTAATTCAAATAAAAAAGATGCCATCCGGCGTCTTTTTTATTTGGTGCATTTATTTACCGGTTAAATTTTGTAGGGGCGGATATTATCCGCCCGTTATTCATTGGACATTAATCCTTCATTGTCACCTTTCCTTCGGGAATGTTTTTCCACCCTTCCGTCTGCTTCGCAGACACCTCCCCTGATATGTGAGGCTTTTATTCCCCCTTTTAATTTTGCATTATGCACTTTGCATTCTGCATTAAAAAAGGCACCCTGCGGGTGCCTTTTTTGTTTTTGTTAAATTCTGCCGAAGCGCTTTGTGATTTCAAGAATATAACCGGAAAGTTCTTCGGTCAAAAAGCCTTGTTTTGCGCGCCATGTCCAGTTTGCGTCCGAAAGAGTTCCCGGAAAATTCATTCTGGCTTCTTTTCCAAGTTCAAGGTAATCCTGCATTGAAATTACGCAAAGGCGGCTTATTGAAGCCATACAGCCGCGGATAAGACCCTTCGCAAGGCCTTCTTCCTCGCTAAGGCCGAGATAGGCCTTTCCTTCGGAAAGGTCGCTTTCCGCAACTTCGGAAAGCCACTGGACAAGGGTCGGGTTATCGTGGGTTCCGGAATATACAACGGAGTTTTCCGGATAGGTATGGGGAAGATAGTTTCCTTCCTCACGGGAATCGAAAGCAAACTGCATAACTTTCATTCCCGGATAGCCGGAATCTTCCTGGAGCTTCCGGACTTCCGGAGTTACAAAGCCAAGGTCTTCGGCGATGAAATCGATTTCCGGAAGGGCGGATTTTATTGCGTTTATAAAATCCATTCCGGGGCCTTTTTCCCAATGTCCGTTCATTGCGGTTTTATCTCCGGCGGGAATTGACCAATAGCTTTCGAATCCGCGGAAATGGTCAAAACGGACTATGTCATACATATGTTTTGCGGCGCCGAGGCGTTTTATCCACCAGGCAAAGCCGCTTTTTTTCATTTTTTCCCAATCATAAATCGGGTTTCCCCAAAGCTGACCGTCCGCGCTGAAGGAATCCGGAGGACAGCCCGCAACGCATTTTGGCGAAAGGTTTTTATCAAGAAGGAATTCTCCCGGCTCCGCCCAGACATCCGCGGAATCCAGCGGAACATAGATCGGAATATCTCCGACGACTTTTATTCCCTTTTCGTTGGCGTAGCCCCGGAGTTTTTCCCATTGGGAGAAAAATTCGAACTGGAGAAAATATCTGAAAGCAATATCTTCGCTCAGTTCTTCGCGCTTTTCGGCAAGGGCTTTTCCCTCCCGAAGGCGAAGTTCCTTCGGCCATTCGGTCCAGGGTTTTCCGCCCAAAGAATCCTTTATTGCGGTGAAAAGAGCATATTCCGAAAGCCATTTTTCGTTTTCGGAAACAAATTTATTATATTTTTCGTTCGGAACAAAACGGCTGAAAGCAAGGCGAAGAACCCTGCTTCTGTTTTCATAAAGCGCGCCGAAATCCACTTTTTCTTCGTTATTTCCCCAGAAAAAAGATTCAGCCTCCTGTTTTTCAAGAAGGCCGCTATCTATCAGAGTTTCCAGGTCGATGAGATAGTGGTTTCCGGCAAAGGCAGAGCAGGACTGATAAGGCGAATCGCCATAGCCCGTTGGGCTAAGCGGCAAAATCTGCCATACCCGCTGACCGGATTTTTCAAGAAAATCCACAAATTCAAAAGCATTTTTTCCCATGGTTCCGATTCCGTAAGGACCCGGAAGAGAGGAAATATGCATCAATATTCCGCTTTCTCTCATTTTTCGGAAAAGCTCCTTATATTAAATTTTGCTTTTGGTCAAATTTTCTTTGTGCTTTCGCGAAGGCGAAGCGCAAAAGGAACGGTTTCGTGCCTTGGAACCGCACCGTTTTCGATGCAGTCGAGAATGATTTCGACACTTCTCACCGCCATTTTTCTGACGGACTGTTCCACGGTGCTGAGCTTTGGAACAAGGAAGGAACTCAGCAAAAGGCCGTCAAAACCGACAACGGAAATATCTTCCGGAACCCGAAGGCCGTTATCGTTGATTGCTCTTATGGCGCCGATCGCCATTACGTCCGCGGCGGCAAAAAGCGCCGTGAAGTTCCTTTTGTTCCTCAAAAGAAGGCAGGTTGCGTCGTAACCGTCCTGATAGGAAAAACGGACGCCGATATAGTCTTTTTCTTTATCGAAATCAATGCCGTGCTCGAGGCAGGAATCGAGACAGCCTTCGTAACGCAGACGTCCGGTATCGGAAGTATCCTTATCGCCGCCGACGATTGCAAATCTTCTGTGGCCCATTTCGATAAGCGAATCCATTACGCATTTTGCCGCAAAGCGGTCATCGGTGGAAACGCTTGAAAGGTTTTTGAAAGGAAGGTTTGAAGCATCGCTTGAAACAAGGACGCAGGGAACTTCGATTTTATCAAAATCGGAAAGGAAATGGTCCATGTTGCCCCCGAGCATTAAAATTCCGAGGGGCTTTTTTTCGCGGCAAAGGCGCACCGCCCGAAGAACTTCGTTATCGTCCTCATCGATATAGTCAACAATCAGGGGATAATCGGTTTTTGCGACTTCGCTTTGAATTATTTCCACAAGGGAACCGAACATTTCGTTGGAGGTGCCTTTTACGACCACAAGAATCGAGGTTGCGATTTTCTGCTTAAGCTGTTTTGCGTTATCGTTGATCTGAAAACCGCTTTCTTCAACCGCTTTGAGAATTGCCTTACGGGCTTTTTCGCTTACGTTAGGGTGGTTGTTGAGAACGCGCGAAACGGTTGCAACACCGTATCCGGTTTTTTTCGCAAGATCTTTTATGGTCAAAGCGGCGCCTCCTTTCCGATATGTTTTTAATTAAAAATCAGCCTTTTACTGCGCCCGCGGCAACACCTTTGATGATATGTTTCTGGCAGGTGAGATAGAAGATGATTACGGGGATAATGCTGAGAAGGATAAGCGCCATTGTTGCGCCGAGGTCAACGGTTCCGTAGCTTCCCTTGAGGTACTGGATATGGATCGGAATGGTCTTATATTCGGTACGGTCGAGAACAAGATAGGGAAGAAGATAGTCGTTCCAGATCCACATGATTTCAAGGATCGCAACGGAGATCATGGTGGGTTTCATCATCGGGAGAACAACACTGAAATATGTACGGAAAGGGTTGCAGCCGTCGATGGCGGCAGCTTCTTCGATATCAAGCGGGATTCCTTTTACAAAGCCGACGAACATGAAAACAGCAAGACCTGCACCGAAGCCGAGATAAATTACCGGAATGGTCCAGGGGGTGTTGAGTTTAAGGGTATCTGCGGTTTTGGAAAGGGTGAACATTACCATCTGGAAAGGAACGACCATGGAGAATACGCAGCCGTAATAAACGATTCTGCAGGCAAGGGAATCCACACGGGAGATATACCATGCGGCCATGGAAGTGAAGAGAAGAATGAGAATTGTTCCGAGAATTGTGATAATGATGCTGTAAAGAACGGATTTTGAAAAAGGATAACCGCCGAAGGTCATTCCGTTGATGAAGTTATCAAAACCGGCATGGCTTTCTCCGGTGGGAATTCCGAAGGTATCGGTTTTAACGAAGGTGTTCTTTTTAAAAGAGTTGATAACAACCATGAGCACCGGGAAAACATAAATAACGGAGAGAACGGTGAACAGAACGGTTGTAAGAGTTTTTCCGAATTTTTCTTTCTGGAAAACGCCTTTCATTACTGCTGTACCTCCTTTTTACGGGTTGCGGTAAGCTGGGCAATTGCCAGGGTTGCAACGAGAATGAAGAAAAGAACCGCTTTTGCCTGGGCAACACCGCGGGTGTTTGCGCCGACATAGAAGGTGTTATAAATGTTGAGGGCAAGCATTTCGGTTGTATGTACGGAAGTGCCGTCCGGGTTGATGAGATAGGGATAACCGCCGGTAAGAGCGATGTTCTGGTCGAAGAGCTTGAATCCGTTGGTAAGGGAAAGGAAGGTGCAGATGGTGATGGAGGGCATAACGTTCGGAATGGTGACTTTGAAAAGAGTCTGCCAGCCGTTTGCGCCGTCGATTTTTGCTGCTTCGAGCATATCTTCCGGAACAGCCTGGAGGCCCGCAATATAAATGATCATCATATAACCTATCTGTTGCCAGCAGGTCAGAATTATAAGACCCCAGAAGCCCCATTCTTTATCCATAAGAATGGAAGTCTGGTAATAACCGAGGAATCCGTCAAAAATCATGCTCCAGATATAACCGAGGACGATACCGCCGATGAGGTTCGGCATAAAGAAAACGGTTCTGAAAAGGTTCGCGCCTTTTATTTTCTGAGTGAGAGCATAAGCAACAGCAAACGCAAACACGTTTATGAGCACAAGGGAAACAATCGCGAAAACCGCGGTGAATCCGAAGGAATAGATAAAGCTTTCGTCCGCGAGAGCTTTTTCATAGTTGGAAAGTCCGACCCATTCCCATTTACTGGTGGTCTTGAACTTGCAGAAAGAGAGGAAAAGACCATGGAAGAAGGGCCATACGAATCCGATGAGAAATGCCGCAAACATCGGAACAAGGAAAAGTGGTGCCCAACGCTGGATCGGCTTGCGGATCATATCGCTGTTTACCGCCGCGCTGTCGTGTGAGCGTTTCATTTTTTTGCTTCAACTCCTGCTAATCGAATTTAAAAAGGTCACTGTTTCGGCTTCATGGGGCCTCAACAATGATATAGCAAAAACGGAGCGAGCCAAAAAGCTCGCTCCGTTCGATCAAAGCGAAACTGCTTTGAAATTGTCGCTAATTAAAATCAGCCGTTTACTGCCTGATACTGTACTGCCCAACCGTCGATGAATGCGGTTACAACAGTTGCCCAGTTTGCATCGGTAGGATCTGCGTTGTAAGCGTTAAGTGCGTTTACAGCGGTTGCGCGGTATGCGTCAACGTTGGGCTGGAAGTTGGTGATCCAAGCCATGTTGTAGCAGCCGTCTGCAAGATATGCGTTAGCCTGTGCAAGGAAGGGGTTGGTGGAAACAGCAGCAGATTTGTAGGGCATTACGCCGAAGGTGCCGACAGCAGCTTCAGAAGCTTCGGGATCGGTTACGAGCCATACCATGAAATCGATGGTTGCCTGGATGTCTTCTTCAGAAGCATCGCCGTTGATTGCCCAATAGTTTTCAGTACCGCAGTTGAGGCCAGCTTTTTCTTCGCCTTCAACGCCGCAGTAATAAGGAATCATAGAAAGGGTGGAGAGATCCATGCCTTTGCCTTCAAGGCCGCTTGCTTCCCAGGAACCCTGTACATAGAATACTGCTTTGCCTTCTGCAAATTCAGCCTGTGCATCGAAACCGCCGTTTGCGAGTTCTTTACGATCAACGATGGAGTTTGCTACAGCGAGATCATAGAGGTTACGGAAGTTGTTCATGTAGGCACCGGTAAGGGTGGGAGCAGCTGCAGTGCCGTTTGCCCATGCTGCGTTGTCATCTACGTATTCATAGTAGTATTCGAGGTTGATCATATGGCCGGTGTATCTCCAGGAAGAGGAACCGTCCATTGCGTTGGAAGTGAATGCGCCGAAGCCGAGTTCTTCGGAACGAGCGGTGATGTCTTCAACAACAGCTTTGAGGGTTTCGAAGTTGGTGATTTCGGAAACATCGTGGCCAGCTTCTTTAAGAAGAGCATTGTTTACGATGATGCCGTAGCATTCATAGCAATAACCGATGGAGCAGAGTTTGCCGTCTGCATCATAGAGCATATAAGCATCGGTGTTGAGTTCGTCTGCGATTGCAGTGCCGGTGAGATCGAGGCAATAATCGCCCCAGGTATCAACAGCAGCCTGGTTACCGACTACGAAGATGGTAGGAGCTTCGCTCTTATCCATTTCAGCGGTAAGGGTTTCGTTATAAGTACCGGAAGCAGCGGTTTCGATTTTTACTTCAACACCGGTTTCAGCGGTGTATTTTGCTGCAAGTTCTTTAAGTACTTCGTCAGATTCGGGTTTGAAGTTGAGCCAGTAAACGGAACCGGTTGCTTCGGTTTCGCCGGGTTCTACGGGTGCTTCGGGATCAGAAGG
Source organism: Oscillospiraceae bacterium (assembly GCA_017847875.1). Lineage (GTDB taxonomy): Bacteria > Bacillota > Clostridia > Oscillospirales > Ruminococcaceae > UMGS1668. Next base: position 41,045 of record JAGASN010000033.1, on the reverse strand, counting down.
TTCTTCAGGGGTTTCGCCGCATGCTGCGAAGGAGAGAACCATTACGAGAGCCATGAGCATTGCAAGAAGCTTTTTCATTTAGTTTTCCTCCTAAATTTTAACTTGGGTTTTTACCCATGATTTTTTTGGAAACGATTCCAACGTTTCCTCGCGTAATATGATACTATTTTGATAAATGTTTTTCAACCGATTTTAAAAAGTTCTATATTTCATATAATAAGGCGGTTTTCTTTTTGTTGATTTTGCCCACAAGTTTTCAAGGATTTTTTGCATTTTTGCGGATTTTTATTATAAAATCGTCGGTTTTTATTAAAAAAAGCAGTTTTTTTGCAGTTTTCCTTTCATTTTTGACGAGAGGACAGTTGTTTTTTACGGAAAAACATTATAAAAAAATAATACATTATATTAAAGAAATACCGGAATGTATGCAGGGGCGCACCTATGTGTTCGCCCGTTTTTGATTGAAGAGGGTTTCCACCCTTTCGTCATCACTTCGTGATGCCACCTCCCCTAATAGAGGAGGCTTTTTGACAAAATCTACAAAAAAGGAGATTAAAAACTATGGAATAAGGCTTATTGAATTTTGAAAGCGGCGGTGATATCATTATACTAACTCATTGTGTGTCGTTCTACTCCACCAAATAGACTTCGCACATAAAAAAAGGAGGATATGTCAATTCCGCTTTGACTTCGCGGTGCGGCAGTGTGGAGACCTGTCGCAATGCCTTGTTCCGCTTTGCCGGAAAAGGCGAGGACTTTCGCCCGGACGGGGATTGTTCAAAAGTCAGAATTTATGGCAACTGTAACACTTAAAGACATCAGAAAGGTTTATCCTTTCAACGGCGACGACGCAAAGAAAATCAAAAAAGGCGAAGAACTTAAAACCAACCTTACAATTCTTCCCGATGGTCTTCTTGCTGTTCACGATTTCAACCTTGACATCAAAGACAAAGAATTCATTGTTCTTGTCGGACCTTCCGGCTGCGGAAAATCCACCACTCTTCGTATGATTGCGGGTCTTGAAGAAATTTCCGGCGGCGACCTTTTCATCGGCGACAAACGCATGAACGACGTTGCTCCGAAAGACCGCGATATCGCAATGGTTTTCCAGAACTATGCTCTTTATCCCCACATGACCGTTTATGAAAACCTTGCTTTTGCGCTTAAACTCCGCAAAACCCCCAAGGACGAAATTGATAAAAAAGTTCAGGAAGCCGCAGAAATTCTTGACATTACCCAGTATCTCGGAAGAAAACCGAAGGCTCTTTCCGGCGGTCAGCGCCAGAGAGTTGCAATCGGTCGCGCAATCGTTCGTGATCCCCAGGTCATGCTCATGGACGAACCGCTTTCCAACCTTGACGCAAAACTCCGTAACCAGATGCGCGCAGAGATCATCAAACTCCGCCAAAAAATCAACACCACCTTTATTTATGTAACCCACGACCAGACCGAAGCAATGACCCTCGGCGACAGAATCGTTATCATGAGCGACGGTTTTATCCAGCAGGTCGGCACTCCTCAGGAAGTTTTCAACCATCCTCACAACCTCTTTGTTGCCGGCTTCATCGGTTCTCCTCAAATGAACTTCTTCGACGCAAAACTTCTTAAGAAGGACGGAGTTTATTCCGTTGTTCTCGACGGTCACGAAGTTGTTCTTTCCGAAGAAAAACAGAAAGCTCTTGCCGAAAACAACGCTCCGGAACAGGATATCACCCTCGGCGTCCGTCCGGAACACATTGTTCTTGCCGATGAAGGCGTTTCTGCAAACATCGACGTTTCCGAAATGATGGGTTCTTCCGTACATCTTCACCTCACCGCTGTCGGTCAGGACGTTATCGTAATCGTCAACACCATGAATATGACTCCCGCTGAAGTTTCCGAACTTTGCTCCGGCAAAGCGATCAAATTCGATTTCGGTGGAAACAACTGCCACGTTTTCAGCAAAGAAACCGGCATTAACCTTGAAGCAAAATAAAATACCTTTTAAAAAAATCGGCGGAAGCTTTTGCTTCCGCCTTTTTGTTTTTTCATAACGGTTTACCTTCGCAAAAAACTGTGATAGAATAATTTATATCCAAACCGGAAAGGAAGCTTTTTATGTTTGAATTTTTTGCCGGCGGAACAACTATATTCGGCGGAAATTTTTCTGAACAGCAGGGCGGATTTGTTTTCGGCTTTGCAACGGAACAGGGAATCCGTGCTTTTGCAAAACCGAACGGCACCGACACGATACATATTGAATCCGAAGATTTCGGAAGTTTTGATATTGAAATAGGTGACACCGAACCAAAAGCGGAAGAAGCGGAAACTTTTTCCGCCCTTGTTCGCGGAATTATGAACTGCTTCATTGAAAGCGGAAATATTTTCGGAGGTTTTGACGCAAAAATCAGTTCCGAAATTCCTTCCGGAAGCGGAATTTCCGTCACCGTACCTTTTGAAATTCTGATTGGAAAAATCATAAGCGGGCTTTTCTTCGAAAACAGCGTTCCGGCTTTGCGCCTTGCGCAATTCGGACAGATTGCGGAAAGCGATTTTTTCGGAAGACCCTGCGGAATTTCCGAACAGCTTATTTCCGCCCTTGGCGGAAACGTTCTTCTGGATTTTTCCGACCCGGAAATTCCGAAGTTCGAAAAAATAGATTTTGATTTTTCAAAAAGCGGTTATACCGCTGCCCTCGTTGACTGCAAAGAGCTTTTTTCGGAAGATTTTTCCGAAATTCTGAAGGATCTGGGTTTTGTTGCCTGGAACATGGGTCACAATTCTCTTTCCGAAGCGGACGAGGCGGAATTTATTGCCCAGTTCCCTATTCTCCGGCAAAAATGCGGCGAAAGGGCGGTTTTCCGCGCTTTGGATTTTTTTGAAGAAAGCAGAAGGGCAAAAGAGGAAGCCGAAGCGCTTGAAAACGGAGATTTTTGCGAATTCCTGCGGATTTATGAAGAATCCGGAAAAACAAAGCTGAAATTTATTCCGGAAGAAAAAGCCGCGGAATTTGCGGAAGAAATGGAAAAACAGGGCTTTGGGGTCATGTTTGTGCTTTAAGGAGAAAAAATGGAGTTTTTAGAAGAATTAAAAAGTTCTGAATCTTTTTGGTATTTTATATGGGCTTATTTTATTGCTATAAATCTTATCAGTTACGGGGCCATGTTGCTTAACATTCCCTACCGGAAAAAATATAAAAAACAGATTCATTGGATTATATATGTAATACTGAATTTTCTCGGCGGCTGTTTTGGCACACTTTTCTCTATAGACAAAGTCAAATACAAAAAAGGCGACGGAATAATAATCTTTACCGCATTTCTCGCTACGTTTGGTTGTTGGCTTTTCTGTGTTAACTATCTCATATAATTTTTTTGACCGGGAAGCGATTTTGTGCTAAAATAAAACGAACCCGAAAGAAAGGGGATTTTTTAATGGTAATTCCATATTACATTGTTGTGAATATCATCGCTTTTGCGATGTACGGCGCGGATAAATATTTTGCAAAAAACGATATGTGGCGGATTTCCGAAAAGGCGCTTCTCGGAATTGCGGCAATCGGCGGCGCTTTCGGCGCTTTTTTGGGGATGGAAACTTTCCGCCACAAGACAAAACATAAAAAATTCACCCTGCTCGTTCCGGTGCTCATGGCCGCACATTTGGCCTTTTTGGTCTATTATTTCGGATGATTATGAGCATTTTCAGATGTTCGCTTTGCAAGGCAAAGCTTGAGAAACAGGAACGTTCCCTTCGGTGTGAGCACGGGCACAGTTTTGATGTTTCCGCGGAGGGTTATGTTCACCTTCTTCCGGCGAACAAAATGAATTCAAAAATTCCCGGCGACAGCAAGGAAATGGCGGCTTCCCGTTCCGCATTTCTTGATAAGGGTTATTATGAACCGCTTCTTTCGGAACTTGAAAAAACGGTGCTCGAATTTTCCTTTGTAGAAGAACCGGCGGTTCTCGATTGCGGCTGCGGCGAAGGTTATTATACGGCGAACATTGCAAAGGCGCTTAAAAACCGCTTTCCAAAGGCAAAAATCGCGGGTTTTGATATAAGCCGGCCTTCCGTTAAAAGGGCGGCAAAAAGAACGAAGGAAGTTGAATTTTCGGTTGCTTCGGTTTTTGATATTCCGGTTGCGGACGAAAGCTTTGATATCCTTCTTAACGTTTTCAGCCCTTTGAGCATTGAAGAATACAAGCGCGTGCTCAAGTCCGGAGGATATTACGTTTACGTTGTTCCGGCGGCAAGGCATCTTTGGCAGCTTAAGGCCGCGATTTATGACGTTCCTTATGAAAACAAGGAACAGGACATACCTTACGAAGGTTTTGAGCACGTTATGACAAGGCGTGTCCGGTATGAAACCCTTATAAAAACGAAGGAAGATATTTTCGCCCTTTTCCAGATGACGCCTTATTACTGGAAAACTTCCGCAAAAGGCGCGGAAAAACTTTCCGCTTTTGAAAATCTTCTTACAGAAGTTGCTTTTGATATCCACATTTATAAAAAGGAGAAATGAAAAAATGCATTACGATTACAAAACCGCAGGAACCTGCTCGAAAAAAATAAGCTTTGATATGGACGAAAACGGAATTGTAACAAACATTGTTTTCCTCGGCGGCTGCCCCGGAAATCTTCAGGCAATTCCGAAAATTCTTGAAGGCTGGAAGGCGGACGATATTATCGAGCGTCTTCTCGGAAACGATTGCGCCGGAAGAGGAACTTCCTGCGCGGACCAGCTTGCGAAAGGTCTTCTTTGGGCAAAGGAACAGGCAAACGCATAAGATAAGATGAAAAAAGCGCCTCGGAGGAGGCGCTTTTTTATAACGGCGGGAGCAAGCCCCCGCCCTACATTAAATTACCGTAAGGGCGCACCTATGTGTGCGCCCGTTATTCTTGGGACAGGGTTTATCCCTCTTCCGTCCCCTGCGGTGACACCTTCCCCTCTGGGAAGGCTTACCCTCCGGGAAGGCATTTTTGCGGAACGGTCAAGACCGTTCCCTACGGTTTACCGCAGATTTATCAAAAATACTGCAGTGGCGGATATTATCCACTCGTTTTTTCGCCTCATCAGAGGAGGGATTTTTTATCACGGCGGGAGCAAGCCCCCGCCCTACATTAAATCACCGTAGAGGCACACCTATGTGTGCGCCCGTTTTTGGAAAAGAATCCCTCCGTCTGCTTCGCAGACACCTCCCTTTAGGCAAGGGAGGTTTCTCCTCCGGGAAGGCTTTTACAAAGTAAAAACCCCGTGTTTTTGTGAACAAGGGGTTTTTACTTAAAAAAGATATAGAGGAAAATGAAAGGATTTTATCCGAGGATAGCGCGGTCGGAAAAATGTCCGCCAACTTCGCTGAATTTCTTCATAAGATCTTCAACGGTAAGGTTTTTCTTTTCTTCGCCGGAAACGTCATAGACGATTTTGCCTTCGTTCATCATAATAAGGCGGTTGCCGTGTTTGATGGCGTCGCTCATATTATGGGTTATCATAAGGGCGGTGAGTTTGTTTTCGTTGATGACTTTGTCGGTGATTTCAAGAACTTTTGCGGCGGTTTTGGGGTCAAGAGCCGCGGTGTGTTCATCGAGAAGAAGAAGTTTCGGTTTTACCATGGTCGCCATCATAAGGGTAAGCGCCTGGCGCTGGCCGCCGGAAAGAAGTCCGACTTTTGCGGAAAGTCTGTCCTCAAGACCGAGGTCGAGAGAAACGAGCATATCGTGATATTTTGCTCTTTCGGCTTTGGTAACTTCCCAACCGAGTCCGCGTTTTTTGCCTCTTCTTGCGGCAAGAGCAAGGTTTTCTTCAATCTGCATATTTGCGGCGGTGCCGGTCATGGGGTCCTGGAAAACGCGTCCGAGAAGGGCGGCTCTTTTGTGTTCCGGAACGGCGGTTACGTCAAGACCTGCAAGATGAATGGAACCTTCGTCAATGGGCCAGACGCCGGCAATTGCATTGAGCAGGGTGGATTTTCCTGCGCCGTTGCCGCCGATTATGGTAACAAAATCTCCGTCCTCAAGGTGAAGATCAATTCCCTGAAGGGCTTTTTTCTCGGTTATGGAACCGGGATTGAAAGTTTTATAAATTCCTTTTAAATCAAGCATTCTTTCCCGCCTCCTTTGCCGCTTTCTTTTCCGCAAGTTTAAGGCGGAAGAAGGAATTCTTGAAGTTCTTTTTAAGATAAGGAACAGCAAGGAAAATCGCAACGATTATTGCGGTGAAAAGTTTCATATCGTTAGTCGGAAGTTTGAGCCAGAGGACAACGCCCATGATGATGTAATAAAGGATACCGCCGATTACCGCGGAAGAAAGGCAGAGCCAGAAGGTCATGTGCTTTCCGAAGAAAGCTTCCGCAAGAACTTCGCCGATGATTATGGAAGCAAGTCCGATTACGATTGCGCCTCGGCCGATTGCAACGTCCGAAAAGCCCTGGTACTGCGCAAGAAGTCCGCCGGAAAGTGCGACGATTCCGTTGGAAAGAGCAAGGGCAAAAACTTTGCAGAAGTTGATGTTGATTCCCTGGGCTTTTGCCATTGCCTGGTTGCAGCCGGTTGCGCGGATTGCGGAACCTGCTTCGGTTCCGAAGAACCAATAGAAAGCCGCGATAAGAGCCGCCGCAAAGATAAGTGCGATAACGATAGCTTCGTTAACGGTTCTGAGAGAAAGGATAAGGTCATACTTATCGACGGAAACAGCCTGGTTCGGTTTGTTGCCGAGGATATGAAGGTTGATGGAATAAAGCGCGATCTGGGTAAGGATACCCGCAAGAATAGGCGCGATGCCGAGCATCGTATGGAGAAGACCGGTAACAAGTCCGGCAAGCATTCCCGCAATTACGGCAACGATCATTGCCGCCCAGGCAGGCCAGCCCATGATTATGAGCATAACGGTAACTGCCGCGCCGGTTGCAAAGGAGCCATCGACAGTAAGGTCCGAAAACTCCAAAAGCCTGTACGAAATGTACAGGCCGAGAGCCATTATTCCCCAAATTGCGCCCTGGGCAATATAGCCCGGAAAAGCGTTTAAAAGAGTACTAATGTCAAGCATTATAAAAATTTCCTCCGGTAAAATATTATACCTTAATATAATAGCAGTATTTTAAAAATTATTCAAGGGGTGCATAGCCTTCCGGAACTTCGATTCCGAGAGCGGTGCAGTTTGCTTCGTTATAAAGTTTCTGAACGTCAGCTGCATAAGCGATTTCCATTTCGCCGGGGTTTGCGCCGTTGACGAGGATTTCATAAGCCATTTCGCCTGCGGCATAGCCGATATCGTAATAATCGATGGAAAGGGTTGCAACGCCGCAGCCGCCGCAGATTCCTGCTTCGCCGGCTACAATTGCTTTTCCTGCGGGAATCGCAACGTTTGCGATGGTTTCGGTGCAGGAAGCGGCGGTGTTATCGGTGGGGATATAAAGAACGTCTGCAGCTGCGCAGGCGGCGGTTGTTACGTTTGCAACGTCGTTGGAATCTGCGAAAGTAAATACCTCAACTTCAAATCCCATATCGGTGAGATATCCGGAGATAACGTCGGACTGATATACGGAGTTGGGTTCTGCGGAACAATAAAGAATACCGACTTTTTTTGCTTCCGGGAAGAGTTCTTTGATCATTGCGGCCTGTTCATCAAGAGGAGCAAGGTCTGCGGTTCCGGTGATGTTGCTTCCGGTTTTTCCGGTCCAGCCTTCGATTTCAAGGGCGGTTGCATAGTCGGTGATGGAAGTTCCGACTACCGGAATGGTTGCGGAAGCGGCTGCTGCTGCCTGGAGAGCTGCGGTTGCGTTGCCCATCATAAGATCAACGCCTTCTGCAACAAGCTGGTTGCAGATGGTAACGCAGGTTGCCGCGTCGCCGGAGGCATTGTGTTCAACGAAAGTGACTTTGTCGCCGAGTTTTTCCTGAAGAGCTTCCTTGAAGCCGAGGGTTGCGGCATCAAGAGCTTCGTGCTGAACAAGCTGGCAGATACCTACGGTATAGGCGTCATCTGCGGCCGGTTCGGAAGAGCAGGCGGCCATTGAAAGAACCATTGCGAGAACCATGAGAATACTTACGATCTTTTTCATTTTTCATTTCCTCCAAAAATTTTAAAAATCGATACAAAAAAGCGGTTTCCAAAAAAGGTTTCGGAAACCGCTTTGATTTGCAATTCAAAATTACAAAACACTTGCAGAGGCCGGAAGCCTTTTCAGAAAATTTTCATACGGCAATAAGCGCTCATAAATCGAGCGCGGCGGTACATGAAATATTCTTTTTCAAAAACTTTCATGTTTTTCATAGCCTTTGAAATCCTTTCTGAATCGGTTTTGCTTTTGATGTTTAAAAGTATAACGCTTTAAAGAGATAAAGTCAATACTTTTTTTGTGATTTTTTTGCAGTTTTTTAAAAATTTTTTGGGAAAACATTCGGTTTAAAACGGTGTCTGCCGAAATATCGCAGGGAAGGAGAATATCCACCCGTTTTTTGCCTCCTCAGAGGAGGGATTTTTTATTGCGGCGGGAGCAAGCCCCCGCCCTACAGTCAAAAGGGAGACTTTGTTTCCACCCTTCCGTCTTTCGCCTTTCGGCGAAATCCACCTCCCCTGATAGGGGAGGCTTTTTTCGGGCGAACACACAGGTTCGCCACTACGGAGCCGAAACTAATATCTGTGCGTTGCGGTAGGGGCGGATATCATCCGTCCTTTTTTTCAGCATAATCAGCCGATTGCGATGTAATCCGCCGGAGGATTGATTCCGAGAGCGGAACAGGTTTCGGCGTTATATTTTTTTACAAATTCCGGGGCAAAGCCGATTTCCATTTCGCCGGGGTTTGCGCCGTTCACGAGGATTTCATAAGCCATTTCGCCGGCGATGTAGCCGATGTCATAATAGCTTATTGAAAGGGTTGCAACGCCGAAGCCTTTGCAGGCATTTTCCTCGCCGGAAATTATGGGAGTTCCCGCAGGAAGTGCAACGTTGTTGATTGTTTCCGCGCAGGAAGCTGCGGTGTTATCGGTGGGGATATAAAGAACGTCGGAAGAAGCGCAGGCGGCGGAAACAACGTTTGCGACGTCGTTGGAATCCGCAAAGGTGAAAACTTCGCAGGAAAGACCCGCGGCTTCAAGTTCGCCCATTACTATGTTCGCCTGATAAACGGAGTTGGGTTCCGCGGAGCAATAAAGGATTCCGACTTTTTTCGCTTCCGGGAAAAGTTCCGGAATCATTGCCGCCTGTTCCGAAAGAGGAGCAAGGTCCGCGGTTCCGGTGATGTTTCTTCCGGTTTTTCCGGTCCAGCCTTCGATTTCAAGGGCGGTTGCATAATCGGTGATGGAAGTTCCGACAATCGGGATATCGGAAGTTGCGGAAGCAGCCGCCTGGAGAGCTGCGGTGGCGTTGCCCATGATGAGGTCAACGTTTTCGGAAACAAGCTGGTTGCAGATTGTGATGCAGGTTGCGGCATCGCCGGAAGCATTGTGCTCAATGAAAACAACGTCTTCGCCGAGTTTTTCGGAAAGAGCTTCCTTAAAGCCGAGGGTTGCGGCATCAAGAGCTTCGTGCTGAACAAGCTGGCAGATACCTACGGTATATTTTCCTTCGGCGGCGGGTTCGCTTCCGCAACCGGCAAAGGAAAGGACCATTGCAAGGACGATAAGAATACTCATAACTTTTTTCATTTTTATTTCCTCCAATATAAAACGGCTTGTTTTAAAAAGCCGCTTCGTTGGTACTTATTATAGGACTTTAAAGTGATAAAGTCAATAGGCAAAACGCTTTCTTTTTAATAAATGTTATATTATTATAGAAAAAAGGGCGGAAATTATCCGCCCTTTTTGTTTTTTACTGAACAATTCCCGCATTCACCGCCGCTTTCGGCAATAAAATCCACCGTGGAAACTTCCTTGCCGTTGATAGTAAGGTTATCGACGATTCCGTAGTCTTTCGGAAACTTGTTTCCGCTTTATGGTCTTATTTGTTTCGCGGCGGAAAGAAGCGCCTTCTTTTCGTTTGGAATTTCGCTTTCGATAACCTTTTCAAGAAGGGTTTCGAGGATTTTTCCCATTTCCGGACCCGGTTCAAAACCTTCCGAAATCAGATCCGCGCCGTTTACGGCAAGATTTTTGAGGGAAAAACATTCTTCTTTTTCGATTATTTCCGCCTTGATTTTCCGGAATTTTTCAAATTCCGAATGGGGAAGGCGAAATTCTTCACGTTTTCCCATTTCGTCCGCTTCCATAAGGAGCAGAAGATCATCAAAAAATTCCGGATTTGTTTTTCCGAGAAGGCGTTTTATCGCTTTCGGTTCCGGTTTAAAGCGATCTTCGTGGCGGCGGACAAGTTCCGAAACGGTTTTTACAGTTTCAGAATCCGCCTTCAGTCTTTTGAGCACCGCTTCGGCAATTTCGGCGCTTTTTTGAGCATGGCCGTAATAATGGGCGGTGCCGCTTTCGTCAAAAGTCCGGCAAAGGGGCTTCGCAACATCGTGAAAAAGCGCCCCGAAGCGGAGATTTTGTTTTGGCGGAACGTTTTCCAAAACAGCGAGAGTATGTTCAAAAGCATCGAGATTGTGGCGGAAATGGTGCTGTTCAAAGCCTTTGAGCACCGAAAGTTCCGGAATTATTTCAAAAAAAGGTTCCGGGTACTCAAAAATCACTCTTCGGGCATCTTTTCCGCAAAGGAACTTCGAAAGTTCCGAAAAAACTCTTTCCGCGCTGATATTTTTAAGCAGAGCGCAATTTTTCTTAATCGAAAGGGCGGTTTTTTCTTCAATTTCAAAACCGAGTACGGCAGCAAACCGAAGGGCGCGCATTATCCGAAGGGCATCTTCGCCAAAGCGCTTATCCGGATTTCCGACTGTGCGGATAATTCCGTGCTCAAGGTCCGAAACTCCGCCGAAAAGATCGATTATTCCTGTTTTTTGGCTGAAAGCAAGGGCATTTATGGTAAAATCGCGCCGGGAAAGATCTTCCGAAAGGGAACGTGTGAACAAAACTTCTTTTGGGTGGCGGTTGTCGGAATAGTTTTTGTCTATCCTGAAAGTGGTTATCTCAAGGGGTTCGCCTTCCATGAGCACCGTTACGGTTCCGTGTTTTATTCCGGTTTCGATAACGTGCTCGTTTTTGAAAACCGCCTTTGTTTCTTCCGGCAAAGCGGAGGTTGTTATATCAAAATCCGTCGGTTTCTTGCCCAAAAGAAAATCTCTTACGCAGCCACCGACGGCATAGGCTTTGAACCCGGCTTTTTCGAGCATAAAAATTGCTTTTTCTGCGGCTTTTGAAAGTTCCGTAAAAACCGCCCCCTTTCATTGTTTTTCTAAACGGATTTTATCACAAGAGTAAATTTTGGTCAACAAAAAAGGCACACCAGCTCAAGTAGAGATGATGTGCCTCATTCATTTGAACAGTTTTAAGTTTTGGTGGGGAGAATCCCTCCGCCATTTTCGGTCAAAGACCGAAAATGCCCCCTCCCTTTAGGCAAGGGAGGCTGTTTTTTATTTGCAGGCTTCGTAAACTGCTACGGAAACTGCAACGGTTGCGCCGACCATGGGGTTGTTGCCCATGCCGATAAGTCCCATCATTTCTACATTATATCCCACCTACGGCGGTCTATAGGGTATAAATAAGCCATTTAATTACAATATATTAAAATCAACAGAACATGTCATCGCTTCGATGACAGCATAATCATAACTTTATAACAACTTTTAATCAAATTTGAACCAAAACCCGCTCATACAAAAAAAGTCCCGGATATGAAACCAGGACTTTTTAAAACTTAAATATCGTTTCTTGTATAGAACGTTGCTCTTCCGGAACCGTGCTTTAAAAGTTCGCCCGAATCAACAAGCTTTTTGATTGCCGCTTCAACAGAACTTTTCGCAACAGAAGGACAAAGCTCCATGAGTTCCGCTTTAGTCATTTTTCCGATTTTGCTGTATGCCGCTTTGCGCACAGTATCAAGAACCGAACGTTTATCTCCGGCGATATCAATTCTTTCTTCAAAATCGCGGTATGCCGCAAGAATTATTCCGAGCAGATATTTTATAAAAGGAGTTGCGTCCTCTTTCCCTTCGTGCCAGTTGGCTTGGCTTTGTTCAAGAGCTTCGTAATAAAGAGCTTTGTTTTTTGCGATTTTACTTTCCAGGGAGATATATTTTCCGATCATATACCCGCTCCTGTAAAGCAGAAGTGTGGTAAGAAGTCTGCTCATTCTTCCGTTTCCGTCATTAAAAGGGTGTACACAAAGAAAATCATGTATTGCAACGGGAATCAGAATCAGGGGATCTATACTTTGTGCATCGATAGACCTTTCAAAATTTTCGCAAATCTTGTCTATTGCTTCCGGTGTTTCATAGGGAGCCATCGGAGTAAAAAGAACATAGCTGTTTCCGTTTGCATCAGTTGCGGAAATAATATTCTGTGAGTTTTTAAAAGATCCGCCAATGCTTTTTTCCGAATATTTATATAGATCTCTGTGAAGCTGGAGAATATAGTTTGACTTGAACGGAATGTACTCATAGCTTTCGTGGATAGTATTGAGTACATCACGGTAGCCCATGATTTCTTTTTCATCACGGTTTTTGGGGGTGGTTTTATCCGCGCAAAGCTGTTTCAGCCTTGTATTTGTTGTACGGATTCCCTCTATCTCGTTGGATGCTTCGGTACTCTGAACCTTTGCTATTTCAACAAGGCGGTCGAGTTCCGCAGGTTTTTGTTTAAGATAAAACTCCTGTCTGCCTTTGAATTCATGTATCTGTGCAACATAGGAAAGAATCTCGCTGTCCCAGCTTTTGTTTGCCAATTCCGCATAATTGAATTCTCGCATAGCTTCACCTTCTTTTTGTATTCTACTCCTATATTATACTCAATTTTAGGAGCAAATCAACACAAAAATGAGAATTTAGTCATATTTTTTATTAAAAATAGGAGATATTTAAAATATCTTTCTTAAATCCAAACAAAAGGCACACCAGCTCACGTAGAGATGATGTGCCTCATTCAATTGAACAGTTTTAAGTTTTGGTGGGGAGAATCCCTCCGTCATTTTCGGTCAAAGACCGAAAATGCCACCTCCCTTTAGGTAAGGGAGGCTGTTTTTTATTTGCAGGCTTCGTAAACTGCTACGGAAACAGCAACAGTTGCGCCGACCATGGGGTTGTTGCCCATGCCGATAAGGCCCATCATTTCTACATGTGCCGGAACGGAGGAAGAACCTGCGAACTGTGCGTCGGAATGCATTCTGCCCATGGAGTCGGTAAGACCATAGGAAGCAGGGCCTGCCGCAACGTTATCCGGATGAAGGGTTCTGCCGGTGCCGCCGCCGGAAGCTACGGAGAAATATTTTCTGCCGTTTTCGATTGCCCATTTTTTATAGGTACCTGCAACAAGGTGCTGGAAACGGGTGGGGTTGGTGGAGTTACCGGTGATGGAGATATCAACGCCTTCGCTCTGCATGATTGCAACGCCTTCGCGGGTATCGTTTGCGCCGTAGCAACGGATGTTGCCGCGTTCGCCTTCGCTGAATCTTACTTCGCGAACAACTTTGAGTTCATCGTGCTCAAAATCGAAATCGGTTTCAACATAGGTGAAGCCGTTGATTCTGGAGATGATATATGCGGCGTCTTTTCCAAGACCGTTGAGGATAACTCTGATAGGAGTTTTTCTTGCTTTGTTTGCGTTTCTTGCAATGCCGATTGCGCCTTCAGCTGCTGCGAAGGATTCGTGACCTGCGAGGAATGCGAAGCATTTGGTTTCTTCGGAAAGAAGCATTGCGCCAAGGTTTCCGTGGCCAAGACCAACTTTTCTCTGTTCTGCAACGGAACCGGGAATGCAGAAGGACTGGAGAGCTTCACCGATGCATTTTGCTGCTTCTGCTGCGGAAGTTACGCCGCGTTTGATGCCGATTGCAGCGCCGAGGGTATATGCCCAAACTGCGTTTTCGAATGCGATAGGCTGAACGCCTTTGACGAGAGATTCTACGTCAACGCCTTTTGCAAGGCAAATTTCTCTTGCTTCTTCAAGGGAAGCAAAACCGTTTTCTTTAAGACAGGCTTCAATTTTCGGAAGTCTTCTTTCTTTACCTTCAAATTCTGCCATTATGATTGCTCCTCCTTTCCTTATTCTTCTCTCGGGTCGATATATTTGGGAGCGTCGGCATAACGTCCGTAAGTTCCGGTGTTTTTGGCAAGAGCTTCTTCTGCCGGAACGCCATGACGGATGTCTTCCATCATTTTGCCGAGGCGAACAAATTTATAACCGATTGTTTCGTTGTTTTCGTCGAGTGCGATAGAGCTGATATAGCCTTCGGTGAGGTCGAGATAGCGAACGCCTTTTGCGCCGGTGGAATAAATGGTACCGACGGAGCTGCGGAGACCTTTTCCGAGGTCTTCAAGACCTGCGCCGATGGGAAGACCGTCTTCGGAGAAAGCGGTCTGGCTTCTTCCGTAAACGAGCTGGAGGAAAATTTCTCTCATAGCTACGTTGATAGCGTCACAAACAAGGTCGGTGTTGAGAGCTTCGAGGAGAGTTTTTCCGGGAAGGATCTCGCCGGCCATTGCGGCGGAATGGGTCATACCGGTGCAGCCGATTGTTTCAACAAGGGCTTCTTCGATAATTCCGTTTTTTACGTTAAGGGTGAGTTTGCAAGCGCCCTGCTGAGGTGCGCAAGCGCCGATACCATGGGAAAGACCGGAGATATCTTTGATCTCATAAGCTTTTACCCAGCGGCCTTCTTCGGGAATGGGAGCCGGTCCGTGGTGGGGTCCTTTGGTAACGGGACACATCCTTTCGACATCTTTTGAGCAGTTCATGTTTTTGCCCCTCTCATTATGTAAATTTTTGCTTTTGCACAAAGTTGCGGCGGTTTTCGGAAAAATTATCCCCGAATTTACGCCATAATAATTATATATAAAAACAGCGGTTAAATCAATAGGCATTTTATTCCCCGGTTTTTAATAAAATTCGGGGTTTTTAAGGATTTTCGTCAAATTTTCCGTTTTTTATTTCACCGGATAGACAAAAAAGACAAAAAGCCCTTTTTGCATTTTCGGCAAAAAAGGCAAAAGGGGAGAAAATTTGAGTTTTAAATGCCGAATTTTCTAAAACAAAAACGCAGGACCGTTCCGGAAGAGCTTGCACACGCAATTGTTTTCGCCATTGAAAACACCTTTATGACCGGTGCCGAAGTTGTTGTTGACGGCGGCTGGACTGTTCAGTAATCAAAAAAACTTTTCTGCGTTCCGACAAAAGAATGCAGGAATAAAAAAATAGCTTTTGTGTAAAAAACACCGGTTTTATTTAAAAACCGGTGTTTTTTTATTTCGTGTTTTCATCTTCCGGAATTATCTTTGTTACGATTTTTTGCTCATTATCAAACAATTTAAAAATCATATATGACAAATTCAGATGAATAAAGGTGTTCGTATCATGTATATCGATTCCACATACGTCCTGGATAACCCTCATACGATATTTTATCGAATTGTAATGTATTGAAAAGTAATTTGCACATTCCGTAAGGTTTCCGTTATATTTCAGATAAACCAACAGACATTCGGTATATTTTGTGTTGTATTTCAAGTCATATTCATAAAGGGTTTTGAACGCAGGATGGCAGAATTTCTTGATATTATTTTCGCTTCCAAAAAGTTTAAGCATATGGAATACGGTGTAATCAACATAGAAAAAATATGGTTTTTCAAAGGAAAGACCCGAACCTATTGTAGCTGCGGCCACAGATTCTTCATAGGCATTTTTAAAATCAGAAAGATCGGAAAAATTGTTGCTTATTCCGGCAAACAAATGATATTTTGAAAGAAATTCACTGAATTTTTCGAAAAACTTTTCATTTTGTTCCAAATCAAGCGAAGATGTCTTGCAAAGAAAAATCACGTTCTGGCAATGGATATAGCTGTGAACTTTCGGCAGCATTTTCTTTACCGAGTTTTCAATGAATTTAAGCGGAATGTTTTGCATCTGGCTGGAATTTTCAAGGCTTATCGTCATTATCTTCATATTCTGGGGGAAGCTCACGTCCAAATCTTTTATCACTTTCGGATTGATGGGCCCCTCGTTCGCAAGAAGATAATTAAAAATATAATCATAAGGTGTCCAGACAGATGAAGCGTAAGTATTGCGTTGGAAATATGTCCTAACAAGCTTTGCCATATAATAGACTATTTCATAATCGCTTTCTTCAAACTTTCTTATATAGTTATAAAAGCTCATTACACCTACACATTCCATATTATCAAAAAGACTTACAGTCAGCTTTTCATATCCGTTAGGAAGTTTTACAAGGGTAGGTCTTGTGGAATGCTGAAATGTCTCCATAAAACCTTCATCTGCAAGTTTCTGAAGAACGTCAACATTAGCATACTTGTTGTTTACAACACTTTGAGCCTGAGGGATATCAAGTGTCGGCGGAACAGAATGGGCAACAAGCGAAAAATTGCTGTCAAAAACTATAAACGGATTATCATATTCTTTTGTTGCTTCTTTCAAAAGAGTTTCCAAATTCGCCCCATTTGCAACAAGATCGATCATATGCTCTTTAAAAGATCGCTCGCATTTTGAACGATTAAAAAAATTCCGTAAAAGGCGATCAAAAACTTCTCCGATATCTGAATCTCCTGAAACCAAAATCATCGGAAATTCAGACCACGGAGTTTTTTTAATTTCCTTTCCGGAATCATTTATACAAACATAGCAGGAAGCGTTTGAAAGCGGTTTTTTCCCTTCAACTTCCGAAAAATTTGTAACATAAATAAACCTTCCATCATTTTCTTCCCTGGAGTTTGAATAGAGGGTAATTCCATCGTATGAAAAATATTCTTTTGTTCCAAACAAAGAAGGCGAAAAATCCTCAAGCTGTTTGCACAAAGATTCAGCATTTGTATCCATTATATCACCTCAATTTTATACCATCAAAGCATTATTTTCATATATATAAAAAATTACAATATATTATTGGAAATAGTGACAATGATTTAAATTTTTCCCGATGTTATAATTATTATGCAAAAACAAATGAAGAATCTCTCACTAATATAATACGCCATAGAAATGATAAATTCAAGCAATGAGGTGCATCAAAATGAGAAAAATTTTAGTGCTTAATCTTGGCGGAACTTCAACAAAAGTTGCCGCCTATGAAGAAGAAAAACTTCTTGCGGAAAAAACGCTTCGTCATTCTGCGGAAGAAATGGCAAAATACAACACCAGTGCTCTTCAAGTTGAATATCGCGCAGGAATGATAAGAGAATGGCTCTCTGAAAACGCTCTGTCTTCAGATGACTTCGATGCGTTTGCCGTGAGAGGCGCATATATCAAAGAAGCAAAACAAAGCGGAACTTATCTTGTGAACGATGTTTTGCGTGATAAAATGCTTGCTCTTTATCATCCGGAAAAGCCGATGGTCCATGGAATCCCCCTTATTCTTCCCGTTGCTTATAATCTTCTTAACGGAAAAGACGTACCGATTTACGTTACAGACCCCACTTCTGTTGATGAAAAACTTCCCGAAGCCTGTCTTTCAGGAAGCCCCTATTTTGAGCGTCTTGGAAGATTCCATCCTCTTAACCAAAAAGCTGCAGCAAGATTTGCTGCCAAGGAACTTGGAAAAAAATATGAGGACTGCAACTTTGTTGTTGCTCACCTCGGTGCAGGAATTTCCGTTGGTGCCCACCGCAACGGAAGAGTTATTGACGTAAACGACGTTGGTCTTGGCGACGGTCCTTTTACCCCCGAAAGAGCAGGCGGCGTTCCCGTTGGTCAGCTTATTGATCTTTGCTTCAGCGGGGAATATACATATGAGCAGGTGTTTAAAATTCTTCGCGGCAAAGGTGGTGTAATGGGATATCTTGGCACCAGCGATATGCGAGAAGTTGAAAAAATGATTGATGAAGGCGATGAAAAAGCCGCCCTTGTTTTCCGTGCAATGGCTCTTCAAATTTCCAAAGAGATCGGCGCTTGCTGTGCAAGTCTTTGCGGAAAAGTTGATCAGATAATTATAACCGGTGGAATTGCATATTCCAAACGCATGACTGCAATGATAAGTGAATATGTCGGTTCTTTTGCAGAAATAAAAATTATCCCCGGCGAATTTGAATGTGAAGCTCTTGCCATGGGTGCTCTCCGGGTACTCAAAGGTGAAATTGAGCCCATAATTTTCGAAAGATAAAAAGGAGGAACTGTAAATGGAAATGGAAGAAGCAAGAAAAATCGTTCGTGAACTCGTTGCACGTTCTAAAGCTGCTCAAAATCAAATCAAAGATTATTCCCAGGAACAGGTGGATCGACTTGTTAAAATTTGCGGAAGAGTAATTTATGACAACGCCGAAATACTTGCACAGGAAGCTGTTGAAGAAGGAAAACTCGGTAACGTACCGGATAAAATCGGAAAAATGAAAAACAGCACCAGCATTGCCTATCAGTTCCTTAAAGATAAGAAAACCGTAGGTATTATTGGTTTTGAAGAAAACGGAACTGTTGCAAACATCGCAAAGCCGATTGGTGTTATCGGCTGCCTTATCCCGAGCACCAACCCCACCTCCACTGTTGGCGGAAACGGAATGTATGCTCTTAAATGCCGCGATTCCATAATTTTTTCCGTTCATCCGAGAACAAAAAACGTTTCTGTTCACGCAGTAAACCTTGTTCGTGAGGCGCTTAAAGCCGCCGGCGAACCCGAGGATCTTTTTATCGTTATTGAGCAGCCTTCCATGGAAACCACCCAGGCTCTTATGCAGGAATCCGACGTTGTTGTTGCAACCGGAGGTCCGGCAATGGTAAAATCCGCTTATTCCAGCGGAAGACCTTCTTACGGCGTAGGTCAGGGCAACGTTCAGATGATCATTGATGATGATTGTGCAGATGAATATGACTACATTGCAGAAACTACTGTTGCAAGCCGCTGCCGTGACAACGGACTCCCCTGCACCGGAGAACAGTTCATCACATTCCCCGAAAAAGATTCCGAAAAAGTACTTGCCGCTTTTGAAAAGGCAGGCGCATATGTTATACGCGATCCTGAAATCGCAGAAAAGGTCAGAAACGGCCTCTTTGCAATCACTCCCAAAGGGGCCTGGGCCTTTAATATCAGCAATGTAGGCCAGAACATTCAGAAAATCGCAGAAAACATCGGAATTGAAATTCCCGAAGGCACCAGAAGTCTCCTTGTTGCCGCAAAAGGCCCGGGAAAGGCAGATCTCCTTTGCAAAGAAAAGCTTTGTCCTGTTCAGGCTTATCTTCCTTACAAAACTTTCGAAGAAGGTATGGCATATATGGCTGAAAACCTTGCAATGGAAGGCGCGGGACATTCTGCAGTTATTTATTCCCATAATGATGAACACATTGAAAAGGCCGGAATTGAACTTACTGTTTCACGCCTTGTTGTAAACGCCTGCGGTTCCACCGCCGGCGGAAACAGTTTTGAAAACGGACTTGCTCCCACAATGTCTCTCGGCTGCGGTTCCTGGGGAAACAACAGTATTTCTGAAAACCTGAGCTACAAACATCTTATGAATGTTACAAAAATCGCTTACAAAATTCCGGATGTGAAAATTCCTACCCACGAAGAGATCTGGGCAGACTGAGGTGGAATCATGGTTTACACAAGTATTGATGAGCTTATTGAAAAGGTTCGTTCTGAACAAAAAACAAAACGCCTTGCAGTTGCCGCCGCCGCTGATGAGCACGTACTTGAAGCGGTAATCAGAGCTACAGACGAAAAAATAATTGAGCCTTATCTTATCGGCGACAAAGAAAAAATTCTTTCCATTCTTACAAAACTCGGCGGAAATATTGACGATGATCGAATCATTGATTCTCCTGATGTCGATGATGCTGCCGCAAAGGCTGTAAAGCTTGTTGTTGAAGGCAAAGCGGACTTTCTTATGAAAGGTCTTTTGAACACCTCTAATATGCTCAAAGCGGTGCTCAACAGGGAATGCGGACTTCGCACCGGCTATACTCTTTCACATATTTCCATCAACGAAGCTCCAAATTATAAAAAGCTTTTTATTGTTACAGATGCCGGAATCAACATTGACCCTTCGCTTGAGAACAAACGCGACATTATAAACAACGCCGTTTCCGCTTTGCGCACCATGGGATATGATAAAGTAAATGTTGCCGTGCTCGCAGCTCTTGAAAAAGTCAACCCGAAAATCAAAAGTACTGTTGACGCCGCAGAACTTAAAGCAATGAATGAACGCGGAGAAATTTCCGGCTGCATTGTTGAAGGTCCGATTTCAATGGACCTTGCGATGGATGCTGAAGCCGCAAGAATTAAAGGTTTTGAAAGCGAAGTTGTTGGTGACGCCGATATTTTTGTTGTTCCTGACCTCGACTGTGGAAACATTCTAAACAAAGGATTCCGCTTCTTTGCAAAACACAAACAGGTTGGAATTGTTCTTGGGGCAAAAGTTCCTATTGCCCTTACATCCCGCGGAGCTACTGCTGAATCAAAATATCTTTCCATAGTTGTAACCTCTGCTATGGTTTAAACTTTAAATGAAGCCGCTAACAAAAAAGGTGCCATATGGCACCTTTTTTGTTTATTATAAAAGAGTTTGAAAATGGTTGTTAACCATCGTTTCTGGGAGCATACATCTGTTTGAAATATTTATAGAGAACAGAGTCGTCTTCCTTTGCATAACCACAGCTTACAGCATTGTTATACTGTGTAAGAACGGTGTTGGCTATGATGGGAGTAATGCCTACGCTCTGAGCAAGAGCTACGCCGCAGGCGTTGTCTTTACGGATAAGTTCATTGGTTGCGGTAGGATCATCGTATTTATCGATTGCAATTCTGTATCCGGTTTCTTTGAAAAGGCCACAGTTAGTTGCCGCTGCGGAATTTGCAACAATATCATAGAATTTCATTTTATCAACACCGACTTTATCCGCAACGGTCATAACTTCACAGATGCAGGCATTGATTACCGCATACATTGTATTGTTGAGAAGTTTAAGTTTGTTGCTTGCTCCGATTTCACCAACTCTTTCAACTTTTTTGGAAAAAGTCATGAAAATAGGAGTCATTTCCTCAATTGCTTTTGCATCGCCGCCTGCGGGAATTACCCATTCGCCTACTGCAACGGGTTTGCCGAGAATAGAAGATTCAACAAAAGTTGCTCCGGTAGGTTTGAAAATATCTGCGAGCTGGTAGGAAATTTCGGGAGTTGTAGTACTTGTTTCAAAAACAATGTGGCCCTCGCCAACATAAGGAGCGATTTCGTTTGCTACCAAAATGGAAATTTTGGGGCTTGCAAGGCTTACTATAACTTTTTTAACTGTTTTTACGAGCTCGACATTATTTTCACAAATAACTGCGCCTTTTTCTTTGCAGTATTCCTGGGTTTTGGGGTCAGGATCGGAAACATAAACTTCGTATCCTGCGTTTACCATATGTTCGACCATAAGTCTTCCCATAATTCCTGCGCCGATAAGGCCAACTTTTTCACTCATTGCAATTACTTCCTTTCAGAATTTGTTTACATATTAAAGCAACCATTCCGGAAATTCCGGAATGATTGCTTTTTGGAGATTATATAGAAAGAGGTTGGGTAAGTATTCTTCAAATTAAAGTGCCATAAGAGCACGGATGAACATATCGCCGCCAACAACGAGAAGGCAGACATATACGCATTTGAGGAAGAGTTCGCGGTTGATCTTTTTGTGGAAGAGATGTCCAAGGAAGAAACCGACTGCTGCAAGCGGAACACCGATTGCAAGTGCGCTCCAAAGGATAGGAGTATCATAACGACCTGCGCTATACTGGGAAACCATGTTGAAGCAGGTGTTCATAATAATCCATACCCAGGTCATGGTTGCGCGGAAACGGCCTTTTTCTTTAACGGAATAAAGGGTGTAAACAGTAATCAGGGGACCGCCGATGTTGAAAGCGCCATGTACGCAGCCGCCAACGAGGAGACATGCATAACGGAAAACTTTCATGGGAACAGAATTAGCTTTTGCAAGTTCTTCGGGAGATTCAGGATCCCAGCCTTCTTTAATTCTCTTGGGGTCACGAATAAATGCTTCATAAATGTTTTTGAGTGCGATTACGGTTACAACACCACCGATGCAAACTTTTGCTACGTTTGCGGGGATAGAACCAAAGAGGATGTTACCTACAATCATGCCGGGTGCCATGAGAATGCAGATTTTGAGGAGGTCTTTCCAAGAAACTTCCTTGAAACATTTAATTCCGAGGAAGTAAAGCATGGGCATGGTGATGAGGGTGCCGTAAGGTACACCTACATCGGTGCCGAGAAGTCCGGTTACGACAGGAGCAGCAATAACAGTGGCTCCGAAACCGGTGCATCCCTGTACAAAGTGGGAGAAGATCTCCATAAGACCGACAAGGATATAGTTAAAATCGAATGTCATTTGCTTTCAGTTCCTTTCTTTTTATAAATTTTTCTCTGAACTTTGCTTCTGTCGTAAATGAATCACAGTTTTACTGCATTACTTTTATAACAGAACCTGACCCGATGGAGTTTACTATCCATCGTTTTAATTATAAATAAATTGTTAACAAAACACATCATTCAAAAGGTTAAAACAAAGTGCTCAAATTCGTAATTTTGACATATTTTTTTGCTTGTTTCGTCAAAATATATATTTTTTTATCCCTTTTTTGTGCGAATTAACGTTTTATACATCAAAACAGCCCGGTACTGTGAAGCAAAAATATTACGACAAACATTGTTGCAAATGAAAACAAGCAACTTGTTACAACAAGTGCCGCCGCAAGGTCATCGTCACCCGACATCTGCTGCGTCATTGCGAAAGATGCAGTCGCCGTGGGTGAAGCAAAAACCGCCGTAATTACCGCAAGATCTGCTCCTCTGAATCCCATCAGCACAGCCGCAGTTATAAAAATCATTGGCAGAATCACAAGTTTTCCCAAGGTTCCCGCCGCAATCGAACGGAGTTTTCCTTTAAAAGTTTTAAAACTAAGAAAGCTTCCAAGCCCGACAAGGGAAACCGGTGTTGCCGCTTTTGAAATCGAATTTAATGTGCTGTCAATAACTGATGGAAATTTTATATCAATTATGAGCACCATAATCCCCAGAACTCCCGCTATTACAAGCGGGTTTTTTGCTATGCTGCTCAATATTTTGCGAGCATCAACTTTCTTTTCTTCGTTTCCATAAAGCGAAAGTGCTATTGTTGAAAAAACAGCATAAAGCGGAAGAACAATTGCTGCCATAACTGCCGCAAGTCCGCTTTCCTCTTTTGCGCAAAACGCAGATGCCACCGCATATCCGTAAACGGCGAAATTGCTTCTGACAATTCCCTGAATGATAACGCCTTTTCTGTCATTTCTTTTTTCCAAAAGCGGAACAAGAACAAACGCAAGACCAAAAGCCACTGTTATGGAAACAATTATAAACAGCGTAAGTTTTGGTCTAAGTATGGAAAGGGAACTTTGATAAACGTTGTAAAACGTCATTACCGGAAGAAAAAATTTAAACGCAAGAGCGTTTATTTTCCTTGTAGCCTGTTCATCTACAACATTTGTTTTCCGCAGCAAAATTCCGGAAAACGTCATAAGAAATATTGGTACAAGAATGTTGAAAGAAATTTTTAAACTTTCCATTTTCTCTCCTTAGAACAAATATGCGGCGGCAAAAGCCGCCGCATATTTGTTTAGTGTGGATAATCAGTCAAAAGAGAGTTCGGTGCGCTCGATAATATCGCGCTGAAGCGCTTTTCCAAGATCGACAAAATATGCACTGTATCCCGCAACTCTGATCAGCAGGTGTTTATATTTTTCAGGATCCTGCTGTGCGGCAAGAAGCTGTTCTCTTGTTATTACGTTAAACTGGCTGTGCATAAGTTTCTTTTCAATTATCATATCGAGAAGTGCAATGAAATTGTTGAGCCCTGTTTCGCCCTGAACGCTGCTGGGATTGAATTTCCAGTTGAGAAGAGTGCCGTTGCCCGCTCTTTCGTGGTCAAGTTTTGCAACAGAGTTGAGCATTGCCGTAGGACCTTTGATATCATGTGAGGCAACGTGAGTATGCACTGCTCCAATGCAGTCGGAAACAGGTTCGTGTGCCTGGCGTCCATCCGCAGAAGCCCACTGAATAAGTCCGTGAGGAACGTTTCCTGCTACAGAATAAACACCCGGAGCAAACTTGCCTCCGCGTACATTGGGACGGCGTTCTACGTATTTGCAATATGTATCGAAAACAAACTTCGCAAGTTCATCCGCATAATCGTCATCGTTTCCGTAGTGATGAACTTTATCGCTGTTTACAAGACGGTAAAGAGGTTCATAGCCTTCCCAGTTTTTCTTAAGCGCATCAATAAGTTCCTCTGCAGTAATTTTCTTTTCATCAAATATAAGCTGTTTGATGGTGGAAAGGCTGTCTGCAGCGGTTCCGAGAGCAAGTGCCTGGGGACCGGTAAGATTATATTTTGCACCTCCGGCAGTTACATCGCGGCCGTTTTTAACGCAGTCTTCAATAAGAAGCGAAAGATAGGGCAAAGGTTTGAATTCTTTGTGTACCTGTTCTATAGTGTTGATGGAGGAGATCATAAGTCCCACCATGTATTCCATCTGTTTATCGAATGCTTCAAGAACTTCATCAAAAGATTTCATATCCTTAAGATATCCGGTATGGATGCCCATTTGGACATTATCTTCGAGCCACTTGCCGTCGTTGATGGCAAGTTCAAGGACTCTGGATACGTTGAAATAGGAAGCATCGTGGCAGCCGTATTCATATCCTGCAGCATCTATTTCAACGCAGCCTACAACGGTATAATCCCTCGCGTCTTCAATGCTGTAACCTTTTCCAAGACCCGCGGGAATTGCAACTTCGTCGTTGAAAATCTTGGGTTCGCCGGTTCCCATTCTTATGGAGTTTGCAGTAACCAATTTAAGCTCATAAGGAGTGTTTTTATGGAGTCTTACTGCCATCCACGGACTGATAAGTCTTGTGTGGTTTCTTGCCTCAAGAACAAGAAAAGTAAGGTCATTGGTTGCGTCTTTCCCTCTTCTGTCAACACCGCCTACTGTCATGCAGTCGCCGCCAAGGCCACGCCCGGAAGCCTGTCTTACGGCATTTTTATCACGGAATTTCTGCATTCCGCTCAATTTTATAAACAATGCTTCTATAAGTTCCTGAATTTCTTCTTTTGTCGCAACACCGTTTTCAATATCTTTTTCATAGAAAGGATACATAAACTGGTCGAAACGTCCGTAAGAGATAGACTGTCCGTTTGCTTCGGTTACAATAATGCAGGTTCCGAGAAGGAAAAGCTGAATTGCTTCGCGGAAATTTCTCGGAGGATTTACGGAAATCCATTCACAGGTTTCTGCAATCTGAATAAGTTCTTTTGCTCTTTCCGGTTCTGCTTTTTCAGCCATTTCTCTTGCAAGAGAAGCATAACGTTTGCAGTAAATTTCCGCCGCATCAATAGTTATAAGAGATGCCTGATAATAATAGATTTTTGCAAGATGATCAGGATTTTTTCTATCGAGCTTTGCAAGTTCCTCTTCAATTTCTTTGCGGATTCCTATGTATCCTTTGGAAAGAAGTTTGCGGTAATTGGGGCTTGTGTGGCCAACTCCTGCACGGAGAATAATGGTGTTTACAAAAAGACCATATCCCATCTGGGAAGCCATTATTTCCTCTTTGGTAAGTCTTGCACAGGAATGATCGTCAACTGTATTGTTTTTCCAGAAATCTTCTATGGAAAGAAGATCTGCTTTTTGTTTTTCGGTCTGAGGTGCATATGGGCAATATTCGCGTTCATGAAGCGGGAAATTTTTAATTTCGTCCGCTACCCATGCATAAGAAAATTCCGGAAAAACCGGGTTTGAGCGCATGGGTGCGCCGTTTCCGCCAACAAGAATTTCGCCTTCATTTATCTGAATATCAACTTTTTCAAGAATATATTTAAGAGCTTTTGCAACTTTTATAATCTGTGCATCTGCTGCATATTCTTTATATGCTTCTGTTACAAGAACAGCTCTCTGGGAATCCACGGTATAGGGCGTATTGTGGAAATTTTTAAGAAGTTTGTTGATTCTTTCATACGGAGAAAAATTTTCACCGAGAGCAGAAACACCTACGCCATAATTCTTGTCATATGGTTCAAGTCCACATGCTTTAATTGCCATAAAATTACCTCCTTGATTTATTTTATTGGTGTGGTGGTACCCGCAACAGCGGGAAGCCCTGCATTTTTCATCAGATCCACCATTTCATGAATATCTTTTTCAAGTTCAAATTTTTCAAACCCATTATCTTTCATTGGATATTTTATTCCAAGAGATTCATATTTTTCTTCTCCCAATTCGCGAAATCTCAGGAATTGAATCTGGAGCGGTTTGTTTTTGAATTTTTCATTTATGAACCTGGTCATTGCTTCAACGTTTTCTTTTGTTCCCGTATGGAGCGGAACATAAGGAATCCTTATTACATATGGTATTCCGGTTTCGGAAATATACACAGCGTTTTCAAGAACGCGTTCATTTCCGTATTTTGCAAAGGTTTTATGCTTTTCGGTGTTCATTTCTTTTATATCAAAAATGAACATATCCGTATAGGGAACCGCCTTTTCGATATTTTCTTTTGGAACATTCAACGCAGTTTCAACACAGGTGTGAATGTTTTTTCCGCGGCATTTTTTAAGAAGTTCCACAAGAAAATCTATCTGAAGAAGCGATTCTCCTCCGGAAAAAGTTGCTCCGCCTCCGGAACGGAACATTGTTTCTCTGTCCGCGAGAATTTCCTCCATTACTTCATCAGCGGTCATTTCTTTACCCCATTTTTTAAGGGCATTCGCCGGACAGATATCCGTACATCTGAAACAGCCTATACATTTTTCACGATCTATTCCTATGGTAAAGCCATGTTCTTCACGAACTATGGCGCCGGAAGGGCAGACTTTATCGCAATAACCGCAATGTTCTTTTCCTATACATTTGGTTTTATAAACTCCGACTTCCGGCTTTGAATTGATGCTTTCCGGGTTACTGCACCATTTGCAATGGAGACTGCAGCCTTTTAAAAAAACTTCGGTGCGGATACCCGGGCCATCGTGTATTGTATAACGCTGAATGTTGAAAACAATACCTTTCTGTACTTTTTCATCCGGCATATTTTTACTCCTGACTCTGACAGTCAACCATAATTTTTACAACTTTTCCTGCGGGATCCAGACAAGTTTCAATTCCTTCCTGAACTTTTCCAAGGGGAATTATTTCAGAAATGAGGTCATCACAGTTAAAGGGATTTTTGCTCATCATATCAAGAGCTTCTTCATAGTCAACAGCCTCATAAACGCGGGTAAAAATGATGTTGACTTCACGCATGAAATGTTCGCGGAAGAAATACTGCATCGGATGAGGATAGGAAGCTTCGAGAACGACCCTGCCTCTGGGGTGGCAAAGCCACGGAACCGTATCAAGAGCAGGCTGAGCACCGGAACATTCAAAGACAACATCAACAAGATCTCCGTTTGTCCAGTTTTTCACGTACTCAAGAACATCGGTTTCCTTAGGATTTATAGTATCTATTCCCATACTCTGAACTTTCGCAAGACGATTGGGATTTATTTCGGAAACAACAACTTTAAGTCCACGGTATTTAAGAACAAGCGCGGTCATAAGACCGATTGTTCCGCCGCCGATGACCACAGCATATTCCCCGGATTTTACTTCACCTCTGGAAGCGGCATGGCAGCATACTGCAAGAGGTTCGACAAGGGCGCCATGAAGAAGGCTGAGATCGTCCGGTATTCTGTGAAGAGTGCGTTCATGAACAGTCCAGAAATTCTGGAATGCTCCCGGGCTTTCAATTCCCATAAATTTAAGGTTTGCACAAACGTGGCTGTGTCCCGCTTTGCAGGCAACGCATTCATTGCAATAATCAAGGGGACGTACAACTACTCTGTCTCCCGGTTTCCAATCGGTAACTTCACTGCCGACTTTATCCACAGTTGCAGAACATTCATGACCTATTGCCTGCGGAATATTTTTTATACGATAGTCAAGTCCGCCTTTAAAAAGGTGAAGATCTGTTCCGCAAATTCCACAATATGCAATTTTAAGACGCACCTCATGGGGACCCGGTTCGGTTGGTTCAATCTCATGAAGAGCAATTTTCTGGTTGCCTTCATACATACTTGCTTTCATTGTTATCTACCTCCTGTTTTTAATTTTTACCACCATTTAATATAGTCGGTTATTCTGTCCCTTATATCCGTAAACTCTTTTGAGCATATATCACGGGGATAGGGGAGATCTATTTTTTCAATGGTTTTTACTGTCGTTGGTTTATTTGTCAGAACAATGCAGCGTTCGGCAAGATAAACAGCTTCTTCAATGTTATGGGTTACAAAAATTACCGTACTTCCTGTCATCTTGCTGAGTTTGAGCACAGCATCTTCAAGATGATAGCGAAACTCTATATCAAGCTGAGCATACGGTTCATCCATTAAAAGAAGATCCGGATGAAGGGCAAAGCTTCGGCCGATGACAACACGGGACTCCATAGATGCCGAAATTTGCCGCGGAAAATAGTTCCTCGCTTCTTTAAGCTCGAGAAGCTCAAGCATCTGTTCCGTTCTCTCGTTTATAATTTCTTTCGGCAAATTTTTCTGCTCCATTCCAAAGCGGATGTTTTGTTCAACGGTAAGCCACGGAAAAGCTGAAGATTCCTGGAACGCAAAAGCAATGTTATGTTTTTTGGGGTCGGCCTTTTCACCGTCTATAAGGAGTTCGCCGGATGTTGCGGGCCAAATTTTGCTTAAAATATTCAAAAAAGTTGTTTTCCCACACCCTGTCGGACCGACAATGCAGACAAATTCGCCTTTTGCTATGTCAAATGAAATATTATCAAGAACAAGAAGATCATCGAATTTTTTTGTAAGTCCAACAGCGCTTACCTTTGCTTTTTCGCTCATTCTGTTCTCCTTTCATACTGTTTCAACCGCTTACAATATCGCTGTGTACTGCGCGATTTTCAATTTCTTTCCTTATTGCAAGGAAAGCCTGATCTGAACGATTTCTCGGGCGTGGTATTTCAATTTTGAATTCTTCGGTAATGCTTGAAGGTGAACCGCCGAGAATTATAATTCTATCCGCAAGATAAACCGCTTCTTCAATGTTGTTTGTAATGAATACAACCGTCTTTTTTTCACTCTGCCAGATTTTTATAAGCTCTTTTTCCATCGAATATCTTGTTTGAGCATCAAGCGCACCGAAAGGTTCGTCGAAAAGAAGAATGTCACATTCTTTTGCATATGCCCTTGCAATAGCCACTCGCTGTTTCATTCCTCCCGAAATTTGGCGCGGATAGCTGTTTTCAAATCCTTCGAGTTCAACAAGTTTAAGATATTCTTTTGCTTTTTCTTCACGTTTTTCTTTTGAAACTCCTTTGAATTTCATAGGCATTTCCACATTCTTCAGACAAGTTTTCCAGGGAAAAAGTGCATAACGCTGGAAAACCATGCAGAGATCTTCTTCTCTGAGTTTTTTTCCGTCACACATAATTTCTCCCGAATCCGGTTCGGAAATATTTGCTATAATTTCCATCAGTACGCTTTTTCCGCACTGACCCGGTCCAAAAAGAACCAGAAATTCATTTTTATGTATTTCAAAATTAATGTCTTTAAGAACTTCTATTTTCTTTCCGTTGTTATTGAAACTTTTGGAAATATTACGTACGCAGATATCGCCTACCACGGACATATTATCGCCTCCAGTTTATTAAAAAGATATGAAAGAAGGGCACTTATTCCGCTTATAAAAAATATGGAAATAAGAATATTTCCCATGTTTCCGGATTCCATACTTCTTACAATCAAGTATCCGAGACCTTTTTGTGCAACTATCATTTCCGCGGCAATTACACAGGCCCAGCTTTGGGAAAGAGCGGTTTTCATGCCGGCAAGAATGTGAGGAAAGCTTGCCGGGATAACAATTTCCAAAAGCATTTCCTTACGGTTTGCGCCGATAACTTTACCCGCTTTTTCATAAATCGGATCCATCTGCATCATTCCGGAATATGTGTTTACAACGATCGGGACAAAGGCACCAATGAAAACTATCGCTATTTTTGAAACTTCTCCTATTCCGAACCATATAACAATTATCGGAATCCATGCAATTGGAGGGATAGGTCTTAAAAGCTCAAAAATCGGATGAACAAAATCTCTGAAAATTTCACTCCAGCCAAAAGCAACTCCTATCAGTACGCCAGCAAGGGTTGCAGAAAAATAAGCTATAAAAACTCTTGTAAAACTCGCCGCAACGTGCTCAAAAAGTGAAACTCCTGTCGGATTCACAATCATTTCAAACATCTGCTTCAACGTTTCAACGGGGGTTGGCATAAGCTCCGGATTTTTCCATGAAATCATATACCAAAATACAAGAATTGTTAAAACAGAAAGCAATGATATGACAGCACAAAGCGCTTTTTTCATTTTTTCGCCATCGTTTGTCATTTCTGTCGTCCTTTTTCTTTTTATTTTCTGCTCCATTTCGCAAATCTTTTTTCAAAAAGTCCCAGCAAACCGGACATTACCGCTCCGGAACAACCTATAACGATCATTCCGGTTATAATAATTTCGGGTTTTGCAAGTACTCTTCCTATCTGAATCATATAACCCAGCCCTTTTGTTGAAGCAAGAAGTTCCGCCGCAACAAGAGCAACCCAAGCAGTGTTGAGAGAAAGCCTTAATCCTGTAAAAACAGCCGGAAGAGCATGGGGAATACAAATTTTTGTAAAGATTTTGAAATGTGACATTCCAAGGCTTTTTCCGACGTTTATATAAACTTCGGGAACTCTTTTTATTCCCGTGTAGGAGTTAATTACAGCGGGAACAACCGCAGCAACAAAAATTATAAAAATTTTTGCGCTTGTTCCTATTCCGAGTAAAAGCATAATTATCGGAATCCAGGCTATAGGCGGAATCGGTCTTAAAATTTCAAAAATTGTATTTGCGTAAGCTTTTGCATATCGGTTATAACCCATCATCATTCCAAGCGGTACACCGATTAGCGCAGCAACCACAAATCCGGAAAAAGCAACAGAAAAACTTGTTAAAAAGTGTTCTATAATCGTTGCTCCATCAGGTGTAGGATCGGTTATTTTTCTTATAAAAGTCGCTATTACTTCCGTAAACGGGCTCATTCTGTTGCGCGGAATAATCCCCAGCCTTACAATCATTTCCCAAATCAGAAAAAAGGATGAAAGACCTATAACGGCTCTTATTATGGTTCTTTTTTTACCTTTTATTTTCATTTTATAAAATCCTTATCCAAAAATCATTCGGCGTTGTTTTCATAAAGTTCTTTAATAAAATCAGTATAAAAAAGACCGCCGTTGGTAACTTTTTCATAGTCCGCTTTGGTATAGCTTCCTATTTCATAGAAAAAGTCTGCAATGTTATACATATATTCTTCTGCGGGAGTTCTTCCGTTAAGATCTCCGTAAAACATTTCATAAGCTTCTTCAATTCCGAAAAACTCTTTTCTTTCCGCAAAGAGAACGGCTTCTTTTTCGGTTATATCAACATTATTGGCATTAAAAAATTCAAAAGTTTCGGAAGCCATTTTTTCGGTGTTGAATTCTTCGCTTTCAACAACATTGAAATATGCGCGAAGCCATGCTTTTATTGCTTCCGGTTTTTCTTCTATTGCTTTCTGGGAAGCTACAAGCATACACGGACAAACAATTCCTGTTTCCGGTCCATACATAACAGAAACCCAACCTTCTTCTTCAGCTGTAAAGCTGTTTGGATCCCAAAGAGTTACAACATCTCCCTGTCCTGATTTGAAAGCAGTGTATGCCTGTCCGACATCCATATTTATAAGATTTACATCGCTTGCTTTAACGCCAAGTTTGGCGAGAGAAGAAAGGATAATATAATGGGAAGTTGTGTTGAGAGGAAGAATTATATCTTTTCCTTTCCATGATTCCGCAGAACCCATTATACCTTCGACTGTGTTTCCGGAAGAAACAATTTCGCTGTCGCTTCTTACAAAAAGTTCGGTTGAAGATTCATTAAGAACCATTGCTATGATTTTCGCGTCATATGCGATATTTGCTGTCATGGCAGGAGGCGCTCCGATGCAGGCAACGTCCCAGCCATCCGCTCCAAGAGCTTCCAGCTGTGCCACACCGGTCGCATATACGACAGATACTGTTTCGATTTCTTCACTATCAATGTACCCTTCCTGTTCTGCTATGTAAGCCGGGACACCCTGAGCAGTAGTCTGGAGAGCTACTTTTAAAGCATCATCAGAACCGTTGCTTCCGCACCCCGACAAAAGGCAAAACAAAAAAAACATTGCGATGATTCCTTTGATTTTTTTCATAAATATCCCCCTTGCAAATTTAATTAACGCGTTTAAAACAATGCCTGATTTCAAATAAAGCGTTTATATTATAAAATAAATTTACCTTTTTTGTTAACAACCAAAATTTCCCATTTGAAAATTATAACTTTTTCAGAGTCATATTTATCATAACATACTCTGTAATTTTTATAAATTTAATAAACTACAAAAAAATTATCATCTATTTTCTCAATTTGATATTTTTTAATATCTTTTTGTCGGTTTTGATTATTATTAGAAATTATTTTGGTGTTTTTTGCACAAATTAACCGAAAAAAATGTGTATTTGCCTTTTACATCAATAAGAAACTATTCTTTTGTTACAACAGCAAAAAAAACAAGGTTTTCAGTACCATCATTTACCATGTCGTGGCTGTGACCTTTGGGGCAATATTGGCAGCTTCCGGGAACAAGTTCTTCGATTTCAGAGTCATAAGTGGATTTACCTTTTCCGCTGAGAATATATATCATTTCGCTTCCTTCGGTATGAAGATGATAGCCGATTTTTGCCCCCGGAAGAAGTGTACCCATAATGATCCTGTTTTGGCCGTCATTATAGATCTTTGCATCAAAAATACCTTCGCCTCCAAAGGTGGCTTCTCTCCTCAGATTTTCAATTTCATTAAAATGAATAAGCATAATTTTTTCCTCCTTAAAAAAATATATAATTGTCCATTTTCATTATATAAAGAATTATTATTTAAAACTATGTTGTCACCTATAAAAAAAGCTTATTATTTTTTCAGTCCAGGACAATTTTATCTTTTTTGTTCACCTTTTTCCTTGTAAAAATTTTCTGTTTAACCATTTTTTAATCTCACTTCGAAAAACGTTTACACTCCGTTAATTGACTTTATAATATAATAGGGGTAAAATATAAAATAGAATAATATGCTATTAAATCCAAAGGAGATTTTTTAAATGGGATTTCTTGATAAAATTTTCGGAAACTATTCCCAAAAGGAACTTAAAAGAATAGATCCGATAGTCAAAAAGGTTCTTGATCTTGAGGAAACTTACCGCGCAATGAGCGAGGAAGAACTCAAAAACCAGACCGCCGTTCTTAAAGAAAGACTTTCTAACGGCGAAACTCTTGATGATATTCTTCCGGAAGCTTTTGCCGCCTGCCGTGAAGCCTGCGACAGAGTTCTCGAAATGCGGCCCTATCCGGTTCAGATAATCGGCGGAATTATCCTTCACCAGGGAAGAATTGCCGAAATGAAAACCGGCGAGGGCAAAACCCTTGTCGAAACCCTCCCGGCATATCTCAACGCCCTTACCGGTGAAGGCGTCCATATCGTAACCGTCAACGATTATCTTGCAAAGCGCGACAGCGAATGGATGGGCAAGGTTTTTGCATATATGGGACTTACCGTCGGTCTTGTTATCCACGGCGTTTCCAATGAGGACAGAAGAGCCGCTTATAACGCGGATATCACTTACGGCACCAACAACGAATTCGGCTTCGACTATCTTCGCGATAACATGGTAACCTATAAGGAAAACCGTGTTCAGCGCGGTTTCGCCTATTCCATTGTTGACGAAGTTGACTCCATTCTCATTGATGAAGCCAGAACTCCGCTCATAATTTCCGGCAGAGGCGATAAATCCACCGATCTTTATCAGAAGGCGGACCGTTTCGCCAGAACTCTTTCCGCAATTCGCGTTAAGGAACACGATTCCAAAGAGGAAGTTGACAGCCTTGAGGCGGACTATATTGTTGACGAAAAGGCGCACAACGCAACCCTTACTCCCCGTGGCGCAAAAAAAGCGGAAGCTTATTTCAGCGTTGAAAACATCAACGACGCGGACAACATGACCCTTCTTCATCACATCAACCAGGCGATAAAAGCCCACGGCGTTATGAAACGCGACACCGATTATGTTGTTAAAGACGGCGAAGTAATCATTGTTGACGAATTTACAGGACGCCTTATGCTTGGCCGCCGTTATAACGAAGGTCTTCACCAGGCAATTGAAGCGAAAGAGGGCGTTACCGTTGCGAGAGAAAGCAAAACTCTTGCAACGATCACCTTCCAGAACTATTTCAGAATGTATAAAAAACTTTCCGGCATGACCGGTACCGCAATGACCGAAAGCGACGAGTTCCGTGAAATTTACGGTCTTGATGTTGTTGAAATTCCCACCAACAAGCCGGTTATCCGTGAGGATATGCCCGACGTTGTTTATAAAAACGAGCGTGGAAAATTCAATGCGGTAATTGACGAAATTGTTGATGCTCATGCGAAAAACCAGCCGGTTCTTGTTGGTACCGTAACCATTGAAAAATCCGAACTTCTGAGCGCAATGCTCAAACGCCGCGGAGTTCCGCACAACGTGCTCAACG
Source organism: Oscillospiraceae bacterium (assembly GCA_017847875.1). GTDB lineage: Bacteria > Bacillota > Clostridia > Oscillospirales > Ruminococcaceae > UMGS1668. The sequence continues at coordinate 6,380 of JAGASN010000033.1, read as the reverse complement.
CAAAGCACCACGATAAGGAAGCGGAAATCGTTTCCCAGGCGGGTACCCCCGGCGCGGTTACCATTGCGACCAACATGGCAGGACGCGGAACCGATATTATGCTCGGCGGCAATGCGGAATTCCTTGCAAAAGCGGAGATGAGAAAACTCGGCTATGAGGAAGAAATGATAAACGCCGCCACCGCCTATTTTGAAACAGGCGCGGAAGATATTCTTGCGGCAAGGGCACATTACGCCGAACTTCTCCACAAATTCAAAACCGAAATTGCCCCGAAGGCGGAAGAAGTCAGAAACGCCGGCGGTCTTTATATAATCGGCACCGAGCGCCACGAATCCCGAAGAATCGACAACCAGCTTCGAGGAAGAGCGGGACGCCAGGGCGACCCGGGCAAAACCCGTTTCTTCATTTCCCTTGAAGACGACCTTACGCGTCTTTTCGGCGGAAACAGAATTCAGGGAATTATGGAGACCCTCAACATTCCCGAAGACACCCCCATCGACGCAAAAATGCTCAGCGGTTCCATTGAAGGCGCCCAGAGAAAAGTTGAGGGCAGAAACTTTGAGACAAGAAAGAGCGTTCTTCGTTTCGATGACGTTATGAACCAGCAGAGAGAAATTATCTACGGTCAGCGCGGAAAAGTTCTTGAGGGCGAAGATATCAGCGAATATATCGCCAATATGCGCCGCGAAAGCGTTGAAAAAACCGTTGATATCTATCTCGCGAACGACGAAAGCAAAAACGATTGGAACCTTGACGGACTTCGTGACTATTATCTCGGCTGGATGCTTACGGACGGCGACCTTCGCTTCACCAAAGAGGAATATTCCAAAATTACCAAAGCGGAGGTTACGGAAATTCTTCAGAGCAGAATGGAAGAAATTTATTCCAAGCGCGAAGAAATGTTCACCCCCGAAATTATGCGTGAACTTGAACGCGTTGCCCTTCTTAAGAACGTTGACCTTAAATGGATGGACCATATCGACGCCATGAGCGACCTTAAACAGGGTATTTATCTGCGCAGCTATGCCCAGCACGACCCGGTTGTTGAATACAGAATCGAAGGTTTTGATATGTTCGACCAGATGATCGAAGCTATCCGCGAAGATACCGTTAAGATGCTTATGACTGTCAGAGTCAGAACCGCACCCCAGAGAGAACAGGTTGCCGTTCCGGTTGAAGCTTCCGGCGACGGAAGCGTTTCCGCAACCGTTGTTAAAAAGAAAAAAGTCGGCAGAAACGACCCTTGCCCCTGCGGAAGCGGCAAAAAATATAAACACTGCTGCGGTAAATAATTATGGAACTCAACCTTGTTCTTGTTGAACCCCAGATTCCCCAGAACACCGGCAACATTGCCAGAACCTGCGCCGTCACCGGCGCAAGGTTACATATAGTCCGCCCCATGGGTTTTGTGATTGACGATAAAAAGCTCAAAAGGGCGGGGCTTGATTATTGGGACAAGCTGGATATAACTTTTTACGATAACCTTGAGGATTTTTTCTCGAAAAACAGCGGTGATTTTTATTATTTCACCACAAAGGGGCTTCACCGCCATTCCGACGTTTCCTATCCGGACGGATGCTATCTCTTTTTCGGAAGGGAAGACGCGGGTCTTCCGGAGCGCTTGCTTTTTGAAAACCCGGGAACCGCCGTGCGAATTCCCATGAAGCCCACTTTGCGCAGTCTTAATCTTTCAAATTCCGTTGCGATAGCCGCTTATGAGGTTTTGCGCCAATGGGATTATCCGGATTTGCAGATTAAAGGCGAACTTCGGGATTTTGACTGGGCGGAAGCGGGAATTAATCAGATTTAAAAAAGGCTCCACAGATGGCAAAGCCTGTGAAGCGCGTCCTGTGGACGATGAAGCGAACAGGGTTTGGCGCCGCGGTCGAAATATTCAAGGCGCATGCCGCAGAATATTTTGGGCACCGCAAGAGTATAGCTGTCAGCGAAGCTGACTGAGGAGGGATAATCCCTGACAATTTTTTGTCAGCGCTTTGCGTTACCTGTTTATCCCTCTTCCGTCTTTTTTGCAGCAAGCTGCAAAAAATCCACCTTCCCCTCTGGGAAGGCTTTGAAAGGAGGAACCCCCTATTTCCGGCGACAACACTTTGCAGAAACTTATGGGCGCAATGCGCAAGGCAATTGAAGATTACCGCATGATTGAAAACGGCGATAAAATTGCTGTCGGCGTTTCCGGCGGAAAGGATTCCGTTGCAATGCTTGCGGGGCTTGCCGGACTTCGGCGGTTCATTGGAATTGATTTTGAAATTGTTGCAATCTGCCTTGACCCCCAATTTGGCGGAAAACCCAACGATTTTTCCGAAATCGAGGATTTTTGCGAGAAAATCGGAGTAAAGCTGGATTTGCGCAGAACCCAGATCGGCGACGTTATTTTTGAGGACCGGAAGGAAAAAAATCCCTGTTCCCTTTGCGCAAGAATGAGGAGGGGACTTCTTCACGACGTTGCGAAAGAAAACGGCTGCAACAAAATGGCCCTTGGGCATAATTTTGAGGACGCCATTGAAACTTTTATGATGAACCTTTTTGATGAAGGCAGAATCGGCTGTTTTTCGCCGGTAACCTGGCTTTCGAGGAAGGAAATCACCGTTATCCGTCCCCTTATCTATTGCCGCGAAGATGAAATTATCCGCATTGCGAACCACGAAAAACTTCCGATAGTAAAAAGCCGCTGTCCCGCGGACAAACACACCGAGCGTGAGCACGTTAAAAAACTTGTTGAACGGCTTGAGCATGAAGAAGGTTACGATTGTCTTCAGACAAAAATTCTCGGCGCGATGCAAAGGGGCGATGTTTCCGGTTGGGGACTGAAAAAGGAGAAATAATTCGTCTTTTTTAGCCTGAATAGGATTATCCCTCTTTCGTCATTTTCTTACGAAAATGACACCTTCCCCGACGGGAAGGCTTTTTGTGAAAGGTGGTGCTCAAAGTTGGAAAAGAAACCGAAGGTTTTTATGATTTCCGGAATTTCCGGAAGCGGAAAAACGTTTTTTTCAAAGGAACTTGAACTTTTCGGCGTTCCGAGGATTTCGATGGACGAGGAACTCTGGCCGGATTACTACGTTTATCCGGGTTTGTTTTCGGACGAGCATCTGGATTTTCTTTATAAACAGGCCACGGAGAGGATTTTTGCGAAAATCCGCAACTTTTGTGCTGAAGGAAGAAGCTGCAGCGTTGATATGCCTTTCTGCAAGGCTTCGCAGAGGGAAAATTTCCGTGCTCAAATCGAAAATTTCGGCGGAGAACCGGTTTTGATATGGATAAACACCGATTTGGCGGTGCTCAAACGGCGTCTTTCCGACAGGGCAGGGAAGAACGGCCCGAACAATCTTCCGGTTTCGGAAGCGGAAATCAATATGTACTGGAACGGTTTTCAAAAACCCACCGGCGAAAGCCACATTGAAATTGACGGAAACAAGCCTTTTGATTTTGAAGAAATTTTGAAGATGATATAAAATGAGCACCGCCCTTTCGGGCGGTGCTCATCTTTTGTTTATGCTTTGTTTTTACCGATAAATAATTCTATCAATGTTCCGATGAACATTCCGATTCCGGCGCCAAGAGCTGCGCCGATGTTTTCGTTCACTGTTCCGACGGCAATTCCGATTGCGACGCCGAAAATCGGGCCCATTGAGGCAAAATCCCAATCGTTTCCGGATTCTTTATCCTTATGTTTTTTTGAATAGCTTACCGCAAAAAGCGCAAGGGAAATTCCTATGAGCACAAAAGGCAGAACCTCTTTTATAAATTCGGACATTTTTTATCTCCTTTGGTTTTACCGCGTTTTTCTCTTCGGTTTACGGTTTGTTTTTTTGAAGGTACGCACCTTTGTGCGCCCGGTTTTGGAGAAAAAGGTTTTCTCTCCTTCATCAGAGGGAGCCCATATTCTGCATTATGCATTATGCACTTTGCATTTTGCATTAAAAAGCACCCTTTCGGGTACTTTTTTTCAGATGCAGTTTTCAAATTTTGTTTCTCGGTCGGGGAGAATTTCATATTCCGAAAGTTCCGGAAAAAATCCCAAAATCTGTTCCGGTTTTTCGATAAGCAAAAGTTTTTTTGCCTTTTCAAGGCGCTTTATCCGGAATTCGAGTTTTCTTGCGGCGGTTTCGGAATTTGTTTTCCAAAGGGCGGCAAGACCGCAGACACGGTGGCTTTTTGTATATTTCGCGGCGGATTTAAGCCGGTGATAGTGGCTGTGGATCCGGCGCTTTATATCGTCGGTGAACCCGGTATAAAGCGAATTATTCTCGCAAAGAAGGATATAGACCCAGAACATCAGATATCGAGAACAGCGAGGACGTTTCCGTCTTCGTTTGCTTCGCCGACAACAAAACCTGCGTTTTTAAAGAGTTTGTTGGCGCGGCTGTTTTCAAGAGAATATGCAGCGCAGAGTTTTTTTGCTTCGCCGAGTGGGAATTCTTTTACAATTTTGATAGCTTCCTGAAGGGCGGCGGTGCCATAGCCCATTTTCTGGCAGTTTGCGTCGGTCATGATTCTCCAGATGCAATAGAAAGGTTCCGGAAGGTCTTCGTCGCCTTCTTCGGCATAGCCTATCATAAGGAAGCCGACCATGTTATCCTGTTCGGCATCATAAACGCCATAGGGCATCGGAACAACCGGACCGCTGGTCATTGCAACATAAGCTTCCGCAAGGGAGCACATATTTTCCGCGATGAAATCCTGCTGCTCTTCGCGAACGTCAAGATTTATGCAATCTTCAAAGTTTTCTTCGGTAATGGGTCTTAATTCTACCATTTTTAAAGCACCTCTTGTTTTTCAATTTTTAATATAAAAGAATCCCTCCGTCACCTTCGGTGACACCTCCCTTTAGACAAGGGAGGCTTTATTTCGGGGTTTCGAGAATATATACGTCAACTCGGCGGAGGCCGTTGAGCACACATTCATAATAAGTTTCGTAATAAAGGTCAACGAAATTCTTTCCGGAAAGCATTGCGCCGCCGGTATCTGCCGCAAGGGCATAGCCATAGACAAAGCCGGTGTTGCCGTGGGCAACGATCCACATTTTTGTTCCATAGGGAATAATTTTCGGATCGACCGCAACGTAACCTACCTGGGCAAGTCTTCCTGTTGCGGTTCCCGCTCCATAAGGAGCATAATAACCGGTTGCGCGGACGTTTGTATAAACTTTTTCGTAAGTTGTGGGAACGCCGTTCACAATTTCAAAGCCATAATCCAGCGGAGAAATTACGCTTCCGTCACCTCTTACGTAAACGTCATTGGTGGCTTTTTTTATAACCTCTTCGGAAACAAGCTCTTTTTCATGATAGACCCCATCAACAACTTTTTGTTCATAGGTTTTAAGGAGAGTTCCGTTTTTTCCGTAGGAAAGAATTACCTTTCCGCCGGAAAACAGAGAAGTTCCGCGGACTGTTTCTCCCCTTGGGATTGTTTCTTCCTCGGTTGTTATAATATAATCCACCCGGGTTATTTTTATGTTGTCGCCTTCATCAAGTTTTTCGGTTTCCTCCGCGCTGAGAATATCGTGTTCGCGAACTTCCAGACCGGAAATTTCGAGCGCATCCGAAACCGTATCGCCCTCCGCAACGGTTACGTGGAATTTTAACTGGTCTGCGCTGATTTCCACATTTACCGCGCTTTGTATCTTTATTTCCGCTTCGTTTTGCCCAAGTTCACCGAAAAAGCCGCCTTTTCCGAAGCCGGTTATTGTAACACGGTCTTCCGGTTCGATTTCAACTTCAAGTTCTTCCAGAACCCGATAGGGATCCGCAAGGGCGGTTACAACGGTTTGTTTTTCGCCGTCGATATCAACTGTTACGCTTTTTATTCTTGAGGCGGACCAGAGCATTACAAACGCCAGGAAAAGCGCGAAGAACGCGACTATCAGATGGCGCGGGCGGAGCTTTGATACAAGGACTTCTGCTTTTGTAAGGATTTTTTGCATAAAGTCCCTCCTTTACAACAAAGCCTATTATATTCAAAAAGGGCATAATTGTCAAATTTATCCCCACTTTGTGGCTTTTTTATGGGCTTTGGGGGCGTTTTTTAAGGAAAATGTGTTGAACTTAAAGAAGGCGGTTTTTTTATTGCGGTGTGAGTTGATGTGGGTTTCCACCCTTCCGTCTTTCGCCTTTCGGCGAAATCCACCTCCCCTGATAGGGGAGGCTTTTTTTATTTGTAGAGGCGGATATTATACTCCCGCGTTTTTACCTCCTCGGAGGAGGAGGGGGACCATCGAAGATGGTGGAGGAGGGATTTTTTTGCGGTAGGAGTTGATGTGGGTTTCCACCCTTCCGTCTTTCGCCTTCGGCGAAATCCACCTCCCCTGATGGGGGAGGCTTTTTTATTTGTAGGGGCGTATATTATCCATCCATGTTTTT
>JAGASN010000032.1 GCA_017847875.1 Oscillospiraceae bacterium | reverse complement strand
GAGGTGTTTTTATGATTCAAATTATTTTTTTTATCGTTTTATTTTTCTTAACTATATTTTGTATCCTCGCTTATCGTTACCGCAATATTTATTCTCTTAACTATTTTTTCGGAAAAAAGGGAGCGGGAAAATCTTTGCTTATGGTTAGTTATATGCTCCGTTATATGCGAAAAGGTTTCACAGTCTATTCTGATATCCCTGCTCTTAATATCCCCGGTGTTCGTCAAATTCGTGCTCAAGATTTAGATAAGTTTACTCCAACAGAAAATTCTGCAATCTTTCTTGATGAAGTCGGTATCACTTTTGATAATCGAAAATTCAAAACCTTTTCTGACGGTATGAGAGACTTTTTTAAATTCCAACGAAAATATAAAGTTGTTGTTTTTATGAACTCCCAGTCCTTTGACGTTGATAAAAAAATTCGAGATCTTATCGATAAATATTATCTCATACAGTCTTTCGGAAATGTTATCTGCCTTTGCCGTCCTATTACTCGAAAGGTTGCCCTTGTTGAAGCTTCCTCACAAGGTGAATCCCGTGTAGCTGATAACTTGAAATTCGCTCCTTTTTGGAATTGGAAGTTTCTTTACATGCCTCAGTATTTCAAATATTTTGACAGTTTTGAAGCTCCTCATCGTGATATAATTCCTTTTGATGAAATCCCCGGTGAACTTAAACAGAAAAAAACATTGAAAAAAATTCTGAAAGGAACCAAAATAAAATGATGAAATTATGGCTTTCTCAAAAATTCCGCTTTCTATCTCATGTGGGTTGCTTTGTTGGTGGTATCGCTTTGCTCGTTCTGCCTTGGTTCCTTGGTTTACTTTTTATTGCCGGAGCTCTTGCACTTGACTATGTAGCCTTCCGATTTGAATATTCTGAATAATATTCCCATGCCTTTCCGGGAATGTTATAAAAAGGGCAACGCAAATTGCGCCATAAACATGGCGCTTGCGGTGCCCTTCCTTTTTGTTCGCAACTTACGCTAAATACCAGTTTAGCAACGTTGTTCCAACCTCGCTAAACTCATCAATCCTATTTAGCGAAGTTGGCTCTATGGAAATTATAGCACAAAAGGCTCTCTCCCGTCAACCGTTTATAAAGAAAAAAGCCTGATTTTATCAGGCTTTTTTACGATATTATTCTTCTTCGCAAAGCGGCAAAATTCCGCCGATATCACGCAAAGTTCTTCCGCCGAGATTTTCCGAATAAATATTTCTGTTACGAAGAAAATCTTTTATATTATCATAATCCTTGAGCGATTTTAAGTTTCCGGAAGTTCCGAGGATTTTTTCTTCAACCATTCCCCCACAGCCTCCGATAAATCCTGTATCGTAACCTTTAAGGTAAATTCCGCCTTCCTTTATTTTAAGAACTTCAATTTCCTTTTGCTGTAAAATTCTGGCAATTCCCGGATCGGCTGTTATTACAGCATCTTCGGCAACGGCAAGAACCGAACATTTTGCATAGCCTTGTTTTACTCCGATTATGTTATAATTATTTTCTTCTGCAAACTCCAGCAGTTTTTTATCAATTATATCCGGATTTACAATGATGTTTTTGCCTATGATTTCTGCATTTATAAGACAATCGTCCGGATAACTGAAATCAAGTTCATTTTCGGTATTTTTTATATCAAAACCGAGCATTTGAAGCATATCTGTGCTCTTTTTTGAGCACGAAGCTGTGAGCACGGAATTTCCGCCGAGATGAAGAATCTGTAAATCAGCGTGAGATGCAATTCCGGTCGGAAGATTTTCATTAGGTTCAACAGGAACAACAGCTATTTTTGCAGATTGCAATGCAGAAATAACGTCTTCCGCTTCGGAAGAAACAGCCGCAACAGTTACGTTTCCGCTTGGAAAATTAGGATTTTTAACAAAATTCATTCACTTTTACCTTCTTTTTTACGAATGGCGGAAAAAGCTTCTCCTACGTTTGTAACTCCGGTAAGTTTGATTTTATAATCCTCTTTGCGGAGTTTTTTAAGGCACTGCATAGGCAGAATTACTTCGGTAAAACCGAGTTTTTCGGCCTCTTTAATGCGGCTTTCCGCGTTAGAAACGCTTCGGAGTTCACCGCCAAGACCTATTTCGCCGAAAGCGACAATACTGCTTTCAACAACAGTATCTGTAAGACTTGAAATAAGTGCAATTGCAACCGGAAGATCTGCCGCAGGCTCGTCCAGCTTAATACCGCCGATTACGTTGATATAAGTATCCATACTTCCAAAATAATAACCCGCTCTTTTTTCAAGAACGGCAATCAGCAAAGCGGTTCTGTTGAAATCAAAACCGGTGGAAGTTCTTCGCGGAACGCCGAAACCGGTTTTTGAAACAAGAGCCTGAACTTCCGCAAAAATCGGTCTTGTTCCCTCAATGATACAGCTTACACAGGTTCCGGAAACGTTGGTGGGACGTTCGGAAAGAAGCGCAACAGAAGGGTTTTCCACTTCGTGGAGTCCGTTTTCGTTCATTTCAAAAATTCCTATTTCGTTGGTGGAACCGAAGCGGTTTTTAATGGAACGAAGAATCCGGTAACTCATTGTGCGCTCCCCTTCAAAATGAAGAACGGTATCCACGATGTGTTCCATAACCTTCGGTCCGGCGATGGCGCCGTCTTTATTGACGTGACCGACAATTATAACGGGTATGTCGGCTTTTTTTGCAACTTTTGTAAGGATCGAAGTGCATTCTTTGACCTGGGTAACGCTTCCGGCGGAAGACGCAATTCCGGAAAAGCTCATGGTCTGGATGGAATCCACCATTACCATATCAGGTTTTTCGCTGTTTATTGCGTTAACAACCTGACCGATATCTGTGTAAGGTGCAATCAGCAGATTTTTGTTATCGACGCCGATTCTTCTTGCCCGGAGTTTAAGCTGGGATTTGCTTTCCTCTCCGGAAATATAAAGAATTTTCATTTTTTCGGAAAGTTTTCCGCAGATTTGCAGAAGCATTGTGGATTTTCCAATTCCCGGATCGCCGCCGAGAAGTGTTACGGAACCTTTTACAATTCCGCCGCCGAGAACTCTGTCGAGTTCATCGATTTCGGTTACATATCGGAATTCATCGTTAACGTCAACGTCCGCAATGCTGGAAATAGTTTCGGCTTCCGGTTCTCCTATCATAAGACCGGCAGTTTTTTGCTTCGAATTTCCTTCCTCCGCGCGGACATCTTCAATAAAAGTGTTCCATTCGCCGCATTCGGGGCATTTTCCCATCCATTTCGGTGTTTCATATCCACATTCGGAGCAAACAAAAATTTTTTTAAGTTTTTCCATTATTTTTAAACTTCCCTTTCGGTAAGATGTTTTATTGATGATAACGCAATGGCAAAAGCCATTTTGTTTTGGTATTCTCCATTGGTAAGCAAAGCGGCTTCTTCGTTGTTGGAAATAAAACCGCATTCCACAAGAACAGAAGGTTTTTCGGAATGATAAAGTATATAAATATCTTTTCCCGCCTGCTTTATAACTCGTTTGTTTTCCGGCTGGAGCATTGAAGATATTCCGCTTTGAATAGATTCCGCAAGCAATTTGCTTTCCGGGTTATTACCGCCATAAAAAACTTGGGCACCAAGCGCATTTCCGCCGAAAATGTTCTGGTGAATCGAAATTGAACAAAGGCAAGGCGAATTTTCAATTTGTTCAAGGCGGTTTTTTATATCGGAAACTTTTTTTTCGCGCTGCGTTTTAAGTCCTTCATCACAGGTCATTTTGTCTGTTTTTCGGGTGAATTCAACATCATATCCCAAAAATTCCAGAAATTCCGCGGTCTTAAGCGTTATCGAAAGATTTATATCTTTTTCGATTATTCCGCCAACGCCGATTGCGCCTCCGTCTTCACCGCCGTGACCTGCATCAAGAAGGATCACATTATTTTCCGTAATGTATTGTGAAGAGGCGGAAACGATTTCTCCTTCCGGAAAATATAAAAACGGTGCCGCAATTATAAAAAATGCGGAAACGGTCATTAAAAAAGCTTTTATAACTATATATTTCAAAACAGAACACTCCCCTTTCGCTTTTTAATAATACGCGAAAAAGTTTTGCTCTATACCGGATATTTTATCACAAAAACATTTGTTTGTATATCCAAAAATAATAAACTAAATTTGTATAATAATTAATAAAATATTTTTATTTACATCATTGACTTTCATATGCTAAAGTGTTAAAATTAAAAAGCTGGAAGATTTCAGCGTATTAAAGTGTGAAGGAGAATTTATTTTTATGAACAATCGTCTTAAAGATGAAAGTCTTGATGAACTGTTTGAAGCCATTCTCACTCTTGAAAATAAGGAAGAATGCTACAGCTTTTTCCGCGATCTTTGCACTGTTCCGGAGCTTAAAACTCTTTCCCAGCGTTTTCACGTTGCAAAAATGCTTGTGGATAAAAGAGTTTACAGCGATATTGTTGAAGAAACCGGTGCTTCCACCGCTACCATAAGCCGTGTTAACCGTTCCCTTTCCGAAGATTACGATTCCTGCGGAGGATATATCCTCGTATTCAACCGTCTTGAGGAGAAAAAATGAGCGATTACGGTGATTTTGCCAGATTTTATGACAAGTTTACTTCAAACGTTGATTATCCCGCAAGGGCAAGATATTTTGATGCTCTGATACAGAAATATAATCCGGATGCACAGCTTATGCTCGATTTGGCCTGCGGAACCGGTTCTCTCAGTTTTGAGCTTGAACCTTTCGGATATGATATCGTTGCGGTAGATAATTCTTACGAAATGCTTTCCGTTGCAATGGAGAAAAAGGAAATGCTTGAAAGCAATGTCCTTTTCCTTTGCCAGGAAATGAGCGAACTTGATCTTTTCGGAACCATTGATGCAACGGTTTGTGCTTTGGACAGCATTAACCATGTCATTGATGAAGAGGAAGTAAAAGATATTTTCAAAAAGGTTTCACTTTTTTCAAACCGCGGAGCAGTTTTTGCTTTTGACGTAAACACCGTTTATAAACATAAAGAAGTTCTTGGGAACAATTGTTTTGTTTATGAAAACAATAATACCTTCTGCGCTTGGCAGAATAACCTTGACAAAGACGGTGTCACGGTTGATATTTCTCTCGATTTCTTCGACAAAACCGAAAACGACGGTCTTTATTGCCGTTACAGCAGCGATTTTTCCGAAAAGGCTTACGAAATCGACGATTTGAAAAATTGGCTTGATGAAGCCGGTTTTGAAGTAAAAGCCGTTTTTGATGAGGACAGTTTCCTCCCGCTCAGAAAGGACAGCCAGAGAGCTGTAATAGTGGCGGTAAAAAAATAATAAAAAATTTTGAAATTTTTTCAAAAAAAGACTTGACTTTTTATTCTTACTGAGTTATAATAAACAAGTCGTTTGGGGGCATAGCTCAGCTGGTTAGAGCACCTGCCTTACAAGCAGGGGGTCATAGGTTCGAGTCCTATTGTCCCCACCAAACAAAACCGCAACTTTGGTTGCGGTTCTTTTTTTATCTGAAAATCCGCTTCCCTGCCGTTTTTCTGTTTTTCAGCAAAAACGGCTCTTTTTATTATTTTGATTTTATAGTATAATATCTTCGGGTGATTATATGAAACATATTGTAAATACAGTAAGCGAAAACTTTTGGCTTGAACAATATAAAGATAAGGCTGATATGAACAAGTTCATTTCAGATTGCCTTTGTGACGGCTGCGAAGTAATTCGCGGCGGCGAAGATACTACCGGAATTTATGATAAAGATAACGTAATTGGGGTTCATCTTTTCTTCTATCCCGCATGGCTGGATTTCTGGAACAGCGATATCGAAAAACTTAAACTCCATTTCGGAACACAGGAAATATGGGAAGGTTATTATCGGGCGAAAAACCGTGAAGAATTTCTTCTTCCCTACCGTGCTGATATGGAATATGCAGAAGCGATCGGCGCGGAATATGTTGTTTTTCATGTAAACGATGTTTCCAACGAAGAAGTTATAAGCTATAAATGGGAACACTCCGATGAAGAAGTTATCAGAGCTGTTGCAGAGATAGTAAACGAGCTTACAAGGGGCAAAAACTATCATTTCAAGCTCCTGTTCGAAAATCTTTTCACCCCCGGTATGATGCTCTTAAAACCCTCAGAAACGGCTCTTATGCTGGAGCTTACTGATTACGAAAACAAAGGTATTCTTATGGATACGGGCCATTTGATGTGCGCTCCGCAGAATATTACCGATGAGAAACAAGGAATTGATTTCGTTCTCGAAACGGTAAGAAAACACGGCGAACTTTCGAAATATTTCAAGGCGCTTCACCTTCATAAATCAACCACCGGAGAATATATTCAAAAACATAAAGCGACCTTTATTGAACCAAAAGAAGAGTTTTACGAGCGCTGGGCCCAGGGTTATGATATTATCCTTAATATTGATAAACATCAGCCTTTTGAAAACCCGCGAGTTCGGGAAATTCTCGAACTTGTTGAACCGGAATATGTCACCCACGAAATTTCGGCAAAAACAAGGGAAGAAAAACTTGAAAAAGTGCTTGTTCAGATGAAGGCGCTTGGAAGAATCTAAAGAAAAAACCGGAAAGGACTTCCCTTTCCGGTTTTTTTTGATTTTATATGCAAAATAAACTGAAAAAATGTTACTATATTATTGAAAGGCCTTTAAAAATTTTTCAAAGGTGGTGACAAAAATTTTGGAAGACGAAAAGATAATTGAACTTTATTTTGAAAGAAACGAATCGGCAATTTCGGAAACAGCCGAAAAATACGGTAATTATCTTTATAAAATCGCTTTCAATATTCTTTCGGATAACGAAGATTCGGAAGAAAGCGTAAACGATACATATATGAGTGCCTGGAACACAATTCCGCCGGAAAAACCGAATGTTTTTTCTGCTTTTCTCAGCAAAATTACAAGGTATATAAGTCTTAACAGATACAGAGCCGGAAAAGCGGAAAAACGCGGCGGCGGAGAAATTGATGCTGCTTTTGAAGAAATTGAAGAATGTGTTCCGGATAAAAGCAATATTTACGATGAAATAGAAACAAAGGAACTTGCTGAAATCATTTCGGATTATCTTAAAAAACTTCCGGAAACCGAAAGAAAAATTTTTGTCTGCAGGTATTATTATCTGGATTCCCTTTCGGATATTTCAAAGCAGTTTGGTTTCAGCCAGAGCAAAGTTGCTTCGATGCTCCACAGAACAAGAAAAAAGATTTTATATCATCTTGAGAAAGAAGGTGTTCTTGGTGAACGGTGATAAAATTATGGAAGCAATAGGAATGATTGACGATGAAATTATTGCGGAAGCGAAAAAACCGGTAAAGAAGCGTTTTGGAGCAAAAAAGGTTCTTGCTTTGGTGGCGGCTTTGATTATAATTTTTGCTTTTGCAGTTACGTCCAATGCGGTAAAACCTTTTATCAGAAATCTTTTCAAGGATACAAAACAGTTTGTGGAAATGCTTAAACCGGTAAATGTTTCCTGCATAAGTGAAGGAATAGAAATGAAAGTTATTTCGGCAAACGTTGCCGGAAGCGAAACTTATATCTATATTTCTATGCAGGACTTGGAAGGAAACCGCATTGATGATTCTTTTGATTTATATGACAGTTATAGTATAAGCAGAAGTTTTGACGGTTATGGAACTTGCGAAAAGGTGGATTTTGATAAAGAAACCGGAATTATCACTTTTCTTGTTACTGTTGGAAGCAACAACGGAAAAAACATTAAAAACGGTAAAATAACATTTTCGGTAAAAGAATCTCTTGGCGGAAAAATTACTTTTAATAGCTATATTGACGAAATTGATTTGAAAAAATTTGTGCTTTCTTCCGAAACAAAACAGATAACAAGCCGAAGAGGCGCCGGCTATGACGGAACAGAAGAAATGAAAAAATTTGTTGATAATCTTGAAAGCCTTGTTCCGAAAGGAAAATTGGCTTCTCCTTTTCCGGGAGTAACTATTACCGCAATCGGATATGTTGACGGAAAGCTCCATATACAGTTGCTTTATGAAAATATCGGAGAAACGGATTGTCATGGTTCTGTCCGGCTGGTTAATAAAGAAGGTAAAAAAATCCGAAATTTTTGTTCTGTTTCTTTTTGGGACGAAAACGGCAATGCGGAAATTCAGAAAAATCTTTTTGGAAAAGAATATATTCAATATTTCGACAGTTATGATGAGCAGGTTTTTGAAATTTCTCCGGAAGAACTTAAAAATTGCCGGCTTTTCGGAGAATTCAGCAGTCATACGGAATATATTGAAGGAAACTGGTCCGTTACTTTTGATATTAAAAACATATATTAAAAAAAGACCCGCAGAGCGGGTCTTTTTTTGCTTTTTATTCAAGCGCTATTTTTTTATAGGAAACCGGTTTTAATTCATCGTCAAAATCGATTCTGTAGCCTTCGGAAGGCTTTGGCTGCCATGCATAAAAATGCTCGGCAGTTTCATCACCCGGGAACCATGTGAGCATCAGACCGGCAATAACGCCGCCGTGGCAGACGATAATGCAGTCTTTGCCGATGTAATCTTCCATTGCAACAAGAGAACGCTCCAGCATTATTTCGCCGCTTTCACCGTTTGGGCAAACGTTGCGCCAGTTATCTCCGGTTATCCAGGCCTGATAGTCTTCCCTGTCTTTGAGCTGTTCATAACTTTTCATTTCAAAATCGCCGAAACTGAATTCCCTCATCCTCGGATCAATCAGATGAGGAACTTCCCTTCCGTACATTTCAAAAAGGGTTTGTTCGGTGCGTTTCAAATCCGTTGTAATTACTTCAAAACCGCTTAAATCCGGATAAATTCCTGCTTCCCTGCGGGTTTTAATAGCTTCGATTCCCTCTTCGATTAAAGGAATATTGCTGCTTCCGTAATAAAGTCTGCGTTTGTTGCCTTCGGTAATTCCGTGGCGGAAAAGATAGATGGTGCTCATTTTATTTCAACCTCTGGGAAAGTCCGCAAAAAATTCTTGTAACGTGCTCGGCTTCTTTGGAAAGTTTTATAAGAAGTCTTCCGTTTGCTTCGCGCCAGGCTCTTTCGGTTTTATCAATGGGAACAACGCCGCAGGAAATATCGTCGGAAATAATGATTTTATCACCAAAATCTTTTGCGTGCTCAAAGAAATAATCAGCCGGCTCAAAACCGTGCTCAACGCACCAGAAACTGAAACGCTCGATATGACTTATACATTTTTTATCAAATTCCGGTGCGGAATCCTTATCGCAAACAAAGATTTCTTCATCGGAAATTCCGAAATTTTCTTTTGCAAAAGCGGTTTTACCCTGAAAAGCGCCGCCGATTATAAGTTCCATAAAATTCTCCTTACATAAGAGTTAAAGCAAAAACTCCGCAAAGTTCGGCAATAGTATGTCCGAATCCGGTAACGTCACCGGAAAAACCATCGAGATTTTTGAAAGCGTAAGCTGTGGAAATTACGTATCCTAAAATTGTTGCAAGAGAGATAATCGCTCCCCAGACACCGAAAAGATAAGCGGAAAGCGCAAGCGATACAATAAGAACAGCGCAAAGAGTGATTACGTTTCCTTTGCTGATTCCCTGCTGGAAGTTTCCGGCATATTCGCTGTGGCTCATGGGACGAAGAGTTGAAACGCCAATCGCACTGCAGGCGCGGGAAACGGTGCAGATTATTATAAGCGGCCATGCTTCTCCGGTTCTGCTTGCAAAAGAAGCGAAGCTAAGCATAAAAAGCATCGCAAGAGCGATTACCGCAAAAGAACCGACGTGGGAATCCTTAAGAATTTCTCTTTTCTTTTCAAGAGGTCTGCGGGAAAAAATCGCGTCGCAACAATCCATATATCCGTCAAGATGGATTCCTCCGGTAAGCAGATACGGCAAAAGAGCAAGAATTGCCGCACCGAACATCTGCGGACAGTTTATTTTATCAAGTAAAAAAGCAGCAAACGCCCAGATTCCGCCGATTATTGTTCCGACAAAAGGAAAAACAACAAGCATAAGCGAGCGTACGGAATCTTCCCAAACGTGGGAAAAAGGTGTGGGAATTGCGCAGAACATGCTGAAACTCATGCAAAACGCTTTAAGAAGTTTTTTCAAACAAGTTCAGCTCCTTTGTAAAAAATAATCTGATTACAGGAAAATTCCGCGACAACGTCGCATTTTTCCGCAACAGCGCGGTCAACTTCAGCAAGACCTTCTCTGTAAGAATCGGTCCATTCGTCATAAAAAGCCGCGTCGCAGAAAATATTATCCGAAACGAAAACAACGTTTTCGACCGCATCGGAAAAAGCGAGAAGTTCATTTGCAACTTTTTTTGCGGCCGGTTTGTTGATTTTGCCGCTCATTCCGCCGAACATTTCGTTGGACAAAAGCGCCGTTACGCTATCGACAAGGTATGTTCCTTTACAGTCGAATTCTTCGCTGTGCAATGCGATATTTCTGCCCCATTCGGCAGTTTTGAAGCCCCAGCCCGCTCTTTCTTTTCTGTGGCGGAGAACTCTTGCATCGTCCTCGTTATCTCTCGGCTCCATTGTTGCAAGATACCAAAGATGACCTTCGGAAGAAAGTTTTTTTGCAATTTCCTGGGCAAACATGGATTTTCCGTTTTTCGCTCCGCCGGATATATAAATCTTCATCTTTCCACCGTAAAATGATCGCCTTCGCGAATTTCATCAAGATAGCTGTCATCAATGCTCGCTTCATCAAAGGTTGCCATTTCGTTCATAATGGCATAAGCGGCATCGAGAACCCGGAACATAATCGGACAGCCGCTTCCTTCTCCAAGGCGCATTTTCATAAGAAGAGGAGCTTCAAGACCAAGTTCGTTCATTGCAAGAACATGACCGGGTTCAAAGGAAGCATGGGAAGCGATAAGATAGTCTTTTACGTTCGGGCAAAGTCTTGCCGCGCAAAGAGCCGCAACGATCGAAATAAAACCGTCGATAACGACCGGAATTCTGTGTTCTGCGGCACCGAGGAAAACTCCGCACATTGCGGCGATATCAAGTCCGCCGACTTTTGAAATAACGTCGATAGGATCGTTTATATCGGGTTTATGTTTTGCAATTGCTCCGTCGATAACTTCAATTTTATGAAGATATGCTTCATCAAGAAGTCCGCCGCCTTTTCCTGCGGTTATTTTTGCGGGTGTTCCGGTAAAAGCGGAAAGAATTGCGGAAGAAGTTGTTGTGTTTCCGATTCCCATTTCGCCGACTCCGATTGCGTCAACGCCGTCTTCGGCGCATTTATCCGCCATTTCAAGACCGACGCAGATTGCTTTTTCAGCCTCTTCCCTGGTCATTGCAGGTTCAAGATAAAGATTTTTTGTGCCATAGGCAATTTTTCTGTTGATTACTGCGGGGCAATTATAATCGGTCATAACGCCAACGTCGACAACAACGATTTCATCACCGAAATGTTTTGCAAGAGAGGAAGCGCCGGTCATTCCCCTTGTGAGGTTAATTGTCTGCGCAAGGGTTACGGACTGCGGAGTGCAGGAAACGCCTTCGTCACAAACGCCGTTATCGGCGCAGAGAACGATAATTCGGCATTTTTCCGCTTTATTATGGATTTTTCCGGTCATACCGGCAACGCGAATGGATAATTCTTCAAGGACACCGAGGCTTCCGGGAGGTTTTGCAAGTTCTGCCTGGCGCTCTTTTGCTGCGGTCATAACTTCTTTGTCTGCGGGTTTAACGGAAGATATGGCTTTTTCGATTCTTTCGTTCAAAAAAATTCACTTCCAATCAAAATTATTTTTTATAAAATATCAAAGAAATAAGAAAGGCGGAAATTCCGGAAAAGAGAAAAAGCGTTCCCAAAATTCCGAAAAGAAATGTGATAAAAGGTTTGCAGGGTTCCGTTTGTAATACGGAAGTAAAACCATCGGGAGTAAAATAGTGGAAAATAAAATATGTAAGGATAAAAATCAAAACAGAAAGTATCAGAGAGCAGGCTGAAAACACTAAAAATTTCTTTTTCAAAACAAAATCTCCCTTTTTTAATATTCAATGATATTGTATCATATTTTAAATATAATTTCCACACAAAGATTTTTTCAGCAAATTAGGAACAAAAAAAGAAGCGTGCTCATTTGAGCACGCCTTTTTGAAACCATTATTCAATAATAAGTTTTTTGAAGATTTTTTTGCCTTTTTTAAGAATAACTTCGCCCTCGAATGCGCTTCTGTCGATGGTTGCGAAAACGTCGGTGATTTTTTCATCGTTGACGGTGATTCCGCCCTGTTCGATAAGGCGTTTGCCTTCACCTTTGGATTTTGCGATTTCAGCTCTGATAAGAGCTTCGGTAACTGCAAGTTTTCCGTCAGCAAAATCAGCTTCGGTGAAAGAAACGGTGGGCATATTTTCGCTGGAGCCTTTTCCTGCGAAAATTGCTCTTGCGGCTTCAAGAGCTTTGTTTGCTTCTTCTTCGCCGTGAACGATTTTTGTTACTTCAAATGCAAGGCGTTCTTTGCAGGCATTGATGTTTGCGCCTTCAAAAGTTTTTTCCATTTCTTCAATTTCTTCAACAGGAATAAAAGTGAGGAATTTAAGGCATTTGATAACGTCATCGTCTCCGACGTTTCTCCAATACTGGAAGAAGTCATAAGGAGTGGTTTTGGTCGGGTTGAGCCAGACTGCGCCGCCTTCGGTTTTACCCATTTTCTTACCCTCTTTGGTGGTAAGAAGCTGGAAGGTCATGCCCTGAACTTCTTTCTGTTCAAGGCGGCGGACAAGTTCGATACCGCCGATGATGTTGGACCACTGGTCGTCGCCGCCGAGTTCCATGGTGCAGTTATAATCACGGAAGAGTTTGAGGAAGTCATAGCTCTGCATGATCATATAGTTGAATTCAAGGAAAGTGAGTCCGCGTTCAAAACGGCTTTTTACACATTCTGCGGTGAGCATTTTGTTAACGGAGAAATGTGCGCCGACGTCGCGGAGAAGTTCAACATATCCGAGTTTAAGGAGCCAGTCGCCGTTTCTTGCAACAATGCATTTGGAAACGTCAACAATCTGGTTCATCTGTTCAAGGAATCTGTCTGCATTGTAGTTAATTTCATCGACGGTGAGCATTTTTCTCATATCGGTTTTGCCGGTGGGGTCACCTACCATGGTGGTACCGGTTCCGAGAAGAAGAATCGGGGTATGTCCCGCTTTGATCATTCTGTTGATGACCATAAGCTGAAGGAAGTGTCCTACGTGAAGGCTGTCTGCGGTAGCATCGAAGCCGATGTAGAAAACTACTTTTTCATTTTCGAGTTTGCGTTTGATTTCTTCCGGGTGAGTCATCTGGGCAATTAAGCCGCGGCGCTCAAGATCTTCATAAATTGTCATTTTGATTTTCCTCCGTTTTATATAAATCTTATCTTTTGCAAAAAACAAAAAGCCCTCCGTCGGCAAAAACCGACAGAGGGCGAATTATCGCGGTACCACCTCTGGTTCGTCAGTAAAACTGACCTCAAAAGCGCTGTAACCGGCGCACCGGATAAAACCTACTGAAATGTTTCGGAATTATGGCTCGGGAATGTATTCGCTCCTGTTCTGCCCGCTTTCTTACACCTACCGAAAGCTCTCTTTGCCGCATGGAACAAGGCTACTTTTTTCCTTCATGGCTTTTTGCAATATGTTTGGATTATACCGCAACAAAGCGGCTTTGTCAACCTTATTTTGAAAGCTCCAGAAGTTCTTCGGCGCTCTTTTTAAGGGCATCGGTAAGGTTTCCGCCCATGATTCTCGCAAGCTCGTTTACCCTGCCCTCTTTTTCAAGACTTTCGACGGAAGTAAAAGTTTTTCCGCCTTCGGTACTTTTTGAAATAAGAAGGTGGTTGTCCGCAAAAGCGGCAACCTGGGCAAGATGAGTTACACAGATAATCTGGCGGCCTTTTGAAACCTGTTTAAGTTTCTGACCGACTTTTTGCGCGGCGGAACCGGAAATTCCGGTATCGACTTCGTCGAAAATAAGGGTATCCACATTATCTTTATCCGCAAGAACGTTCTTTATGCTGAGCATAATGCGCGAAAGTTCGCCGCCGGAAGCAATTTTTGTAAGAGGTTTAAGCGGTTCGCCGGCGTTTGTTGCAATATAAAATTCAAGATTATCTTTTCCGGATTCGGTAAAATCCGTTTCCTCAAAATTAACTTTGAAGCGAACATTAGGCATATTAAGATAGGAAAGTTCTTCGGAAACAGCCTTTTCAAAAGCCTCAGCGGCTTCAGAACGTTTTTTGGTGAGCATACCGGCAAGTTTTGCGGTTTCAGAAAAAAGCTGTTCACGCTCTTTTTTAAGCTTTTCAAGACGTTCTTCGGAAAATTCGATGTTTTCAAGTTCCAAAACGGCTTTGTTATAATATTTAAACATTTCCTCAACGCTGCCGCCATATTTCCGTTTAAGGCGGAAAATCTGATCAAGTCTGCGTTCGGTTCTGTTCTGAAGAGCGGGATCAAAATCAAGTTCGTCCGCGTTATCTTTTACGTCATTTGCAAATTCCTCGAATTCATAATACATTTCCTTGAATTTTTCGGAAAGACCTTCGTATTGAGGAAAAAATTCAGCAAGTCTTGCGCAATTTTCGATTGCGGAAGAAAGTCCTTCAAGGGCGCCTTCGTTTTCGCCGTTTCCGTCAAGAGCAGAAATGGTTTCGGAAATAAGCTCCATTATGTTTTCGGCACTCTTTATGCGTTTGCTGAGAGCAAGAAGCTCTTCTTCCTCGCCTTCTTCGATTGCAGCAGCTTCGATTTCACCAATCTGAAATTTGAGCATATCAATTCTGGCGGTTTTGTCGGAATCATCATTGATGATTTTTTTGATTTCGCGTTCAACGGATTTCAGCTTTTTATAAGATTCACGGTATTCCAAAAGTTCGCTTTCGGTGTTTCCGAAGGAATCTATATAACCTATGTGGAGTTCGGGATTTTGAAGAACGGCACTGTCATGCTGACCGTGAACATCAATGAGCACGGAAGAAAGCTGTTTGAGCACACCTGCGGTCGCAGGACGCATATTTACCTTGCAGACGCTTTTGCCTTCCGTGGAAATTTCCCTGGAAATCATGAGTTCGTCTTCAATATCATATCCGAGTTCTTCAAGAAGTTTTTCTGCTTCTTTGGAAATATCGGTGAAAACAGCAGAAACAACTGCTTTTCCCTCTCCGGTTCTTACAAGATCGCGGCTTGTTCTTCCGCCGAGAACGGCATTGATGGAATCGATAAGGATGGATTTACCTGCACCGGTTTCACCTGTGAAAACGTTGAACCCGTTTTCAAAATCAATCGAAGCGCTTTCGATTACAGCAACATTTTTTATAAAAAGCTGGGAAAGCATTCGGCAAATCCCCTCCTTTCAGTAAAAATATCAGACTCAGCCAATAAGTTTTTTGATGTTTTCAACAAGGGTGACGGTAACTTTTTCGTCACGCATAAGTACAAAAATGGTATCGTCACCGGCAAGGGTTCCGACAACTCCTTCGTGGTTCATTGCGTCAAGAACAGCACAGGCAGCATTTGCCATTCCGGTATAGCATTTGATTACAATCATGTTGTTTGCGTAATCAACGCTTTTGGCAGATTGGCTGAAAACTGCATATTTGGTGCTGACGTCGGCGTTGCTGTCGGAAGCTGCGGGAGAATAGCGATATTTTCCATCGCTCACCATTGTTTTTACAAGGCGAAGTTCCTTTATATCGCGGGAAACGGTTGCCTGAGTAACATCAAAACCGCTTTCACGAAGATAAACGAGGAGATCTTCCTGGGTTGCAATGTCTTTTTTGGAAATAAGTTCAAGGATTTTGGAATGGCGTTTTGTTTTCATCGTTCTGTCCCCTTTTATCTTCTTTCTATAATTTTTTGGTTAAGGATTTCATAAAATCCGCGTCCTGACAAGTTTATAAACTTTACAGATTTTTCTGAACATTTTACGGTTAGTTTTTCTTCTTTTTTAAGACTGAAAACATTTTCGCCGTCAACAACAACATCAAGTTCCTTTTCACCGCAAACAAGAGAAGAACCGACGGTGATAATTTTTTCCGGAGAAAAAACGACCGAGCAGGAAATCAATGAATGCGGGCAAACCGGAGTCATTATTATTGCATTAAGGTTGGTATCGAGCACTGGACCGCCTGCGGACATTGAATAAGCTGTAGAACCGTCCGGGGTTGAAAGAACGATTCCGTCCGCTCTGTAGCGGCAAACTTCGTGACCGTTGCATTCAACAAAAAGTTCGGCGATTTTTCCGGGAACGGATTTGCTTACAAAAACGTCGTTTATCGCAAGAGTTTTGTTCTCTCCGTTTTCAATTTCAAGAACAGTTCTTTTTTCAACCGGGCATCCGGTTTTGAAAAGCTTTTCAATTTCGGAAAGACTTTCTGCTTCAATGTCAGAAAGGAAACCGAGTCTTCCGGCGTTGATTCCGATTATCGGTTTATCGTATTTTATCGCAAATTTTGCCGCACGGAGAATAGTTCCGTCGCCGCCGACAATAAAAACAATGTCAACATCGGAAAGAGCTTCTTCCGGTTCGGAAAATTTAATTCCGGGAACGGATATGAATTCGTTTGCTTTAGGAACCATAAAGGTTTCTATTTTGTTTTTCAAAAGAATTTCAACAAGTTTTTTTGCGCATGGAAAAACGTTTTCCCTTGTAAGATTCGCAAAAACAAATGCTTTGGATTTTCCTTTTGAAAGTTTTATTTTTTCATTTTTTTTCAATCCGGAAAAGCCTCCTTTCCTTGGTTAATCAAGTTCGCTGTGTGAAGATTCAACAAGTTTTTTTATATCTTCGGAAGAAACAGAGAGTTCCGGTTCTTTTCTGGTGAGCACCATAAGATATTCAATGTTTCCCTGAGGTCCTTTAATAGGAGAAAATTCAAGACCGACTATTCCGAAGCCTGCATTTTTAGCAAAACCAACGGCTCTTTCAAGAACCTCCATATGGGTTGCCGGGTCACGGACGACGCCGTGCTTTCCGACTTTTTCTTTTCCTGCTTCAAACTGGGGTTTAACAAGACAAACCATCATTGCTTCTTCGGAAAGGAACGGAACAAGGACGGGAATTACAAGCCCAAGAGAAATGAATGAAACGTCAATACTTACAAAATCCACAATATCCGGGACCTGTTCGGTGGTTATATAACGTACATTGGTTCTTTCGAGGTTAACGACTCTTTCGTCCTGGCGAAGTTTCCAGGCAAGCTGACCGTAGCCAACATCAATGGAATAAACCTTTGTTGCGCCTTTTTGGAGCATACAATCTGTAAAACCTCCGGTGGAAGCGCCAACGTCCATACAGATTTTATTATCAAGTTTGAAACCGTAAAGTTCCATTGCTTTTTCAAGCTTAAGTCCGCCGCGGCTTACGTAAGCAAGTTTTTCACCGCGGAATTCAATTTTATCCTCCGGACTGACAGATTCTCCTGCTTTGTCTGCTTTCTGGTTATTGACGTAAACCTGGCCGGCCATAATTGCCGCTTTTGCCTGTTCGCGGCTCTGAATTATTCCTCTTGCAACAAGTTCGGCGTCAAGACGCTGTTTTTCGCTCATTTCAAAGCCTCCTTAACGGCATTTTTCATAGATTCACAGTCAAGACCATGGAGTTCCATTGCGCTTTCAACGCTCATATGCGGAACAAAACCGGAAACGCAATGGATTTCATATTTTCCATTAAATCCGGATTTTTTGAGCATATTTCCAAAATGCTCGGCAATGCTTCCGAATTCAACGGATTCCTCAAAAAACAAAATATTCTTATATTTTTTTGCAATTTCTATAAGTTCATGCTCAATGGGAAAAATTTTTCCGATTTTGAGCACGGAAGCCCCGCTTTCCTCTGCGGCAAAAGCGGCTTCGGAAAAAAGCCGTCCATAAGTTATCAAAAGGCAATCGGAACTTCCTTCAAAATAATCATAATTTCCGTATGCTTTGTTATATTTTTCCGGAACATTTTTTTCGCTGCCTCTGGGATATCTTACAGCCTGTACTCCTTTTCCGGAAAGAGCATTTTTGATGTTTGCTTCAAGTTCGGAATAATTAAAAGGAGAATAAACAGTTACGCCCGGAATTGTTGTAAGGATCGGAACATCAAAAATTCCCTGGTGGGTTTCACCATCGCCGCCGACAATTCCAGCTCTGTCAATTCCGATTACAACGTGTTTTGGTTCAATTGACGCATCATGGAGAATCTGGTCATAGGTTCTCTGAAGGAAAGTTGAATAAACCGCAAAAACAGGTTTCATCCCTCCTGCCGCAAGTCCTGCGGCAAAGGTCATGGCGTGTTCTTCGGCAATTCCGACATCGAAAAAACGATCCGGGAATTTTTCGGAAAAATCCCGAAGTCCGGTTCCGTCGGTCATTGCGGCAGTTATGGCACAAATTTTATCATCATTTTCTGCCAGATTACAAAGAATTTTTCCGAAAGCATTGGAAAAAGAATCGCCGGATTTCTTTTTAAGTTCACCGCTTTCTTTATAAAAAGGCGCAACCCCGTGAAATTTTGATGGATTCTTTTCGGCAGGTCCATATCCTTTTCCCTTCAAAGTGTTTATGTGAACAAGAACAGGACGTCTGATACTTTTTGCACGTTTAAGAGTTCTGATGAGCATCTCAACGTCGTGTCCGTCAACAGGACCAAGATATGTGAACCCAAAATGCTCGAAGGTGTTGCTTGAATAGAACATATCTTTAAAGAAAGTCTTTATTCTGCGTAAAAGAGAATAAATTCCTTTGCCGATTGCGGGAACTTTCAGAATCATATGCTCAAGATTATCTTTAAAGCGGAAATATCCTTCTTTTGAACGGATATTGGCAAGATATTTGGCCATTGCGCCAACATTTGGAGAAATGCTCATTTCATTATCGTTGAGCACAACAACAAGGTTTGTTTTACTTCTTCCGGCATTGTTCATTGCTTCAAAAATCATTCCGCCGGAAAAAGCACCGTCACCTACGACAGCAACAACGGAATCGTTGCTTTTTGAAATTTTTTTAGCCTCGGCAATTCCCAAAGCGGCAGAAATTGAAGTGCTTGCGTGTCCGGCAACAAAAAGATCGTGCTCACTTTCGGCAGATTTTGGAAAACCGGAAAGACCGCCTTCGGTGCGTATTCCGGTAATATCTCTTCCGGTAAGAATTTTGTGGCTGTAGCACTGATGTCCCACATCCCAGATTATAGGTTCATTCGGAGAATCAAAAACATAGTGGAGCGCAACGGTAAGTTCCACTGCTCCCAGGTTTGAAGCAAGGTGTCCGCCGGTTTCGGAAACTTTTGAGATTATTTCATCACGAAGTTCCGAACAAAGCATTTCCAGCTTATCAATATTAAGTTTTTTGATATCGTCGGTTGTTTTTATGTTTTCAAGAATTTCGTGTTCCATTAAAAATCTCCGTTTTATTTCATTCTTTCGATTAAAAAATCAAGAAGATCATTAAAATTTGCGGTTTCAAAACCTTTTTCGGAAAGTTCCGAAAGATTTTTATTTGCCGAATTTATGTAAACCATTGCGTCTTTTCTTGCTTTTTCAAGACCATGAACTTTAACATAAGAATTGAGTTCACAGGTTTCATAATTTCCATCAAAATCAAGGATATCATCGATTATCTGAAAAGCAAAGCCAAAGTTTTCGGCATAATTTTCTGCAAATTCACAAAGTTTTTCGTCTGCGCCCGATGCAAAACAGCCCATGAGCACAGCGGCTTTTATAAGAGCAACGGTTTTTAATTTATGGATAAGTCCAAGGGTTTTTCCGTCAACTTCTTTTTCAGCGGCTTCAAGGTCAAGAACCTGTCCGCCGACCATTCCGCGGAAACCGGCAAAATCAGAAAGAACGTTTATCGCTTTTATGGCTCTTTCAGGGTGATTTTTTGCGGATGGGCTTTTGGAAATTGCGCAGAAAGCATGGGTCAGAAGTGCATCTCCGGCAAGAAGTGCGTTTGCTTCGCCAAAAGCAATGTGGCAGGAAGGTTTTCCCCTTCTCATATCATCATTATCCATGCACGGAAGATCATCATGTATAAGCGAATATGCCTGGATACATTCAACAGCAACGGCATAAGGCATTGCTTCGTCAAGATTACATCCGAACATTTTTGCAAATTCAAGGGTGAGAATTCCGCGGAGACGTTTTCCGCCAAGAGCAGAATAACGCATGGCTTCGACTATTAATTTATAATCGGAAGATTCAGAGAAAAGTTCCGTGCTCATTGCGGAATCTATTAAATTTTTATCATCGATAAGAAAAGACATTTTATCCTCCGTTTCAGTCGATTACAATTTTTTCAATTTCAAGTTTAGCTTCGTCAAGTTTTTTTTGACAAAGTTTGCTGAGTTCAAGACCTTCCTTGAATAATTTTATTGAGTCATCAAGAGAAATTTCTTCGGACTCAAGTTTTTCGTTGATTTCGGCAAGTCTTTCGAGAGCTTCTTCGAACTTAATTTCTTTTTTCAAAACGAAGGTCCTCCTTCTTCCTTTTCGGTAACGGTTGCTTTGAGCACGCCGTCGCTGAAATATATTTTTATTGAATCGCCCGGAAAAACTTTTTTGGCGGAAACAACTTCTTTTTTATCCTTTTCAATTCGGCAAACGGATTTTGAAAAGATTTTTGCGGGATTATTGTAATCGAGTTTTGCAAGAGCAAGAGAAAACTTCGATTCTTTGCTCAAAAGCAGATTTTTAAATAAAAATTCTCTTTTTTCAGAGATAAAATCAAGCTGATTTTGATATTTTAAAAGAAAATTATCTGTAAAGTTTTTAGACTTAACACTTGTGAACTTTGAAAGTAAATCCGCATATTTATCACATTTTCTTTCAATATAATCACGCATCCATCCAATATTATCATCGAATGACTGCCTGAGCGCGTTTATATCCGGACTTGAAATTTCCGCAGCTGCCGAAGGAGTCGGCGCTCTTAAATCTGAAACAAAATCGCAGATAGAGAAATCGGTTTCGTGTCCGACTGCGGAAATTACGGGAGTTTTGCAGGCAAAAATTTCTCTTGCAAGGGTTTCATCGTTAAAAGCGGAAAGGTCTTCGGAACTTCCGCCTCCCCTTCCGATAATTATTACATCGGGTTTTATAACACTGTCCTGTTTTCTGAGCGCGGAAATAAGCTGTTTTGGCGAATCTTCTCCCTGAACCGAAACCGGAGTGAGCACGATTTTTGCAACGGGCCATCTTCTTGTGAGCACGTTTATAATGTCCTGAATGGCGGCGCCGCTTCCGGAAGTAATAACTCCGATTTTTTCCGGATACTGCGGAAGTGTTTTTTTATATTTTTCATCAAAAAGTCCTTCCGCTTCGAGTTTAGCCTTAAGCTGTTCAAAAGCAAGGTGTTTTGCTCCAAGACCTTCCGGCTGAATATCATAAACATAGAGCTGGCATGAGCACGCTTTTTGGTAAACGGAAAGATCACAGCGTACAATAACGGACATTCCGTTTTCCGGCATAAAACGAATTCTTTCGGCATAACTGCGAAACATAACGCAGTTTATTTCCGCTCCGGAATCTTTAAGAGAAAAATAATAGTGTCCGGAATAAAAATTTGCTTTAAAATCCGTTATTTCACCTTTGATATATATTCCGGAAAGTTTTTTGTTTTCATCAATATATGATTTTAAATAGGCGGTTATCTGCGTTACGGTCAAAATATTAAAACCTGCCACAGATACCACCTCCAATTAAAATCATTTTTCTGCGGCAATCGAAGCGAGCACAGCTATTCCGGCCGCATTGTCGGAAGAAAACTCCGGCATCGCGAATATTCCGCCGTATTTTTCTTCAATTGTTTTTCGGATTATTTTATTTGACATGACTCCGCCGGCATAGATAAGCGGAAGTTTTCCGTATTCGGAAATCAAAGCGTCCGTCATTCCGCAAAGAGCCGATTCGATGGATTTAAGGCAAAAAAGAGCGATATCTTCGCGTTTTTCTCCCAAATCAAGCATTTTTCTGCATTTGTTTTCAATGCCGGAAAGACAACATTCGTTACCTTTCATAGTCGGCTTAATTTTAAAACTTGCAGTGCTCAAAAGAGCAAGTTCTTCAAGATATTTTCCTGCGGGAAAAGGAAGCCCGAGCATTACGCCGACCCGGTCAACGGCCTGTCCCGCTTTTAAGTCGGCGGAACCGGCAACTTTTTCGCATTTTATTATGCGGTTTTCGTCCGGAGTTACCAAAAGCGCTTCGGTTGTTCCGCCGGAAAGATGGAACGCAATAAATTTTTCATTTATCAGGTCAAGTCTTCCTGCGGAAAAAAGCGCTGCAGCAATATGTCCCTGCTGATGAGAAAATTCGTATCTCGGAGTTTTGAGCACCGAAGAAAGAGTTTTTGTAACCATATCGCCGACGAGGAAACAAGGCATATAGGAACCATCTATATCTCTCGGTCTTGTGGAAACGCCTATTGCTTCGATTTCATATCTGTTTCCGTCAATAAGGGTTTCAACAATTTCTCCAAGCTGTTTTACGTGGGCAAAAACTGCGTCGGACTGGCGAAGACCCAGCTCCCCCTCTTTTACCGGAAGGAGCTTTTTGCGCTGGATTATTTCACCTTTTCCAGGGTTATAAAGAGCCGCAGAGGTGGTATAGTTGCTTGTGTCAATACCGAGGAACATTATTTTTCAGCGCCTTCGTTTTTCTTTTTATAAACAGCACCGAGAATTCCGTTTACAAAACCTGGGTCGTCGTCACCGCAATAAACTTTTGAAAGCTCAACCGCTTCGTTGATGGAAACACTTGCGGGAACTTCTTCACTGAAATAGTAAATTTCGCACACGGAAATTCTGAGAATAGCAAGAGTTGCTTTTGCCATTCTGCCCGGTTTCCAATGGTTTGAGCAGGAAGCGATGATCTGGTCGATTTCATCGCGTTTTTCAATGGTAATTCTGGCAAGTTCTTTTGCAAAAGAACCGTCCGGAAGAGAAAGATCTCTTCCCTCGGCAGCATTTTCAAGGATATAATCCAATCCTTCGCTGTGGAAGCTGCTTTCAAAAACAATTGCAAATGCGATTTCTCTGGCTTCTTTTCTTGTCATTTTAATAATCCTCCAATAAAAAACCTCCCCGATTTTTACCGAGGAGGGAAAACTCGCTTTAAATTTTCAAACAACAAAATTTTATAAAATAATTATACCACCTTTTAATATATTTACAATAGAAAAATATAAATTTTATGCAAAAATTTTATGAATATACATTTTAAAAAAGGACCGCGAAGCGGTCCTTTTATCTTATTATACTTTAGTATGTACACCGCGAAGCGGCGTACTACAAACTGCCCGCTACGCGGGTAAGTTTCCAAACTTACAGAAAAAATTTGTTTTGTTGTGCGAAAAGTTTGAATGTTAATAAAACAGAATCAAGCGGTAAAT
>JAGASN010000031.1 GCA_017847875.1 Oscillospiraceae bacterium | reverse complement strand
CCCACGAATAACGGGCGGATAATATCCGCCCCTGCCGTAACGCACCGATATTAGTTTCAGCTCCGTAGAGGCGAACCTGTGAGTTCGCCCGAAAAAGCCTCCCCTGTCAGGAGACTCCCCTGTTAGGGGAGATGTCCTCGAAGAGGACAGAGGGGTCTGCCGTCTCCGGCGAGGAAAGGTGTCTGCGGAGCAGACGGTAGGGTGAAACCAACATCAACTCCTACCGCAAAAAAATCCCTCCTCCACCATCTTCGATGGTCCCCCTCCTCCTCTGAGGAGTTCAAAACAAGGTCGTTCAATATCCTTAATTAAAAAATTTTCTCTCCAAAAGGAGGTTTCCCATGAAAAAAATAAAAATCCTCGGAATAATCACAATGATTTTTCTCGTTCTGATAATCGCTGTTTTCGCCGTTCTCGCCCTTTTTGGAATTTTAAAAATCGAAACCGGCGAAAACGGAAAAACCGAAATTTCCTTCGCTCCCCTTGAGGAAAAAAACGAATTTCTTGAATGGCAGACTTCCGAAACCGAAGGTGACAGAACCGCCGTTATAAAAACCGAAAAAGGCGAAATCAAAATAAAACTCAGCGAAACTCCCGCCGCGGAAAAATTCATCGAACTCAAAAATTCCGGCGCTTTCCGGAATGCGGAATTTTCCGTCCTTGCGGAAAATATGTTTATCCAAAGCACCGTTTCCGGCGAAAATTTTGAAGCGGAACAAAATGAATTCGCCGCAATAAGCGGCGCCGTCGCTTTTGTTATGGAAAAAGAAAAAGCCGCCCCTTCCTTTGTTATAATAACCGCCGAAAAACTTTCCGGAAATTCTTCCGCTTTCCTTAAAAACGGCGCTTTTGATTCCGAAAGGGCCGGAATTTATGAAAAATTCGGCGGAATCCCGGAATATGAAGGAAAAATCCTTGTTTTCGGCCAGGTCGTTTCCGGAATGGAAACGGTTCTTGAAATTGCGGAAAAAGAAAATTCCGGCTATACCGGCGGATATCTTGCCGCCGAACCGGAAAAAATAATTTCCCTTGAAATTTCCGAACCTCTTCCGGATGAACAGTAAACTCAAAAACTATCCCAAAATAAAACGGGCGAACACATAGGTTCGCCCCTACAACGTTCCTCTGACCAACCGTAGGGAAAATTGCCTTCCCCTGGGGGAAGGTGGCAAAACCGTAGGTTTTGACGGATGAGGGGCAACCCTTTTTGCTGAAACCGTGCTGAAAGATAGAGCCGTTTCGAACAAAAAACACATTGACTTTATCATTTGATTATTATAATATATTAATGTAAATATAACCCCCGAAAAGGAGATTTTAAAAAATGAGCAAACAGAACAACAATCTTCCCGAAACCGAAGATTACGGCAACGATATCGTAACCCTTGTTGACGAAAACGGAAAAGAAACCGAATTCGAAATCGTGGATTCCCTCGTTACCGATAACAACGAATATTTTGCCCTTATCCCCACCGAAACCGCAGAAAATCTTTCCGAAGATGACGGCGAACTCGTTATCCTCAAAGTTGTTGAGGAAAACGGCGAAGAATTCCTTGAACCCATTGAAGATGACGAAGAATATGAAAGCATCGCCGAAATTTTCATGGAACGCCTTGAAGATCTTTACGATTTCGAAAGCTGAGTGAATATAATGGAAGATAAGGAAATCGAACTTCTCACCCTTACCGATGAAGAAGGAAACGAACACGAACTTGTTATAGTGGATTCCGTTGTTGCTAACGGAACTGAATATCTTGCTCTTGTTCCCGCCCAGGAAAGTGAGGAAGACGGTCTTTATATCTATAAAGTTATCAAGGAAGGCGAAGAAGAATATATCGAGCCCATCGAAGACGATAAGGAATTTGAAGAAATTTCCGAAACCTTTGAGGACCGCCTTTCCGAACTTTATGATTCCGAAGAAGACTGATTTTTTGAAAGAAAGAGGAAAAAACCAATGCCGCAGGAATTTGAAGAATATAACACCGTTACCTTGACCGATGAAAACGGCAACGATATTGAATTCGAGCTTGTTGACGCCATTGAGCATAACGGAAAAAAATATTGCGTCCTCTATCCGGAAGGTCTTTCCGAAGAAGAAAGGGAACTTGAAGAACCCGTTATCCTCGAATATATAATCGACGGCGACTGCGATTATCTTGAGGAAATCGTCGATGAAGACGAATATGACGAAATTTACGGAATTTATTTCGGCGAAGAGGGCTATGAGGCATAATTTCCGCCGGAAAAAATAATAATAGTAAAACACCCTGCTTTGTGCGAGAATCGTCCGTTTTTTTAATCCAACAAATCGTTAAACGGGAGTCCTTCTCCGGCTTTGTAATGTAGGCCCTGCCTTTATGGATCAGGGGAACGTGAACCAGCCGGGAGAACTTTACCCACCCTTGTCATCAGACCGGGTTTCAACGATGGACTGTTCGGCAACGCGGGGTATTTTTTTAATTAATAATGCAAAGTGCATAGTGCATAATGCAAAATTATAAAGAACGGATAAAAACCGCAAAAAAGTATCCCCGGAGGGCAGGCTCCCTTGTGTAAAGGGAGGTGTCAGCCGAAGGCTGACTGAGGGATTGTCAACCCTGTCCCAGGAATAACGGGCGGATAATATCCGCAACCACCGTAATTTAATGTAGGGCGGGGACTTGCTCCCGCCGTAAAAGGGGTAAGCCTTCCCCTGGGGGAAGGTGTCAGCTTAAGGCTGACGGATGAGGGGCAAAACCCTGCACCCCAAAAAACAAAACCGAAAGGAGCAATGCCAAAAATGTCAAGACTCGAGCGAACAGAACTTTTCCTCGGAAAAGAAGCTCTTGAAAAACTTAAAAACGCAAGGGTCGCGGTAATCGGTCTTGGCGGAGTCGGCGGTTCTGCCGCCGAAGCTGTTTTAAGAGCGGGCGTCGGAAATTTGCTCCTCGTCGATGGCGATGAGGTTGACGAAACCAACCTTAACCGCCAGCTTCTTGCAACCTATGAAACGGTCGGAATGGATAAAACCGCCGCCGCAAAGCTCCGTTTCGAAAAAATTGCGCCGGATTGCAACGTTACCTATAAAAAAGAATTCTATCTTCCGGAAAATTCCGCGTTTTTATATGATTGGAAGCCGGATTATATAATCGACGCCATAGATACCGTTACCGCAAAACTTCATATTGCGGAAGAATGTAAAAACCGGGGAATAAAACTCATTATGTGCCTCGGAACGGGAAACCGCCTTGATCCGGAAAAACTCCGCATCGGCGATATTTCCGAAACCGCCGGAAGCGGCTGCCCTTTGGCAAAGGTTATCCGCAAGGAACTTAAAAAACGCGGAATTGAAAAACAAACGGTTCTTTTCAGCACCGAAGAAGCAAAAAAAGCCGCCCTCAATTCCGAAAACGGCCGCCATTCTCCGGGAAGCATCTCCTTTGTTCCGCCGGTTGCCGGCTATATCCTTGCGGGAAAATGCGTCCGTGATATAATCGGCGAATAACATTGATTTGCTGTAGGGCGGGGGCTTGCTCCCGCCGTGACAAAACAAGCAGAAATACATAAAAAAGGAGCCAAAGCCAATGATAAAACCCGGGCGCTACCGCCATTTTAAAGGAAATGAATACGAAGTAATCGGAACCGCAAAGCACAGCGAAACCCTTGAGGAAATGGTTGTCTATCGCGCCCTCTATGGTGAATTCGGGCTTTGGGTCCGTCCCGCAAAAATGTGGGAAGAAACCGTCGAAAGGGACGGAAAAACTTATCAGCGTTTCACCTATATCGGAGATTCAAAAGAATAACCGAGCAACCTTTTTTTGAGGAAAAACAATGAATAAAAAACTTTTTGTAATGGTGCTCACAATCCTGCTCACGCTCGGTCTTGCGGTGCTCGCAATTGATTCAAGGTTAAAAACAGTCTGCTATACCGTCGAAAATCCGAAAAGCGAAACCCCTTTGAGAATAGCTTTTATCTCCGATCTTCATTCCTGCCTCTATGGCGGAAGCGACCAAAGCGACCTTTTGGAAGCGGTCCGTGCTCAAAATCCGGATATGGTGCTCCTGGGCGGAGATATCTTCGACAGCCGAAGAATGCCCGATGACGGTGCGATAACCGCGCTTA
The DNA here is from genome assembly GCA_017847875.1 of Oscillospiraceae bacterium. GTDB lineage: Bacteria > Bacillota > Clostridia > Oscillospirales > Ruminococcaceae > UMGS1668. Next base: position 4,437 of record JAGASN010000031.1, on the reverse strand, counting down.
AAGCTCTCGGAAGCGAATATACCTGTTATTATGTTTCCGGAAACCATGAGGTAAGGCACGAAAAACTTGATTATTATAAGGAAATCGTCGCTTCCTGCGGAATAACGGTTCTTGACGGTTTTAACACAAAAATTGCAATTTCCGCCACAAGCGGAACGCCGGATATCTATGGTTTTGACGATACCACCGCCTATGACGATATCCATGAACAGCTTGCTCATATAAAACAAACAACGGAAAATTTCCATTTTGAAGAATCCTTCAACGTCCTTCTTATCCACCGCCCGGAACATTTTGAGCACTATGTTGACCTCGGTTTCGATTTGGTGCTCAGCGGCCATGCTCACGGCGGTCAATGGAAATTTCCCGGTGTTCAAAACGGAATTTATGCTCCCGGCCAGGGTCTTTTCCCCAAATATACCGGCGGGCTTTATGAAAAAGACGGAACAACAATGATAGTCAGCCGCGGTCTTGCAAAAGAATCCAGCTTCATTCCCCGGATTTTCAACCGTCCGGAACTCGTTATAGTCGATATCGTTTAAAAAGGAGGAATCCCAATGGCAAAATATGAACGCAGATTGAGCGGAAATTTTGGCGAAATTTCCATGAAAATCGAAAACGAAATTCTCTCCGCAAGTTCTACCGCAACCCTTGAGGACGAAACCTGGTTCCGCAGTGCGGATTCAAAATGCTGCGTAAAGGTTTTTGAAAGATACAGCGCTTTCGGCGGAAACCGGGTGAGCCTTACGGTAACAATTTTTGAAGACAGAGAAGCAATAACCGTTTCCGGAATAACTTCCGGCGGAAGCCAGGCCCTTTTCTGGAAGGTGAACACCCTCGGTGAAGAAACCTTCCTCGGTCTTTTCCAAAAAATCGTCGATTCAATCTGATAAAAAAGCACCCGCGAGGGTGCTTTTTTAATGCAAAATTCAAAGTGCATAATGCAAAATATAAGCTCCCTCTGATGAGGGAGCTGTCAGCGAAGCTGACTGAGGGAGAGAAATTCTGCAACGGTAAAATTGGGCGGATAATATCCGCCCCTATAAATAAAAAAAGCCTCCCCCATCAGGGGAGGTGGATTTCGCCAAAGGCGAAAGACGGAAGGGTGGAACAAAGTCTCCCTTTTAACTGTACGGCGGGGGTTTACTCCCGCCGTAATAAAAAATCCCTCCTCCACCATCTTCGATGGTCCCCCTCCTCCTCCGAGGAGGTAAAAACCCGGGCGTATAATATCCTCCCCCCCCCGCAATATTTCAGCAAAATTTACAAACCGTCTTTATTTTCGCCTTTGTTTTATTATATAATACATTTATAAAAGGGGGCGTTTTTTTGAAGAACATAAAACGTGATAACGCCATAGCGCGTTTTCTTTATATAATCGTTGGCGCCGTTTGCGGAATTTTTATGATTTTTGCTTCGGATCCGGAAAAACTTTTCGGCAAAAGCCCAAGGGATTTTGTCCTGCAAATGACTTTTTGCATGATAATGGTCTTCGTGGCGTTTTTTGTCCAAGCGGTTATCCATGAATTCGGCCACCTTCTTTTCGGACTTCTCACCGGTTATAAATTCATCTCTTTCCGCATAGGAAACATAATGTTTATAAAAGAAAGCGGAAAGCTCCGGATAAAGCTTTATAACATTGTGGGAACCGGCGGCCAGTGCCTTATGATGCCCCCGCCCTGGAAAGAAAATCTTCCGACAGTTCTTTATAATTTCGGCGGCTGTATTCTCAACTTCATAACTTCCGCGGTTTTCCTTATAATTTTTATTTTTATGGAAAAAGGCACATTCTGGGCGGTTTTTGTGGGAATGATTTCCGCCGTCGGCTTCGGTAACGTTCTTCTGAACGGAATTCCGCTTCAGGTGGGCGGAATTTCCAACGACGGAAGGAACGCCTTCCTTCTGGGAAAAAATCCCGTTGCCCTGCGTTCCTTCTGGCTCCAGCTTTATGTAAACGGTCTTATTTCCGAAGGCGAAAGAATGAGAAATATGCCCGGCGACTGGTTTTTCCTTCCAAGCGGCGAGGACCTTTTTGACCCGATGGTCTGTACTGTCGGCGTTATGAAATATAACTATTTTTACGATATCCACGATTTTAAAAGCGCGGAACTCACTGCGGAATATATGCTCCGGGCACCGGGACTTTTGGGACTTCACCGGAACGAACTTTCCTGCGAGCTTCTGTTCCTCAAAATTTTCCGTGGCGCGGAACCTTCCGAAATCGAAGCGCTTTATACCAAAGAGCTGGATAAATATATAAAAGCCACCGCGAACTATGTTTCCCGCCGCCGCCTTGCCTATGCTTACCAGCTTCTTTATCTCAAAAACATAACCATGGCACAAAAATGTCTGGAAGTTTTTGAAAAAACCGTTAAAAGCTATCCCTATTCCGCTGAAATTGAAAACGAAAAAGAGATAATCGAGCTTATAAAAGCAAAAGCGGAAATTTACTGAAAACTTTTTGAATAAAACAAAAAAAGAGCGGTTTCCCGCTCTTTTTTCTTTTTAATTAAGTTTAAAATAAATCGAAAGGTTATATGCCGTCTGCTCAATAAAATCCTCAAGGGTCATTATAACCGGGTTCCCCTCGCCGAATTTTCTCATAAGCTTTCCGCCAACGTTGTAAAAACGGTAAAGCCGTTTTCCGTTTTCGTCGGTGCCTGCAGCGGTGAAAGCAACGTAATGGGCAACTCTCGGCTTTCTGTAATACATAATAATGGCTTCTTTTGCGCCGTTTTCAAGAATATCTTCCGGCGAAAGGGAAACTTCAACCTTTTCGCCCTTTTTTTCCATAAAGCGCTTCATAAAAAAGGCGTTCGTTCCGAAAACTCCCCGGAAAAAACAGCCCTTTTCCATTTCCGAAGCAAGGCGCGGAATTCCCATTATCCTGCCCCTTGAAAAAAGAATGTTCCAATAAGCGATGCAGCCGCAACCGCAATAGGCAAAATCCCTTGCGGAATATTTTATGCAGGAAAGGCGGTTCTGGTTTTCAATAAAACCGTCCGGCGAAAAACCGTTTTTGACGCTTCGCTCAAGGTTTTTCATAACTCGCCTGTTGTGTTTTAAATTTTCTTCCTTTGAATAGGAAAGATTGCTGAAATCAAAGCCGAAAATTTTCATCAGAGATAAAGATTCATATAATCCGCGGAAAAATATTCGCCGCCGATTTTGAAAAAGTTTTTGTGGGTTCCGATTTTTTCAAAACCGAATTTGTTATAAAGAGCTATGGCTCTTTCGTTGTCGGAACGAACCTGGAGCTCAATAACCTCGGTGCCGTTTTTTCTGCAAAAATCAATAAGAAGCTTCATAAGCCCGGTGCCAACACCTTTTCCCCAATAATCTTTGCGAACGGTTATAACAAGGTCTTTTCTGTGGGCAAAACGCGCTCTTCCGGAAACGGAAGAAACCGCTCCGCTTGCAACAAGTTCGCCTTCATCAAAGGCAAGAATCATAACGCCGTCCGGGTTTCCGGAAATTTTTCTGATATAATCCGCGGTCTGGGAAATTGTAAAAGGAAGTCCCTCTGCGCCAAAGGTAAGGTTGTCGCTTTCCGCGCCGACAATTTTGCAGTATTCAAGAAATTTTCCCGCATCGGAAGTTTCCGCTTCACGATAGATAATGTTCATTGGCATATATGTCACCTCTCTGAAGTTATATTTCAGTTTTCACAAGCCGCAATCTCCGCAGTTTCCGCAATCGTTTCCGCAGGAACCGCAGTCGTTTTTGCAATCGCCGCAATCGCCGCAATCGCCGCAATCGCCGCAGCCGTGGCTTTTTCCGCCAAGGTCGTGACCGCTGCTAAGGAATGCTTCGCATTTTCCGCCGGCAAGAACTTCCGGCGGTTTTTTATCAAACCGAAGGCAGGCGGAAGTGTCGCCGCGCTTTTTAAAAGCGCAATGGTGACAAACAAGGTCACGGTTGGAAATTTCCTTTCCGCCTTCGCCGGAAACGGTGATGCGGTTTGGAATAAAATTATGTCCCTTTCCGCCGTTTTTACATCTGCATTTATGTTCCATTGGCAAAAGCCCTTTCAGTAAAAATTAAATCTACGTAAATTATACCATTTCCCGTGGTTTATATCAACGCAAAACCGATAAAATTCCAAAACGGAATTTTCTCAAAAAAGCCTTCCCCTGGGGGGGAAGGTGGCATTTGCGAAGCAAATGACGGATGAGGGGGTATAATTCTGTTCTATTAAAAACGGGCGGATAATATCCGCCCCTACAAATAAAAAAGCCTTCCCTATCATGGGAGGTGGATTTCGCCAAAAGCGAAAGACGAATTCATAGTTCAAAATGCATAATGCAAAATTAAGGGTCGTATAATATCCGCCCCTGCCACAGCGCACCGATATTAGTTTCGGCTCCGTAGGGGCGAATCTGTGTGTTCGCCCGAAATAGCCTTCCCCTGGGGGAAGGTGGCATTTGCGAAGCAAAT
>JAGASN010000030.1 GCA_017847875.1 Oscillospiraceae bacterium | reverse complement strand
GTTATTCCGGTTTTATCCCCGGTCGCGATCGCAAAAGGATGACCGCTTATAACAAAGTTTGCGTCATATCCGCCAAAAGGTTTTACGCAGGGTTCGTCGTTATATGCGTCTTTTCCGATGGTTTTAGGATTACGGAAATCCATTGCTGTTCCTTCAACCGGAGCAAGTTCACCGGTCGGGGTGCAGCTTTCGTCGCAAACAGTGTATCTGTCCGCTTCGATTTTCAAAAGGTGTTCATCAACTTTTCCCTCTCCGTTAAGGTTGAAATAGCTGTGGTTGGTAAGATTAAGTATCGTATCGCGGTCGGTTTCCGCCTCATATTCGATAACAAGGCTGTCACCTTCCCAGCAGAAAGTTACTTTTACTTCAAGATTTCCGGGATAGCCTTCTTCTCCATCGGGAGAGGTTCTTGAAAAAACAACCTTTTCTCCGATTTGTTTTGCGGACCAAATACATCTGTCAAATCCAATTTTTCCGCCATGAAGATGATTGGGACCGTTATTCACAAGCAATTCGTATTTTTCGCCGTTCAGTTCGAAACAGCCTTTTTTTATGCGGTTCGCAAAGCGTCCTATCGTTGCGCCGATATAACAGTCACCGGAAATATAACCTTCAGGAGTATCATAACCAAGAACAACGTCCACCGGTTTTCCGTTTTTATCGGGAACGATGATCGACTGTACCGTTGCGCCATAATCAAGAACTTTTGCTATATATCCTTTTTCGTTTATAAGAGTCCAGCAAAAAATTTCTGTGCCGTCCGGCATTGTTCCGAACAACTGTCTGGAAACATCCATAACAATCTTCCTTTCACACCCCGTAAGAAATCATTTCTCACTTGCTTTTTTTGCAAATTTCCATGCGCTGCGGCACATATCTTCGACGGAATGGGTTGCTTCCCAACCGAGAAGGGTTTTTGCTTTTTCGGCATCTGCCCAGAATGCAGGAAGGTCACCATCGCGTCTGGGACCTATCACATAAGGAAGTTCCATATCGTTTGCTTTGTCAAAAGCATGAACAAGTTCCATAACGGAAACTCCGTTGCCGGTGCCAAGGTTGATTGCTTCAACGCCTTCCTTATTTTCAGCATATTCAAGCGCTTTAAGATGACCGATTGCAAGATCGACAACATGAAGATAGTCGCGCTGGCAGGTTCCGTCCGGAGTTGGATAATCATCGCCGTAAATGGTGAGTTTTTCAAGCTGACCTGCGGCAACACGGCTGATATAAGGCATAAGGTTATTCGGAATTCCGTTCGGGTCATCACCGAGCAAACCGGATTCGTGGGAACCAATCGGGTTAAAATAACGAAGAAGAATTGCACAATAATCCGGGTGTGCGGTCACATAGTCGGTAAGGATTCTTTCAATCATTACCTTGGTCCAGCCATAGGGGCTGGAAGATTCGATGGCTTTCATATCCTCTTTATAGGGATACGGATTATTGGGGCCATATACGGTTGCGGAAGAGGAAAATACAAATTTTTTGCATCCGAATTCTTCCATAACCTCCATAAGGGTAAGAGTGCTGTCGATATTGTTGCGATAATATTCAAGGGGAATTCTAACGCTTTCGCCAACCGCCTTATATGCGGCAAAGTGGATAACGGAATCGATTTTGTTATCAGAAAACACTTTGCGCATTGCTTCTTTGTCTTTGCAGTCAACTTTATAAAAAACAGGACGTTTTCCCGTAATAATTTCTATTCTGTCGATAACGTCTTCCTTTGCATTGGAAAGGTCGTCAACAACAATCGGTTCATATCCCGCATTGATAAGCTCTACCACGGTATGACTTCCGATATATCCGGCTCCGCCGGTTACAAGTACGTTCATCATTATGCCTCCTTGTTAACGGTGTCTATAAAATCGATGAATGCTGCTTTTCCTTCGGGTGTGTTTTTATAAACTCCCGCATCCTCAAGAACTTCGGCAAAAACTTTTCCGGTTTCTTTAAGTATTATATCCATTGCGTTTTCTTTTGTAAAAGTATATTTCTTTTTAAGTTCTTCAAGCCATTCGGCATGTTTTGAAAGAACTTCGTCAGAAAAAATATCCTTACCGGAAAAAGCGGCTTCCGCAAGGTCGCTGAGTTCCTGTTTAAGTCTGCTCGGAAGAACAGCAAGTCCCATTACCTCAATAAGACCGATGTTTTCCTTTTTAATATGGTGTTTGTCAGCATGAGGATGAAAAACTCCCAGAGGATGTTCCTTTGTTGTAATATTGCAGCGCAAAACAAGGTCAAGTTCATAATCCTCTCCTCTTCTGCGCGCAATTGGAGTAATGGTGTTGTGCGGCTGGCCATCGGAAAAAGCAATTACGCCAACTCTTTCGTCGCTGTAATCTCTCCAAAATCCAAGGATTTTATCCGCAAGTTCCGCAATTCTTGCGGAATCTTTTCCGCAAAGGCGTATAACACTCATAGGCCAGTTAACAATTCCGGCTTCAATATCTTCAAAGCCTTTGAAAACAACTTTTTCCCTGACCGCGGCTTTTTCCATGGCAAAAGTGTAATGTCCGCCCTGGAAATGTTCATGGCTGAGAATAGAACCGCCGACGATCGGAAGATCCGCATTCGAACCCACAAAATAATGCGGGAAAAGGCGGACAAAATCCAAAAGTTTTTCAAACGCCGATTTGTCTATCTTCATCGGAATATGTTTTTCGTTGAGCACAATGCAGTGCTCATTGTAATAGACATAGGGGGAATATTGCAAACACCAATCTGCTCCGCAGATTTTTATCGGAATAATTCTGTGGTTGGCTCTTGCCGGGTGGTTCATTCTTCCGGCATAGCCTTCATTTTCACAGCAGAGCTGGCATTTCGGATATGCGGTCTGAGGCGCATTTCTTGCGGCAGCAATAGCCTTCGGATCTTTTTCCGGTTTGGAAAGGTTTATTGTAACATCAAGCTCGCCGTATTCGCTTTCGTATTTCCAGCGCATATCTTTTTTAATGCGGTAGCGGCGGATATAATCCGTATCGCATGAAAATTTATAATACCAATCCGTTGCTTCAACAGGGTCTTTTTCATATTTTTCCCAGAATGTTCTGACAATTTCTCTCGGCATCGGAGTAATTGCGCCCATTATTCTTGTATCGAAAATATCTTTTGCGGTTATGTTGTCATCACAAAGACCGTTTTCAACAGCATATTCAAGAATACCAGCAAGGATATCTTCAATATCTTCCGGCTGAGGTTCATCTGAAGGTTCGTAATCAGGCTTTTCGAGCAAATCGAGAAGACGGTTTATCAATACCCTGTGGTCCTCCGGCTGTGCAAGACCGGTGTTCATTGCATATGAAACAATCGCATCGATATATGTTTCTATTTTCATCAGTCCGCCTCCATTTCAACACCGCCCTGGGGACGGATTCCAAGCACATGGCAAGCACCTTCGCCAAGAACGCCGTCTATTCCTTCACGGAATTTTTCAAGAATTTCAAAAGGAACAAAAGCCTGAACAGTTCCGGCAAAACCGCCGCCATGAACTCTGTAAGCGCCTTTTCCTTCAAGCAGATGTTCACATACCACAAGAGCAATGGCAACGTCCTGGTGCTCCTTATAACCCGCAGGGATTACGTTCTGGAGGTACATATAAGAGGAATATCCGCTTTCTTTAACGAGCTTGAGGAATTCTTCAAAATCGCCTTTTTCAAGTGCTTCAACCTGTTTCGGAACGCGGGCATTTTCCTGATAGAAATGAGCCGCACGCATAACGGCTCTGTCGCCGCATTTTTCGCGGAGCTGCGGAATTGCCGCAAAGAAATCCTTTTCATCGATTTCGGAAAGGACTTCCTTTCCGAAATATTCCGCAATCATTTTGATTTCTCCGGGAATCGCGGCATATTCGTCCGTAAGGTCGGCATGGCTTGCTCTTGTGTCAATAATGCAAAGGGCATGACCGCAGGAAGAAAAGTCAAAATCCACAGGTTTGATAATCGGTTTTTCTTTATCAAAAAAGTCAATGGTAACAAGGTTTCCGACTGCGGAAGCAGTCTGGTCCATAAGTCCGCAGGGTTTTCCGAAGAAAACATTTTCCGCATACTGACCGATCTGTGCAACTTCTGCCTGAGAAACTTTTGCATCAAAAAACATATGATTGATAATGGTTCCGATAAGAACTTCATAAGCGGCGGAAGAAGAAAGTCCGCTTCCGGGAAGAACAGTGGATTCACAGTATGCGTCAAAACCTTTTATCCGGCATCCAAGCTGGACAAAACGCGCCGCAACTCCTCTGATAAGTGCGGGGGTTGTGTTTATTTCATCATCATTCGGAACAAGATTGTTAACATCTATTTCACACATAGGATAACCTTTTGAAAAAATACGGATTTTATCGGTTCCGTTAACACGCACCGCCGCCACGGTATCAAGGTTTACCGCCGCCGCAAGAACTCTTCCGCGCTGGTGGTCTGTGTGGTTACCGCCTATTTCCGTGCGTCCGGGTGCAGAAAAATAGCGTTCCGGCTTTTTGCCGAAAACAGATTCAAAGCCGGAATCCAATTTTTCTTTCTGTTCCGGATTAATTTTAAGTTCGGATGTTATCATTGCGCATACCCCCATTTTCTTTTCTTCATTATACATCCAATATGATCAAAAATGAATAGTAAAAGCAAAAAAGCCCATTATTATCGGATTTTTTGCGTTTTTCATTGCTTTGTCCAATTCCATCGGCTATAATAAAATCAGACCAAAAAGAAAGGAAGGAGTCTTTATGGAAAAACTGATTTTACCCAATGGACTTGAAGTATCAAACGTCGCCCTCGGCGCCATGAACTTTGGCACAACCACCTCGAAAGAAGATGCTTTTGCCGTGCTCGATGCCTATCTCGATATGGGCGGAAATTTTATTGATACTTCAAACAACTATGCCCACTGGCAGGGAACCGGTGATGAAAGCGAAACCCTTCTCGGTGAATATTTTGAAAGCCGAAAATGCCGTGACAAAATTGTTCTTGCAACAAAAGTGGGTTTTGACCGTCACGGCGAAGGTCAGGGACTCCGCAAAGAACAGATAGAATACTGGATCGACGAAAGTCTTCGCAAGCTTAAAACTGATTATATCGATCTTTATTACGCCCACACCGATGATGTCAACACGCCTCTGGAAGAAACCATGGAAGCTTTCCATTCCCTTATCGTTAAAGGAAAAGTCCGTTATCTCGGCGGAAGCAATTATGACACATGGCGTTTTGCCAAAGCAAACTCCGTTGCAAAAACGCCTTTCACTATGATGCAGCAGTGGTTCACCTATCTCAAGGCAAGGGGCGACATTGCTCCCCAGTATATTTTCAATGAATATACCACCCGCGAACGCCTTCGCTATCTTGAAGCAAAAAACATTCCCCTTGTTGCATATTCCTGCCTTGCAAAAGGCGGTTATGAAAACCCGGACCGTCTTCCTTCCGAACTCGTTGCCGGAGAAAGATTTGATTTTCTCAAAAATATGGCAAAGGAAAAAGGAGTGACCGCAAGCGCTCTTGCAGTTGCATGGATGGTGAACCTCCACCGCTGTGAAGGTTTTCCAAGGGTAATCCCGCTCTTCGGTTCTTCGAATGTTGAACATTTTGTCAGCAATCTGAAGGGCGCGGAAATTCCTTTGACCGATGAAGAACTCCGGCTTCTCAATAATGCATAAAAAACAAAATCCTCCTGTGCAAAAGTACCGGAGGATTTTTTGTTTTATTCTATTTTTTCCCAACCGGCATAAAGCGTTGTATCTGTTTCAACTGTATCGGTTTCAAGGTCCCAGGGAACGTAACAAGCGTTATCTCTATACCAACCGGTGAAAGTATAGCCTTCCCTTGTCGGAGGTTCCGGAGCGTCTATGAGTTCACCGTACATCTGTTCCTGAGGAGCAACGTCGGTTCCGCCGAGGGAGTTAAAGTTTACCGTAAATCCCGGATCCATAAGTTCAATCGCAACAACGATTAATATAACAAGAATACAAAGCCCGATTATCATATCCAGCTGCTTTACGGATATATTAACATATCTGTAAAGCCCGCGGAATTTAGGAACCTGTTCTTCCTGTTTCTGAACTTCTTCCTCTTCCGGAATCTGATTGTTATTATAATCTTCCATTATTTCTTAACGAGATATTTACGCATATCAAGTGCGCAGGCGCAAAGGATAATTGCACCTTTGATGATATAAAGGCTGGAAGAATCAACGCCGAGCATGGTAAGAGCAACGAAGATAAGGCGGAGGATTACAACGCCGAGGATGATGCCGCTGATCTTACCGGTACCACCGACGAAAGAAACACCGCCGATTACGCAGGCCGCGATAGCGTCGCATTCGGTGTTAAGACCGGAGTTAGGAGCAACAGAACCGCTTCTTGCGCCTTCGATAAAGCCGGTGTAACCATAAGCAGCACCTGCAAGGGTATGTACAAGAACAGTGGTCCAGAAAACGTTAACGCCGGAAACTTTTGCTGCTTCTGCGTTGGAACCAACTGCGAACATATTTTTACCAAAGGTGGTTTTGTTCCAGATGAACCACATGATTGCGATGAGGAGAATTGCATAAAGAACGTATCTCGGAACAGCTACGTTTCCAAGACGGAACATTTCGCCGTTTACGAAGGTTTTATATTCATCGCTGAGGCCGGAGATAGGCTGACCGTTGTTTCCGTTAAGAGCAAAGAACCAAAGGATAATACCGTAGGTAATGAGCTGGGTGGAAAGGGTTACGATGAAAGGATGAAGGCTGAATTTTGCAACAAAGAAACCGTTGACAAGACCGATTATTGCGCCGATTGCAACAACGGTAAGAAGGGTTGCGGCGATCCACCAGCCGTTGGTTTCCGGAAGGTTCTGGAACATTTTGTTAACAAAGTCGGTTTTCTGAAGGAAAACACCGGCAACAGCCGCGGTAAGACCGGAGATACGGCCTGCAGAAAGGTCGGTACCGGTAAGAACGATACAGCCCGCAATACCAAGAGCCATCGGAAGATATGCCGCAACCTGGATTACAAGGTTTGCAAAGGAACCGAGAGAAAGGAAGTTCGGTTTCTGGATTGCGGTATAAATTACAAATACAAACAGAAGAATATAAAGAGCGTTGTTGAAAACAAGGTCTGTAAGATAACGTTTTTTGTCCGCTTTGTCCATCTGGCGGAAATCAGCGACGCTGCGCTGAATATTTGCAATAGGATTAGTCATGCTATTTCTCCTCCTTAAACATATTTAGCAGCCAGGGTCATGATCTCTTCCTGGGTGGTGTTCTGACCGTCAACTTCGCCTGCAACTCTTCCGCCGGACATTACTACGATTCTGTCGCAGATACCGAGAAGCTCCGGCATTTCGGAAGAAACAACGATAACGGTTTTGCCTTTGTTTGCAAGATCAATGATAAGCTGATAAATCTCATATTTTGCACCTACATCGATTCCGCGGGTGGGCTCATCCAAAAGAAGAACTTCCGGATCTGTAAGAAGCCAACGTCCGATGATAACTTTCTGCTGGTTACCGCCGGAAAGAGAACGTATCTTGGTTTCCTGGGAAGGAGTTTTGGTACGCATTGCGTCTATGTAATACTGGGTATCTTCCCTCTGGGATTTTTCGCTGAGCCAAAGTCCGAAACGGAGGTGACGTTTAAGGCTTGAAATAACGGTGTTATCCTTGATATCAAGAACACCGAAAATACCGGTGGCGCGGCGTTCTTCGGTAAGAAGAGAGAAACCGTTCTTGATGGATTCATGGGCGTTGCGGTTGAAGCAGGGTTTTCCGTCAAGGGCGATGGTGCCGCTCTTCCTGGTGCGGATACCGAAAATACTTTCAAGAGTTTCGCTTCGGCCGGAGCTTTCGAGTCCCGCAAGACCAAGGATCTCGCCTTTTCTTGCGTTGAAGGAAACGTCCTGAAGCTGGTTATAAAGACCGGTGACGTTCTGAACTTCAAGAACAACGTCACCGGGAACGTTGGTTTTGGGCGGGAACTGGTTGGTAAGTTCGCGTCCTACCATCAGTCTGATGATATCAGCCATTTCAAGGTTGTCCGCATGGTCGGTAGCAATCCATTTACCGTCGCGCATTACGGTTATGTAATCGGAAATGCGTTTGATCTCCGCCATTTTGTGGGAAATATAGATGATACCTACTCCTCTTTCGCGGAGCATATTGATGATTTCGAAAAGATGCTCAACTTCCTGCTCGGTAAGAGAAGAGGTCGGTTCGTCGAAAACGATTATCTTGGAATTATAGGAAACAGCTTTCGCAATTTCGACCATCTGTCTTTGGGAAACAGACATGGTGCTCATAATGCGGTGGGGGTCAACGTCGATTCCGAGTTCGTCGAATACCGCCTTGGTATCCTTATACATCTTCTTTTCGTCAACCATAATTCCGCCGATTTTCGGATAACGTCCAAGCCAGATGTTATCCATAACGCTGCGTTTAAGCGCCTGGTTAAGTTCCTGATGTACCATGGCGACGCCGTTTTCAAGAGCTTCTTTACTGCTTTTGAAATTGATCTCCTTGCCGTCGAGAAGAATCTGGCCGCCGTCCTTGGCATATATACCGAAGAGGCACTTCATAAGGGTGGATTTTCCGGCGCCGTTTTCTCCCATAAGAGCATGAACGGTTCCTGCTTTAAGTTCAAAGTTTACGCCGTCCAACGCTTTTACGCCGGGAAAAGTTTTTGTAATGCCGGTCATTTTCAGAAGAACATTCTGATCCATAATCGCCCTTCCTCCTTTACTCAAAAAATAGAAAAAGCTTGTTCAGAGATTGACAGAGAACGGCAAACAACACTGCCTGTTCAGTTTGTAGTGGCGCTTGCCGTTCCCTGCCGGAAAATCTAAGATAAGCAGCTGCCGCGCTTGCGGCAGCTGCCATAAAATTTCAGCCGAATTATGTATTATAATTATTCGCCGGTATAAGGTGCGTATGCAACGAAGAGTTTTGCAGCGCTGTCGGGAGCGATGGAGAAACGTTCGTCGTTAAGACCTGCGAGAGCATCAACAGGGGAAGTTCCGGCTGCGATTGCTTCAACAGTCATACGAATTGCAACTGCCATACCTACGTTATCCTGTTTTACGGTACCGGTCATAGCGCCGTCAGCGATAAGCGCTTTTGCACTGTCGGTTGCGTCAACGCCGAATACGGGAACAAGGTGGCCGCCGGCTACGTTATAGCCTCTTTCCTGAAGGGATGCTACAACGCCTTCTGCCATACCGTCGTTGTTGCAGATTACGAGTTCGATCATGTTGCCGGCGCCTTCGTTATAAGTTACGAAGTTGGTGTCCATGTAGTCTTTTGCTGCTGCTGCAGACCACTGACCGCCAAGGTCAACCTGGTAACGTGCGTCTTCTGCTACGGAAACATCGAAATACTGAAGAGCGGGTTTGCCTGCTGCTTCGAGAACGATGTTAGCGTCTTCAACGCCATACTGGGTTCTGTAGATAGCTTCGATGTTTGCTTCGTCGCCTTTCATCATTGCGTAAGAGATAACGCCGTCGCCGTTGAAGTCAACTGCATCATAGTTAGCAACGAGATAATCGCCGATCATTTTGCCCTGCATGTGACCTGCTTCGGGAGCATCGGTACCGATGAAGCAAGCATTTGCATGGTTTTCAAGAACAGTTACATCGGAACCGTCGGTGCCGATTGCACGGTTGAAGAAGATTACAGGGATATCGCCTGCTGCGGCAAGGATTTCTTCTGCTGCGTCAACAGAACCGGAAGTTACAAGGTTTACAACAAGAACGGTGGAACCACCAGCAATAGCGGTTTTAACCTGGTCAAGCTGTTTTGCCTGATCGTTTGCTGCAAACTGGTTGTCATATTCAACACCAAGTGCATCGAGTTCTTCGTTGAGTGCAGAACGAACGGTGCTGAGATAAATATCAGCTTCGTCGTACCAGAATACGGAAACTTTGGCTCCGCCTTCGGAAGTGTTGCCGCCGCAGGCAGCTTTGTATTTTACAAACAAAATTCTACAAAAATTTTTAACTTATGTGAATATAATTTGTATTTTATGCACGCAAGCTCTTTTTGTTTAATACTATATAAATTTACTGCGTTTTATGCATATTTTTTAAAAAACAGTCATTAAAACTGAATAAAAAAAAACGCTTTGCAAAATGCAAAGCGTTTTTTTACAATACATCGGTGATTTTTCCCTTGGCACCATTATTAAATTATAATTAAAAATACCCTTATACTTATAATAAATGCTGACCGTAATATTATCACATTTTTTCAACCATTTTAGCAACTTCAATAAGTTCCTTTTTTGATGAAACCCCAAGTTTGTTATAAATGTTTTTATTATGATATTTAAGAGTGTTTTCCGTTATATTTAATTTTTCACGGATTTCCGCAGTGGTTTTTCCTTCAATATATAATCCGTAAATTTTTCTTTCCGCCGGAGTAAGTTCCCGAAAACCTTCCGCAAAATATTCACAAATTTCTTTCTGGCTTTCAGAAATTTTTTGTTTTCCTTCGTTTACAAAATTGGTGTTTTTTGTTTGCTCCGTCAAAAGTCTTTCTTCTTCCTGCATTACAAGATGAAGTATCAGAAGAAAAAGTTCACTTATAATATAAGAAACCGAAAGCAGTTCAAAATCTATTTTTACTATCTGTTCTATGAACCACACTCCGATGTTTACGGAAAAGGCGCTTATAAGCATAATAATCCGCGCCGTGGAATCCATTTTTCGTTTTATCGCCACATATACGGCAACACCTATCATTGCGCCGAAATAAAAAAGCAAATAGAGCAGATATACAAGATGCAAAGGTCCGTAAACTTTATCAAGCGCAGAAGCCCCTCCGATAGTTACAAGGGAAACTTCCTTATAATAGATGTCAAGATATCCCGGGCTTGCGGCAATAACAAAAACTACGGTGCCAATAAAAATCAGTATCCATTGAATCCATTTTTTATATTTTATTTTAACAAGATCCAGCATTATCATAAGCATTGAAAGCGGAAGAAAAGCCGAACCGAGATACGATATTCTGTTTGCAAGAAGAGCTTCTTCGAGCGTTTTTGATGAAGCAAGGCAAAAATAACCGGCATTTACTACCGCAACCGAACTGAAAAGAACGGTAAGCCACGCTTCCTTTTTCTTAACAACGCAAAAATACCCCAAAAGCATAACAATTGCCAGAACGGCCATTATTCCATAAACCGTGACCAGACTTGCGCTTTTTTCTCCGATTTTCACGCAGCCAGAAAAAGCTGTCATCATTGACAGGATCAATATAAAAATTGCGGATAATTTTTTCATATCAAACTCCCAAAACCATCGTTTTTAAGGTTAAACGTCCGTTCCCACACTTTTGCCCACACCTTTTTTATAAAAAAAGGTTTTTCCCCACACTTTTTATCGGTTTTCGGGTGAGGACAAAAGCAACACTTTGTTTATAATTAAAAATACAAGATAATTAAGGAGGGCATATATCTTGTTTTTTTATAAGGGGTACCCTCTTTGTTTTAAATCCGCATTTTGAAATAAATTTTTTGCTTTTGCGCCAACAAAAGCAAAAAACACCCCATTTTTTATAATTATATTATATTTTTAAAAAACGGTCAAGGGAGGTTTTATTTTGAAAAGAATTATTGCGTTTTTGCTTGTTTTTGCCCTCTGTTTTTCCGGATGCGGTTCCGATGAACCTTCCGCAGAACCGGAACAGAGCAAACCGGAAAGTCCTTCCAGCGCAGAAATTGAAGGCGAGTTTTTCAGCGCGGAAAACGTAAAAGCCATTGTACCTGAAGGCTGGATGGCTTTTACCATTGCGGATGTTTTTTCCGATATTGAAGGCGCAAAAGATCCGGACGTAATCCAGATTTGCAAAGGCGCTGAAAGTGATTTTGACCTTTTCACGAATCCTTATGTACAGATAAATTATTATGGTCCGGATGTTGAATTTTTTGCTCCCGGAAAAGACTGGTACACCGACACCGAGGATATAAAACCTTTTAAAGCCGGAAACCACGAATGGGAAGGTTTTACCGGATACAGCGACGAATATCTTTTCGCAATACTCTGGTGCATCGAAGGGGATATTGAATATCAGGCAACAATGTGGCTCAACGGCGAAAACATTTCCATAAATTATAACGATGATGACGTTCTTGCAATTCTTGCAAGTGTAGCTCCTTCCGATGGTTCTGCTCCCGCCGGTGAAATATCTTCCGAAAGCGAAAATGAAAATCCCGAAAACGAAATCCTTGCAAGATACCTTGGCGACTGGAGCGGCGTTCTTAAAATCCGCGGATGCACCGCGGCATATTCACACCTCGAAGGCGTTGTTTCCTACGCCTGCGCAAGAATTGTTATTGATAACAGCGGAAATCTTGTTCCGTTCATAGGATTTGCTCTTGACGGGGTTTATCTTACCTCCGCCGAAGCAACTCTTGATTCCGCAAGCGAAAGCATATTCATCAGCGGAACATATAACACCGGAAATTACAGCAACGTTGAAATTCTTGAATATATGCCCGGAACTATCGGAATCACCTTCCCGGTTGACATGAACGGTGAAGGATTTGAACTTTTTGTAAATCTCCGCAGAATCGGCGATGAAAACTGGACCACCGAAGACCCGCAAATGAGTTCTTCTGACCTTGATTATTTCCGAGGCTGGACCTTCGAACAGCTTGCTCAGGGAATGGGATATGATTCAAACGGTTATCCTCCGGCATCTTATCTTGAAAACGGCCCTGTTCCTTCCGGTTCTTCCGGCGGCGGAAGTTCAGAACTTGGCGATAAAGCCGGCGCGGACGGTATGGTCGCGGATTACGATACCCTTAAAACCGGACTTGAATGGTGCAAAACGGAAAGAACCTATGATTCCACTTATGACGAAGTTGCGGCGCAGTTCGGCGTTCACGGTTTCTTTGTTGATGAATTCGGCGACAAACCCTACCGCCGCTACAGATGGTTCTATGACGACAGCAACTATGTCACCATTACCTTTGAAGTAAAACCTGACGGTACCGAAACCTGGAACGTGACCGCCTGGGAAGGAATTAAAGATTAAGACAAAACCTCTTCCTTATGAAAATGAGCACGGAGAAAATTTTCTCCGTGCTCATTTTTTGTTTTATGCGTGCTCAAAAGTTTTTTAAGAAAATCAGCCCATTGCACCGCCGCAATATTCACAGCATCCGTTTGCATCCGGAATGGTCGTTGCACCGCACCAGGGGCAGGTCATCGCGGTTTTGGGTGCTGCCGCAACCGCAGCTTCTTCCCTTACCTGCTCACGAACTTCGGTAAGGGCTTTTTTAATCTCCTCACCCATTTCCTTATATTCGCGGTACTGTATATTATTTTCGGGTCTGGGGGTAATGTTTTCTCTTACCTCCATATCAACACTGCTGCTGTTGAGGCGGAATCTGATTTCGTCAAAATACGGGTTGCGGACATTTATAACGATATCGAAATCATAGGAATACTCATATCTCGGCGGAACATAGCTTACTTCGCCGTTTTCGGTATCGCGCATGATTTCTCTTTTGTCTTCGTCAACGTCAATACTGCAACCGGTAACATCGGAAAAATCGAGCACATCGGGATTTGCGGCAACAAGATTTCTTTCATCCGTTACCATAAATTTGCGTGCATCCTCATCAAGAAGGATCTTCATATTTTCACCGAAAGTTCTGGTGGTTCTGAATTTTGCAACTTCCGCTTTGTTTGCTTCGCGGTAATCAAGCTGTTCGCGGATTTCCGCAATGGTGGAACTTCTTCTGTCGCTGAACCAGGGCGAAAGTTTTTTCTGGCAATCGCCGCACATTACGCCGTCTTCAAGTTTCTTTTTTCCGAACATTCCAAGTTCTTTTCCGCAAAAAGCGCAGTTTTCTTTTTCAAAAAGTTTTCCAAAAAGGCCCATTATAAAATCCTCCTTAGTTATTCGTCTTTTCAAGTTCCGGAATTTCTCTTCCTATGGGGTCTGCAAGTTCCTTAAGAATCAGGTCGAATCTGTAACCGTTTGCTCCCAAAGGCGCATAAAAAGTCTCCGTAATTATTCCTGTTTCTGTTTTCCATTCGGCTTTTACCGAAATTTTGTCTCCGCCATCAAGAATTGTGGGTTCTTTAATAAATTTCCTCTTAATTTTATCGAAGAAACTTTCTTTCGTCTTCATCGGGATAATTTCCGGATATACTGCAAGAAAAGTTTCCTCAATTTCTTTCCATTGCTCTTCGGAAATTTCAGCTTCCTTTTCGCTCATAATATAGCCGCAAGAATCTTCGTCATAGATCCAATCTTTTTCATTTTCCGGCAAATATTCTGCGACAAAGTTATAAGGTGTTACATAAATATGAAAATCAGCGTTTGCAATAGAGCCGTTTGTTCGATCATAATAGATACCGCTAAGAGTTCCGGGTGCTGTTTTCAAATCTTCTCCACCTCCGCAGCTGCAAAAAGAAAGAACAATCAAAATAACAAAAAATATATAAATCGACTTTTTCATTTTATATCTTCGTCACCGAAAGGGTCTCCGCATTCGGGGCAGAATTTCGGCGGGTTTTTGGGGTCTTCCGGTTCCCAACCGCATTTGTCGCATTTATACTGAGGAACACCTGCGGGTTTCTTTGCGCCGCAGTTGGGGCAGAATTTGCCTTTGTTTACCTGACCGCAGGAGCAGGTCCAACCGTCCTCTGCGGGTTTCGGTGCGCCGCATTCGGTGCAGAATTTTCCGGTTGCGGTTGCGCCGCAGGCGCATTTCCAGCTGTTTGCGGGCTTAGGTTCCGGTTTTGCCGCGCCGCAACCCATGCAGAATTTACCCTGGTTTCCGGTCTGTCCGCAGGAACAAGTCCAGCCTTCGGGCACCGGCATTGCATTTCTCGGATCTTTTGCCGCTTCAACCGCCTGAGGATTGGGAACACCCATCTGTGCCTGCTGCTGACCCATCTGATAAAGGTTTGCCGCGTTGACTCCGCCCATGTTCTGAGCCATGCCCATTCCCATGAATGCCATTGCAGGACCTGCGCCTTCATTTGCCGCTGCCGCCTGCATTGCCGCAGCCTGTGCTCCTACCATATGCGCTGCAGCTCTGGTAGGATCCATAAATGCCGCATTGCGCTGCATTTCCTTGATCATCTTTTCGTCTTCTTCGTCCGCTTTTACGGAAGATACGCCGAAGGATACGATCTCGATTCCGCGAAGTCCGCTCCATTTTTCGGAAAGAACTTCGTTAAGTGCGTCTGCAAGTTCGGTGGTATGGCCCGGAAGTGCGGAATAGCGGATTCCCATTGCGGAAATCTTTGCGAATGCCGGCTGAAGAGCGGTAAGAAGCTCGGTTTTAAGCTGGCTGTCAAGATTATCTCTGGTGTATTCGGAAGTTACGTTGCCGCATACGTTGGTATAGAAAAGAATCGGATCCGAAAGACGGTAGCTGTATTCGCCGAAGCAGCGGATAGCAATATCGATATCTATTCCCGCTCTTTCGTCAACTACTCTGAACGGTACAGGGCTCGGAGTTCCGTATTTGTTTCCAACAAGTTCCTTGGTGTTGAAATAATATACTCTCTGGTCCTTTGCTGTATCTCCGCCGAAGGTGAAACGTTTTCCTATTGTCTTAAAAGAATCGACTATGCTTGTTCCGAGTTTTCCGCTGAAGATGGAAGGCTCGGTGGACATATCGTATGTATATTCACCGGGTTCTGCGCAGATATCAACTACTTTTCCCTGTTCAACAATGCACATGCACTGGCCGTCCGCTACTGCGATTATTGAACCGTTGGAAATGATATTATCTTCGCCTTTGGTGTTGGAACTTCTTCCGCTTGTTCTTTTTTCACCTTTTGTTGCAAGTACGTCCGCAGGAATTGCCTCACAGTAAAAATACTCTTTCCACTGATCTGCCAATACTCCGCCTACCGCTCCGCCTATCGCTTTTATAAGTCCCATAATTCAGCACTCTCCTTTTTTATGTAAAATAAATTATGCCCAGGGGTTTGCACTTTCCGGCTGACGGATATCGGAAAGTATATACTGTTCCCAAAGATACCATTTTCCGTCCTTTGCTTCACGGATAAGAATTTCTCTGGGGCTGTCCGCTCCGCCGGAAGTTACAAAAAGTTTTGCGTAACCGTCGTTTTCATAGCTGTAAGGATTATCTCCGACAGTGATTTTTAAAGGCATATCGGGAGTATAATCGTTTTCCGGGGTTGCGCCTTTAAAATAGGAACGGGGAACATAATCTTTTCCGTCCATAAATCTGTCACGGATAAAATTGATGTCCATTCCGCTCATCGGACGAGGTCCTCTTAAATAATTGAGCATTTTTATCGAAAGTTCTCTGTCTTTCGGATAAACGCAAAAAGCAAGAACGGTCATCGCCGCGGTTTCGAAAGGGGTTTCCATTTTTGCTTCCGGAAGAGAAACAAATTCCTCATAAGTTTCCGGAATAGACGGGAAAGTTATATCGACCGTTTTGTTCGCCGCGTTTCTTACCGCATTTTTAATGTTGTCCCCAAGCTGTTTTGCGGCTTTGTTGCCGTTTGTTTTAAGTGCGTTTATTGCCTGCTGTTTAAGGCTGTCAAAAAGTCCCATAAAATTCTCCTTTCTTTTATCCCATGGTCTGGGCCATTTCGAACCAGCCGAGACCGTATTCTTCAAGAAGGTTTCCGCCTCCGGTGCGGCTTACTACGATCCAGTTTTTGTCCCATTCCGCTCTTCTGAATTCATAGGTCGACATAAGAAGGATCTGTCCTTTTTCCGCAGAATTTGTTCCCTGGGTAAGGGTCAATTCAAGGATAAGGCTTCCGGTAAAATCGCCGTTTTCGTCATACTGTTCGTAGGCATATCCTTCGTAATATTCTTTATATACGCCGTATTCTTCTCCATACCAGAAAGTTACGCAGGGTTCGCCATAAGCGGCACGATAGAAATTGAAATGGAACTGAACTTCATCACCCTCCGGGGTTGTATAAAATCCCGCCCAATCTCCGAGAAGATCTTCAAAAACCAGGATATCACTATCCGAGGAATTTTCATAAACCGTAAAATCATAAGATCTTGCCTGCGGAGTTTCATAAACTTCAAGCCAGCCAAGCTGGGAATTGAAATAGGGGCTGAATTCAAAAACGTTTCCGTCGGAATCGACTATCACAATTTTTACGTTGGGGTTCGAACCGTCTTCGTTGCAGGTTATGATGAAAGGCTCGCCGGAATCACTTTTATAAAGAATTTTTCCGTAGCTTCCGCCGGTGGGGGAAGATTTCCATTCGTTGACGGAAACGGAAGAATTTTTGTCTCTCGGAACAATGCAGTACATTTCGTTTCCGTTTGTTTCAACATATCTTTCATAAGGAATTTCCGCAATAAAAGGATATTTTTCGAGATATCCCCGCTCTTCGAAAAATTCTTCATAACCGGTTCCCATCGGTCCTTCGATATATCCGATAAAGGCTTCGCCGAATACGCTTTCGGTATAATAAAGGGTATTTATAAGGGATTCATAGGAATCCGGATCTTCGTTATTTTCGTGAATTGGTTCGCTTATTTCCGGATTAAAAGGTCTTTTTCCGGGAGAAACAACGCCGCTTTGGGAAGATTCGGATTCGGAAGAACTTTCCGAAGAACTTTCTGACGAATTTTCCGAAGGATTTTCCGGAAGATTGATGTTGATTTCACATCCGCAGAAAAGGAGCGAACACAGAATTAAAATTGCGGTAACTACCGCCAGTTTTTTTCTTTTCATTTTTCACCCTCACTTTTTCTTAAAAACAAAACCTGCCAAAAAAATTTCTCTGGCAGGTTTTGAATTTGTCATAACCAGAGAATATAAAAAATATTCAATGGAAGTTTTCAGTTTTCATTTTCTTTTACAGATAATTGCGGCAGCGCCGACAAGAGTTATTATTGCTGGAACAGCCGAAACAACGGAAGCGCCGGTGGTTGGATTTTCCTCTTCGGTTTCATATTCTTCGGGAATGATATCTCTTATTCCGGTCTTATCGCCTGAAGGATTCATCGGCGCATTAAAGCTGGGTCTGGTCGGAGCAGGATTCATCGGTGCGTCGAAATTTGGTTTATTCGGTGTGGGATTTGGTCCGACCCAGTTATTATCGGGATTGAAAGGATAGAAGGTATTACTATTGCTGTCATCTGTTGCGGCAAATGCGCTTACCGCCATGCTGAGAACAATTATAAGGCAAAGAATTAAACTGATGAGTTTTTTCATGTTTTTCGCTCTCCTTTTCGTTACATTATAGAAAGATTCTATGTAAAAATTATATTCCGCAGTATTTTCTTTGTCACCACACGAATTAAAGCAAAAAGGGTGGGTTAAAGCGATTTTTTATTCCAAAGGGTGGGAAAAAGTGTGGGCATCATTCATCTTTTTTGATAACCCGAAGTTCTTCGTCAACAACAAGAACAAAAGAAAAACTTTCCGGCGGGCAGGTTGGTAAAATTTCCGTTTCGGTAACCGTAACTTCTCCCGGGGTTATTCCGACAAAAAATATATCCGCACCCTTGTCCTTCATTCCGTCTTCATGTTCCGGAACGGGAATTGGATAGCTGTAAACTTCAACAACCCCTTCCGGTTCGGTTTCGATTTCATATCTTCCGCCGGCCATAACTCCGCCGCGTCTTTGATAATATGCCTTTTCGGTGTCGAAAGGATAATCCGGTTTTTTATCCGTTTTGCAGCCGAAAAGCATTGATAAAATTCCAAGCATAACCAAAACCACCGCCAATCCTTTTATTTTTTTCATATCAAACGCTCCTTTTTGCAGCCGCCTGTTTTATCACAAGGCGGTTTTCCTGCGGGACCTTAACAAGTTCTTTGTGGCTGAAATATTCTTCAAGAACATCGGCGCTTTTTGTTGCAACAATTTTCGGTGCTTTGTTTTTGGAAACTTCCTCTTCGGAAACGCCAAGGAATTCCTTAAGGTTTTTGAAATGGAAGGAACTTATTCCGACGTTATAAATTCTTCCGTCTTCTATATCCTTTCCGTCGAGGGAAAGTTCAAGAAGCTCCTGAGCATCATAATCAAAAACAATATGGAATCCGCTTGAAAACTGATAAAATTCGGTAACTCCGAGCAATGCTCCTGTTCTGAGAACATGTTTTATTATTTTTCTGAGCTGTGTTCCGGTGACGGAAATTCTGAAAACCTCGTCATTATAAGGGAAAATCTGGGTTAGGTCTTCCAGCATAACGATTGGTCCAAGTTCTTCGCCGCGGATACTTCCGGAACCGACCATCATAATATCAAGTCCGAGAGATTCCTTGAACGCATCGGCAAAAAGCTTTCCGAGGGCGGTTTCCTGGTGGCGGCAGGGATGTGTATATTTATCCGCAAAGCGGGTTATGATGCGCTTATATTTTTTATCCGTTTCGGTTTTATATTTTTCGATAACTTCTTCCAGGGCATAATCCCTCGGGCAATAGTCATCGTCAATGGGGATAAGGCGCCAGGTATAATGGTCTATGCAGTTGCGGTCGGTGTCAACAATGATATCAAATCTGCCTATCTGGTTTGTTCCGCAGGCTGCCTGGACTATCGGAATTCCCCTTATGATTTCCGGTTTTTCAAGATTCGTGTGGCTGTGACCTCCGATTATGATATCAACACCCCAGCGCGGATCAAGAGCTTCCGCAAGTTTTTTATCCTCTTCAAAACCGATATGGGTAAGAAGAACCGTAAAATCAATGTCTTCTGTTCTGTAACTGTCGCAAATTCTGCCCACTTCCGAAGCAGCTTCGTGAACATCAACAAAGGAACCGATAATTTTATCCTGTTTTGTGGAATGGAGCACGTTTTCCGTAAGGATTCCGATAAAAAGAATTTTCATTCCGCCGATTTCCTTGATAAGGTGGGATTTAAAAAGGCGCACTCCGTTTGTTGTGATATAAAGGTTTGCGTTGATTATGGGAAACTGGGCGCATTTTTCAACAAAAAGCAAGTGCGCAAGGCCATAGTCAACTTCGTGATTTCCGAGGGTTACAACGTCGGGGGCAAGCATATTCATAATTTCAATGGTGGAAATTCCTTTATATTCGCTGTCGATAACGCTTCCCCGGAACATATCGCCGGAAATGGTATAAAGAACGTTTTCCTCTTCGTTACGCACCTTGTTTATGTAACCGGAAAGCATTGAAATTCCGCCGAGCAGTTCCTTATCAACCTCTTTTGCCATAAAATCGCCGTGAAGATCGTTCGAATGAAGAATCGTAAGTTTTTTAAGGTTTGCCATTTTTCACGCCTCCAAAAATCAGTTTTTATCATCAAGCAATTCATTAAGTTCTTTTTTAAATTCGCTGTATCCTTTCGGAAAATTTGCGGAGCCTTCCGCATATATTTTTTCACTATCATTGATAACCGCTTCAAGCCGGAACATATCGCCGTCGGAAACGTTTTTCGGATGTTCACCCTTAAAACCGTTCCAGCCGGAAAAACCGCAGGAGTTCAGAATTTCAATCATTTTTTCGGTTTTAACAACAGCGCTTTTTTCAAGACGGCGCTCATCTTTTCCGTTTGCATAGAAAATTTGGTAAAGTAAAATTTCCGTTTCACCGCCTCGGCAAATAATTTCATATTCCTGCGTCGCACGCATTCCGCTTATTCTTAAATTAATCGTTTCAAAAGAATGGGTCTCTTCCGGAGCTTTGCTTCCGGAAAATTTTTTTATTGAAATAAAAACCACCCCTATTATCGCAATAACAAGCAGGAGCATCAGAAAAAATTTTTTCATGCGATAATCTCCTTTTCCGTTTTCTTAATATAAATATATATCATCTTATAAAAGTAATCCCCACACAGAAAAGGATTTCCTGTGTGGGGATTTTTCCGAAAGGGTGGGAAAACGGGTGGGAACTTCACTTAAAAACAAAATTTTGCGGTTTTATTAAGCTTATGTTTTAAGCAAACGAGTTTCCTCCAAATTTTTCCTTGCTCATAAGACCTTTTCTGCTGATAAGTCCATCGCTGTCAAATTCATGATAAACCGTATATCCTTCGGAAACGCACGCATATATTTCTTCGGTAACATCACTGTCATCCGTGAGTTTCTGCCAGTTTTCTTTTTCAATGCTGATTCCGTTGGTGGTATAAATAAATTTATCGTCAATCATAAAAGTGGATTCACGCAAAGGCAAATCGCTTCCTTCAAAAAGGAAGGTTTCCGGGTCGCTCATATCTATCCTGCAAAGGAAATACTGATCTTCAACCATATCGGCATAATAAAGATAATGACCGTCCAAAATCGGATTATAGGAAGGAACATAGGTGATATTGAGTTCCGTTTTGTGGGTGATATTATAAAGATGGAGCGATTCATCATCTGCATCGTCCTGGAAAATCATCCAGTCTGAACAGATGAAATAGGGATAATAGATTTCCTTATCCACAACGGTGATAAAATCTCCGCCATTCATATCGGTGGATACGAAGTTATAATTTTCATCTGCAAAATAAAGTCTTCCTTCGTGGATCTGAAGATAATCGCAGGCTCCTTCATAAAGAACCTTTGCACCGGAACCATCGGTATTTATGCAGCAGACCGCTTCAAAATCTCTTATGTAATAAAGGGTATCTCCTTCCTTACAAAGATAGTTCGCGCGGCCGTTTCCGTCAAGAATTGCGGTTTCATCAAATTCCGGGAAGTCACCTTTCATATGAAAAGACATTGCACCAAGGCTTCCGTAACTGGATTCGCTGTGGGTCAAGCCATAAAGCACGTCATCTTCAATAAGATAATATCCATAAGACATAAAGTTGCTCATTGCAGAAGTCTGGTTTGCGTCAAAATCCGGTGCGTAGGTCACCCATGGGTTATTTGCAAAGGAATCCGGAATTTTGTCCTGGCGTTTGAGCGTAAAGGAGCCGTCTTTCATTGTGAGCACAAGGGTATCTCCATCAAGAGCGCCTTTTACGATTTCTCCGCCAAAATCCATTTCCGGTGCTTCCGGAGTTCCTTTATATGTACCTTTTACAAAATCTTCGAACAGAACAGCGCTAAAAGTTCCGTCTTCGCCGAAAGCAAGCGCCATTATGGAATCCGCCGGTCCAAAAATTCCCGTCATATCTTCTCCGGAAAATTCGGTGCCTTCCATCACAATTTTCTCAGCAATCCAGTATCCGTCGGTTATACCGTTTTTTTCTTCATCCGGGTTACCGGGATTTTCGTTTTCATTTCCGCCGCATCCGGCAAAAGAACAGAGTATAAGCGACAGAGCAAACATTAAAACAATAATTTTTTTCATTCAAGGTTCTCCTTTCGCAATTTATTAACATTCGTACAGCCAAACATTGCTGTGGCCGTCATATATTTTTTCAGTTTTATTTTAATATTTTATTCTGTTTATGTCGCCACCCTCCTTTTTCCAAAAGTATGGGAAAACAAAGTTTTTTTCAAAAAGGTGTGGGAAAAAGTGTGGTTTCAGATATAAAAAAATCCGCTCAACAATTTGCATTGTTAAGCGGTTTTTTCGTGGTGAGCCATCGGGGATTCTCCCCTTGGCACCTTGATTAAAAGTGGTTGCTGTACGTTTTGTGTTTTATAAAGTTCTGCTTTCGGTTGCCCGTTCAAATGCTGCACCAATAAATCCTTTAAATAATGGATGTGCCTTGTTTGGTCTGCTTTTGAATTCGGGGTGATACTGAACGCCTAAATAGAAAGGTCTGCCGGTAATTTCCACTGTTTCGATAAGCTTCTCGTCCGGAGAAGTGCCGCTGAGCGTAAGTCCGGCTTTCTCGAAGGATTCGCGGTAATCATTATTGAATTCATAGCGGTGTCTGTGACGTTCGCTGATTGTAGCAGGAGAACCATAACAGCGTTCCATCGTTGTACCTGCTTTTATGCAGCATGGATAAGCTCCAAGCCGGAGCGTACCACCTTTGTCTATATCATCGCTTTGGCCGGGCATAAAGTCGATGACTTTATGTTTACAAAGTTCATCAAACTCACCGGAGTTTGCGTCCTTGATGCCAAGAACATTTCTTGCATATTCTATCACAGCAATTTGCATTCCGAGGCAGATTCCAAAATAAGGGATTTTATTTTCTCTTGCATATTTCGCCGCAAGAATCATACCTTCGATGCCGCGGCTGCCAAATCCTCCCGGAACAATAATACCGTCAAGACCTGCCAGTTTTTCGCAGACATTTCCCGCTGTTATTTCTTCCGAATCAATCCAATGAATACGAATATGGGTGTTGTGATAATATCCGGCGTGTCGAAGTGCCTCTGCCACCGAAAGATAAGCATCATGCAACCCTACATATTTGCCCACAAGACCGATATCGACATAATACGGTCTTGCCTTGATACGTTCAACCATTGCCGTCCATTCCGCAAGGTCCGGTTTTGGTGCATCTATTCCAAGTTCACGGCAAACAACCGAAGAAAAATTCGATTTTTCCAGCATAAGCGGTGCTTCATAAAGATTCGGCAGAGTGATATTTTCAATAACGCAGTCCGGCTTAACATTGCAGAACATTGAAATTTTCTTGAATATAGGCTCTTCCAGCGGCTCATCACAGCGGAGAACGATTATATCCGGTTTCACACCCATACCCTGCAGTTCTTTTACCGAATGCTGAGTAGGCTTGGATTTATGTTCATCTGAGCCTTTAAGGAAAGGAACCAGGGTCACGTGGATAAAAAGGCTGTTTTCTCTGCCTATTTCAAGAGAAATCTGGCGCACCGCTTCGATGAACGGCTGAGATTCAATATCTCCGATTGTTCCTCCGATTTCGGTAATAACCACATCGGCATTCGTTTTCTTACCCAAGCTGTAAACAAAATCTTTAATCTCATTTGTGATATGCGGAATGACCTGCACCGTGGAGCCGAGATATTCACCGCGGCGTTCCTTGTTAAGCACATTCCAGTAAACTTTACCGGTGGTGAGGTTCGAATATTTGTTGAGGTCCTCATCGATAAAGCGTTCGTAATGTCCGAGATCAAGGTCGGTTTCGGTGCCGTCTTCAGTAACATATACTTCGCCGTGCTGAAAAGGACTCATGGTACCGGGATCCATGTTGATATACGGATCCAGCTTCTGTGCGGCGACCTTAAGGCCGCGCGATTTTAACAATCTTCCCAAGGAGGCGGCGGTAATACCCTTGCCAAGACCCGATACAACGCCTCCCGTAACAAATATATATTTTGTCATTGACAATTTCCTCCAAACCTATCACTCAACTGTAACTGATTTTGCCAGATTTTTCGGCTTATCAATATCGCAGCCGTTTTCCTTCGCAACGTAATATGCAAGCAGCTGTAACGGAACAATTTCCGCTGCCGCCGCAAAGATTGTCTCTGTTTTCGGCACATATATCATATCGTCCGCCAAAGATACGATTTTTTGATTATCTTTAAATGTAACCGCAAGAACTTCAGCCCCTCTTGCCTTTACTTCGATAATATTGCTCATTGTTTTTTCCATAATGCTTTCATTACAGCACAACGCAATAACGGGCTGGTGCTCTTCTATCAGAGCAATTGTTCCGTGTTTCAATTCGCCCGCGGCATAAGATTCCGCATGGATATATGATATTTCTTTCATTTTAAGGGCGCCTTCAAGCGCCACGGCATAGTCGGTATTGCGGCCGATAAAAAACAATGAGGATGCATTGTGATATTTTTTCGCTAAATTTGGGATTTGCGGATTCATATCCAGCGCTTCCTGTATTTTTTTAGGCAAAGTATTTAATGATTCCAGAAGTCTTTTATAAAGTTCCTCGTCAATACGGTTCATCTTTTCAGCGGCGTATAAAGCAAACAAATATAATACCGAAACCTGTGTCGTATAGCCTTTTGTTGTTGCCACGGCTATTTCCGGACCCGCCCAGGTATAAATCGTATGATCCGCAATATTTGCAATCGTGCTTCCCACAACGTTGACTATTGCAAGCGTTTTGGCACCGCGCTTTTTACATTCTTTCATTGCCGCTATGGTATCGGCCGTTTCTCCGGACTGTGACAATACAATAACCAGCGTGTGCTCATCAATAATCGGATCGCTGTAACGCAGTTCGCTTGCCAGTTCCACCTGAACGGGAATCCGGCATAATTTTTCAATTGCATATTTGCCTGCGCACCCAGCGTAATATGCTGAACCGCAGGCGGTAATCACAATTTTATTGATACTTTTCAAATACTCTGCCGTAAGACCGGTTTCATCAAGAACAATCTTTCCGTCCTTGATTCTCGGCGCTATGGTTGCTTTAATCGCTCCCGGTTGCTCGATTATTTCCTTGAGCATAAAATGCTCATATCCGCCTTTTTCCGCCGCTTGAACATCCCAGGTTATGCGGCTGATTTTTTTATTGACAGGCCGACCCGCCGGATCAAAAACCGTTATGGAATCCGGCGTTATTTCCGCGAACTCTCCGTCATCCAGATAGATAACGTTTCTCGTATACGGAACAAGCGCTGTGACATCGGAAGCAAAATAGTTTTCGCCGATTCCAACTCCGAGAATCAGGGGACTTGCTTCTCTCGCCGCATATAATTTTTCAGGCTCATCGGTACAAACAACTCCAAGCGCATAGGAACCCCGCAGTCTTGATGAGGCCTTAATGACGGCATTTTTCAGATTACCGGAATAATACATCTCAATCAGGTGCACGATTACTTCCGTATCCGTCTGGCTTTCAAAGCGATAACCCTTCTCCGTCAGTTCTTCACGCAAAGCAATATAGTTTTCGATAATGCCGTTATGAACGACGGCAAACTTCCCGTCGTTGCTCATATGCGGGTGGGCATTTGTATCGGTAGGCGCACCGTGAGTAGCCCATCTGGTATGCCCGATACCTGCAGTACCCGGGCAGTTCTTTCCGTCGGACGTTTTTTCGCAAAGATTTGCTATCCTTCCCGTAACTTTACTGACAGAGATTCGGCTATCATTGATCACCGCAATACCCGCCGAATCATATCCACGATATTCCAGCTTTTTAAGTCCCTCCAAAAGTATGGGTGCCGCCTCCTGAGAACCTGTATAACCAACTATTCCACACATAAAAATCTATCTCCCAATCTATATACTCATTCCCATTCCACCGTTGCCGGAGGTTTGGAAGTTATATCATATACCACTCTTGTGATACCTTTGATTTCATTCGTAATTCGGCTACTGGCTTTTTCAAGCACCTCGTAGGGCAGCCTGGTCCATTCTGCCGTCATAAAGTCGTCAGTAGTGACCGCTCTCAGTGCTACCGTATAACCATAGGTTCGGGCATCACCCATGACACCTAC
>JAGASN010000029.1 GCA_017847875.1 Oscillospiraceae bacterium | reverse complement strand
CGACAACGGTTTTTTATTTAAAACGGCGGCTCGGTTAAATTTAAGATTGCCTTCCCAGAGGGGAAGGTGGATTTTTCGGCTTTGCCGAAAAAGACGGAAGAGGGATAAACCCTGCCCCATTAAAAACGGGCGCACACACAGGTGTGCCTCTACGGCGGTTTTGATAAATCTATCGCAAACCGTAGGGAACGGTCTCGACCGTTCCGCTTTAGCCTTTCCCCCAAAGGAAAGCGGAAAAAATCCCTCCACCGTCTTCGACGGTCCCCCTCCATTTAGGCAAGGGAGGCTTATATATAAAAAATCCCCGGATGGAGAGTTCCGGGGATTTTTTGTTTGATTAATCAGTTACGATACTATTGTCTGTTTCGGTCAAAAATATTTTTTTAGGAGGAAAAGCGGTTCAAAAAGAAGAGGAGATTTTTTCCATTTCCGAAGCCCTTGTTTCCGGCATTACGTGGCTGGATAAATCCATTGTCATTGAAAGGGAACTGTGGCCGAGAATCGTTTTGAGCACCTGGGGCGACATTCCCGCTTCAATTGCGCGGGTTGCAAAGGTGTGGCGCAGAACATGGGGCGTGATATGCTCAAAAGGGTGACCGGAATTTTGAATTTCGCGGACTACTTTGTCCATTTCGCTCTGAACTCTGTCGCGCCCAAGGGGCTCTCCGTTTTTGCAGGAAAAAACATATTGCCCGTTTTGGGGCTGGAATTTTAAAATTTCCGAAACGGCGGGAGTTATGGGAATATCGCGGATCGAGGAATTTGTTTTTGGGGTATCTTCAAAATATCCGCGGCCGTCAAAATATTTCAGAGTTCGTCGGACGTGAATCAGACTGTTTTTATCATCGATATCGGAAAAGCGAAGCCCGCGAAGTTCGCCGTTCCGAAGCCCTGTGCAAAGCATTACCGCAAAAAAGCCATAGAGAGGGCTGTTTTTTGAATATTCAGAAAAGAGATTTTGCTCTTCCTTTGTAAGGGCAGTGCGGTGATTTTTCGGGGTTATTCGGGGAAGCTGGGCGGCGGAAGCGGGATTTTTTTTGAGCATGCCGTTGAGCACCGCCCTTTGGAGGCTTCCGCCAAAAAGCACGGAAACGATTTTTATCGTTGAAAGTGAATAGCCTTTTTCGGCAAAGTCGTTGAAAAGATGCTGGATATCGGAACAGCGGATATCGCAGAGCCTTGTTTTTCCAAGGACGGGGAGAACAAGGCTTTTATAATATTGTTTATATGTTTCAAGAGTTCCGATTTTTACACGGTGCTTTTTATAATCGTTTAGCCAAAGGCTGAACCATTCGTCAAAAAGCATTTTTGGGGTTTCGGCGGGAGATTTTTTTGCCGGAAGGGCTTTTATCCGGCGGATTTTTTGCTTTTTTGGTTTTCGTTTTTTTGGATACAAACATTTTCGGGACTTCCTTTCTTATACATTTATACTATATATTATATATAAGAAAAAAATTTCGAGAAAAAAGAATTTTTGGAATCGTTTCCAATTCCGAAAAATAATTTGTCCTCGAAGCCGGGTGTTCCGTGTTAACAGGCTAAAGTGAAACTGTAAAATATGGTGAAAACGCAGATTTTTCAGTTGCTTTTTTGTTGAAATTGCTGTAAAATAGTCTTTGGAACACCCGGAAAGGTGTGCCAAAAGCCATTCGGCATTTTTTACGAAAAAAATTTAAAAAAATCTTGAAAAATAACGAAAAAACGCTTGACAATGGGCTTGTTATATAATATAATATGTCTTGCGTGACTGCAACAAGGCGGATGCTATGCAAGCATATCACTTGTGTGACGTCCGCACGATATGCGATGAAGCGGGAGGTTGCTGTCTGTGTGACAGGTAATTTCCGCAGAGTATGTCCGATTTTAAACCGGGCGACAAGAAATACTGCACACCCATGTGTGTCGGCGTATGTGATGAGCTGCGTTTGACGGGTCTTGTTATTAAAGCGTGCCTTTGCGCTAAAAAGCTATAGGTGCGCGTATCCGGAGATACTTGCGTCTATTATATATAATATATAATAGAGTGCGGCGTTTCCGTTTTTTAATGAGAAGGCATGAAACACACGGGAGCGTGGAATGTGTTTCACAAGGTCGCACCCCAAGAGTCATTGGGAATCAATTAAGGAGGCGATTTTAGTGGCAGTCAAAGAAAAAATCAGAATCAGACTGAAAAGCTATGATCATCAGCTGATCGATCAGGCGGCAGAAAAGATTGTCGAAACCGCAAAGCGCACCGGCGCTCGCGTTTCCGGTCCTATTCCGCTCCCGACCGAAAAAGAGATCGTAACCATTCTCCGCGCTGTTCATAAATACAAAGACAGCCGTGAGCAGTTTGAACTTCGTACCCACAAAAGACTCATCGACATTCTGAGACCTTCCAACAAAACTGTTGAAGCTCTCACCGGTCTTGAGCTCCCTGCCGGCGTCGAAATTGAAATCAAGTTCTAATAGAACCTGATAACGAATCGACCATGCAGGTCATGTCGGACCGCAAAACTTTATGCGGAACCGACCAATAACCAATAGGAGGCAGAATTAATGAAAAAGGCAATCATCGGCAAAAAGATTGGTATGACCCAGCTTTTTGACCAGGCAGGAAAAGTAATTCCTGTAACCGTTGTTGAAGCCGGTCCCTGCGTCGTTGTTCAGAAGAAAACTCTTGAAAACGACGGTTACGAATCCGTACAGATCGGCTACGGCGAGATCACTGAAAAACATCTCACCAAACCCCTTAAAGGACATTTTGCAAAAGCAGATGTTGCTGCAAAAAAATTCCTTCGTGAATTCAGACTTGACGATTGTTCCGCAGTAAACGTTGGCGACATCATCAAAGCAGACGCTTTTGAAGTTGGCGAAAAAGTTGACGTTACCGCAAAATCCAAAGGTCACGGATACGCTGGTACCACCAAACGTTATGGCTTCAAAGGTATGCGCGCAACCCACGGTGTTGGCCCTATCCACCGCCACATCGGTTCCATGGGTAACTGCTCCGACCCCGGCCGCGTTTTCAAAGGCACCAAACTCCCGGGTCACTTCGGTGTTGAAAGAACCACCGTTCAGAACCTTGAAGTTGTTAAGATTGACGCTGAGAACAACCTCATCGCAATCAAAGGCGCAATTCCCGGTCCTAAAGGCGCAATCGTAAGCGTTATGGCTGCTGTTAAGAAACAGAAAGTTAAAAACACTTCCGTTTCCATCAGCAAGAACCCGCAGAAAGCATCTGCACGTAAATGATAAAGGAGGAAAAGACACATGTTAGACGTTAAAGTTTTGAACATGAACGGCGAAGAAGTCGGTACTCTTTCCCTCTCTGAAGCCGTTTTCGGTATTGAACCGAACACCGTTGCAATGCATGCAGCTGTTGTTAACTATCTTGCTAACCGTCGTCATGGTACTCAGTCCACCAAGACCAGAACCGAAGTTCGCGGCGGCGGCAGAAAACCCTGGAGACAGAAAGGCACCGGCCACGCTCGTCAGGGTTCCACCAGAGCTCCTCAGTGGACTCACGGTGGCGTAGCTCTTGGCCCGAAACCGAGAAAATATCGTTTCACTCTCAACAAAAAAGTTCGCAGACTTGCAATGCTCTCCGCACTCAGCTGCAAAGTTGCTGCAAGCGAAATGATCGTTCTCGAAAACCTTGAGCTCAACGAAATCAAAACCAAAGCAATGGTAAAAACCCTTGCAAACATCGGCGCAGAAGGCAAAACCCTTATCGTTATGCCTGAAGTTAACGAAAACGTTATCAGAAGCGCTCATAACATTCCCGGCGTAAGAACTGCTCTTACCAACACCATTAACGTATATGACATCCTCAACCATGATAACCTTGTTATCACCAAAGAGGCTGTTGCAAAACTTGAGGAGGTGTATGCAAAATGATGAAAACCGCTCATGACATCGTCATCGCTCCGGTTATCACCGAAGCTTCCATGGCTGCAATTGCCCAGAAGAAATACACTTTCCGTGTAATGAAAAACGTAAACAAACAGGAAATTGCCAAAGCTGTTGAAGAACTTTTCGGCGTAAAAGTTGCAAAAGTTAACACCATCAACATGAGAGGCCGCAACAAACGCGTTGGACTTCATTTTGGCAAAACCGCTGACTGGAAGAAAGCGATCGTAACCCTTAAGGCTGACTCCAAGGGCATCGAGTTCTTCGAGAGTATGCTGTAAGGAGGACGAACTGAATGGCTATTAAGTTCTATAACCCCACTACTCCCGGTCGTCGCGATATGTCCACCATTGATTATTCTGGACTTTCCAAGGTAGCTCCGGAACGCAGCCTTCTCGAACCGATGAAGAAGCATTCCGGTCGTAACTCCTACGGCCGCATCACCGTTCGTCATCGTGGCGGCGGCAACAGAACCAAATATCGTATTATCGATTTCAAACGTAACAAAACCGGAATGATGGCAGACGTCCTCACTCTTGAGTACGACCCCAACCGTTCCGCTCACATTGCTCTTGTTCAGTATGAAGACGGCGAAAAGAGATACATCGTTGCTCCTCACGGAATGAAACCCGGCGATAAAGTTGTTTCCGGTCCGGAAGCAGACATCATGCCCGGCAACGCTCTTCCTCTTGTTAACATTCCCGTTGGTACTTTCATCCACAACGTAGAGCTTTATCCCGGAAAAGGCGCACAGCTTGTTCGTTCCGCAGGTACCATGGCACAGCTCATGGCTAAAGAAGGCAAGTATGCACTTATCCGTCTTCCCAGCGGCGAACTTCGTAACGTTCCCAACGGATGCTACGCAACCATCGGCCAGGTTTCCAACGTAGAACACGCTAACGTTTCCTACGGTAAAGCAGGCCGTATGCGCCACATGGGCTGGAGACCTACCGTCCGCGGTTCCGTAATGAACCCCTGTGACCATCCTCACGGCGGTGGTGAAGGTAAATCTCCTATCGGCCGTCCGGGCCCTGTAACCCCTTGGGGTAAACCTGCTCTCGGCGCAAAAACCAGAGCTAAACACAAGGCTTCCGATAAATTTATCGTGAAACGCCGCAACGCGAAATAATCTAGAAGGAGGATAAACGAAATGAGCAGAAGCGTTAAAAAAGGACCGTTTGTTCAGCCTGTTCTTCTTGCAAGAGTTCGTGAAATGAACAAAGCAGGCGAGAAAAGAGTTCTTAAAACCTGGAGCCGTTCGTCCACAATCTTCCCGGATTTTGTAGGACACACCTTTGCGGTTCACGATGGTCGTAAACATGTTCCGGTATATGTAACCGAAGATATGGTTGGTCACAAACTCGGTGAGTTTGCTCCCACCAGAACCTTCAGAGGTCACGCCGGTTCCAAAAAAACTAACAACGGTAAATAAGGCCGAGAGGAGGATTTCACATGGAAGCAAGGGCTATTTTGAGATATGCCCGCATCTCGCCCCGTAAAGTCCAGATTGTTCTTGATCTTATCAGAAACAAACCTGTTGACTATGCGATGGCAGTGCTTAAACACACCCCCAAAGCGGCCTGTGAGCCGCTCGAGAAGCTCCTGAAATCGGCTATCGCCAACGGAGAGAACAACCACGGCATGAGCAAAGACAACATGTACATTGCAGAATGCTTCGTTACTCCCGGCCCGACGATGAAACGAATTCAGCCTATGGATCACGGTAAAGCATTCCGTATCCTTAAGAGATCTTCTCATATCACCCTGGTTCTCAGAGAAAAAGACTAAGTAGGAGGTAAATTAATGGGACAGAAAGTTAATCCCCACGGTCTCCGTGTTGGTGTAATTAAAAATTGGGATTCCCGCTGGTTTGCCAAGGACGCAGTCTTCGGCGACACTCTTGTTGAGGATTACAACCTTCGTAAATTCCTCAAAAAGAAACTTTACGGCGCAGGCGTTCCGAAAGTTGAAATCGAACGTACCGGCGACAACAAAGTGAGAATCCACATCCATTGCGCAAAACCCGGCATGGTCATCGGCCGTCAGGGTTCTGAAATTGAAAAACTTCGCCTTGAATGCGAGCAGATGCTCAACAAAGGCAAAGAAGAAAAAGTTCAGGTTTTCCTCAACATTGTTGAAGTTAAACAGCCTGATAAAGATGCACAGCTTGTTGCAGAAAACATTGCTGCACAGCTTGAACGCAGAATTTCCTTCCGTCGTGCAATGAAACAGTCCATCGGCCGTTCCATGAAACTCGGCGTAAAAGGTATCAAAGTAATGTGCTCCGGCCGTCTTGGCGGTAGAGAGATTGCCGGCAGCGAATGTTA
Source organism: Oscillospiraceae bacterium (assembly GCA_017847875.1). Taxonomy (GTDB): domain Bacteria; phylum Bacillota; class Clostridia; order Oscillospirales; family Ruminococcaceae; genus UMGS1668. The sequence continues at coordinate 18,972 of JAGASN010000029.1, read as the reverse complement.
TCATGAGGGCACCATTCCGCTTCAGACCATTCGTGCTGACATCGACTACGGTTTTGCAGAAGCAGCAACCACCTACGGTCGTATCGGCGTTAAAGTTTGGATCTACAACGGCGACGTTCTTAACGACGTAAAAAAACAGCCCTCTCGCAAAGAAGGAGGTCGTAAATAATGCTTCTTCCGAAGAGAGTTAAATACCGTCGTGTTCAGAGAGGCCGCATGAAAGGTGCTGCACACAGAGGTAATTTCGTTTCCAACGGCGAATACGGCCTTATGGCACTTGAGCCCTGCTGGCTCAAAGCAAACCAGATCGAGGCAGCTCGTATCGCAATGACCCGTTACATCAAACGTGGCGGTCAGGTTTGGATCAAAGTTTTCCCGGATAAACCCATCACTGCAAAACCTGCAGAAACCCGAATGGGTTCCGGTAAAGGTGCTCCTGAATATTGGGCAGCCGTTGTTAAACCCGGCCGCGTAATGTTCGAAATCGGCGGAGTATCCGAAGAGCTTGCAAGAGAAGCAATGAGACTTGCTTCCCACAAGCTTCCTATCAAATGCAAATTCGTAAAAAGGGAAGAAAAGGGGGTTGACGAGCAATGAAAGCAGCACAGGTTCGTGAAATGAATAAAGCAGACCTTGAAAAGAAACTTTCTGAGCTCAAAGCCGAGCTTTTCAACCTGAGATTCCAGCACGCCATTAACCAGCTTGAAAATCCGATGAGACTTGTTGAAGTCAGAAAAGACATCGCAAGAGTTAAAACCGCTCTTCGTGAACTCGAGCTCAAGGCAGAGCAGTAATTGAAGGGAGGATAAAGCATGAACGAAGAAAGAAATCTTAGAAAAACCAGAGTCGGTATCGTAGTTAGCGACAAAATGGACAAAACCGTTGTTGTTAAAGTCGAAGACCGTGTTCAGCACCCCCTTTATAAAAAGATTATTAAGAGAACCGTAAGATTCAAAGCGCATGACGAAAAGAACGAATGCGGAATCGGCGACCGTGTAGAGATCATGGAAACCAGACCTTTGTCCAAAGACAAACGTTGGAGAGTTTCCGAGATCATCGAAAAGGCCAAATAATTAGAGTCGGACGGAAAGGAGGAAATAATCTGTGATACAGATGCAATCTCATCTGAAGGTTGCTGATAACACCGGTGCAAAAGAACTTCAGTGCATCCGTGTTCTCGGCGGTACCAGAAGAAAATATGCTAACATCGGCGACGTAATCGTAGCCAGTGTTAAAAAAGCAGCTCCCGGCGGCATGGTCAAAAAAGGCGATGTTGTTAAAGCTGTTATCGTCCGCTCGGCCAAAGGTGTTCGTCGTGATGACGGCAGCTACATTCGTTTCGACGAAAACGCAGCCGTAATCATCAAAGAAGACAAAAACCCGCGTGGAACCCGTATCTTTGGACCGGTAGCTCGTGAGCTCCGTGAAAAAGATTACCTTAAAATCCTGAGCCTTGCGCCCGAAGTTCTCTAAGAAGGAGGAAATTGACGATGAATAAAGTACACGTAAAAACCGGCGACAAAGTCATCATCATCTCCGGAAGAGATAAAGGCAAAGAAGGCAAGGTACTTGAAGTAAGCCCTTCCGAAGGCAAAGTTATTGTCGAAGGATGCAACATTGCAACCAAACATGCAAAACCCAGAAGAATGGGTGAGCAGGGTGGACTTCTTCAGGTTGAAACCGCCATCTACGCCTGCAAAGTGATGCTTGTCTGCCCCAAATGCGGCAAACCCACTAGACTGGCCCATAAAGTTCTTGCTGACGGAACCAAAAAACGTCTTTGCAAGAAATGCGGCGAAACTTTTTGAGTAAGGAGGAAAACACATGACTAGACTTAGTGAGTACTACAAAAGCGATGTAGCACCTGCTCTTATGAAGAAGTTTGAATACAAAAGCGTCATGCAGATCCCGAAACTCGATAAGATCGTCGTGAACGTTGGCGCTGGTGACTGCAAAGATAACTCCAAAGCAATGGACGCTATCCTCAAAGACCTCGGTGCTATCACCGGTCAGAAAGCAATCACCTGCAAAGCTAAAAAATCCGTAGCAAACTTCAAACTCCGTGAAGGAATGGTTATCGGTGCAAAAGTAACCCTCCGTGGTGCTAAAATGTACGAATTCATGGACAGACTCTTCAACATCGCTCTTCCGCGAGTAAGAGACTTCCGTGGTATCAATCCTAACGCTTTCGACGGACGCGGCAACTACAGCCTTGGTCTGAAAGAACAGCTGATCTTCCCGGAGATCGACTATGATAAAATTGAAAAACTTCGTGGTATGAACATTTGCTTCATCACCACCGCACAGACCGATGAAGAAGCTCGCGAGCTGCTCACTCTTATGGGCGCTCCGTTTGAAAAGTAAGATAGGAGGATATTAACATGGCAAAAACGTCTATGAAGGTCAAACAGAAAGCAGAGCCTAAGTTCTCCACCAGAGCTTACACTCGCTGCAAAATCTGTGGCAGACCCCACGCCTATCTTCGCAAATTTGGTATTTGCCGTATCTGCTTCAGAGAACTTGCATATAAAGGTGAGATCCCTGGCGTAAAAAAGGCAAGCTGGTAACTTATAGAGAACAAAGGAGGTTTGAGGAATGCATATCACCGATACTGTCGCTGACTTGCTGACCCGCATCAGAAACGCGAATTCCGCTAAGCATGATACCGTCGATGTTCCCGCTTCTAACATGAAAAAAGCAATTACCCAGATTCTTCTTGATGAAGGTTACATCAAAGGTTACCAGGTAATTGAAGATGGAAAACAGGGAATCATCCACATCACGCTTAAATACGGCGCAAATAAAACCCCGGTAATCACAGGCCTTCGCAGGGTTTCCAAACCCGGCCTGCGCATTTACACTAACGTTGAGGAAATGCCCAAAGTTCTTAAAGGCCTTGGTATCGCAATTCTTTCCACCAATAAAGGAATCATGACCGATAAACAGGCACGCAAAGAGAACGTTGGCGGCGAAGTCCTTGCGTTCATTTGGTAAGAAGGAGGGAAACTGAATGTCTCGTATCGGTAAAAAACCGATTGCTATACCGGCAGGCGTTGAAGTCAAAATCGACGGCAACGTTGTAGAGGTAAAGGGTAATAACGGTACCCTTAAACAGAGCTTTCGACCTGAGATGAAAATCGAAGTCGAAAACGGCGAGATCATCGTGTCCCGCCCCGATGATACTAAGGAAATGAAAAGCCTTCACGGCCTTACCAGAACCCTTGTATCCAACATGGTAACCGGCGTATCCACCGGCTTCACCAAAGAACTTGAAATCAACGGTGTTGGTTATAAAGTTGTTAAAGAAGGAACCAAGCTTGTTATGAACCTTGGTTATTCTCACCAGGTCATCGTTCCCGAAAGAGACGGTGTTACCTTCGATGTTCCTGCACTTAACAAAATCGTTGTTAAAGGCGCTGACAAACAGAGAGTTGGCCAGATCGCAGCAGAGATCAGAGAAAAACGTCCGCCCGAACCTTATAAAGGCAAAGGTATTAAATATGTAGGCGAAACCATTATCCGCAAGGAAGGTAAAGCCGGTAAAGGTAAAAAATAAGAAGGAGTGAAAAAACATGGTATCTAAAGCTGATAAAAACGCAGCACGTGTTAAAAGACACTACCGCGTAAGAAACAAAATCAGCGGAACCGCTGAAAGACCGCGTCTTAATGTTTTCCGCTCCGCTAAACACATCTACGCTCAGATCATTGATGACGTAAACGGAGTTACCCTCGCAGCAGCTTCCACCAACGAAAAATCTTTCGAGAATTACGGCGGCAACAAAGAAGCAGCTAAAGAGATCGGCAAACTCGTAGCTCAGAGAGCTATCGAAAAAGGTGTAACTTGTGTCGTATTCGACAGAAGTGGTTACCTTTATCACGGACGTGTTAAAGAACTTGCAGAAGGTGCCCGCGAGGGTGGACTTCAATTCTAAGAAGGAGGATACAGATGGCTTTAATCGATGCTTCTAAACTCGATCTTGTTGAAAAGGTCGTAGCAATAAACCGCGTATCCAAAACCGTCAAAGGCGGACGTGTTATGAAGTTCAGCGCTCTCGTAGTAGTTGGCGACCAGAACGGAACCATCGGTTTCGGAATGGGCAAATCTAACGAAGTTCCGGACGCAATCCGCAAAGGTATTGAAGACGCAAAGAAAAATCTTAAACACATTACCCTCAAAGGAACCACCATTCCTCATGAGGTTGTTGGTAAATTTGGTGCAGGCGAAGTTCTTATGAAACCGGCTCCCAAAGGTACCGGCGTTATCGCAGGCGGCGCAGTTCGTGCCGTTATGGAAGCGGCAGGCATTCACGATGTTCGTACCAAATGCCTCCGTTCCAACAATCCTTGCAACGTAGTTTCTGCCACCATGCAGGGCCTGCTTTCTCTCCGTGATGCGGAGCAGGTTGCAGCAGTCCGCGGCAAAACCGTTGAAGAAATCTACGGTTAAGGAGGAAAACAGTTAAAATGCTTAAAATCAAACTTGTAAAAGGCTTTATCCACAAGAAAGATGATCAGATCGCAACTGCAATCTCCCTTGGCCTCCGCAAAATTGGTGCGGAAACCCTTCAGCCCGACAATGCAGCAACCCGCGGCAAAATCGCTAAGATTGCTCACATGGTCGAGGTCACCGAAGTAGAAGAATAAGGAGGTGCACCGATATGAAACTTCATGAACTTGCTCCGGCACCCGGCGCAAACGCTGAAAGCTACCGCAGAGGTAGAGGCCACGGTTCCGGCAACGGTAAAACCGCTGGTAAAGGTCATAAAGGTCAGAAAGCCCGTTCCGGCGGCTCCATCCGTCCCGGATTCGAAGGCGGCCAGATGCCTCTCCAGAGACAGATCCCGAAACGCGGATTTAAAAACATTTTTGCAACCCAGTATGCAATTGTTAACGTTGGCGATCTCGAAATTTTCGAGAACGGCACTGTTGTAAATGAGCAGACCCTTGTTGAAGCTGGTCTCCTCAAAAAGACTCTTGACGGAGTCAAAGTTCTCGGCAACGGCGAGCTTACCAAACAGCTCACTGTTGAAGTAGCTGCTTTCTCTGAGTCTGCTAAGCAGAAAATCGAGGAGGTTGGCGGAAAGGCCGAGGTGAAATAAAGATGTTTGATGTCTTCAAGAATGCTTGGAAAGTAGAGGATATCCGCGAAAAACTTCTTTACACTCTCCTCATTATTGTCGTTTTCCGTCTTGGCGCTGCAATTCCGGTTCCTTTCCTTGACACCACCGCTCTTTCTTCCATGTTCGGAGCAAACTCCGGTAACCTTCTCGGTTATCTCAACATGCTCACCGGTGGCGCCCTTTCTATGGCAACCGTTTTTGCGCTTTCCATTTCGCCTTACATCACCGCATCCATCGTAATTCAGCTCCTTACCATTGCAATTCCCGCACTTGAGAAACTTGCAAAAGAAGGCGCTGAGGGCAAAAAGAAGATCAACATGATCACTCGCTGCTCCACCGTTGCTCTTGCTCTGATCCAGGCATATGCATACTATGTAACCCTCAAAGGTTACAACGCAGTTGCAACTTTCGACAATACTTGGGAAAATGTACTCGTAGTCGTAACTATCCTGTTCATGTTCACCGCCGGTTCCATGCTTGTTATGTGGCTCGGCGAGAGAATTGATGAAAAAGGTATCGGAAACGGTATTTCCATGATCCTTTTTGCCGGTATCGTATCCGGTGGTCCCAATCTTGTTTCTACTCTTTGGTACTACCTTACTCTCGGCGAAGTAAAATATTACTTCTTCGTTCCGGCACTTATTGTCATCTTTGTTTTGCTTATCGCTTTCATCGTTCTTATGAACCAGGCTGAACGCCGTATTCCTGTTCAGTACGCAAAACGCGTTGTTGGACGCAAACAGTATGGCGGCCAGTCCAGCCACATTCCGGTTAAAGTAACCATGGCCGGTGTTCTCCCGATCATCTTCGCGGGCGCACTTCTTGCCATTCCGGCAACCATCGAGGCTTTCGTAAAAGTTGAAGAAGGTTCCTTCTGGTTCGGTTTCTTCAGAATGTTCGACCAGACCTCTTGGTTCTATTCCGTTCTTTACTTTATCCTTATCGTGGCATTCAGCTATTTCTATATTGCAATTCAGTATAATCCTGTTGAGATGGCAAATAACCTTCAGAAGAACAACGGTGCAATTCCCGGAATTCGTCCCGGTAAACCTACCGCAGACTTCATTTCCAGAATCATCGGAAAAATCACCTTCATCGGTGCAATGTTCCTCGGCGTTATCGCTCTTCTCCCGACCATCATCGGCGCAGTTTCCGGTATCAGCAACGTAACCATCGGCGGTACTACTGTTATCATCGTTGTTTCCGTAGCTCTTGAAACTGCAAGATCCCTTGAATCTCAGATGATGATGAGACATTACAAAGGATTTCTTGAATAATTAATAGGAGGTATATCCATGAATCTTATTCTTCTTGGAGCTCCTGGTGCAGGAAAAGGAACTCAGGCCGAAATTCTTAAAGAGAAACTCGCAATTCCGACCATTAGCACAGGCAATATCCTGCGTGAGGCAGTAAAAAACGAAACTCCGCTTGGACTTGAAGCAAAAGGATACATGGAATCCGGAAAACTTGTTCCGGATGCTCTTGTTATCTCCATCATTGAGGAGCGTCTTACTAAGGACGACTGCAAGAACGGTTTTATTCTTGATGGTTTTCCCCGCACCATTCCTCAGGCAGAAGCCTTGCAGGAAGGCGGCGTAAGAATTGACAAGGCACTTGAAATCGCCGTTTCCGACGATGTGATCATTGCCCGTCTTTCCGGCCGCAGAGTGTGTTCCGGTTGCGGCGCTCCCTACCATATGATTTCCTGTCCTCCTCCTGCTGATAACATCTGCCCGAAATGCGGCGCAGAAATTATCACCAGAAAGGACGATCTCCCCGAAACCATTAAACACCGCCTCGATGTTTATCATGAACAGACCGAGCCGCTTAAAGGTTTCTATGGAGATCAAGGCAAGCTTGCAGTAGTCAACGGTGAGAACGGAATTGAAGAAACCACTCGCCTTGCGCTGGAAGCTTTGGGGGTCTAAATCATGGTGATTCTTAAAACCGCAAACACGATCAAAAAGATGCGCGAAGCCGGAAGACTTTCGGCTCTTGCTCTTAAGGTCGGCGGCGAGGCTGTCAAACCCGGTGTTACTACCGCGGAAATTGATAAAGCTATTTATGATTTCATCGTGAGTCAGGGCGCAACCCCCTCGTTCCTGAATTTATACGGTTTTCCCGCCAGCGCATGCATCTCTGTCAACGATGAGCTTATCCACGGTATCCCCGGAAACAGAGTTATCAATGAAGGCGACATTGTTTCGATAGATGTTGGTGCATGCCTGGATGGTTACCACGGCGACAACGCCGCAACTTTTGTGGCGGGAACTGCCTCCGAAGAAGCTCAGAAGCTTCTTGACGTTACGAAACAGAGCCTTTTCAAAGGAATTGAAGCTGCTGTTGTCGGAAACAGAATCGGAGATATTTCCAATGCCGTCCAGACTTACTGTGAAGAGCGCGGCTATTCAGTTGTTCGTGAATTTGTCGGACACGGAATCGGACGCGACGTCCACGAAGACCCGGAAGTGCCGAATTTCGGCGCGGCTGGTCACGGACCCAGGCTTGTTAACGGAATGTGCATAGCCATTGAGCCCATGATAAATGCCGGAACAAGGTTCGTTTCAACGGATTCGAACGGCTGGACAGTAAGAACCAAAGATGGCAAGCTTTCTGCCCATTTTGAGCATACCATCGCAATTACGGATAACGGTCCTATAATTCTGACCGACCCGGACTGATGAGGTGAAAAATGCTCGGACAGGTTGTTTTGTCAAAAGCGGGTAAAGACCGCGGCAGTTTCTACGCAATAGTGCTTGAGGATGAAGAATTTGCATTTATTGCCGACGGCAGACTCCGCAAAGTCGAAAAACCCAAACGCAAGCGTAAAAAGCATCTTGCCTTTACCAAAACGGTTTTGGAAAAAGATGCACTCGAAACTAACGGAAAGCTCATTACTGCGCTTTCAAAATTCAATGAAATTGACGAGGGAGGGAATTAAGCTTGGCCAAAGAAGATGTAATTGAAATCGAGGGTACTGTTGTGGACTCCCTTCCCAACGCCCAGTTCAAGGTCGAGTTGCCCAACGGCCACCAAATTTTAGCTCATATCTCCGGAAAACTCAGAATGAACTACATTCGAATCCTTCCCGGAGACAAGGTAACGGTTGAAATGTCGCCTTATGACCTTACCAAAGGGCGCATTACTTGGCGATCTAAGTGATAAGGAGGTATATCTATGAAAGTCAGACCTTCCGTAAAACCCATCTGTGAAAAATGCAAAATCATCAGACGCAAAGGCCGTCTTATGGTTATCTGCTCCAATCCTAAACACAAACAGCGTCAGGGCTGATTAACTAAAACGGAGGTGCAACAAAGTCTATGGCTCGTATAGCTGGTATTGACCTGCCGAAGAATAAGAGAATCGACATCGCTCTCACTTATATCTACGGTATCGGCCGCACAACCGCTTCTAAGATCATTGCGGATACTGAAATCGATCCTACTATCCGCGTAAAAGATCTTTCCGAAGATGATGCTACTAAATTGCGTGAGTACATCGACAAAAACATCGAGGTAGAAGGCGACCTTCGCCGCGCTACCGCACTTGATATCAAACGTCTTGTAGAAATTGGTTGCTATCGTGGTCTTCGCCACAGAAAAGGTCTTCCTGTTCGTGGACAGAGAACCAAAACCAACGCAAGAACCCGCAAAGGTCCCAAGAAGACCATTGCTAACAAGAAGAAATAAGAGGGAGGATTAAGACATGCCGAAAGCAAATGCTAAAAAAGCAATTACTCGTCGCCGTCGCGAAAAGAAAAATATCGAACGTGGCGCAGCACATATCCAGTCCACCTTCAATAACACTATCGTTACCATCACCGATGTTCGCGGCAACGCTCTTTCCTGGGCTTCCGCAGGCGGACTCGGATTCCGTGGTTCCAGAAAATCCACTCCTTACGCAGCACAGACTGCAGCAGAAACTGCAGCAAAAGCAGCAATGGAGCACGGCCTTAAAACCGTTGAAGTTTTCGTAAAAGGTCCCGGTTCCGGTCGTGAAGCAGCAATCCGTGCTCTTCAGGCAGCAGGACTCGAAGTAACTATGATCAAAGATGTTACTCCTGTTCCCCACAACGGATGCCGTCCGCCCAAACGTCGCCGCGTATAATAGTGGTATTCTGAAATTATTGGAGGTGTAAAAACACATGGCAAGATATACAGGTTCTGTATGCAGACTCTGCCGCCGCGAAGGCAAAAAGCTCTTCCTTAAAGGCGAAAGATGCTATGGTCCTAAATGCGCACTCAGCCGCAGAGCATATGCTCCTGGCCAGCACGGTCAGGGCCGTAAAAAGATTTCTGAATACGGTCTTCAGCTTCGCGCAAAACAGCAGGCAAAGAGATACTATGGTGTTCTTGAAAGCCAGTTCGAACATTATTTCGAACTCGCCAGCAAACAGTCTGGTCAGGCTGGTGAAAACCTTCTCAGAATTCTCGAAAGCCGTCTCGACAACGTTGTTTATCGTGCAGGTCTTGCTTCTTCCAGAAAAGAAGCTCGCCAGCTCGTAAGACACGGTCACTATACCCTTAACGGCCACAAGGCCAACATCCCTTCCATCCTGCTCAAAGCCGGTGACGTTGTTGCTGTAACCGACAAGAGCCGTCAGAACGAAAAACTCAAAGCAGTTGTAGAAGCAAACTCTGCACATCCCGTTCCTTCCTGGATCGATTTCGATGCAGAAAAACTTACTGCAAAGATCAACCAGCTTCCTAACCGTGAAGACATCGATCTTGACGTTGAGGAACACCTGATCGTTGAGTTGTACTCCAAATAATAATTGGTAGGAACTGACAGGGGAATGCGAAACCGGGCATTTTTGCCCATTTAGGAGGGATTTAGATGTTAGAAATAGAAAAACCGAGAATCGAAGCCGAAGAAAACCCCGAAGACCTCAGCTACGGAAAATTCGTTGTTGAACCTCTCGAGCGTGGATTCGGTACGACTCTTGGCAACAGCCTGAGACGCGTATTGCTCTCCTCGCTTCCCGGCGTTGCTGTAACGTCCGTAAAAATTGACGGTATCCGTCATGAATTTTCCACCATCCCCGGTGTAAAAGAGGACGTCACCGAAATCATCCTCAACATCAAAGGCCTTACCGCAAAACTTCATTGCGACGGCCCCAAGGTTGTTGTAATCGATGTTTCCGGTGAATGTGAAGTCACTGCCGGTTCAATCCAGGCCGATTCCGAAGTCGAAATTCTCGACAAAGACATGCATATCGCAACTCTTGACAGCGATGGCCACCTTTTCATGGAAATTACCCTTGATAAAGGCCGCGGCTATATTTCCGCCGAAAGAAACAAACAGGATATGCAGCCCGCAATCGGCGTAATTCCCGTTGATAGTATTTATACTCCGGTACTGAAGGTAAACTATACCGTTGAAAACACTCGTGTTGGTCAGATTACCGACTACGATAAACTTACCCTCGAGGTTTGGACGGATAACACCATTTCCGCAAAGGAAGCAGTATCCCTTGGAGCTAAGGTCCTCAATGAACATCTCAACCTGTTCGTGGATCTTTCCGAAGACGCCTTCAAAGGCGAAATCATGGTAGAAAAGGACAACAACAGCAAAGAAAAAGTCCTTGAGATGACCATTGAAGAACTTGACCTGTCCGTAAGAAGCTTCAACTGCCTCAAACGCGCAGGTATCAACACTGTCGAAGACCTTATAGGCAAATCTGAGGACGAAATGATGAAAGTTCGTAACCTCGGTAAGAAGTCCCTTGAAGAAGTTGTTTCCAAGCTTGAATCCCTTGGCTTCAACCTCAACAAGGAAGAAGATTGAATCAAAAAGGAGTGAATATCGATGTCCGGAACTAGAAAGCTCGGTCGTGCTACCGACTGCAGAAGAGCTATGCTCCGCGCGATGGTCACCTATCTGCTTGAAAACGGCAAGATTGAAACCACCGTCACTCGTGCAAAAGAAGTTCGCGCTATGGCTGAGAAGATGATCACTGTTGCAAAAAACAATGACCTTCATTCCAAACGTCAGGTTTTTGCTTTCGTAACCAAGGAAGCAGTTGCAAAGAAACTCTTTGACGAGATCGCACCTAAATACGCCGAAAGAAACGGCGGTTACACCAGAATTATCAAAATTGGTCCTCGCCGCGGTGACGCAGCAGAAATGGCCATTATTGAGCTTGTGTAATTAACAGAGCATAATTCTTAAGAAATGCCTCCGGAGAGATCCGGAGGTATTTTTTTGGTCGATTTTTCAAAAATCGCATTATAAAGCCAAAAAGTCTTGAAAAACAACAGAATTTTTGCTATAATTTATTATATATTTGGATAAATATTTTTAAATTTCCGAAAAAAATAAAACAAATACAAAAATCGGAGGAAATTATAAAATGGAAAAACCAATTCTTGTTTTCCAGACAGACTTTACTTATAAAGAAGGCGCCGTTTCCGCAATGTACGGCGTTGTAAAATCTGTTGACAGAAGCCTTGAGATTTTTACCGGAAGCCACGAAATTCCGCATTTTGACGCATGGAGCGCAAGCTATCGCCTTTGGCAGACTGTTCGCTTCTGGCCCAAGGGAACTATTTTTGTTTCCGTTGTGGATCCGGGCGTAGGAACGGACAGAAGAGCCGCCGCAGTAAAAACAAAAGACGGATATATCATTATAACCCCCGATAACGGAAGTCTTACTCATATTGTAAAATTCCACGGGATTGAAGAAGTCCGCATGATCGATTACGCAAACAGAAGACCCACCAGCGAAGGCAGCGCGGTTTTCGACGGAAGAGATCTTTTCGGATACAATGCCGCAAGACTTGCCGCAGGACAGATTTCTTTTGAGGAACTCGGTCCGGAATATCCGGCGGAAGAAATTGTTATGATCCCTATGCCGAAGGCACATTCCGAAGAAGGAATGGTTTCCGGATATTTTGAAATTGTTGACCCGAACTTCGGAAATATGTGGTCCAATATTCTCGCGGAAGATTTTGAGCACGCGGGTTTTGAATATGGCGATGAACTGGTGCTCAAAGTTGAGCACGAAGGAAAAACCGTGCTCGAAAAAGCAATGCCTTACTGCAAAGCCTTTGGCGATGTAAAAAAAGGCGATCCTCTTCTTTATACAAATGAACTTCTCCATGTTTCCGCGGCACTTTCCGAAGGCAGTATGCTCGAAGAATATAAACTCGGATTCGGACCGGACTGGAAAGTTGAAATCAGGAGGAAATAATTATGTCTGATGCACTGGTTTTTCAAAGCGACTTCGGTCTTGTTGACGGTGCTGTTGCGGCAATGTATGGCGTTGCACTTGAAGTTGACAAAAATCTCAGGATATTCAACCTCACCCACGACATAACTCCTTATAACATCTGGGAGGCGAGCTATCGCCTTTATCAGTCCGTTGAATATTGGCCGAAGGGAACCGTTTTTGTTTCCGTTGTCGATCCGGGAGTCGGCTCTTCCAGAAAAAGCGTTGTTGCAGAAACAGCACAGGGACAATTTATTGTAACCCCCGATAACGGAACTCTTACCCATATCCACAAAAACATCGGCATTGTTTCCATAAGAGAAATTGATGAAAGCCGCCACCGCAGACAGAACACCGAATACAGCTATACTTTTCACGGAAGAGACGTTTATGCAAACACCGGCGCTAAACTCGCTTCCGGAAAAATCAGCTTTGAGGAAGTCGGACAGGAGCTTCCCATTGAAAAGATACTTGAACTCCCCTGCGGAGAAGTTGTTGTTGACGGAAAAACCGTTTCCGGATGCATAGATATTCTTGACGTCCGTTTCGGAAGTCTTTGGACAAACGTTTCGAGAGAAGATTTCAAAAAAATCGGTGCGGAATTCGGCGACAGAATTGAAGTTACGATTTATAACAATGCAATGCTTGTTTATCAAAACTACATTATGTACGGACATTCCTTTGCGGACGTCCGAATAGGTGAACCTATCATCTATGTAAACTCCCTTTATCGTATGGCTGTTGCAATCAACCAGGGTTCTTTTGCAAAAGCCTACAATATCGGAACGGGAAATCACTGGAAAATTGTTTTCAGAAAGATTTCCGATTAAATAGTTTCGTTTTATGCAAAAAGGCATAACGATATAAAGTCAAAAAACCTATAGGAGGGTAAATTTATGCTTAAAAAATTTGTTGGCGAATGGAATACCAAAACCATCGTTGCTGTTGCAATCGGTGCAGCACTCTTTGGCGCACTTATGGTATGGGGTTCCATTCCGGTATTCACTAACACCAGCCTTACCAGCGCAATGATCGTTCCCGTTGTTGTAGGCGCTCTTTTCGGACCGCTTCCCGCAATGGTATCTCTTCTTGTTGGTAACTGCCTCGCAGACCTTATCGGCGGTTGGGGCTTCTGGTTCGACTGGTCCGTAGGTAACGGTGTTCTCGGTCTTTTCGTAGGTCTTCTTCCTATGTATGGCGCAGACATCAAAAACGGAATCTTCAAAATTAAACACGCAATCATCTATACCATCTGCTGTGTTCTCGGTAACGCAATTGCATTCGGTATTGTAACCCCTATCATGACTGCGCTCTTCTATTCCGCAGACCTTGAAATCACCTTCATCCAGAGCCTTGCAGGCGGTCTTTCCAACACTGCTGTTCTCGTAATCGTCGGTCTTCCGATTCTCTTCATCCTTTCCAAACGTTACGCTTCCAGAACCAACCTTGTTGAGGAACCCGAAGAATAATTTTTTTAAAACCTTTCGTCCCTCCGCAATTTTGCGGAGGGACGGATTTTGATTTTTAAGAGCAGGCATAAAAGAACCTGAAAAAATTTTCCGGCTGTTTTATGCCTACTTTTTCAATAAAAAGGAGCCAGTAAAATGGAAAGAAAGCCAATTATTGAATTTAAGGATTTTAGCTTTAAATATAAAATCCAAAGCAAAGCAACCCTGCATGATATCAATCTCACTATCTATGAGGGAGAAAAAGTGCTCATACTCGGTCCTTCCGGCTGCGGAAAATCAACTCTTATGAGCTGTATCAACGGGCTTATTCCTTTTTCAAACGAAGGTGAAATTACAGGAAGCTGTAAGGTCAACGGAAGAGAAACAAAAAATCTTTCGATTTTTGAACTTTCCAAGGAAGTAGGAACTGTTCTTCAGGACAGCGACGCCCAGTTTGTAGGGCTTTCCGTAGGGGAAGATATTGCTTTTTCAATGGAAAATGAAATGGTTCCCAGAGAAAAAATGATTCCGGAAGTTGAAAAACTTTCCGGAATAGTCGGAATGGAAGAGTTTATTTCCGCGCTTCCTTTCGATCTTTCCGGCGGTCAGAAGCAAAAGGTTGCTCTCGCGGGCGTTATCAGCGATAAGGTCAACATTCTTATGTTCGATGAACCTCTTGCCGCTCTTGACCCGAAAATGGGCGTTGCGACCATTGAACTTATCAATGAGGTTTCAAAAGATAAAACCAAAACCGTTATCATAATCGAGCACCGCCTTGAGGACGTTCTTTATCGCCCGGTTGACAGAATTATCCTTATGGGCGAAGGCAGAATTGTTGCGGACACAACTCCTTTTGAACTTCTTAATTCAGACCTTCTTAAAAAAAGCGGAGTTCGCGAACCGCTTTACATAACCGCGATGAAATATGCCGGATGCGATATTTCCAAAAACGAAACAATTTGCGATATCGAAAATCTTGAACTTTCCGGTGAAGATAAGGAAAAACTTCTTGCGTTTTTCCATGAGGAAACTCCGGAAATCAAAAAAGAACCCGGCGATGAAATTGTCCGCCTTGAAAACGTAACTTTTGGCTATGAGCACGGAAAAACGGTTGTTAACGACCTTTGCGTTTCAATCAAAAAAGGCGAAAGGGTCGCTGTGGTCGGAAAAAACGGCGCCGGAAAATCCACCATGGCTAAACTTATAACCGGAATCCATCGCCCCGCCGGCGGAAAGATTTTTATTAACGGAAAGGATTATAAAAAATCCACCGTAAAACAAATCGGCGAACAGGTCGGCTACGTTATGCAGATGCCGAACCAGATGATAGTAAAAGATATCATAAAGGATGAAGTTGAGCTTGCGCTTCATCTGCGTGATCTTTCGGAAGAAGAGGTTGAAAACCGCGCTTCGGAAGCTATGAAAGCCTGCGGACTTTATTCAATGAGAAAATGGCCGGTGGATTCCATAAGCTACGGACAGAAAAAACGCGTTACCGTTGCGAGCATTATGGCTCTCGGTCCGGATACCATTATTCTTGATGAACCCACCGCCGGACAGGATTATCGCCATTATACCGATATTATCAAGTTTATAAACAGGCTCAACAGCGAATACGGCAAGACCATTATTTTCATAACCCACGATATGCACCTTGCCATTGAAAACACCGACAGAGCCATTGTTTTTGCGGACGGAAAAATAATCGCCGATGAATCCGTTTATTCCGTTCTTTCCAATGACGAAATTATCGACAGGGCAAACCTTAAACAAACAAGCCTTTATCGCCTTGCGAAAAAGCTTGATATTCCGCCGGAAAAATTTATCGAGCATTTTATCCGTTATGAAAGGATGGTGAAGGCAGGTGAATAACCGTTTTCTCATAAACTATACCCCCGGTTCCACCCCTTTGCATAAACTTAACGGAACAACAAAAGTAATAGGATTTATCGCAATAACCGTTGCGATAATCGCGACTTTTGATTTCAGAATTATGCTTGCGATTTTCCTCCTTTGTATGGCCGGGGTTGCAAGCATGAAGCCGAACTGGAAACCGATTGCGTTTATGTTCGGGTTCCTTATTGTAACAAACGGAATTATCGGAAGCCTTATGGTTTTTCTTCTTACTCCGGAATCCGGACTTACAAAAACCGGAATGGAAACGATTTTCTGGCAATCCGCGGGAGGAAAGCTTTATCTGAGCTGGGAACTTCTCTGGTACGCCTGGGCAATGTTCTTTAAAAGAGTTGCTTCGCTTTCTTCCGCAATTCTTTTTATTCTTTCAATAACCCCTTCGGAACTTGCGGCAGGGCTTAACAGCATTAAAATGCCCTATAAAATCTGTACTATTGTTTCTCTTGCTTTCAGAACGATTCCGGATATAGCAAGGGATTTTACCGATATCAAAAACTCCATGATGATGCGCGGAGTTGAACTTGAAAACGTTTCGCTCGGAAAAAAACTCAAGCAGTATATTATGATGCTTGTTCCGCTTCTTATGAGTAGCTTTGCAAAAGTTGAAAACATTTCAAACTCAATGGATCTTCGTTCCTACGGAAAATGCAAGGGAAGAACCTGGTACAGCGAACACCCGGCAACAAAAAACGACAAAATCGCAAGAGTTTTTATTGCGCTTATTTTTGCGTGGTGGATATTCTACGTTGTTTTCTTTAAGCATATCCATGCTCCGGCAGTGGATTTCTGGTGCCCCTGGGTGCCGAAAGAAATTTCCGGCTATTGGTTCTGATGAGGTGGATTATGGCTTTTGAACATTTTGTCGTTCATATCCCGCATAATTCCTTTTATATTCCGGAAGATTATAAAAACAGTTTTTGCATTGGCGAAAAAGAAATTTTCCGCCAGCAGCTTTTTATGACAGATGCTCATACGGCGGAACTTTTCTGCGATGATGAAATTGCAAAAACGCGCGTTATAAATCCGGTCAGCCGTCTTCTTTGCGACGTTGAAAGATTTCGCGATGACAAAGATGAATATAACGCAAAAATCGGACAGGGCCTTATGTACACCAAAGGAATGTTCGGGAAGAAAATAAGGGATTATGACGAAAATCTCCGAAACAGAATCCTTCGGGATTTTTATGACCCCCACCACGAAAAACTTACTTCCGCGGTGGATTTTGCTCTTGAAAATTGCGGAAGATGCATCATTCTGGACGGGCACAGTTTTAATTCGGTCTGGCCGATAAAGCTTGATTGCCTTTTTAAAAGACCGGATTTTTGCATTGGAACAGATCCTTTTCATACTCCGAAAGGACTTTGTGAAGCAATGGTCAAGGCCTGCCGGGAGGAAGGCTATTATGTCCGCATAAACACACCCTATTCCGGTGCGATCACACCGATCAAGCATTACGGAAAAGAAAAGCGGGTTTTGAGCATTATGGTTGAAGTTAACCGTAAGCTTTATATGAACGAAAAAACCGGAGAAAAAACCGAAGGTTTTGAAAAAACAAAAGAAATGTGCCGCAGGCTTATGAAAATTGCGGCAGAATATGAGGAATAAAAAAGCAGGCTTTGCCTGCTTTTTTTCTTTTGAACAACGGAATATGACAAAAATTTCAAAGGCTTGTCTGTATTATATTAGCAGACAAGTTTTTTTATTTGGGAGGATTTTTATGCCGGTTGAAATAGATATTGATGAAAGAAACGTTACGGCTTACATTTTCGGAGAAATTGACCACCACAACGCGGCAGGGCTTCGGAACGAAATTGACGAAGCGGTGGAGAACGCCTATCCGGAAATTCTTGTTCTTGATTTTGGAGGAGTAAGTTTTATGGATTCTTCCGGAATAGGACTTGTTATGGGAAGATATAAGCTTATGAAAAGCCTTTCCGGAAAAGTTATAATCCAGAATGCTCCGAAAACAATAAAAAAAGTTATGAGAATGGCCGGAATTGAAAAGTTGCTTTCGGGCGAAAGCAAAAAGGAGGGTGCTTTGGTATGAAGCCTGTTAACGAAATGAAAATGAGTTTTGAAAGCCGTTCCTGCAACGAAAGCTTCGCCAGAAGTTCCGTTGCGGCTTTTATTTCGGTTCTTGACCCGAACGTTGAGGAAATTTCGGATATAAAAACCGCCGTTTCCGAAGCTGTTACAAACTGTATTGTGCACGGATATAAAAACGAAATCGGAAAGGTTTACATACACGTAAAAATCTTCGAGGGAGCGCGTATAAGAATTTCTGTAAAAGATAAAGGCTGCGGGATTCCGGATATAAAAAAAGCCATGGAACCGCTTTACACAACCTGTGAAACGGGCGAAAGAGCGGGTCTTGGGTTTTCCATAATGGAATCCTTTATGGATAATCTGAAAGTCCGCTCAAAACCGGGCAGAGGAACCAGCGTAACCCTTGAAAAATCTATCGTGTCGAAAGGAAAATGATATGTCGGGAGCAAAGCTTGCTGACAGCGCCGTTGACAGAGAAATACTTATTACAGAAAATATGGGGCTTGTTCATTCCTGCGCCCACCGTTTTACCGGAAAAGGGATCGAATATGAAGATCTTTTTCAGTCGGGCTGTATGGGGCTTGTAAAAGCCTTTGACGCCTTTGACAAAGAAAGGGGAGTTCGTTTTTCGACCTATGCGGTTCCGGTAATCCTGGGGGAAATGAGAAGGCTTTTCCGCGACGGCGGAACTGTTAAGGTGAGCAGAAGTCTTAAAGAACTTTCAATAAAAACAACAAAGGAAAGAGAAAATTTTATTCTTAAAAACGGAAGGGAACCGACCGTTTCAGAACTTTCGGAAATTCTTGAAGTGAGCGGAGAGGAAGTTACAGAAGCGCTTTGCGCCGCGGCGCCGGTTGTTTCGCTTACTATCGGTGAGGACGAAGGCGGCGGCCAGGCGGATGTTCCGGTTGAATCTCCGGAAGACGAAATCACCGAAAGACTTTCGGTCATAAAAGCGGTTTCTGACCTTGAAGAGCGGGACAGGCTTATAATAAAACACAGATATTATGAAAACAAAACCCAGACGGAAACGGCAAAACTTCTCGGAATGACCCAGGTTCAGGTTTCCAGAAGAGAAAAAAAGATTCTGGAAGTTTTGCGTAAGGAACTTACGGGATAAACAAAGAAACGGTTCTGTAAAAAAACAGGACCGCTTTTTTGTTTATAAAACACATTAGGTCAGTTTACAAGGAACTACACGCAGACCGTGAAACGGGCTGCTGACAACAAACGG
>JAGASN010000028.1 GCA_017847875.1 Oscillospiraceae bacterium | reverse complement strand
GCCGAAAAATCCACCTTCCCCTCTGGGAAGGCTTTTTTGCGGAACGGTCAAGACCGTTCCCTACGGTTTTCGGTATGTTTATCAAAAATACTGTAGGGGCGGATATTATCCGCCCGGTTTTTTGCCTCATCAGAGGATGGATTTTTTATCACGGCGGGAGCAAGCCCCCGCCCTACATTAAATTACCGTAGGGGCGAACCTATGTATGCGCCCGGTGTTCACGGGACAGGGTTTATCCCTCATCCGTCACCTGCGGTGACACCTTCCCCTCTGGGAAGGCTAAACGGAATCCCTCCGTTTGCTTCACAGACAGCTTCCTTTAGACAAGGTAGCCTTGCCCTGTGAAAAGGCAAAAAACAGCATAAATATCAAAAAAATTCAGATTTTCCTATTGACAAAGGCGTTTTGAGCCGTTATAATATTTAGGACAAAGAAGCAGAACGAACAGTTCTCGCCGTCCGGTCAACGAACCAGGCGCGGCAAAGATTTTGAGAAAAACCGATGGGGGTATAATGCGCCCTTTGGATTTTCTTCGTTCGTGTGCGGTGCTTCTTTTGTGAAAGAAAAAGTAACCGCACTTTTTTATTATTTTGGAGGTGTTTGACAATAGCTAAGCAGGAACTGCTCATCAATGATGAAATCCGCGAAAAAGAAGTCCGCGTGATCGATTCCGACGGCGCACAGCTCGGCATTATCTCTCTTAAAGATGCCCTTGCGATCGCTGCCGAAAAAAACCTTGACCTTGTTGAAATCGCGCCCACCGCGAATCCCCATGTTTGCCGCATCATGGATTACGGCAAATATAAATTCGAACAGATGAAACGCGAAAAAGAGGCCAAGAAAAACCAGAAAGTTATCGAAGTTAAAGAAATTCGTCTTTCCCTCAACATCGATACCAACGACTTTAATACCAAGCTTAAACAGGCAATCAAGTTCCTTAAGGACGGCAACAAGGTCAAAGTTTCTGTCCGCTTCCGCGGAAGAGAAATGGCCCACCCGGAACTCGGTACCGAAATGGTACAGAGATTTGCCGACGGCGCCGCAGAATTCGGTTCCGTTGATAAAATGCCGAAACTTGAAGGCAGAAGCATGGTGATGATCATCAGCTCCAAAACCGGCAAATAAGTTCGTTTAAAAATTGCTTTTTGCAAACCAAATATCAGGAGGAAATCAAAATGAACGCAAAGCTTAAAACCCATTCCGGCGCAAAAAAACGTTTCAAACTCACCAAAAACGGTAAAGTAAAACGCGCAAAAGCATTCAAATCCCACATTCTCAACTCCCAGAGAAAAGACACCAAACGTAAACGTAATCTCCGTCATGCAACTTATGCAGATAAGACCAACATGGAGAAACTCACCAAACTTCTTCCTTACGCATAATTTTTGCTTAGGGAAAACAAAAACAGAAACTATTAACTTTATTTAATATTAACGGAGGTTAAATACTATGGCTCGTGTTAAAGGCGGAGTTATGTCCCATAAAAGAAGAAAAAAAGTTCTGAGACTTGCTAAAGGTTACTATGGCGCAAGACACAGACTGTTCAGAACTGCTAAAGAAGCAGTTATGAAAACCGGCCGCTATGCTTATATCGGCAGAAAACAGAAAAAGAGAGAATTCAGAAGACTTTGGATCACCAGAATTTCCGCTGGCTGCAAAATGAACGATATGAACTATTCTTCCTTCATGAACGGCCTCAAAAAATCCGGTGTAACCCTTAACAGAAAAATGCTTTCCGAAATGGCAATCCACGACGCAGAAGGCTTTGCAGCTCTTTGCGCACAGGCTAAAGCAGCTCTTTAATTTCGACAATAAACGCCCGAGTTATACATTAGCTCGGGCGAATTGCTTTATTTACAGGTAATTTTATGGGTAGATTTTCCATACAGTTACTTCCAATTTTTCCAAAAAACAGGAGGACTTTATGCTTATTTCAAGCCGCGAAAACCCGATTATAAAGGAAGCCGCAGCCCTTGTTTCCGACAAAAAAGCAAGGCGCCAGAGCGGTCTTTTTGTGGTGGAAGGTGCAAGACTTTGCTCCGAAGCCTGCAAAAGCGGCGCGGAAGTTCTCCGCCTTTTTGTTACGGAAGAGGCAGAAAAAAGATATCCGGAATATCTTAAAAACCTTCTTTCCGAAGCAAAAGAGGTGTATAATATAACTTGTTCCGTCGCGGAAAAGATAAGCGACACAAAAACTCCCCAGGGGGTTTTTGCGGTTTGCAGAATTGAAGAAAAGCCTGTTGATTTAACAAAAAACGGCGTTTTTGTTCTTCTTTCAAATCTTCAGGACCCGGGCAACATCGGAACCATTCTTCGTACCTGCGAAGCAATGGACGTAAAAGGGGTTTTCCTTTGCTCCTGCGCCGATTGTTTTTCGCCCAAAGTCCTGCGCGGAACAATGGGCTGTATTTTCCGCCTTCCGATAAAGGTGTTTTCTGAAACGGCCGAGGCTCTTTCGCTTCTTCGCGAAGCGGGAGTTTCCACCTATGCTTCTGCCTTAGCAGAAAACGCCCTTCTCCTTCCGGAGGTTAAATTCAGCGAAAAATCCTGCGTGCTCATCGGAAACGAAGGAAACGGACTTGAGCACGAAGTTATCGAAGCCTGTGAGCACGTGGTTATGATTCCCATGCCGGGCAAGGCCGAAAGCCTTAATGCCGCTTCCGCCGCGGCGATTATGATTTATTCTGCGGCAATGCAGAAATAATCAAAAGGCTCCCGAGGGCAAAGCCTGTGAAGCGCGTCCTGTGGACGATGAAGCGAACAGGGTTTGGCGCCGCGGTCAAAATATTCAAGGCGTTATGCCGCAGAATATTTTGGGCACCGCAAGAGTTGGGTGGCATTTCCGTAAGGAAATGACGGAGGGATTCTTTTTTATGGAAAGAAAGCATAATCCGAAATTAACAGAAAATGCAAAAGAACTCCGGAAAAATATGACCAAAGAAGAAAAACATCTTTGGTACGATTTTCTGAAAGGATATCCCGTCCGTTTTCTTCGCCAAAAAATAATCGATGATTACATTGCCGATTTTTATTGTCACAGAGCAAGGCTTGTAATTGAACTTGACGGAAGTCAGCATTATACTAAGGACGGACTTTTGAATGACAAAATCCGGACCGAACATATTGAAAAACGTGATTTGACCGTTTTGAGAATTCCAAACGGTGAGATAAATCATAATTTTGAGGGAATCTGCAGATTCATTGATGAATTTGTAAAGGAATCCCTCCGTCAGCCTTCGGCTGACACCTCCCTTTAGGCAAGGGAGGCTTTGTTGAATGAAAGGAGGACCCGGAAAATGAGTCTTGAACATTGGGCATGGCTTGGAATTGCCGCACAGCCCGGAAACAAAATTGTTGACGATATTCTTCGGGTTTTTCCGGATCCGGAAGAATTTTTCCTTTCCGGAGATTCCGGCATTGAAAAAGTCGGAACCATAAATTCCCGGGACGCTTTGCGAATCCGTGCAACAAGCCTTGACGTTGCAAAAAGAGCGGTTGAAACCGCTGAAAATTACGGTGCAAAGGTTCTTACGAAGGAATCGGAATTCTATCCGCAAAACCTTCTTTCAATCGAATCCGCTCCACCGGTTCTTTACGTTCTCGGCGACGAAACCTGTCTTAACCAGAAACCCGCCGTTGCGGTCGTAGGCACAAGGCGCATAAGCGAATACGGAAACAAAATGGCGAAGATAATCGCCGGGGGTCTTGGTTCCGCCGGCGCACTTGTTGTTTCCGGAATGGCTCTCGGAATAGATTCCGCCGCGCACAAAGCCTGCCTTTCCGCAGGCGGAAAAACCGTTGCGGTCCAGGGCTGCGGAATTTGCAAAACCTTTCCGCCGGAAAACGTTGAGCTTAAGGAACTTATCGCCGCGAACGGCGCTGTTATCAGCGAATTTGTTCCGGACGAGGAAGCCCGCTCCAGCTTTTTCCCCATAAGAAACCGGATTGTTTCCGGAATGAGCCTTGGGGTCTGCGTTGTTGAAGCCGCCGCCAGAAGCGGAACTTCCATTACCGCAAACCTTGCTTTTGACCAGGGAAGAAAGGTTTTCGCCGTTCCTGCGGACGTTAACCGGAGCACTTCCCAGGGAACTTTCCGCCTTCTTCGTTCCGGAGCTATCCCTGTTGCGGACGCGAAGGATATTCTTATGGAATTCGGAGAAGAATATACTTCCCACCTGAGCTTTGAAAAAATTCAGAAGCGCAAAATTGAAAAAAATCCCGAAGCGAAAAACGAAAGACCGGAAAAAGCGCCGAAGCCTGTTAAAAAAGCTCCGCCGCCGGGACTTTCCAGAAACGCCGCGGAAATTTACAGCGTTCTTGACAGAACGCCGAAAAGTTCGGACGAAATTTCGGACCTTACAAATCTTGCTTCCTCAGCCGTTGCGGTCGGGCTGACGGAACTTGAGCTTCTCGGGCTTATCGTTCCGGTTTCCGGAAGAAGATTTGTTATTGCATAATAATTTGCCTTCCCCTTGAGGGGAAGGTGCCGCATGGCCGTATGGCTGCGGCGGATGAGGTGTTTTTCTTAAATTAACGCCGCCGCAATACAATGCGGCTACACCTCATCAGTCACCTTCGGTGACAGCTTCTCCTCAAGGAGAAGCCTATTTTATGAATTAGGGGGTTATTATTACGGCAGCAGAAACCAAAGTATCAAAGCGCTCCGCAAAAACAGCAAAAAACCTTGTTATCGTGGAGTCCCCTGCAAAAGCAAAAACCATTGAAAAATATCTCGGAGAGGATTTTACCGTTGTTGCATCAATGGGTCACGTCCGCGACCTTCCGAAAACAACTCTCGGAATTGACGTAAAAAACGGTTTTGTTCCTCAATATATTCTTATTTCCGGCAAGGAAAACCTCGTTCGCAGCCTTAAAAAACAGGCTGCCGCCGCGGATTACGTTTATCTCGCAACGGACCCTGACCGCGAAGGCGAAGCAATTTCCTGGCATCTTGCAAAACTTCTCGGTCTTCCGATGGACGCAAAAAACCGCGTTACTTTTAACGAAATCACCCATTTCGGCGTTGAACAGGGAATGGCCGCACCCAGAAGCATTGACACCGACCTTGTTAACGCACAGCAGGGACGCCGTGTTCTCGACAGAATTGTCGGCTATAAATTAAGCCCGTTCCTTTGGAAAAACATTCGCGGCGGTTCTTCCCTTTCCGCGGGAAGAGTTCAGTCCGTTGCGGTAAAACTTATTGTTGACCGCGAACGCGAAATTGAGGCTTTTGTTCCGGAAGAATATTGGTCCATTGACGCAAAACTTTGTGAAAAAGGCGAAACTTCCGCTTTTTCCGCAAAGCTTCAGACCAAAAACGGCGAAAAAATCGAAATTAAAACCGGCGAAGAGGCTAACGCAATTGTTGAGGAACTCAAAGGAGTTCCCTTCACCGTTGGCGCAATCAAAAAAAGCGTCCGCAAAAAACAGCCCGCTCCGCCTTTTATCACTTCCACCCTTCAGCAGGAAGCTTCCCTTCGTTTAAGCTTCCAGCCCAGAAGAACCATGAGAATTGCCCAGGAACTTTATGAAGGCGTTGAAGTTCCCGGTCTTGGCGCTGTCGGTCTTATCACCTATATGAGAACCGACTCTCTCAGAATTTCCGCGGAAGCAAAACAGGCCGCCGCGACTTATATTGAAAAAATCTACGGCAATGAATATCTTGCAACCGGCGCAAAAGCTTATAAAGCAAAAGCAGGCGCCCAGGACGCCCACGAAGCTATCCGCCCCACAATGCCGGAACTTTCTCCGGACAGAGTTAAGGAAAGCCTTACTCCGGAACAGTATAAACTTTATAAACTTGTCTGGGACCGCTTTATTGCAAGCCAGATGGCGGCGGCACTTTACGACACCGTTTCCATTGATATAAACGCCGGCGATTACGGATTTAAAGCAAGCGGATTTTCCGTTCGTTTCGATGGTTTCTCCGTTCTTTATCCTTACGGCGACGAGGAAAAATCCTCCATTCCGAAACACGCAAATTCCGGCGACGTTCTTAAAGTCCGCGAAATCAAACCGAACCAGCACTTCACTGCACCGCCTTCCAGATTTACCGAAGCTTCCCTCATCAAGGCTCTTGAGGAAAACGGAATCGGAAGACCTTCCACCTATGCTCCCATCATCACCACCATCATCAGCAGAAACTACGTTGAAAAAGAGGGCAAGGCTCTTAAGCCAACCGCTCTCGGAACCGTTACCGTTGACCTTATCACCGAACATTTTTCCAACATTGTTGACGTTGATTTCACCGCGAAGATGGAAAAGGACCTTGATAAGGTTGAAAACGGAAAGACCGACTGGGTCCATATGATGAGAAAATTCTATGACGATTTCCAGAAATCCCTTGAACTTGCCCAGAAAAACCAGGGCAGCGAAAAGATAAAGGTTCCGGAAGAGGAAACTGACGTTATCTGTGAAAAATGCGGAAGAAAAATGGTTGTTAAAACCGGCCGCTTCGGAAAATTCCTTGCCTGCCCGGGATATCCTGCCTGCCAGAACACAAAACGAATTGTTAAGGAAACCGGCGGCGAATGTCCTCTTTGCGGCGCAAGAATCCTTTCCAAAAAATCCAAAACCGGAAAGACCTATTACGGCTGTGAGCATAACCCCACCTGCGGATTTATGAGTTGGGACGAACCCACCGCCGAAAAATGCCCGAATTGCGGAAAGACCCTTCTTTCCAAAAAAGGCAGAAACGCAAAAATCTATTGCTCCAACCCGGAATGCGATTATGAAAGAGCGGTGTCCGGAAAATGAGCGAAAAAATAACCGTAATCGGCGCCGGACTTGCGGGCTGCGAAGCTGCCCACAAGCTTTCTTCCCTTGGCTTCAAAGTTCGCCTTTGCGAAATGAAGCCGGAAAAATATTCCCCGGCGCATAAAAGCGAAAATTTTGCGGAGCTTGTCTGCTCCAATTCCCTCAAGGCAATGCGCCTTAATTCCGCGGGCGGTCTTCTTAAGGAAGAAATGAGAATGCTCGGTTCCATAACAATGGAAGCGGCGGAAAAAACTTCCGTTGCCGCCGGCGGTGCCCTTGCCGTTGACAGAGAAAAATTTGCGGAATATATCACCGAAAAAATTAAAAGCGACCCCAACATCGAAATCGTTTACGGCGAAGTTACCGAAGTTCCGGAAGAGGGCACCGTTATTTTTGCAACCGGCCCTTTAACTTCCGACGTTCTTGCGGAAAATCTTTGCAACCGCTTCGGCGGAACCCTTTCTTTCTATGATGCAGTGGCGCCCATTGTTTCCGCGGATTCCCTCGATTGGGATAAAGTTTTCCTCGGCGCAAGATATGACCGGGGCGAAGCGGATTACGTCAACTGCCCCATGGAAAGGGACGAATACGACGCTTTTTATGAAGCTCTCATAACTGCGGAAAGAGCTCCCCTCCACGAGTTTGAAACCGCTGACCCGAAGGTTTATGAAGGCTGTATGCCTGTTGAAATAATGGCTTCCCGCGGACACGATACTCTCCGTTTCGGGCCTCTCCGTCCGGTTGGTCTGACCGACCCTCATACCGGAAGAAGACCCTGGGCAAACGTTCAGCTCCGCAGAGAAAACGCCGAGGGAACCATGTATAACCTGGTCGGTTTCCAGACCAACCTTAAGTTCGGCGAACAGAAAAGGGTCTTTTCGATGATTCCCGGACTTGAAAACGCAGAATTCCTCCGCTACGGAGTTATGCATAGGGATACCTTTATGGATTCCCCGAGACTTCTTAACAAAAACCTTTCCCTTAAAGCGGAACCGCGCCTTTTCTTCGCCGGACAGTTCACCGGAGTTGAAGGCTACACCGAATCCGCCGCAACGGGAATTCTTGCGGGAATCAACGCCGCAAGATTTGCCGAAGGAAAAGAACCCCTTATCCTTCCGGAGCTCACCATGCTGGGCGCTCTGGTAAATTATATAACTGACGAGAGCGTGGAAAACTTCCAGCCCATGGGCGCGAATATGGGACTTCTTCCCCCTCTTCCAACCAAAATCCGCCATAAGGACGAGCGCTATCAAGCGGTTGCCGAAAGGGCGGTTGCCGCATTGGAGGCGATTTTATGAAAATTATAATTGATATATACGGCGGCGACAACGCACCTCTTGCTCCTCTCAAAGGCGCAGAAATGGCCGTTAAGGAGCTTGGCGTTGAAATAATCGCTGTCGGAAACGAAGCGGAAATGAAGGAAATCTGCAAAAAGGAGAATATCTCCACCGAAGGATTTACCTTTGTTGATGCTCCGCTTGTAATGCCTGTTTGCGCGGAACCCACTTCCGCCCTCAAGGAATATAAGGAAAGCAGCCTTGTAAAAGGTCTTTCCCTTCTTGCGGAAGGCGAAGGCGACGCTTATGTCGGCGCAGGTTCCACCGGCGCAATTGTTGTTGCCGCGACCCTTATTGTCAAACGCATTAAGGGAATCAAAAGAGCGGCTCTTGCTTCGGTTCTTCCGGGGCTTGAAAAGGATTATATGCTCCTCGACCTCGGCGCAAACGTTGAATGCCGTTCGGAAATGCTCAATCAGTTCGGAATGATGGGCAGCGTTTATATGCAGAGTGTTGAAGGTGTTAAAAACCCCACCGTTGGTCTTATAAACATCGGCGTTGAAGAAAGCAAGGGCACCGAACTTCAGAAGGAAGCCTTTGCCCTTATGCAGAAAGCGGATTATAACTTCATAGGAAACGTTGAAGTCCGTGACGTTCCTGCCGGAGCCTGCGACGTTGCCGTTGCGGACGGCTGGACCGGCAACATCGTGCTCAAAACCATTGAAGGTCTTGGAAAAGGCTTTGGAAAAATGCTTAAAGGCATGCTCATGAAGAACTCCCTTACCAAAATTTCCGCGCTTATTCTTAAAGACGGCATCAGAAATTTTAAAGATAAGATGGATTCCACAAAAAGAGGCGGTGCGCCCCTTCTCGGAATTGCAAAACCGGTTATCAAGGCCCACGGAAACAGCAACCCTGTTGCTTTTAAAAACGCCGTAAACCAGGCGAAAATCTTTGTTGAAACCGATATCAACGGAACAATTTCCGCCGCAATTGCAAAAGCAAAGGAGGAGAAGGAAGCATGAGCACCAGAGAACTTTCTCTTCTTGAAGAAAAACTCGGTTACAAATTCAAAAACATAAAATTTCTCGAAATCGGCGTTACACATTCTTCCTTTTCCAACGAAACAAAGGAACATGTTCCCTATAACGAACGCCAGGAATTCCTCGGCGACGCCGTTTTGAGCATCATCGTTTCCGATTACATTTTTGAAAACTATACAAAACTTCCGGAAGGCGAACTCACGAAGCTCCGCGCCTCCCTCGTTTGTGAAAAAAGCCTCTGCGGCTTTGCAAACGAGCTTGAACTGGGTTCTTTTCTCCGCCTTGGGCACGGCGAAGAGCTTATGGGCGGACGCGAAAGACCTTCCATTCTCGCGGATGCTTTTGAAGCCATGCTCGCCGCAATTTATCTTGACGGCGGAATTGAACCCGCAACGGAAGTTGTGCTCAGATTTGTAAAAAAGGCTCTTGAACACGTTGAAAACGCCCCGTTCAAGGATTACAAAACCCTTCTTCAGGAAATTATCCAGAAAAATCCGGAAGAAAGACTTTCCTATGTGCTCGTTGGCGAAAGCGGACCCGACCACGACAAGCGTTTTGAAGTTGACGTAATGCTCAACAGCAACGTTATCGGTCACGGAATCGGAAAAAGCAAAAAAGCCGCCGAACAGCACGCCGCAAAAGAAGCATTGGAGCTGATGGGACAATGAAACACGCAAACGTAGCTTTCTTTGTTCCGATGGTCGGCTGTCCCCATCGGTGCTCATTTTGCGACCAGAATTCCATAACCGGCGAAAGCGGAGTTCCCACTCCGGAGGAAGTTGACAAAACCCTTAAAAAAGCCGCAAGAGAGCTCCACGGCTTTTCCGAAAAGGCGGAAATCGCCTTCTTCGGCGGAAGCTTCACCATGATTCCGAGGGAACTTATGGAAAGCCTTCTTTCCGTTGCGAAAAAATGGATCGACCGGAAAGCTTTTTCCGGAATCCGGATAAGCACCAGACCGGACGCCATTGATGAAGAAGTGCTCGCGGTGCTCAAAGAATATGGAGTCACCTCCATTGAACTCGGCGCCCAGAGCTGTGACAACGAAGTTCTTCTTAAAAACCGCAGAGGACATACCTTTGAGGATACCCAAAGAGCATCGGAACTTATCAAAAACGCCGGTTTTTCCCTCGGGCTCCAGATGATGACCGGAATGCCCGGTTCCACAAAAGAGCTCGATGTGCTCACCGCCGCAAGGTTTGCGGCTTTGAAGCCGGAAACAATGCGGATCTATCCGACCCTTGTGCTCAAAAACACCCTTTTGGCAAAATGGTTTGCGGAAGGCGAATTTGTTCCGCAAACGGTTGAGGAAGCGGCGGCGGAATGTGCCGAGCTTCTTGACGTTTTTGAACTTTATAACATAAAAGTTATACGCCTCGGGCTTCATGCGGAAGAATCTCTTGAAGAAAACCTTGTTGCCGGACCCTATCATCCTGCCTTCCGGGAAATTTGCGAAAGTCTTCGGTTCCGCAAAAAAATTGCGCCGATGCTCACCCGCCTTCCGAAAGGAAGCTATGTGCTCAAGGTTGCTCCTTCCGAAGTTTCAAAATGTTCCGGACAGAAAAAAAGCAACATTGAACATTGGCTCAGCCTTGGCTATGCCGTAAAAATCACCCCGGATAAAAACCTTAACCCCGGCGATTTTGAGGTTATGATGGCAGGAATGTAAAAAGGCTCCTCGGAGGAGGAGCTGTCTGCGAAGCAGACTGAGGAGGGATAATCCCTGACAAATAAAGATATGCGCTCCGCGTTTCCTGTTTATCCCTCATCCGTCTTTTTTGCAGCAAGCTGCAAAAAATCCACCTTCCCCTCTGGGAAGGCTTTTAACCCCTTTGATTCTTAAAACAAGGAAGTGAAAACTTGTTCTTAAAATATCTCGAGCTTTCGGGCTTCAAATCCTTTCCGGACAAAACCCGCCTTAACTTCGGCAGAGGAATGACCGCCGTTGTTGGCCCTAACGGAAGCGGAAAAAGTAACATAAGCGACGCAGTCCGCTGGGTTTTGGGCGAAATGTCCACCAAGGCGCTCCGCGGAGGAAAAATGGAGGACGTTATTTTTAACGGAACCCGCCTTCGCCATGCCCATGGTTTTGCGGAAGTCCGCATTTGTTTTGATAACAGTGACCGCGCCCTTCCTCTTGATACCGACGAGGTTATTGTTTCAAGAAAATATTACCGCGACGGAAATTCCGATTACAAAATCGGCGACAAAACCTGCCGCCTTAAGGACGTTAACGAACTTTTTATGGATACCGGTCTTGGAAAAGACGGTTATTCCATAATCGGCCAGGGCAAAATTTCCGAAATTGTTTCCGCAAAACCGAACCAGCGCAGGGAAATTTTTGAGGAAGCTTCCGGAATTTCAAAATTCCGCTACCGCAAGGAAGAAGCGGAAAAAAGCCTTTCCAAAGCGGACGAAAACCTTCTTCGCCTTCGGGATAACCTTTCCGCCCTTGAAGAACGTGTGGGTCCCCTTCTTGAACAAAGCGAAAAGGCGAAAAAATTCCTTGAACTTGCGGAAGAGAAAAAATCTCTTGAAATTTCCGTCTGGATGCGTTCTCTCCGCCGGCTTAAAAGCCAGCTTGCGGAACAGAGCAGTTCCATCGGAATTTATCAAAGCGAATATGACACTCTCGACGCTTATTATAACGAAGCGGAAAACCGCATAAATTCCCTTTATGAACAGATTCGCGATCTTGATTCCGCCGTTGAGGAAAAGCGCGAAAAAATAAGCGAAAACGAAAGTGCCCTTGGCGAACTTACCGCAAAAGCGGCGGTTTGCCAGAACGACATTGAACATAACAAAACCGAAATTTCCAGAATTGAGGAAGAAATTTCCGCCCTTTCAAGCGACAGTTCCGAAGGCGATTCCGCAATTGAACTTAAAAAAGGTGAACTTTCCGCAAAAGAAGCGGAAGCGGAAGAACTCAAAAAGGAAGAAGAACGCCTTAACCTTCTCGGCGGCGAAATTGCCAAAGAAAAACTTTCCGCTGTTTCGGAAAAATCTTCCCTTCTCGGAAAAGTTTCCGAAGCGGAAACGGAACTTGGACACATAAGCGTTGTTCTTGCAACCGCAAAAAACGACAAAACCCAATATTCCGAGCGCCTTGAACAGCTTTCCCTTTCCGCAAGCCAGAAGCTTTCGCTTATCGAAGGTTATAAAAACGAGCTTGTTGAAGTCAACGACCTTCTTGAGGAAATTGAGGACAAAACCGACAGCATTAATAACACCAAAACCGGAATGCTGATGAAGCGCGACCTTCGGAAAAAACAGCTTTCGGAACTTGATGAAAAACGCGCAAAAATCCGCCGCGATGCGGATTCCTTTGCCCAGAGGGCAAAGCTTCTTCAGGACCTTGAGCGCAACATGGAAGGATTTGGCCCTTCCGTAAAATTCGTTCTGGATAAAGGCGCCGCAGGCGCTCTTCGCGGAATTCTTGAACCGGTTTCAAAAATCCTTTCCGTAGATGCGAAATATTCCCTTGCGGTTGAAACAGCCGTAGGCGCCGCTTTGCAGAACGTTGTTGTAACTGATGAAGACGCCGCGAAAAAAGCCATTCGCATGCTTAAGGAACAGGGCCGCGGAAGGGTAACTTTCCTTCCTCTTACCACCATTAAAGGAAACCGTCTTGAGGAGCGTGGCCTTCCGGACTGCGAAGGCTTTATCGGAATCGGCAGCGACCTTGTTAAAAATGACCCGAAATTCGACGGAATCGTAAAATCCGTTCTCGGAAGAATCGTTGTTGCGGAAGATCTGGATTCTGCCACCGCCATTGCGAAAAAATTCGGATATAAATTCCGCATTGTCACCCTTGACGGACAGCTTGTTAACGCAGGCGGTTCTTTGACCGGCGGTTCAAGCGTTAAATCCGCCGGAATCCTTTCCAGAAAACAGGAAATCGAAGAGCTTCTTAAAAAAGCCGCCGCCGCGGAAAAACTTCTTTCCGAAGGCGAAGCGGATTATAACAGACTTAAAGAGGAAATTTCCGCAATGGAAGCGGATTCCCTTGCAACCGAAAGCGAACTTCGCACCCTTGCGGAAGATAAAATTCGCGCGGAAGGCGAAAAGAAACGCCTTCTTATGCAAATTTCCGACGCCGAAGCCGCAGGAACCGAAGCGGAAACCCAGAAAAACATTCTCGGAAAAGCGATTAAAGATGCGGAAAACCGCATTGCGGAATATGAAAAACTTCTTTCCGAAAGGAACGAAAAGAAATCCGCACTTCTTTCCGAAGTTTCTGAAATTGAGGAAAAAATCGACGCAATTTCCGAAAAAGAAAACAAAAACGGCGCGGATCTTTCCGCCCTTGCCCTTTCCGCCGCAATTATCAAAAAGGATATTGAAGCCGTTCAAAACGCCATTGACCTTCTTCTTGAAAACAAAAACCAGCGTGAGGAAAAGGTTCTTGCGCTTAACGAACGCAAAAAACTTGTTCTTGATAAAAACAGCGCCCTTTCCGAAGAAATCAAGGAAATTGAAGAGGAAAAACTCCGCCTTGTTAACCTTTCCGAAACAAGCAGAACCGAAATTTCCGCGCTTTTTGAACAGCGCCAGGATTTTGAAAGACGCACCACCGAAGAGCGCACCGCCCAGAAAGATACTGTCAGCAAAAGGGAGGAAGCTTCCGGAAGGCTTATCAAAGCACGCACCCGCCTTGACGAAATGCAGGTGGATTATGACCGCATAATCGGCCAGCTTTGGGATCAATATGAAATGACCTATTCCGCCGCGGAAGAAATTGCGGAAGAAATTTCCGAACCGCAGAAAGCCCAGCGCAGACTTAACGAACTGCGCAGCAAGATAAAGGCTCTCGGAAACGTAAACCTTTCCGCAATCGAAGAATTCAAGGAAGTTTCCGAACGTTATGAATTTATGAAAACCCAGATCGAGGATGCGGAAAAATCCCGCGATGAACTCCGCTCGCTTATCCGTAACCTTATGGGACAGATGCGCACCATTTTCCTCGACCGCTTCACCCAGATTGCCGGAAACTTTGCGGTTGTTTTCAAGGAACTTTTCGGCGGCGGCGAAGCAAAACTTTTCCTTACCGATCCGGATAACGTTCTCGATTCCGGAATCGAAATCACCGTTCAGCCTCCGGGCAAAATTATCAACAACCTTGCTTCCCTTTCCGGCGGCGAACAGACCTTTGTTGCAATCGCCATTTATTTCGCAATTCTCAAAGTTCGTCCGGCTCCTTTCTGCATTCTTGACGAAATTGAAGCCGCCCTTGACGAAGCCAACGTTGACCGCTACGCGGATTATCTTCTTCGCCTTACTGAAAACACCCAGTTCATCGCCATTACCCACCGCCGCGGAACAATGGAACACGCGGACAGGCTTTACGGCGTAACCATGCAGGAGGAAGGCGTTTCCAAGCTTCTTGAACTTACCCTTGCTGAAGTTGAAAACATTGAAAAATAAAAACGCCTCCCTTGCCTAAAGGGAGGTGGCTTTCGCCAAAGGCGAAAGCCGGAGGGATTCCTTTTTTTAAGGATTTCTTTGTATATAATTATTCTTTAAGGGAAAACTTAAAACGGGCGGATAATATCCACCCCTACTTTGGCTTTTTCAGCAAAAGGAGGCTTCCCTTCTTGAATATACTTATTATTGACGATTTGCTTTTGCCCGAAAGCGCAAAGGCGGATTCTTCCGAAAAGGCGCTTTTTTGCCGCGCCGCGGAAGAAAATTTAAAACGCAGAATTTGGGCTGCTAAGGAATTTCAAAAGCTTGGGGCAAACGTTTTGCTTATCAGGGCAAAACTTTTGAAAACCGAAGCGCCCCTTTCCTTCGAATTTTCCGAAAGCGAAGGATTAAGCCAGCTTTTTGTAAAAATTCCGGCGAAACAAAGGGGAAATTTTCTTCGGCTTCCGGAACTTTTTTCCTTCGGAACTTCGCTTTTGGAAAACGCGCCGGGCCTTTCCGGAATTTTTGAGCCGGATATCGTTCTTTCCGGCGGGATTCTTCCTTTTTCCTTCCTTGCGGGAGAAAAAATTTCCGAAGGATCAAACGCTGTTTTTGTAACGGAACTTTCCTGCCTTCCGGCGGAAACCCTTAAGCATTTTGGCTTTGCCTTTGGGTTTAATCCGGTGCTCAGATATTTTAAAAAGAGCAGCGCCGCGGCTTTTTTAAAAAGCCACGCCGTGCTCGGTTTTTTCCCGGAAGCAGCGAAGAATTTTTCCGGTGCTCACAACCTTTATCCAATGGTTTTTCCAAGCTTTCCAAAAGCGGATATCCCTTCCGAAAAGGAGGTTTTTCTTAAAGAAAAGCTTTCTTCCTTCGGGGAAGGAAAAACCTTTGTGCTCGCTTTTTGCGGCGAAATTGAAGAAGGTTTTTCAATCGAGGAACTTATTCTTTCCGCAGGAACTTTCGGCGATAAATTTGCCCTTGTTTTTATTTCGGAAGGGCGAAAAAAGCCTTATTTTAAGCGCTTTGTTGCGGAAAGAGGAATCACCAACGTTTTCTTTCCGGAAGATTTTTCAAAAGAAGAAACTCCTTTTATCCTTTCCGGCGCGGACGGAATTTTTGTTTCGGAATCCGACTTCGGAAAAGGAATTTTTCCGGAGGAAGGTTCTTTTTGGAAAGCGCTTGGTGCTCAAAAACCGGTTATTGCGGCGGCTGAGCATTGGTCGGATTTTTTCCGAAAAGCCGGCGGCGCAATTATTACAAAACCGCGCAGGCGCGACAGCATTACCCTTGGGATAAAAACCCTTATCAATATGTCCGAAACGGACAGAGAAACCCTTGGGCGGGCGAACCGGGAATTTTTTGAAAAAAATTCCGCGGAAAACTTTGCAAAAGAAACTTTTTCGCTTTTCGACAATTTTGTTAAACAAAAGGAGATCAAAAAATGATCCTTGTTATCGACATCGGGAACACCACAATGGAATTCGGACTTTATGAAGGAGATAACCTTACCGGGGTTTTCCGCCTTGGTTCAAAGCGCGACATAACTTCCGACGAAGTCGGGCTTTTTGTCACCCAGTTTTTTGAATACCGTAAGTTTTCCGTTTCCGAGGTTACGGACGTTATCATAAGTTCCGTTGTTCCCCAGGTGAACTATTCCGTTTCCAGCGCCGTAAGAAAATATTTCGGGCTTGAACCTCTTGTTATCGGTGAAAATATTTTCTGCAATATGCCGAACCTTTATGAAAACCCGAAGGAAGTCGGCGCGGACAGAATTGTTGATTCCTATGCTGCTTTCAAAAAATACGGCGGCCCGCTCATTATCGTCGATTTCGGCACTGCGACCACCTGTGAGGCTGTTTCCGAAGCGGGAGAATATCTCGGCGGTATAATCTATCCCGGAATCAAAACTTCCATGGACGCCCTTTATGAAAAGGCGGCGAAGCTTCCGAAAATCGAGATTCTCAAACCGGAATTTGCCCTTGGGAAAAACACCGTTTCCTCAATGCAAAGCGGCGCTTATTACGGATATCTCGGTGCGATAGACATGATGGTGAAAAACCTTAAAGCGATAATCGGAGATTCCGCAAAGGTTGTTGCAACCGGCGGTTTTGCAAGGCTTTTTGCCGAAGAAAAACTTTTTGATTATATCGACCAGCGTCTTCCCCTTGAAGGAATCAAAATGGTTTACGAAGATTCGAAAAAATGAGAAAAAAATTAAACCTCCGGAAAACCGGAGGTTTTTTTGTTGTGGGGCGGATATTATCCGCCCGTTTTTTTATTTAAGGAGTTCTTCTCCGTTATAGATAATCGAGGCAATTTCTTCCGGATTTATCGGCTTTTGGAAGATAACTCTTTCCGGTGTGGAACTTACGCAGCTTACTTCTGTTCCGTCAGCAAGGAAAATCCGCATATATTCCATTTCCGGAAGGTTTCCGCTTATTCCCATGGAAATTTTTGAACAGCGGATTTCAATATTTTCGTCCACGGTTTCGAGAATTATATCTTCCATTTTGGGCTCCGCCTTAAAATCGATTTTCCAATCGCCAGAAAGCCAGTTTTTCTGAACAATTTCGCCTTTCCTGCGGAAGCAAAGATTTTCTATATCTTCATAATCAACTTCGTAAAGTGCTGAGAAAAAATCGAATCTGTTTTTATCCTTAAAACCGTGTCTGCTGATTAATTCAAGCGTTTCCCCGGTTTTTGTATTCATAAGTTCAAAAGTTCCTCTTCTCTCAACACCATCGCCCCAAGGAGCTCTTGTTACAAGGATAAGCTCTCCGTCTTCATAAACCGCAAGGTCGATATAAGTATCCTCATAGGCAGGGATATCGAGCCATTGGTATTCCGCATAGTATTTATATGGCCATTTTCCGCTGTAATTATAAATCTCATATTCCCCTTCGATATATTCGCTTTGCTCAATGGCGGAAAGTATATCCGTTTCGTAGATTTTTGAGCCCTGCTCAACCGGCGCAGTCACTTCCGAAAAAGAAATGCTTCCGCTTTCCGCCTGCATTTCTCCGTTCCATTCCGCAATCATGTAACCGACTAAGGTTTCTTCGTCGCGGTTTTCCTCAAGCATTCCGCCGTAATATCCGATTTTTGTATCAACGGAAGCTTCGCCGAAGGAGAGCCAGGGCATTATCTGCGCGCCTTTTGGAATTTCGCCGTCGTAATAATCAAACTGCCAGAGAAGATACATAATTCTCTCGTCCGCAAGGTCGGAAATTACGGTGAACTCCGAGCCGGTTTTTTCTTCCGTTTCCGGAACGATTTCTGTTGGGGTGCTTTCTTCGATAATCTGTTTGTCTTCCTCAATAATTTCCGCTTCCTCAAAACCGAAAAGATCCGCGAAAGAAATGTTAAAGCGCATTGCCGCAACGGTTCCTACGGAAAGAAGCATTATAATCGCCGCCGCAAGGATTATGGCGAAGTTTTTTCGGCGGTGCTGCTTCGGCGGGTTTTCCGCCCAGATTACAAGGTCTTCGCCGATTTCGCCGATGGCATTCCACAAAATTTCAGCTTTCATTCAAGGAATCCCTCCTTTTTGAGTTCTTCCCGAAGCTTTTTCCGAAGCTTTGCAAGAATGTTTTTCACCCTTGTTTCGCCGATTTTTCCCTTTTCGGCAATATCCGAAAGGCTTTCGCCATACCAGTATCTTCGAAGAAAGACCCAGCGTTTTTCCTCCGGAAGATTCCGGATAAACCCATCGAGATATTCCGCAAGGGCTTTTGCTTCCGTTTCGCCTTCAACAGAATCCGTTCCGGCAACACATTCCGAAAGTTCGTCAAAAGGTTCAAACAAAGCGCTCCGCTTTGCGGTGTTTTTCTTCCGGAAAAGGTTGAGGGAGATGTTGCGGGTGATTTTTCCGAGGAAAACCCGCAGGCAGTTCGGAACAGTTGGCGGAATGTTGTTCCAGGCGCAAAGCCATGTGTCGGAAAGACATTCTTCCTCATCAAGGGCGTTATGTAAAATGTTTTTTGCAATTACGGAACAATAGGGCAAATATTTTTCCGAAGTTTCAAAAATCGCCGCTTCGTCCCTTTTAAAATAAAGCTCGATTATTTTAAAATCTTCCAAACAAAAAACCTCCTTTCACCCTTAAAGACACCAAAAAACCGCCGAAGGATATCCCCTCCGGCGGATTTTTTATTTTACTTTTGTTCCGCAAAGGGGACAGAATTTATCTTTCTCTTCAAGCCGGGCACCGCATTCGGTACAGAACTTGTTTCCCTGATTTTCTTCCGGAACGGAAGATTCTTTATAGCTTTGAACAAGTTCTGGTTTTTTGCGTTTTCCTTTAAAATTTTTTATTGCTAAACCGATTCCTGCGAAAATACCACCCAGAATTAAATATTCAATAATTTTCGACCCTGTTATTGCCAAAAGAGCTGCGGAGCTTTTTGCTTCGTCTGCTTTTTCTCCGCCTTCCTCGGGAATTTCGGGGAATTTTGCGCTTGCAACAATTCCCTTATATTCTTCAGCCATTTTTCCTGAAAAAGGACCGGTAAACATAAAGATATGTCCCATTGCGTCTTCCACATACATAATTGCCGTTGCTTCTTTGAAACCATGAACATCTTCTGTTGCTTCAATTTTCCATATTGCACAGTTATAATTTCCGATTTCCATCATATACACAGAATCTTCCACGATATCCATACCGAAGGAATTGTATTCTTTCTTCATTTCTTCGGATTCTATAATTTCTATTAAATCTTCTTTTGTAAAAAGATCCATATCAAGTTTGCTTCTGTGAACCTGGCTTTTTTCTTCTTCCGTAAACGTATCCCATGCATTATATGTATAATACACCATGGCTACATCTTTGCTTTTAATAGCCATTAAGCTTCCATCGGAGTTTAAGTCAAGATACCAGCCCTCGGGAAGAGTAAATTTTGTTCCGATTCCGTTTACTGTATATTCCACAGGAACGGTGTTTTTTAAGGCATAGTTATTGGTATTGAATTCAATCCCATAAACCAGAGAATCCGAAGCCGTTTCCTGAATCTCCGAAATTTCGCCATCGTTAAAATTATAGAGAATAACCGTTAAATACAACTCTTTGAATACCGTTTCATATATGATCATCGGAACGTAATCTTCTGAGCCGGCTATTGAAGTTTTTGTAAATATCGTTTCACGATTGGGTACCATTTCCGCATCTAAAACGTTATATCCGCTTTCTTTATAACCTTCCCGAAGTTCGGAGATATATTCTGTCTTTTCATTTTCTGTAAAAAATTCATAAGGAATATAATCGGTTTTTTCACAGTAAATATATATCTGTGTGTTTAAATCTTCTGTTGTTAAAAGAATTTCCGCATCTCCCAAAATAGGCAAGAAATCTTCTTTTGTAATTCCGAGTTCTTTAAGTTTTTCGCTGTCTTCCGGAATATCTTTTTCCAAAGAATAGTAACCATCCGGAATGTGTATAGTTATTTCTCCGTTAAAAACAAGAGCCTCTTCCTGAAGCGCGCTGGAAGTTATTGAAAAGGTAAAAATCATTAAAATCAAAACAAAAACCGAAAAAACTTTTTTCATTCCGATCATCCTCCTTTTTCTCCATTATATTACTTTTTCTTATAAAATCAAGCCAATAAAAAACGACCCTTGCGGGTCGTTTTTTTCATTCTTCGCTGTAATTTTCCTCGAGCAGTTCCTGCTCCTTTTCTGTTCCGCTTGAGAGAGTTTTAAAGCGGTTGAAGGAAGGAAGAAGGCGGCTGTTATAGGAACTTACCGCCTTATCAAAAGCGGTTCTTGCGCTCGAAAGAGCGGAATCGATTTTATCAAAATGTCCATAGAAAACCTCGAAGCGTTTTATAAGTTCGCGGCTTTGCTTCGCGATTTCTTTGGCGTTCTGGCTCATGGCGTTTTCCTGCCAGCCGATGGAAACGGATTTAAGGAAGGCATAAAAAGTCATCGGCGAAAGGAGAAGAACGTTCTTTTCCATTGCGTAGCTGAAAATTTCGCGGTCGGTTGCAAAAGCGGCGGAAAGTCCACTTTCATAAGGAACGACCATTGCCACCATTTCAACGCTTCTGTCTTCGCTTTTCCAATATGCCTTGCGGAAAAGGGTGTCGATATGGCTCCGAAGGGCTTTTACGTGTTCGGAAAGGTGTTTTGCCCTTGCCGTTTCGTCCGTATCGTCAAGATAGGCAAGATAGGAATTCATGGGAGCTTTGCTGTCAACCGGAACGCTTCTTCCGCCGGTGAGGTGGATAACCATATCCGGGCGGCTGCCTTCCGCGTTGACTTCCTGTTCTTCGAAGTCGATGTGCTCCACCATTCCCGCAAGTTCCGCAATTCTGCGGAGCTGTTCTTCGCCCCATTTTCCGCGCTGGGCGTTGTTCTTAAGGGTGGAATTGAGAAGGTCGGTGGCGCTTTTGAGTTCAGTGTTCTGTTTCTGGAGGTTTTCAACCTTTTCGTTAAGTCCGCTGTAAGCGGAAACACGCTTTTGTTCAAGTTCCTCCACCTTTGCCCGGAGTTCCTTGAGTTCATTGCTCACCGGGGTTACGATTCCGCCGACTTTGTCGTTTGCGGTTTCGAGGAAAACTTTGTTGTTGTTTTCGGTAATGTTTTTGGAAATGCTCGCGAAAGAATCTTTAAGTCCGGTTTCCGCCTTATCGATCCATTCGCGGATATTTTTGTTGCTTTCTTCGGTGGCGGCGGCTTTTGCGGAAATCTGGGAAAGTTTTTCCGAAAGCTCCGCGTTTTTTTCGGAAAGTTCCGAAAGTTTTCTTTCCGCTTCGTTTGCGCGGAAAGTTTCGGTTTTAAGGATTGTTTCCTTAACGGCAATTTCCCTTTCCTTTTCGGAATTTTCGAAAAGGAGCTTTTCGTTTTTCGTTTTGTTTTCGGTGCTTTCCCGGAAAATTCTTTCGTTTTCCGCTTTTAAATTTCCGTTTTCGGTTTTAAGGGCGGAAATTTTTCCGTTTTGTATTAAAAAAGCCGCAAGAAAACCGAGAACAAGAGTTCCGGCGGCAATTATAAGCGCAACTGCAAAACTGATTTCGGTCATTTTTTGGAACCTCCGTTTATATGGATACATATATTTTATAATAACGGCGGCGTTATGTCAAACGAATGTTGTGACATATTTGCACCGAAGGGCGCATAAAATTCGGGAGAAGATTTTTTATTGGGGGGATTTTATGCAAAAAGGACTTTCGAGCCGGGAAGCGGAAAAACTTTTGGAAAAGCATGGGGAAAACGTCCTTTCCTCCGAAAAGCGGGAAAGCGCGGCGAAAATTTTTGCTTCACAATTCAAAGACCTTCTCACCCTTATTCTTTTGGGCGCGGCGGCTGTTTCGCTTTTTATCGGGGAATTTATAGATTCCTTCACAATTTTTGCAATTGTTTTTCTCAACGCAATTCTCGGTTTTTCCCAGGAATTCAAAACCGAGAGAACTTTGGAAAACCTTAAAAATCTTGCGGCACCGAAGGCAAGCGTTCTTCGGGACGGGAGAAAAACCGAAATTCCCGCTTCAAAAATTGTTCCGGGAGATATCTGTTTTCTTTCCGCAGGCAACAAAGTTCCGGCGGACGGAAAAATCCTTTCTTCCATGAGCATGGCATCGGACGAATCCATGCTCACCGGCGAAAGCATTCCGGTTGAAAAGAAAGTTTTTTCCGGCGGAAACACCGAAAACCTCCGGAATGATATGGTCTATATGGGAACTTCGATAACTTCCGGCCATGGCGAGTTTATCGTTACCGCAACGGGAATGGAAACCCAGATGGGAAAAATCGCCGGAATGCTCAAGGAAAGCAAAAACGAGCAGACTCCCCTTCAGCAAAAGCTTTTGGTCCTCAGCAAATATATTGCCGTAGGCTGTATCCTCATCTGCGTTATAGTTACTCTTACCGGAATTTTGCGCGGCGAACCGGTTTTTGATATGTTCCTCACCGGCCTTTCCCTTTCCGTTGCGGCAATTCCGGAAGGGCTGACCGCGGTTATAACCATTTCCCTCGGTCTTGCCGTCGGAAGAATGCTCAAAAAGAACGCCCTTATCCGAAAGCTCCATTCTGTGGAAACCCTTGGCTGCGCTAACGTAATCTGTTCCGACAAAACCGGAACTCTTACGGAAAACAGAATGACCGTTACGGAAATTTTTCTCCCCTCCGGGGAGATTTTATATCCGGATTCCTTCGCCAAAGCGAAGGAAAAACTTCGTTTTCCGCTTATGGCGGCGGGACTTTGTAACAATGCGGAAATTTCCCCTGCTCAAAAAATAAGCGGCGAACCAACCGAAGCCGCACTTTTGAAAACGGTGCTCGAATGTGGCGGATTTTCCGCCGCAGGCTGTGCGGACTTTGTCCGCACAGCGGAAATCCCTTTCGATTCCGCAAGAAAACTTATGTCCGTTGGGGTCAAAAACCGAAACGGGCAGGCTTTTGTTTTTACAAAAGGCGCGCCGGATTTTCTTCTTCCACTTTGCAAAACAAAGCTTGAAAACGGCGAGCACCGCCCTCTGACTTCCGGCGACCTTTCCGCAATCAAAAACCGGCTTTCAAAAATGGCGGCGGGTGCTCTTAGGGTAATTGCGGTGGCTTATAAGGAAGATCCCGGCGGGAAGATAACCGAGGATAACCTTTGTTTCCTCGGGCTTTTCGGAATGATCGATCCGCCGCGAAAAGGCGCGGCTGAATCGGTGCTCAAATGCAAAAAGGCCGGAATAAGAACGGTCATGATAATCGGCGACCACCCGGAAACCGCTTTTGCCATTGCAAAAAATCTCCACATTGCTTCAGAAAAATCAGAAGTTATAACCGGCGCGGAACTTAATCGGCTTTCGGATCCGGAGTTTTTGAAAACGGTTGAGCACCGGAACGTTTTCGCAAGAGTGACTCCTGCTCACAAGCTCAAAATTGTCCGCGCACTCAAGAAAAACGGAAACATTGTTGCCATGACCGGCGACGGAGTTAACGATGCGCCTGCGGTCAAGGCGGCGGATATCGGCGTTTCCATGGGCAAAAACGGAACCGACGTTACCCGTGAAGCTTCCGGACTCGTTCTTTTGGACGACGATTTTTCGACCCTTGTTTCCGCTGCGGAAGAAGGGCGGATTATTTACGGCAATATCAGAAAATTTATCCGTTATCTTCTTTCCTGCAACATCGGCGAGGTTGTTACGATGTTTTTCGGAATGTTAATGGGGATGCCGGTGGTGCTCCTGCCGATTCAGATTTTAATGGTGAACCTTGTTACGGACGGAATTCCTGCGATAGCCCTTTCTTTCGATCCGCCACAGGACGACGTTATGCTCGAAAAACCGCGAAAACGGGGCGAATCCGTTTTTTCAAACGGGCTTGGGCTTACCATAATCACCCGTGGAATCCTCATCGGGCTTTCGGTGCTCGGCGCTTTTACAACCGTGCTCGGAATTTCCGGAAACCTTGATTTTGCGAGGACCGCCGCCTTCCTTGCGCTGGTTTTCACCCAGCTTGTGCATGTTTTTGAATGCAAAAGCGAAAGCCGGAGCCTTTTTAAAATCAACATTTTCAATAATATGAAGCTCATCTGGGCTGTTCTTTCTTCCGCGGTCATAGTTTTGAGCACGGTTTATATTCCCGCTCTGAACCCGGTTTTCAAAACCGTTCCGCTGGATTTAAAATCCATGCTCATTGTTTTCGGGTTCACCCTGGCGGTACCGGTTCTTTCCGGGATTATCGGGATTTTTAAAACCAAACATTAAAAAAAGCGGTGCCTTTGGCACCGCTTTTCCTTTATTTCTATGTAATTTTATTTAAGAAGAACGAAGCAATAGAAAACAACTCCGCCGTTTTTGCCGACGCAATCGATTCCGAGAGTTTTTGAAAGTTTTGCAACTTCAATGCAGTAACCGCTTACGGAATGGATTGCGGTATCCGGATGGCGGCAAGGTTCGCCGGTTTTGATTCCGCATTCTTCACAAAGGTGGCAGCCGCCGGCGGCAAGAACTCTTGCGTTTTTGGAATCGTAGCCGATTTTCTGCATGGACTTCCAAAGAAGCTGGCTTCTGCGTTCGTGGGCGATCTGCTGTGCAAGATAACCTTCCTGACAGGTAAGGTCCGCAACCGCATATTCCTTGGTGAAGATGAGCGCGTCTTTGAAGTTATGGAGCTGGGCAATAAGCGCTTCGGCATTTCCCATTGCCGGAGGGCACATATAGCTGGAATGGTACATTCCGCAAAGGTTCTGCTCGCAGAAACGGCGAAGAGAAGAATCACAGGGGATAAGTCTTGCGGGAATTTCTTTGCAATCTTCAAAACCTATGGTTTCGGCAAGTTTTTTAATTTCCTCATACATCGGGAATCCGCCTCTTTTCGATTATTTTCTGATTTTAGTATAGACCCGAAAAAGGGCTTTGTCAAGCGGATTTTTTAATAATCCGGCATATAATCCAGCCCGCTCCCGTTCCGATTACCGAACCGACAGCTCCGACCATCAGATAAACCATAAGAGCCAGAACGCCCCAGTCAATATATTGAGCAAGTGCACCGGAAACCGGATCCAACATCAGAAGACCCAGCAAAGCTATTATTCCGAGAGTTATAAAAAGCGGAATAAGCCTTATTATTTTTCTTTCCGATTTTAAATACAGAACAACCTGCAGCGCCGCAAAGACAAAAGCCACCGGAAGCCCGAAAATCACATAATACATATCATTCACCTTTTTCCGCAAGAAGCGCGTCAATCTTTGCGATTATTTCTTCGGCGTTAACAATCTCATAACCGCCTTTTGAAGCATCTTCAAA
Organism: Oscillospiraceae bacterium; assembly: GCA_017847875.1. GTDB lineage: Bacteria > Bacillota > Clostridia > Oscillospirales > Ruminococcaceae > UMGS1668. The sequence continues at coordinate 6,695 of JAGASN010000028.1, read as the reverse complement.
AAACATGTTTACGTTCCCGAGAATTATAAAACGGAATCCTTCTCCGCTGACATGGGTGCTTATCTCATATTTCATATCGCCCTGCCAGACCGGCGCAAATTTTGTTCTGTAATGTTTTATTTCAATTTCCGAAAGGATTCCGGTAAGTTCAGCCGCTTTCGGGGAGTTTGTATATTCCTGAATTTCGGTTTTTTCCTCTTCGGAAACTTTATAAAAATCATAAACATAAAAACTTTTTCCCAAAAACGCATTGGAAGTTCCGGTAAGAAATTCCGTTGCCGCGGCGGAAGCATATAATATCAAAACCGCCGAAAAAAGATAAAGTGCAAATTTTTTCATAAAAACCGCCTCCCTTTTTCCTTATAATATCATATCTTTATGAACAAATAAAGGAATTCGCTTTTTGTGGGGAAGATTTTCGGAAGGTTTTGTGGTATTATTTAAACAGAAAAGGCGGTGATTCAATGGACCAGATCAGAACAGGAAAATTTATTTCCGAACTTCGGCGAGAAAAAGGTTTCACCCAGGAGGAACTGGGCAGAAGGCTCGGCGTTTCGAACAAAACCGTTTCCCGCTGGGAAAACGGAAACTATATGCCGGATATCGAAACTCTGCGCCTTCTTTCAAAGGAATTTTCCGTTTCTATGGAAGAACTTTTGGACGGTGAAAGAACAAAAACCGAAAAGACCGAAAAGCACCCCGACCCTTTTTCCCCGAAGGAAAGGGCGGATTTCTGGCGCAAAAACTGGAAGAAAGAAAACAAAAGCTGGTTCTTCTTCTGGGGAATAATCGTTTTTGCAGTCGCCGTTTTCGGTTTTCTCTGGTCTTCCGTTTGCCTTTCGCTTTTTGGCTTCGCAATTTTTGAAGGACTTCTTTTCGGAAACATAATCCTCATTCTTGACGGTTTTTTTGCCTTCGGACTTTATGTTTATTTCTATAACAAAATGTGCGCCTATGTTGACAACAACGCATATAAACTGAGCGAAGATTAAAAATTATCACCTGTGTATGCCCGTTGAGAATGAATCCCTCCGTCTTTTTGTTTGCTTTGCAAACAAAAATCCACCTCCCTTTAGGCAAGGGCGGCTCCCTCTCCGGGAATCCTTTTTTCGGCGGGAGCAAGCCCCCGCCCTACTTTACTTAAATCCGCTTTTGTGCTAAAATAGTTTTATCAAAAAGGAGCCTTTCGGCTCTTTATTTTTTCGTTACGAGGTTTTTTATGGCAATAAGTAAAACAGAAATTTTTGAAAGCGCACCGATTCCAAAAGCGGCTCTTGCCCTTTCCCTTCCGGCGGTGCTTTCCTCTTTGGTTATGATAGTCTATAACCTTGCGGATACCTTCTTTGTCGGAATGCTGAACGACCCTGTTCAGAATTCGGCTGTAACTCTTGCAGCGCCTCTTCTTCTTGCTTTCAACGCGGTAAACAACCTTTTCGGCGTCGGAAGTTCCAGCATGATGAGCCGCGCCCTTGGAAAACAGGATTTTGACTCGGTAAAAAAAAGCTCCGCTTTCGGCTTCTGGTGCGCGGTTTTTTGCGGAATTCTTTTTTCCCTTCTCACCGGAATTTTCAACACCCCGCTTCTCAACCTTCTTGGCGCGGACGAAATCACCTTTTCCGCAACAAAAGATTATATTTTCTACACTTCCGTCTGCGGCGCCGTTCCGGCAATAACTTCTATGGTGACCGCCTATCTTTTCCGTGCGGAAGGTTCTTCCCTTCATGCAAGCATAGGGCTCACCGGCGGTTGCCTTCTCAACATAATCATCGACCCGTTTTTCATTCTTCCTGCGGAAACAATTCCTTTCGGAATGGGAATGGGCGCTGCCGGAGCAGGTTTTGCAACTCTTCTTGCCAACATTTTTTCCTGCGTTTATTTCCTTGTTCTTGTTTTTATAAAACGCGGAAAAACCTTCGTCTGCGTAAGTCCAAAATATTTCAGCCTTGATAAACAAATTGTTTCCGGCGTTTGCGGAGTAGGCGTTCCGGCTTCGATCCAGAACCTTCTGAACGTTGTGGGAATGACAGTTTTCAACAACCTCACCGCCGCTTCCGGCGAATTTGCCGTTGCCGCAATGGGCATTGCCCAAAAGGTAAACCAGATTCCGTTCTACGTTGCCCTCGGCGTTTCCCAGGGAATAATGCCCCTTATCGGTTACAACTTTGCTTCCGGAAACATAAAGCGAATGAAAAAAGCCCTTGTCTTCACAATGGAAGTAACGGTCGTTTTCCTCGCGGCGGTAACTTTGGGATACTATGTTTTCGCTGAAAACATAATCGGTGCCTTTATGAAAAACAGTGACATAATCGAGCTTGGCTCCGTTTTCCTTCGCGGATTTTCTCTTGCAATGGTTTCCCTTGCTGTGGATTTCATCGGCGTCGGAGTTTATCAGGCCTGCGGAATGGGAAAACTTTCCCTTTTCTTTGCAATTGCAAGAAAAATCATTCTGGAAATCCCCTTTATCCTTATTCTTTACCACTTCTTTTCCGTTTTCGGTCTGCCCTATTCCCAATTCCTTGCGGAAATTATTCTTTCCACCGCGGCGGTTATCGTACTCATCCGCCTTTTCAAAAAGCTTGAGCGCAAAAACGCGGACATTATGGGGCTCTGATTTTTCCGGAGGTAAAAAATGTTTATTGATCACGTTGCAATTTACGTAAACGACCTTGAAGCCGCAAAAGATTTTTTCATAAAATACTTTGCCGCCGTTTCCGGCGAAATTTATCGGAACGAAAAAAACCGGTTTTTCCTCATATTTCCTCGGTTTTGAAAACGGCGCAAAGCTCGAAATTATGAACCGGCCGGAAATTGAGAAAACCGAAAAACCTCTTTATAAAAGCGGCTACGCCCATCTTGCCTTCAGCCTTGGGAGCAAAAGCGCCGTTGATGAACTTACAAAAAAGCTTGAAAACGACGGTTTTGAGATAATAAGCGGTCCAAGAACCACCGGCGACGGATTTTATGAAAGCGCTTTTATCGGAATTGAAGGAAACATTATTGAGCTTACGGTATAACAAAAAACCGAGTGTGATTTTCACACTCGGTTTTTTTATCCAATCAAAAATTCAAGAACCCTTTTGTTAAAATCCGGCGCTTCGTCATAAACCGCATGGCGCAGACCTTTATACATAAAAATCTTTGCGTTCGGAATTTCCTTCGCAAGAATTTCCGAAGCTTTTGCGCCGACTGTTCTGTCTTCGGTTCCGCCGATTATGAGCACCGGCGCTTTTATGTTTTTGAGCACGTTTTCGGCATCGTGCTCAAGGCAGGCTTTTGCCATAGTCAAAAATCTCGAACAATCCTTCGGCACGGCGATTTTTCCCATAACAGGCGTAAGCCAGCGGTTTTTCCGGTAATATTCGTCGGAATACATATTCCGAACGTTGCTTTCCATAAGCTTTGCGCCTTCGCCGTTTTTCGCCTGTTCTGTCCATTCGGAAATGCAGCTTTCCATAATTTCGTTTCCTTTGGGTGCCGTTACCGCAAGGATAAGCTTTTCCGTTTTTTCGGGAAAATCCGCCGCAAAATGCTGGGCGATCATTCCGCCCATGGAAACCCCGAGAACGCTTGCCTTTTCAATTCCCATGCGCTCCATAAAAAGAGCCACATCCGCCGCCATATCCTTTGTTGAAAAATCCGCAGGAAGCGGTTCTCTCCGGCTCATCACATAAACGGTAAAATCCTTCATAAATTCCCGATACATCATCGCCATGGGAATTGCCTTTCCCTTAACGGTGGTAAGTCCGTCGCCCAGTCCCGGAAGCATTATGAGGTTTTTCTTTCCCTTTCCGAAAACCGCGCAGGGAATTTTTGCCCCGCCGATATCAACAAGAAGGTTTTTTACACCAAGCATTTCTTTACTCTCCGTAATTTTTAAAGATTATATTAACATCTGTAAACATTTTACCACCGAAAATCCCCTTTGTCCATAGTCCGTCGGTGCGTTTTTGACCTTGTTAAAAACAAAAAATCTGCTATAATAAAACCACCATAAAGAGTGCGCGAGAGACAGGCTCTTTGACCGCACAGCAACCTGCAGCCGCAAGGTGCTAACGCCTGACCGATGGTTTTATCTCTTTCGAAAAAAATCCCATCGGAAACGATGGGATTTTTCTTTTTATGGAATACATTAAAAAGGAGATTTTTCATGAACATCACCCGGCTTTTAAAACAGAACAAAACCCTTTGCGTCGCTTTTTCCGAAGAGGAAAAGGCGGAATTTTCAAAAAAACTTTTTGCCCTCGGCTTTTTGTTCCGGAAAATTTTTCTTCCCCGGCAATTATTCATCGGGACAAAACGGTTTCAGTCCTAACCGGTTTTGCCTCCGGAATTTTGTTTTCCCAACCGGCGGAAAATCTTAAAAAATATGGCGTACTGAAGATAGATTATTCAGAACTTTCTCCGGAAAATTTAAAATCCGGCTGGTATGAATCCCGAAAAAGCTTTCTTGACTAAGCCGGATTTTAGATTTATAATAGGCTAAAATCCAAACCGAAAGGGGTCTTTTTTATGTATAGAGCTATCAGAATTTCAAAAAAAGGTGCGGCCCTTCGGTAATTCTTTTCCAAAGGGTTTTGCGCCGCAAAATCTTTATGAAAAGGAATGTTTAAATGGAACAACAAAGAATTCTGGAGATACTCGGCTTATCTCCCAAAACGGAAAAAGCGGTCCTTGCCGTTCTTTACAAAAAACAAACCGTGGAAATCTGTGAAAAAGCCTATTCCGGCGAGGCTCCGGATTATCCGATTCTTAAAAGAAAACCGCTCACAAGGCTTGCCGTTTTGATAAATCTTCTTTCGGAAAAATACGAAGAATATCTATCTCTCGGCGTTCCCGAAAAAGTTGTTGCGGAAACCTTCCGCGACGTTGCCCTCCGGGCGGAAATTTTTGAAGCCAAAACCGGAAAACCCGGAATCAGCAAGGAAGATGCCCTTTGGTTTCGCCATATTATAGACCGCAAAATTTTCAAAATCGGCGTTTTGCAGTTTCAGCCTTTTGAAATGGTTTATCTCGATGAAGAATTTTTGGGCGAAACCTATATGGTTTTTTCTTCGGAACAAAAGAAAAAACTCCCCGCCGGTGCTCAAGTGATAAATTGCCATGTTCAGCAGGGCGCAGATTTGAGCACCGAAAAAATCAGCAAAAGTTTTTCCGATGCTCAAGCGCTTTTCGGGAAGATTTATCCAAAAACCGAATTCAAAGCCTTCCTCTGTTACAGCTGGCTTTTATATCCGGATATGACAAAACTCCTTCCGGAAAATTCAAGAATAAAAGCCTTTGCAGAAAATTTTGAAATAATCGGAAAAGTTCAGGATAATGAACAGGCTTTTGAAAACCTTTTCGGAAAAAGCCTTAAGCGTCCGCCAAAATTAAAAAATGCCACGGGACTTCAAAGCCTTGCGGCAAAAAATCCAAAGGCTTTTGGCTTTGCCTGCGGAATAAGATATATAAAATAATGTATAAAAGGGAGCTCCGTTTTTCAGCGGAGCTTTTTTTGTTCCATTCTTTTTCTGAGTTTTGCATAAGCCCTGAAAAGTTTTGAGCCAACCGTTCCCTGAGGTTTTCCGATTATCCCGGAAATTTCCCTCCGGGTGTAGCCATAAATTACAGAAAGAATAACTATTGTTCTTTCTTCCGGATCAAGTTCGCTCAAAGCCGCCGCAAGGGCAACTTCCTCCGCAATATCCTCCTCAAAATTTTCCGAACCCGGCGAGGGGATTTCCACAAGCTCATCAAAACAGAAAATTTTCCTGCGTTCCACCTTGCCGGAAATTTCCTTTTTGCAGCGGATTTCCAAAATTCTGAAAGCCCAGGTTGAAAAGGCTTCCGGGTTTCTCAATTTTCCGATGTTGCGCCAGATTTCCACAAAAGCATCTGCCACAACGTCCGCGGCATCTTCCGGGTTTCCCAAAGAATAAAGCGCAAAATTATAGAAATCCTTATAAAAACAATGATAAAGCTTTGCAAAAGCATCTTTGTCTCCTTTTGAAGCTTTTATAACCGTTTCCTTTTCGGCTTTCATAATTTCACCACCCCTAAACCGGATAAAACAAAAGAAAAATCCAAGAATATATTCACATTATAGACATTTTCTGTCTATCAGTCAATAGACAGTTTCTTTCTATAGTATTATTATTTGGGTGATTAAATATGGGTTTAACTCTTGGCGAAAAAATCAAAGCCTTCCGGGAAGATTTGGATATGAACCAAACTACCCTTGGAAAAATGGTGAACATGACACAGCGCAAAATTTCATACATCGAATGCGGAAAATATGAACCGAGTATAGAGGATATAAAGGCTTTTTGCAGCTTTTTCAATGTTTCCGCAGATTATCTTCTTGGATTAAAAAAGGGTCTTGATTATCCGGAACGGTAAAAAAAAGAAGCTCTGACATTTGTCAGAGCTTTTTTGTTGCGGCATCGACCTATTTTTCCGGGAGGCTACCCTCCAAGTATCTTCGGCACAAACGAGCTTAACTACTGTGTTCGGAATGGGAACAGGTGGACCCTCGCTGTAATAAACACCGCATATTAAATTAAGAGAAAAAGTTCCGAGGTGAAAACCTCGGAACTTTTGGCTCCCCCTGTCGGGCTCGAACCAACGGCATCATGATTAACAGTCATGCGCTCTACCTACTGAGCTAAGGAGGAATAAAGAAAACAGCACAGATAAACTGTGCTGTGTCGGCATCG
>JAGASN010000027.1 GCA_017847875.1 Oscillospiraceae bacterium | reverse complement strand
GGTGAATTATACTATCAAGTGCAACAGATTGAAAAAAATAAATAAGTTCATACAAATCTCTGGTAGAATGGAGTTACCACACAACAAAACTACGGAAGGAGAAAAGTATGAACTACCAACATCTTACCATAGAAGAGAGAATTTGTATACGAAAATATTATGTGGATGGGTTAAGTTATCGAAAAATAGCAAAACTTGTAGGAAGAAATGTAAGTACGATATCAAGAGAGATAAGAAGGAACTGTACCCATACGTATGATATCCCAACATACTATCCTCATACAGCACAAAAGAAGTATTTGCTTCGAAGATCATACTGTCATCGTGGAATGTATTGGAACGAAGAAGTAATAGAATACATAAACGAAAAGTTAAAGGCAACATGGTCGCCGGAACAGATAGCAAATACTCCATGCGAGTTGGTTATGCCAAGCAGCAGAACGATATATCGGTGGATATATGATAAATATCTCGTAAACGGCAATCTAAAAGTTCTCAGAAGGAAAGGAAAAAGTCACGGAAACAAAGAAACAAGAGGAAAATACAACAAAGGTAAATCCATAAGAAAGAGAGATAAAAGCGTATATGGAAGAAAAGAAGCCGGACATTGGGAAGCTGATACAGTAGTCAGCGGACTTGGAAAAAGCAAGGCTTGCTTTTTAACCCTTGCTGAAAGAAAAACAAGATACTACATCGCTGTTAAGATGCCTGACAGAAAAGCTGAAACTCTTGAAAACACTATTGTTGCGACTCTATCAAAATTTCCTCATCAGCTTGTCAAAACCATTACCTGCGACCGAGGAACCGAATTTGCAAACTGGCTTAAAATCGAACAGCGGCTTAACTGTGACGTTTACTTTGCCGACCCTTACTGTGCCTGGCAAAAGGGTTCCAACGAAAACAGCAACGGGCTTTTAAGAGAGTTTTATCCAAAAGGCAGAAACCTTTCTCACGTTTCTCCTGTCACGCTAAAAAAGAACCTGGCGTTAATTAACGCCAGGCCTCGTAAGGTTCTTAATTATCGTTCTCCCAAGGATTTGTGGGACTTCGAACTTGCTAACTGTTGCACTTAGTTTGACAAATCACTTATTTATGTTAAAAGATGTTCAGTTTTGTTCAGTTAAATTGACTTTTTATTAAAAAATGTTATGCTTAATTTAAGCCGTAAAACAAAATATATGTCATAATTAAAAGAACGAAAAAATGTGGGCCGAAGGCCCGAAGATGCGTTAGCATCTTCACGACGTCAACAACGTTTGGCACTCCTGGGAAATGCCCGAAGAAGAGGACGAAGATTAAGTATAAAACAGCAAAAAGCGGCTTTATTAAGCCGCTTTTTTGTTTTGTATTCTAATTTTCCGCAGCGCCGGTAAAGATAGTCTGTGGTGACAAACTACTACATCATATGCTATAATTGTGGCATAAGGGATTTTGCTCCATTTTGTTTTAACAGCTGGATAAACTTGAATTTGATGTGGAAGGTAATACAAAGATGAACTTGGAAGAGTTAAGAAATGATATAACATTTAAGCAGAAAAAAGGATTGCCGTTCATTTGTGCATCGGTTGTTATTTGGTCTCTGATATTAATTGTAGTAGCGCTGGATTTGCCGCAACAGCAAGAGAATATGCTTGTGTTTTGCTGCTCATGTCCATTGATGCCGATTGCCTGGTCGATAGGTAAATTATTGAAGGTCAATATTTTTGAAAAAAGCAATCCACTTGGCAACGTGGGATTTCTGTTTACCTGCAATCAATTTTTGTATCTGTTGATTGTAATGTGGGTATTTAGTGCTGTACCAGATAAGATGGTAATGGTATATGCAATGGTTTTCGGCGCACATTTACTTCCATATTCGTGGCTGTATAAGTCAATCAGTTACCGTCTTTTTTCTATCATCATCCCCATCGTTTCTCTGATGTTAGGATGTATGTTTTCTACACTTGCTGTTGCTATTACACTTTTAATAGTAGAAATAGCATTTGTTGTTGCACTGTTTATCGAGTTACATAGGTTCAATAACAAGTAGAAAAATCCGTTCTTTTGACAGACTAAAAAAACTTCAATTTATCCAACTATTAAAGGTTGGGACGTGTTCCCGCCCTTTTTTGTGTTCGCAAGAGTACACTTTTGCAAACAAAGTTTGGCATTCCCGGGAATTGCCCGAAGAAGAGGACGAAGCTTGATTTCAAACCCCTCATCCGTCATTTTTCTGCGAAAAATGACACCTTCCCCCAAGGGAAGGCTGATAAAAATGCCCGCTCAAAAAAGCGGGTATTTTTTTGTTGCTTTATGTTTTTTGGAGATATATAATGTAGAAAAGAGGTGGTATTATGAAAAAAATTATTTCACTGTTTTTTGCCGTTTTATTTATTTTCACTTTTTCTGTCTGTGCTTTCGGAGAAGAAATTTCTGTCGAAGAATTTGAACTGAATCTCACTTTCCCCGAAAACTGGTTTGTTGTAACAAAAGATTCCACAGAGGACGAAGAAGTTTTTAAGGATTATCTCTATTATGAAGACACTATGCAATATCTTGAGGAAACCGGGTTTTCTGTTTATGCCATAACAAAAGACGGAACCGACGATTTTGAAGTTCAGCTTGAGTACCATACAGATTATTATTCTTTTGGAGACCTTTCCTCTTCTGATTTTAAAGAACTTTGCAACCAGCTTGAAATCACCTGGTCCTCTTATGGCTATAGTGATTGCAAGGCAGAAGCCTACAGCTGTCCTTCCGGATCTTTCGTAAAAATCAAATACAACTATCTTTATGATGGGGATACGGTCTATGCCGTTGATTATGTCGGATATATAGACAATGTCTATTGCGTTTTTTCATATTATTCCTATGACGGTGTAATTCATTCCGAAGAGTTAAAAGCGGTTGAGAGTGTTGTTGGCCGCGTAAAAAGTTCAAATGTCCTTCCGGAGAATGAAAGCACCGGTTCTTCCCCGAGATTTTCTTTCAGAAGCATTAAAGCAATCGGCGGTGCCATCATGGCTTCCATTGCCGGAATATTTGCCTGGATAAAGGCAAAATTCGGAAAGAAAAAAGAGACCGAAGATACCGTTCTTCAAAGTACCGAAACTTTTGAAAATCCTGCGCCCGAAACTCCTATTGACAAATTTGATTCCAAATGCCCAGGCTGCGGAGCAATGATTTCAGAAGATGAACATTTTTGTCCCCTTTGCGGTGAAAAAATCAAATAACCAAACAAAAAAGACCCGCTCAAAGCGGGTCTTTTTTGTTGTGCAATACGTTGCTGACATCGTCGTTGCAAATAAAAAATGCCCGCTCAAAAAAGCGGGCATAATTTTTTCAAATTAACCTTTAAGGCCTCTGGACTGGCGGTCCATATCTTCAACAACGATATCGAAAATTTCGCCCTTGGTTGCGCAGTATTCAAGAACCTTCCAGGGGGTGTTGGTGTGGTAATGGAGTTTGATAAGCTCCTCATCGCCGACTACGATAAGGCAGTCGCCGGGAATTTCGTTCATAAGATAATCGTGGATCTCGTCCTCATCAAGGTCGGTGCCTTCGATAAGAAGCTGGGTGTCATATCTGTATTCGGTTTCTTCCATCTGATTATTCCTCCTTGTTTTCTGCTTCTGCTGCAGCCTTTGCGGCAGCTTTCTGTGCTTCATATTCGTCGCGTTCGCGGCAAATCTGTGCCATAACCTCTTTTATCGCTTCTTTTCTGGCTTCGTCGGTAACGGTGCGCTGGAATTTGCCTTTGGATTCATCTATCTGTCTGCCGCGGTCTTCGCTGAAAACTTCGCCGGGAAGACCCATTCCGCAGGAAAGAGCGGTAAGAAGGGCGTTTCCTTCGGCTTTTGCGGCATCAATAAATCCGGATTCAAAACCCGCTTCATCTCTTTCGATGATAGGGGTATAAATATGGGGAGAAACTGTTGCGTCTTCGCTTACGGCGCCTTTTGTTACCATCTGGAGAAGAACAACGCGGATAGCGTCGATTCTGTTGGGGGTAACAGCGTTGCCGAGAGCGGCTTTTGTAAGGGCATGAAGGGTCATCTGACCGTTTTCCCAAAGAATTTCCATCAGCTCGCGCTGAGTTCCGGTAAGTCTGATCATTTATAATTCCTCCGTGAGTAGAATAACAAATTTAACGGGTTACGATATATTATAACACTATTTTTCGTTTTTGCAAACTTTTATATTACGGAACCGCCGTTTACGTTAAGAACGGCGCCGGTCATATAGGAAGCTTTTTCGCTTGCGGCGAAAAAGACAGCTTCCGCAATTTCCTCCGGTTTTCCGATATATCCAAGGGCGGATTCTTCCGCAACCGCTTCCATATCTTCCTTGCTGAAACGGGCGTTCATATCGGTATCAACAGCCCCGGGAGCAACGCAGTTCACCCTTATTCCGGAAGGGCCGAGTTCCTTCGCCATTGCTTTTGTGTAGCCGATAACGGCGGCTTTTGCCGCGGAATAATGACATTCGCAGGAAGCCCCGGTAACGCCCCAGATCGAAGAAATATTGACTATCGAACCGCTCTGGTTTTTAAGCATATTCCCGACGGCGCGCTTTGAACAGTTGAAAACGCCTTTTACGTTTACGCCGAAAATTCTTTCCCATTCCTCATCGCTACAATCCTGAAAAAGCCCGAAGGTGGAAATTGCGGCGTTGTTTATAAGAACGGAAACTTCGCCCATTTCCTTTTCAATTTCATCAAACATTCCGCAGACTGCGGAATAATCGGAAACGTCCGCGCAAAAAGCTTTTCCGCCGATTTTTTCCGCAAGCGCCTTTGCTTTTTCCTCGCTTTTTTCATAGTTTACCGCAACAAGATAACCTTCCGCGGCGAATTTTTCGCAAATTGCTTTTCCGATTCCGCGGCTTCCGCCGGTTACAAGAACGACCTTTTTCAAAAGCGGCACCTCCGTTAAATTAAGCCATTTCCCAAGTTAAACCGAAGTTTTCGGTAACATATTTATAGTGTTTCCAGGGGATTTCCCCATCGAAATATACTGTAACTTTAACTTCTCCGTGATCGCCGCGGAAAACGGGCCGATCATAGCAGCGGATCTCCTTATGTTCAAATTCCGGCGGAGCAAATTCAAAATCGGTCCAGGTTTTTCCTCCGTCGGAAGTTTTTCTGATTCCGACCCAATCTTTTCCAACAACAAGAAAACCGTGGTTTTCATCCACAAAAACCATGTTATAAACGTTTCCTACTTCGCCGACTTTTTCAATACGCGAGCCCCTGTTATGCACCCGATAAAGAAGTCCCATTCCGTCCGCGTAGTTTACGGAGAAAAAACCGTTTTTCTCATCATAAAAATGGACGATTATCTGTTCAATTTTTCCCGGTTCTATTCCGTACATATATTCATGCCAAAGTTCTCCGCAGTTATCGGTGGTAAGAACGTTTATCCAGGAAGAATCCCTCTCTTCTTGGTAAATAATCGCCGTTATTTTTTGTGAAGCATACCAAAACGCTCCGGGAATTCCGGGCTGATTGCTTAATATCGGAATTTCCGCTTTTTTCCCGTTGCCATAGGAAATTTCAGCACCGCCGTCTTTTTTGTCATAAACCACCGCATCTTCAAGCCCCATGGTTTCCGAAACCGGGTTGTGTTCAAAATCCTCTTCCGGTTCAACAATCTCCGGTTTGGATTCTTCCGAAACGGAAGATTCCGAAGCGGAGGGTTCCTCAACTATTTCAAAATGTGCTTTTTCGCAACCGCTTAAAACCATTAAAACAACGGTGATAATAAGTAAAAATTTTTTCAAAACCGAACCCTCCTTAAAAAAATAAAATACCTTTTATAATATATCATGCGCTTTTATTTTTAGCAATTGTTATTTTTCCAAAATGGTGCTATACTCTTTTTATAAAAGGCAAAGGAAGGTTTTTTCCAATGTTACCCACAAAACGCATTTTTGATGAAGATTCATATATAACCGAATTTGAAGCGGAAGTTATTTCCTGCACGGAAACGGAAAACGGTTTTGATATCGTTCTCGATTCCACCGCTTTTTTCCCGGAAGGCGGCGGCCAGTTCCCGGATAAAGGAACTTTGAACGATATTGAAGTTCTGGACGTTCAGGAAGACAAAAACGGAATTATCCACCATTTTTCAAGAATCGGAATTCCAGCCGGAGAAAAAGTTCTCGGAAAAATAGATTGGACCCAGCGCTTTGATTTTATGCAGCAGCACAGCGGCGAACATATTTTTTCCGGTCTTGCCCATTCAAATTTCGGCGCAAACAATGTCGGTTTCCATCTTGGATATGAGGAAACCACCATTGATCTTGATGTTCCTCTTTCGGAAGAACAGGTTCAGAAGCTCGAAATTCTTGCAAACGAAGCGGTTTATAAAAACTTCCCGATTGAGATAAGTTTTCCTTCGGAAGAGGAACTTGCGGTTCTTCCTTACCGGAGCAAAAAGAAGCTCATCGGAAAAATCCGCATAGTAACTTTCCCCGGCTATGATATCTGCGCCTGCTGCGGAACCCACGTTAAGAGGACCGGCGAAATCGGAATCATAAAAATCACCGCTTTCCAGAATTACAAAGGCGGAACAAGGCTCTTTATGCTTTGCGGAAAACGGGCTTTCCGTGATTATCAGAGCAAAAACAGCGACGTTATAAAAGTAACCAATTCCCTTTCGGTAAAGCCGGAAGAGATAAAATCCGCGGTAAAACGCCTTGAAAATGAAATCACCGAGCACAAAATTTATGAAGCCGCCCTCAAAAAGGAACTTTTTGAACTCAAGGCGAAAAAACTCGGAACCGGCGAAAAAATCTGTGTTTTTGAAAAAGGAATGACTCCCGATGAACTTCGCAGATATTGCCTTACTCTCGGCGAAAATTTTAAAATTGCGGCGGTTTTTTGCGGCGAAGACGGAAACTATAAATATGCCGTTTCTTCAAAAACCGAAAACTGTAACCCGCTTGCAAAAGAGCTGAACACAAAATTTTCCGGAAGAGGCGGCGGAAAGCCGGAACTTGTTCAGGGCAGCTGCGCAGGAAAAGCTTTTGAAATCGAAGAATTTTTCAATAATCTTTAATTCTGACTAAAACATATTTAAGGAAAGGGGCTTTCCAGAATGGATAACTTTGAAGTAAATGAAATAATAAGAAAACAGCTTGCCGCTGATTTCAACTGTTCCGAAAAAGATTTTGATTCCTACAAAATTGTGATCACGGAACTCAGGGAAGCCGGAAACAAGGCCATGAAAGCCGTTTGTTTCGGCGGCAGCGCAATTTTCTCCGTTCTTCCGAAGATGATTCCGGATTTTCAGAGAAACTTTGACGGAAAAGACCCCAACTGGATTTTTGAACCCAATTCTCTCATTCTCCTCAGCGAAATTCTTTATCTTCACGGACACAACGTTGATAATATCTACGGCTATTCCGTTCCGGACGTTACTCTCCCCAAAACCGAACCTAAATATGATATTGAAATAATCGATTCCGGTTTTGAAAAATTCAAAAGCGAACCTCTTGCGGCGGAAGTTTTTGACCTTGAAAGCCACGGTCCCATCGCTATTATTCTCAGAGCAAAGAAAAACGGAAAAACCGTCGCCGTTGCCGTAGCTTATTCCGAAAGCGAAAACCTTTGGCAGATAAATCTTGCCGTTGCGGAAGAGGAACGCTTTGGCTTTGCGGCGGAAAACGTTCTCGGCCTTATCAAGGATGCTGTTCTCGAAAGAGGAAAAATCCCCTATTTCGGCGGTCCTTTCTGCAAAATTTCTCCCAACACCGGTTCCAACGCAGGCTTTTTCCCCTGCTGGAGCCAAATCGTTTCCCGCCCGAGAGATGATGAATTCCTCAATCTTCACGGAACAAGATAAAACATCAGAACAAAAAAGGCACCCTGTCGGGTGCCTTTTTTAATGCTTATTTATCAGCCGTTTCTTTTCTGTCTTGCTTCAATATCTGCGAGAGCGTCTTTTCTGGAAAGGTTGATTCTGCCCTGCTGGTCGATTTCGACAACTTTTACGATTACTTCGTCGCCGGGTTTAACAACGTCTTCGACTTTTTCAACGCGGTTTTTGTCGAGTTTGGAAATGTGGCAAAGGCCTTCTTTTCCGGGAGCAATTTCAACAAAAGCGCCGAACTGCATAAGGCGGGTTACTTTACCTTTATAGATTGCGCCGACTTCAGGATCCATGGTGATGGTCTGAATAATCTGGATTGCTCTTCTTGCGTTATCAATATCCATACCGGAAACAAATACGCTGCCGTCTTCTTCGATATCGATTTTAACATCGCATTCTGCGCAGATTTTCTGAATGGTTTTGCCGCCGGAACCGATAACGTCACGGATCTTGTCGGTATCGATTTTAATGGTGAGCATTTTGGGAGCATATTTGGAAAGTTCTGCTCTGGGTTCTGCAATTGCGGGAGCCATGATATCGTCAAGAATATAGAATCTTGCTTTTTCGGTTTTGTCAAGAGCCTCGGCAATGATTTCGGGGGTAAGACCGTCGCATTTGAGGTCCATCTGGATCGCGGTGATACCGTCTTTGGTACCTGCAACTTTGAAGTCCATATCGCCGAAGAAGTCTTCAAGGCCCTGGATATCGACCATGGTCATCCAGCGTTCGCCTTCGGTGATAAGTCCGCAGGAGATACCCGCAACGGGTTTTTTGATCGGAACACCTGCGTCCATAAGAGCAAGGGTGGAACCGCAGATTGCGCCCTGGCTGGTGGAACCGTTGGAGGAAAGAACTTCGGAAACGGTTCTGATTGCATAGGGGAATTCTTCAACGGGCGGAATAACGGGTTCAAGAGCTCTTTCGGCAAGTGCGCCGTGACCGATTTCACGTCTGCCGGGGCCTCTGGAAGGTCTGGTTTCGCCGACGGAATAGGAAGGCATGTTGTACTGGTGCATATAGCGTTTGGTTGCTACGCCGTCAATGCCGTCGAGTTCCTGGGATTCGGAAACAAGGCCGAGGGTTGCAATGGTGAGAACCTGGGTCTGTCCGCGGGTGAACATACCGCTGCCGTGGGTTCTGGGAAGAAGGCCTACTTCTGCTGCGAGAGGTCTGATTTCATCAAGACCACGACCGTCAACACGTTTTCCGTCATCGATGAGCCAGCGTCTTACAACATATTTCTGAAGTTTGTAGATAGCTTCGTCGATTTTGAGGATATCGTCGGGATAAATTTCATCGAATTTTTCATGAACAGCGGCGATGATGGGCTGGAGAGCTGCATCGCGAACGTTTTTGTCGTCGGTATCAAGAGCTTTTCTGATATCTTCGATTGCGAATTCTTTGATTTCTTCGAACATTTCTGCGGGAACATCGATTACCTGATATTCAAATTTCGGTTTGCCGATTTCTGCAACAACGCTGTTGATGAAGTTTACCATTTTAACGTTTTCTTCGTGAGCGGTCATGATTGCTTTGAGCATGGTGGCGTTATCAACTTCGTTTGCGCCTGCTTCGATCATAACAACTTTTTTGTCGGTGGAAGAAACGATAAGGTGAAGGTCGGATTTTGCATCCTGTTCCGCGGTGGGGTTGAGGATGATTTCGCCGTCAACAAGGCCGACTTCGCAGCCTGCGATAGGTCCGTTCCACGGAACGTCGGAAATTGCAACAGCCATGGAAGCACCGATCATTCCGCACATGCAGTAGGAATAATCGGGGTCAACGGACATTGCGGACATTACTACTGCGCAGTCGTTTCTCATATCTTTCGGGAAAAGAGGACGCATCGGACGGTCGATTACTCGGCTGTCGAGAATTGCTCTGTCGGTGGGGCGGCCTTCTCTTCTGGGGAAAGAACCGGGAATTTTGCCGACGGAATAAAGTTTTTCGTCAAAATCTACGGAAAGAGGAAAATAGTCAATTCCTTCGCGGGGGGTCTTGCTTGCGGTAACGTTGCAGAGAACAGCGGTTTCGCCGTATCTTACAAGGATAGAAGCGTTTGCAAGGCAGCACATTTTGCCGGTTTCAAAGCTGATTTTTCTGCCGCAATATTCGGTTTCAAAAACTCTGTAATTTTCGAACATAAAAAAATACCTCCGTTTTAAATTTTTGCGCGCGGCAAAAACAAAAGCGGAAGCGGGAATAAACAATAAATCCAAAAACCAAAAAACTTTCTCGGTTCCTCGATTAACTGCTTATTTCCGTGCCTGCCGTTTTTGCCGCACAATTTTATTATTGGTTTATAAACTCAATAAAGTCAGGGGAAAAGAAAATTTTCCCCTGACTTTAAAAAAGACATAATTAGTGTCTGATACCGAGTTTTGCAACGATTGCACGATAACGTTCGATATCGGTTTTCATAAGGTAGTTAAGAAGGTTTCTTCTTTTACCAACCATTTTGAAAAGGCCGCGGCGGGAATGGTTATCTTTTTTGTGCTCTTTAAGATGCTCGGTAAGGTCAGCAATTCTTTTGGTAAGAACAGCGATCTGAACTTCGGGAGAACCGGTGTCGGTTTCGTGAAGTCTGTTAGCAACGATTACTTCGGTTTTTTCTTCCTGTCTCATCATAGTGATTCACCTCAAAAAAATTTTTTATTATTTGGCTTTTTCGCAGGAAAGGGCGAATTTGCTTTTGAGGCAACCGCTACCGGACGTTTTTATCGCGTTCAGCGGACAAACCCTTTTCCGGGAAAAAGTTAAGTGGCTGACGAAGTCAGCCTTAAAATTATATCAGACAAAATTGCTTTTGTAAAGCCTTTTTTAAAGGTTTTTTATAAATATTTGTTATATTATTTTAAAACAAATCAATCATAACCCGTATAAAGTGTTTTCTTTGAAAGATATTTCCAGGTTCCGTCATCATCAAGCCTTATGGTTATTGTTTCAAAATGCATCAGATAAAAAAATTCCTCGGTAGCCGGGTCTTTTGCGCCATATTGTTCAAGGTCGATTTCCAGAATATTTCCGTTTTGGCGGACTTCCGATATAACCGGAGGAAAATATCCGCCACCATAACCGCCGGGAAAATAATAGAGCCCGGTTTCTTCATCAAACTCACCTTCTCTTACGTTTCTTCGGATATCCTCTATATTCCAAAGAAAATATTTCTGAATATAATCAAGCACAAATTCTTCAGGATATAAAAGGTCGTCGCTTTCAGGGTCATCGTAAATATCATTTCCGGTATATTTAAAATATGCGGAACTTAAAAGATGATAAGCGTTCACATCGTCAATATAATTTTCTTCATCAAAATCATACCGCAAAGGAAGTGTCATATAAGCGATATATTTATCAAAATATTCCGAATATTCCTCCGGAGTTTCCGGATAAGTATCCATTATTTCCATTGATTTTAAAAGTTTTTCATTAAAGGTAAAAAGGTCTTCAAAAACCTCTTTCGGGGCGTCGTAATATTTTCTGAATTCTTCGTTTTCGCCCCATTTTTCCACAATAACGGTTTCGTCATCGTCACATATTATGAGTATCAGACCGCCGTTTTCCGCAAGAAGCGAAACCAAAGCCTCTTTTCCGCTTCCTTCATATGCGTTCCGTTCTTTCCAGTTTTCTTTTTGCAAAAGGGAAATGATTAACTCTTTTTGTTTTTCGGAAAGCTGTTTCATCTCCGCAATTCCAATACCTTTTATATCTTCCGGCTTTGGTTCATCTTTTTCCGTAAGCCCGGGAGCATGTATTCTTTCAGCTTCCGGAATATCGTTAAAAGTTTCCGTTATAATTTCCGGTTTGCCTTCTTCCGTAACTTCTTCGTTTTTTGCTTCCGGAATTTTGATTATTTCGCCGCTTGTTTCCGGCTCTTCCGGAACAGTTGGAACAACAGGTTCCGCAGGTTCCTCAACATTGCAGGCACAAAGCATCAACAAAGCAAATAAAATCAAAAAAATTTTTTTGAACACAGAAAAAGCCCCCTTTTATAACACTATTCTACATCATAATAGTGTCAAAAAGAAGACTTTTTGTTGCAATTTTTTATTAAAGTCCCAAAACTTTTATTGTTTCTTCGCCTTTTGTACGTATCCAGCGGAGCGCAAGCCTTTCGGCATTGCTTCTGTCGATAGCAATCCTTGCAAAAAGTTCCTCGCGGTTTTTAAAAACCATTTCCTCACGGACAAAATCAATGAGGAAAACCGGAACCTTTTTTCCGTAAAGTTCGCCGTTCCAGCCGATTATATGGGTTTCCGCCGCGGGAATGTTTGCGTCGGAAACGGTGGGTTTAACGCCGACATTAGTTACCGCCGGATAGAATTTTCCGTCAATATAGGCGGCGGAAACATAAACGCCGTACTTCGGGATTATGTAGTTTTCGGCAATGGGCTGGTTAATGGTCGGAAGACCGAATTCTCTTCCGAGCTTGTTTCCGGAAACAATTTCCGTTTCAACGCAGAAAGGATATCCCGCAAGAAGTTCCACTTCCGCCATATTTCCGTTTTCGGCTGCGGCGCGGATTCTTGTGGAGCTTATTGCCTCGCCTTTATCATAAATTTTTTCGATGAAACAATATTCCATTCCGAATTTTTCGCAGAATTCCGCCATTTCCTTTGTTCCGCAGGAAGCCTTGAATCCAAAGCGGTAATCCGTTCCGCAAACAACTTTTTTGCAGCGGAGTTTTCCCAAAAGGATATCACGGACAAATTCTTCGCCGGAAAGTCCTTTAACTTCGCCGAAATCCGGCGCAAAAACATGGCGGATTCCGCAGGCTTTCATAATGCTGAATTTTATTTCCGGCGGTTCAAGGCGCTTTGCGCCGGCTTTTCCGGTGGGAAGGCTTTTTTCGGAAAAGGTGAAAACCCAGGGTTCAAGTCCTTCGGAAATAACCGCTCTGCGCAGAACTTCCCGGTGGCCTTTGTGGACTCCGTCAAAAACTCCGAGAGCAACAACGGTATCGTTTTTCGGAAATTCGGTTGTAATAAATTCCATGCTGTCAGTCATCTTCCTCATCATAAAGTACGTAATCGAGATAAAGTCCCTCGGCTTTTGCTGTTCTTCCCGCTCTGGTGCGGTCTTTGGATTCGATTATATCGAGAATTTCGTCCGGTTCGATTTTCCCTTCATTAACTTCAAGAAGGGTTCCGACCATTATACGGACCATGTTATAAAGAAAACCGTCGCCGGTTACGGAAAAGGTAACAAGTTCCCCTTCCCTTTCAACCTGGCAATCGAAAATCGTTCTGGTGAAATCCTCCTGGTCGCCGTTTGAACCGCAGAAAGCGGAAAAATCATAGGTTCCAATAAAATCGGTGCAGACCGCATCGAGAAAGTTTTCGTCAATGGGTTTCGGATAATGGAGCGCAAGTCCCTGCCAAAAAGGGCTCATATAGGGCGCGTTCCAGATTTTATAAACATAGCGTTTTCCCTTGCAGGAATATCTTGCGTGGAAGTTTTCGGAAACTTCTTCACAGTCCACCGCGGCAATATCATCCGGAAGAAGCGCGTCAAGGCTTCTTCGGATATGGTCACAGTCGAAATCGCTTTCGGTTTTAAAACTTACGCAGAACATATTGGCGTGGACGCCGGCATCGGTTCTTGAACAGCCTTTTATATCCGGTCTTTCGCCTTTGAAAAGAACCTGCATTGCGTCCTGGAGAGTTTCCGCAACGGTAACGGCGTTTTTCTGGACCTGGAATCCATGGTAATTAGTGCCCTTATAAGAAATGGTCAGCAGAAGATTCCTCAAAGTCTGAACACCTCCGGACCGAACATATTCATAAGGATAATTGCGGCAAAACCGAGGGTAACAAAAAGAGCCGCGCCGAAATCTTTTCCGGAAAGTTTAAGCTGCTTCATCCTTGTTCTGCCTTCGCCGCCGTGATAGCAGCGGCATTCCATTGCAAGTGCAAGCTCGTCCGCTCTTCTGAATGCGGAAACAAAAAGCGGGATAAGGATCGGGATAAGCGCCTTCGCTTTTTCGATAACGTTTCCGCTTTCCATATCTGCGCCTCTTGCTTTCTGTGCCGCCATTATCTTCTGGGTTTCATCAATAAGGGTCGGGATAAAACGCAGAGCAATGGTCATCATCATCGAAAGCTCATGAACCGGAACTTTTATCTTCTGAAGCGGTTTCATAAGTCTTTCAAGACCATCGGTAAGCGCAATGGGGGTTGTGGTATAGGTCAGAAGGCTGCTTCCGGCAATAAGGCAGATTATGCGGATACACATGAGCATCGCAGTGAGCACGCCTTTTTCGGAAATCGAAATAAATTTCCATTCAAAAAGCGGTTCGCCTTCAACGAAGAAAACGTTGAGCACGGCGGTAAAGATTATAATGGGCATAATGGGCTTTATGCATTTTATTACAAGCTTCCAGGGAAGTTTTGAGAGCGCATAGAAGATAACTCCCATTCCCGCACCGATAAGAAGAGAAAACAAACCGTCCGCAACAAAAAGCAGAACGATATATGCAACGATAAGAATGAGCTTCATTCTCGGGTCAAGGCGGTGGATTATGGAATCTCCCGGAAAATACTGACCGAAAGTTATATCTTTAAGCATCTGCTTCGCCTCCTTTTTTAAGGAGATTGAGCACTGCTTCTTTTGCTTCGGAAACGGTGAGCACGCTTTCGGGAACATTGTATCCCTTTTCGCGGAGTTTTGCAAAAACGCGGCTTATCTGGGGAACTTCGAGCCCGATTTCACAAAGTTCATCGACCCTTTTGAAGATTTCTCGGGTCTTTCCGTACATTGCAACTTTGGAATGGTTCATTATGAGCACGTGGCTTGCAAAACGGGCAACGTCCTCCATGCTGTGGGAAACAAGAATAACTGTTGCTCCGGTGCTTTCGTGGTAAGCCTTGATTTCCGAAAGAATAAATTCTCTGCCTTTCGGGTCAAGACCTGCGGTGGGTTCGTCAAGAATGAGCACCTCGGGTTTCATTGCGAGCACGCCCGCGATTGCAACTCTTCTTTTTTCGCCGCCGGAAAGTTCAAAGGGCGATTTTTCAAGGTAATCCGCGGTCAAACCGGTATGTTTTGCGGCTTCAAGGACCCTTTCTTCAACTTCCGCATCGGAAAGTCCCATGTTTTTCGGTCCGAAAGCGATATCCTTGCGGACGGTTTCCTCAAAAAGCTGGTGCTCCGGATACTGGAAAACAAGACCGACTTTGAAGCGGAATTTTCTGATTTCCTTCGGTTTTTCCCAAATATCTTCACCATCCACAAAAACTTTTCCGGAAGTCGGCTTTATAAGTCCGTTGAGATGCTGGATCAGGGTGGATTTTCCGGAACCGGTGTGGCCGATAAGCCCGACGAAAGAACCTTTTTCAATTTCTATGTTTACGTTATCTATTGCACGGTGCTCATAAGGAGTTCCTTCCGAATAGACGTAGCTTAAATTTTCGGTTCTGATGATTGCATCAGCCATTCTGAGCACCGCCTTTCAGGAGTTTTTCAAGAGCTTCAACACATTCCTCTTCCGTGAGCACGCAGCATGGAACATCAAATCCTTCCTTACTGAGTTCGTGGCAAAGTTCTGTGACCTGGGGAACATCAAGACCGCGTTCCTTTATTTTTTCAACGCTTCCGAAAACTTCTCTCGGGGTCGAATCCATAATAATCTTTCCGTCATCGACCACAACAACCCGGTCGCACATTGCCGCTTCGTCCATATAATGGGTGATTATAACAACGGTGATTCCAAGTTCCTTGTTGAGCTGTTTAATGGTTTCCATAACCTCTCTGCGGCCTTTCGGATCGAGCATTGCGGTGGGTTCATCAAGAACAACGCATTTCGGACGCATTGCGATGATTCCGGCAATTGCGATTCTCTGCTTCTGTCCGCCGGAAAGCTGGTTCGGTGCATGAAGGCGATAGTCATACATATCAACTTTTTTGAGGGCATCGTCAACCCTTTCGCGAATCTCTTTCGGCGGAACTCCGAGATTTTCCAGCGCAAAAGCAACGTCTTCTTCGATTATGGTCGCAACTATCTGGTTATCCGGGTTCTGGAAAACCATTCCCACTTCCTGGCGGATTTCGAAAAGCTTTGTTTCTTCCGCGGTTGAAATTCCGCTTACGGAAACGCTTCCCTCCGTCGGAACAAGAATTGCGTTGAAATGTTTCGCAAGGGTTGATTTTCCGCTTCCGTTATGACCGAGAACCGCAACAAATTCGCCCTCTTCGATGGAAACATCCACCCCATCGAGAACAAGAGAGGGAATTTCTCCTTCATAGCTCGGATAGCTGAAGCTTATTCTGTTTGCTTCGATAAAACTTTTTTTAGACATTTTTGATCCTTTTTATCCTCATAAGTTTTTTTGAAACTTTTTTTATTTTATTTAAAGACCCATGTTACGATATTATCGGAAAATTCCATTCCGATCTTTCGCTGGAGTCCCATTGATTTTTCGTTTCCGACAACAACATGTCCGAAAGGGATTCTTCCTTCGGAAAGGCGGCGGTTAAGGTTTTTTGCTTCAATGGCAATTCCTATACCTTTTCGGCGGTATTCCGGAAGAACCGTTAAAAGACCCATTGAACCTTCGCCATGGAAACCGACGAATCCGGCGCAGTTTCCTTTTTCGTCAAAAGCGCCGAGCATTCCGTATTCGATCCGGCTTTTCATATATTCTTCGTCGTCATCATAATTTTCGCATACAAAAGAAAGATTTTCCATTGTAAGCGGTCTAATTTCAATTCCCGGAACTTCATATTCCGGAACCGGTTCCTTACCGGGATATGCCGCCTGGTAACAGGGCATTGTTTCGGCGTTCCCTTTTACCGCAAAAAATTCCGGAAGAAATTTAAGCGGGCGGATAACCGCCATATAGCGTTCCTTTTCGATAAGCGAAGCCATTTTTGTCATTGCTTCGGCGGTTTTTGCGGAAATTGCAAAAGGACCTTTTCCGCCGATGCGAAGCATGACTCCGTCCTCTTCGGAATAAAGCACCTTTGTTTTTTCATCAAGAAGCGCATCGAGCATATCCGCATGATATGCAAAATCTTTTTCAAGATAGGGTTTCGGGTCAAGCATACAAATCACTTCCTTTTTAGCCTTCCCCTTGAGGGGAAGGTGGCGCCGAAGGCGACGAATGAGGTATTATTGCGGTATAAATTTGCGGACAAGCACCTCATCAGTCAGCTGCGCTGACAGCTTCTCCTCAAGGAGAAGCCTTTTTTATTCTTTCGTCCAGATTGCGGAAGAACCGCAGGGAAGAGCCATTCCGCTTTGGGTTACCGGAAGCCCGATTTCTTCCGCGGAAACTTTTCCGCCGAATTTTTTCATTGCGGAGCCGAGAACATAGGACATTGTTGAAGCGGAAAGACCGGTGGTATAGCTGTTGAGAAGAACGAAAAGCGGTTCTTCCGTAAGAACTTCCGCAACAAGGCTTACGAGTTCGTAAACATGTTCTTCAAGTTTCCAGACTTCACCGCCGGGACCTCTTCCGTAGGAAGGAGGATCGAGGATAACCGCATCATATTTGCTTCCGCGGCGGATTTCTCTTTCAACAAATTTTTTGCAGTCATCAACTATCCAGCGGACAGGTTTTTCGTTAAGCGAGGAAAGTTCGGCGTTTTCCCTTGCCCAATGTACCATTCCTTTTGCCGCATCAACGTGGCAGACGGAAGCACCTGCGGAAGCCGCCGCAACGGTTGCGCCGCCGGTATATGCAAAGAGGTTGAGAACACGAACTTCTTTGCCCTCTGCTTTTGCCGCTTTTATTTTTTCGATCATCATATCCCAGTTAACGGCCTGTTCCGGAAAAAGTCCGGTATGTTTAAAGCCGGTGGGGCTGATTTTGAAAGTAAGGTCTTTATAATTTATCTTCCAGAACTCCGGAAGTTCCCGGCGATATTCCCAATGTCCGCCGCCCTGGGAGGAACGGACATATCTTGCGTCCGCGTGTTTCCACATTGGGTGCTCCTTGGGGGTGTTCCAGATTATCTGCGGGTCGGGTCTTATAAGAATAACTTTTCCCCAGCGTTCAAGTCTTTCGCCTTCGGAACAATCCAAAAGTTCATAATCTTTCCAATCTTTTGTATATCTCATTTCAAATCCTCAGCTTAAAAGGTTCTTAAGTGTTTCGGCACATTCATAAACAAGGTCGTTGATTGTTTGTTCGTCCTTGCCTTCGATCATAATTCGGATAAGCGGTTCCGTTCCGGAAGGACGAACAAGAATTCTTCCGTCGCCTTCAAGACGTGCGCTTTCGATATCCAGATAGCTTTTTACTTCCGGATCATCAAGTTTGGCTTTCATTTCCGGGGTAGCTTCAATATTCACCATGACCTGAGGATATACGGTCATTATTTTTTTAAGTTCGGAAGCTTTTTTTCCTTCAAGCTTCATGGTTTCGATTATCATAAGTGCGGAAAGTTCACCGTCACCGGTGGTCATAAATTCCGGAATTATGATATGTCCGCTTTGTTCTCCGCCAAGGGAAGCTCCGAGTTTCAGAAGGGATTCAAGAACATATCTGTCGCCGACTTTTGTGGGATAGCAATTCATATTATGCTTTTCCGCAAACTTAAAAAGTCCCATATTGCTCATAATGGTGGGAATAAAAATGTTTTTGTTAAGTCTTCCCTCGCCTGCAAATCTTTTTGCAAGAATTGCCATGAACATATCGCCGTCGATAAGCTCACCGTTTTCATCAACCCCAAGGCAGCGGTCAGCGTCACCATCGAAAGCAACACCTATGTCAAAGCCGTTTTCTTTTACATATTTACCAAGAGCGGAAATATGGAGAGAACCGCAGTCGCGGTTTACGTTTATTCCGTCGGGTTCGCAATTGAGGAAGGTTGCGTTTGCATTCACCTTTGCAAAAATTCTTTTTGCAGTGGAATAGGAAGCTCCGTTGGCGCAATCTACCGCAATCTTAATTCCGGAAAGATCTCCGACGGTTGAAGCGATATGTTCAACATAAAGTTCAGCCGCTTCGGTGTTGTGAGAAATTTTTCCGATTTCTTCGGTGGGAGCGAATTCAATAGGTTCGCTTCCGTCAAGAACAATTCCCTCAATTCGGTTTTCCTGTTCATCGGTAAGCTTAAAACCGGTGGAACCGAAATATTTTATTCCGTTATACTGAAAAGGGTTGTGGCTTGCGGTTATCATAACGCCGCCGGAAGCTCCGAGTTTTGTAACAAGGTACGCTACTGCCGGAGTCGGAACAACGCCCAGAAGTTCAACATCGCAGCCAACGGAAGAAAGTCCTGCGGCAACGGCAGCTTCCAGCATTGTTCCGGAAAGGCGGGTGTCCCTTCCGACAATTACTTTCGGTTTTCCTTCCGTTTCGTTTTTTATGATAATTCCCGCGGCGCGGGAAATTGCAAGTGCAAGTTCCACATCAAGTTTTTCGTTTGCAATTCCGCGAACACCGTCTGTTCCAAAAATTCTTCCCATTGAATCACTCTCCAATTCTCATTTGTTCACATTCGCCGCAGGGCTGTTCCGGCATCGTCATTCCGAGATGTTCATAAGCCAAAGCCGTTGCACAGCGTCCTCTGGGCGTTCTGGTAAGGAAACCTATCTGCATAAGATAGGGTTCATAAACGTCTTCGATAGTAACGGATTCTTCGCCGGTTGCGGCCGCAAGAGTTTCGAGCCCGACGGGACCTCCGTTATAGTTTTTTATCATCATCATAAGAATTCTGCGGTCGATTGCATCAAGGCCGAGTTCATCGACTTCAAGCCTTGAAAGGGCTTCCGCCGCAATTTCCTTTGTTACGATTCCGTTTCCGATAACCTGGGCGAAATCGCGGATCCTTTTTAAGAATCTGTTCGCAATTCGCGGAGTTCCTCGGCTTCTTCTTGCAAGTTCCATTGCGCCTTCGTGCTCAATTTCAATGTTGAGTATTCCGGCGCTTCGCTCAACAATTCTGCAAAGTTCCGCAGGGGAATAAAGTTCCAGCCTTTCAACAACGCCGAAACGGTCACGAAGCGGTGCGGAAAGCTGTCCCGCCCTTGTTGTTGCGCCAACAAGGGTGAAATGCGGAAGATCAACGCGGATGCTTCTTGCAGAAGGACCTTTTCCGACGATTATATCAAGGGCATAGTCCTCCATTGCCGGATAAAGAACTTCCTCAACGCTTCTGTTCATTCTATGAATTTCATCGATGAAAAGTATATCGTTTTCGTTAAGGTTTGTTAAAAGAGCCGCAAGGTCACCGGGTCTTTCGATTGCCGGACCGCTTGTTATTCGGAAACCAACTCCCATTTCGTTCGCGATAATTTCCGAAAGGGTGGTTTTTCCGAGCCCGGGAGGACCATAGAGAAGAACGTGGTCCAATGCTTCGCCGCGGCGTTTTGCCGCTTCGATATAAACCGCCATGTTTTCCTTCGCTTTGGTCTGTCCGATATATTCATCAAGAGTTCGGGGACGAAGAGAAAGTTCGTTTTCCCTGTCCGTTTCCTCATATTCCGGAGCGACTATTCTGTTTTCAAAATCCATCTGGTTGGAAAGCATTTAAAAATCGCTCCTTATCTTTTCATTGCAATGGCTTTGAGAGCCGCTTTTATCATTTCATCAACGGGAAGGCTCTGGTCAAGTTTTCCGATAACCGCGGCGGCTTCTGAATTTGTGTAACCAAGGCTTACCATTGCGGCAATTGCTTCGCCGGCGTTTCCGCCGATTCTTCCGACAGAAACCGCAGGAGCGGAAGAAAAACCTTTGGAAACGGAATCGTTCGAAATTTTATCACGAAGCTCGAGAATAATTCTCTGGGCGGCTTTCGGGCCGATTCCCTTTGCTCTGGTAATGGCTTTTGCATCGCCGGAAGCAACCGCAAGGGCAAAGGAATCCGGAGTGAATTCCGAAAGAACCGCAAGAGCGGCTTTCGGGCCGATTCCGGAAATTGAAGTGAGCATTCTGAAACAATCCTGCTCAGCTCTGTCATAAAATCCATAAAGATCTGTGCCGGTTTCCTGGTTATATGTCATTGTCGTATAGACAAAAACTTCGCTTTCTTTCGGCGGAAGGCAGGAAAGAGTTGTTGCGGAAGCTTTGCAAAGATAGCCGACGCCGGCGCATTCCACAACAAAAAATCCTTCCTCAATATGTAAAAGTTTTCCGTTAAGGCTGTATATCATATCTTTTACCTCAAAAATATTTTTTCGGGCGGATGATATCCGCCCCTACGGTAAATCGTATTGTTATATCTCTTTAATCGCTTTTGAAAGCCGCGAACCGTTGCTGTAACCGTGGCAAATCGCCGCCGCAAGAGCATCGGCAGTATCGTCCGGTTTCGGAACAGCTTCGAGCCTTAAAGTATCGCGGACCATTATCTGTACCTGGTGTTTTTCCGCTCTTCCGTAACCGACCAATGACTGTTTTATCTGGAGCGGGGTATATTCAAAAATCGGGATTCCCGCCTGGATCGCGGCAAGAAGGATAACTCCCCTTGCTTCCGCAACGTCGATGGCGGTTTTCTGGTTGCTGTTGAAATAAAGTCTTTCAATGCTCATACATTCGGGCTTTGTTTCTTCAATAACCTCTTTTACGGTATCGTAAATTATCCGGAGCCTTTCTTCAAAAGGCGTTCCGGCGGGGGTATCCACCGCACCGAATTTTACCGGATAGAACTTGTTTTTTACGTAATCCACAACGCCCACTCCGACTATTGCATAGCCCGGGTCGATTCCGATTATCCGCAAGCGGTTTCACCTTCTTTACATAGTTACCCATTTTGACATTTTATTATACCATACATATATATTTAAGGCAATTAATTTTTTGTGAATTTAACAGCAAAAATCGCGCTGGACAAAAAGATTTTTTTGCTGTAAAATCAAATCGGATTTCATATAAAAGGAGATTTTTTGATATGACCGACGAAATGCTTGTTTCCCTTGCAAAAGAGGAAGGTTTTTCCCATGCCGCTGTGGTCGATACCGCAGATATCGTTTTTGACGAAGCTTTCCGCCCCTATTGCGCGGAAAATCTTTGCGGAAAATTTGCCGTTAACTATTCCTGTCCGCCGGATTGCGGAACTCCCGAAGAAATGAAAAACCGCGTTCTTTCCCACAAACACGCTATCGTTCTCCAAAGCATCTGGCCCATTTCCGATTATAAAGACGGCGAAGCAATCAAAAAAGCGAAGGGACAGCACAACGCCGCCGGTCTTCGCCTTATGAAAAAACTCCGGGAGGAAGGCCACCCCGGATTCATGATAGGTTCCAGCGGCTGCAGCCTTTGTAACCCCTGCGCCATAACCGAAGGCAAACCCTGCAATTTTCCGGATATGAAATTTTCCTGCATTTCCGCTTTCTGCATCCACGCAAGAAAACTTGCGGAAAGCGCCGGAATGGAATATGACGGAAACGGAACCCTTGCTCTTTTCGGGCTTTATGTCTGCGATTAAAAAAAAGAAAAACGGCGGAATTTTTCCGCCGTTTTTTTATCATATTTTTACCGGGTAATATTTCATTGTGATGTTTTTTATATCAAAGGCAACGTCACAACATTGTTTGCGTTTTCCGTTTCCCACAAGAAGTAAAAAATGCTCGTTGTCTTCCCAAACCATTGAAACGGTTGCATCCTTTTCCGCAAAAAGAACGAGCTTGCAAATATCCTCGTTGGAATCACATTCCGCCTGAACTTTGATATACATAAGCCCTTTTGCGCTTTCGGAAGAACCCATAGAAATTTTTATCCAGTTGTTGCCGAACGGAGAATCAAATTCTTCTTCAACAAGGTCGTTTTTGATTTCTTTCGAAATTTTTCCAACAAAAACTGCGGCGGCGGAAGCAGCAGCCAGACCGGCGGTTAAACCGAACAAAACACTCTTTTTCATAAACATCCTCCGTTCATTTTTATTACAAAATAATTATCTCACGAAGAAAGTTTTTTGTAAATAGAAAAAAAACGGAAAGCAAATTTGCTTTTCGGTTTTTTAATGGTGGACGGTACAGGACAGCGACTCGCTTCGCTCCCTACATAAGTTCCGTCAGCCGCTCAAACTTCGCCGAAGACTTGTTTTTGCGGGTCGTCACTTATCGAACGTCGTTCTCGTCCCTGCGATTTCAATATAAAAACAAAAGGCACGCAAATGCGTGCCTTTTGTTTTTATGGTGGACGGTACAGGACTCGAACCTGTGACCTTCCGCACGTCAAGCGGAAGCTCTACCAGCTGAGCTAACCGTCCATAGCTGAGCAAGGGTTATAATATCATATCATTTCAAAAATTGCAAGCGTTTTTTTGAAAAATTTTCAAAAAAATTTTATTCGGCGGGTTTGAATACAAAATCGGAAAACGTGAACTCCGTTTCAAAAAGCGGAAATTTTGCGCTGATGAGCGAAAAATCTTCCGGTGAAAGAACCGCGGAAAAATCTTCGAAATTTGCGATAAGTTTTTCATTTTCCGTGCTCAAAGTAAATTCTTCCGGATCCGAAAGTTCTTCAAAAAGTTCTTCCAGAAGCAAAAAAGGCGTTCCTTCCGGAAGAGAATCTTTTTTGATTTCCTCTTCCATTCCGTTATAGGTTATCTTTGCGTGCTCATCAGAAATTTCAATTCCCATTCCGGAAAGTTCCGCCGGAGAATTTGCAAAAATACTGATGCTCATGCCGTTTTTCAAAGCTTCCATTTCCGCCCGGTTATCTCCGAAAACCGCAAGAACCGAGGAAGAAAAATCCTGTTCATATCTTTTTGCAACCTCCTGCGGAGTTACGGAAACCGAATTTGAGCACCCGGAAAACAAAAACAGAAACACAAACGACAGAATAATTTTTCTCATATAAAAAACCTCCCTTTCCGGAATAATTTATATCCGCTTCGGGAGGTTTTTATTCATCAAAGTCCTTTTTCCGCAAAAATTTTGCAAAGATAATCGGGAATATCGCTCGGGAGCATTCCATATTCGGAAAGTTCCTTTGCGGCATTATCCGCCGCAAGACCATGGAGATAAACTCCGCAGACCGCGCAGGAAGTTTCGATATAACACTGGGCGGCAAAGGAAGCTATCATTCCCGCAAGGCAATCGCCGCTTCCGCCTTTTGAAAGTCCGGGGTTTCCGGTGGAATTGAAATAAACATCGCCGCCGGGTTCCGCAATAACGGTTGTTGAATCCTTAAGCACAACAATTGCATCAAATTCTTTTGCGGTTTTTGAAGCGATTTCAATTCGTTTTTCAACCGTTTCCGGAATCGAAACTCCGCAAAGGCGAGCCATTTCTCCCATATGGGGAGTTATTATCGGAATCTGTTTTGCTTTTTTAATAACTTCCGGATTTCCGGAAATGCAGTTGAGCCCGTCCGCATCGATAACAACGGTGCAGTTTGCGTTTTCGAGAACGAATTCAACGATTTCGCCGATATCCTTTCCTCTTCCGAGACCGCAGCCAATCAGAACCGCATCGACGTTTTCGAGGAACGGAAGGATTTTTTCTTTTGCTTCGGCGGAAATCGTTCCGTCAGGATTTTCCGGAAGAGGAAGAAAAGTTGCCTCGGGAATCCTTCCCGCAATCATTGAAATCACTTTTTCCGTCGTCGCAACGGTGGTTATTCCCGCTCCGGATTTCATTGCTCCAAGAGCCGAAAGAACCGCCGCACCGGGAAAATTCGCGGAACCGGTTATGCAAAGGAGCTTTCCGAAAGTGCCTTTGTTGGAAAAGCGGGGTCTTTTCCGAATTGAAGAAAAAACCATTTCTTCGCTTGTGAGGAAACAATTCTGCGCAACCTGCGCCCGAACTTCGTGAGGAATTCCGATATCGACAACTTCCGTCTTTCCGCAGAATTCCTTTCCGGGAAGGAGAAGATGTCCGGGTTTTGCCGCTTCAAAAGCAACGGTGAAATTCGCTTTTACGGAATTTTTTGCGCAAAGACCCGTTTCTGCATTAACTCCGCTCGGGATATCGAGAGAAATTTTTACCGCGATATCGGAATTTATCATTTCGACAATTTCATCATAGGGTGCCCGGAATTCTCCTGAAAAGCCGGTTCCGAAAAGGGCATCGATTATAATATCCGCTCCGCAGAGAAATTCATCGACTTTTTTGCGGTCGAGTTCGAAATCCAGCATGGTTATTCCCGCCTGGATAACGCAGTTATACATATATTTTGCTTCGTCGCTTCTCGGAATTCCGCCGCAGAGAACGACAATTACATTTGCGCCTTCTTCAAAAAGCTTTCTTGCAACGACCAATCCGTCGCCGCCGTTGTTTCCGCTTCCGCAGAAAATCATAAAATTGCGACCGGCAACGTTTGAAAGAGTTTTTCGGATAAAAGCCGCCGCGGCACAGCCGGCATTTTCCATAAGGCGCTGATAGGTTACGCCCATTTCGTCCGAAAGGCGCTCTTCTGTTTTCATCTGTTCAACTGTAAGAATTTTCATGGAGTACCTCCTTATTTGCGCCCCTTGTTAAAGGAGACTCCCCTTACAGGGGAGATGTCTGCGCAGCAGACAGAGGGGTTTGCCGTCTGCGGCGAGCAAAGAGGGCCACGAAGTGGCGAGGGGATTCTTTTACAAAAAAATCCTCCGCCTTCGCCGCAAGCGGCGAATCCACCTTTCTTTTGTAAGAAAGGCTTATGGCTTTTTATCCATTATACCACCTTGTTTATATTTTTCAATCGAAAAAGGGCTTGAAAATTGCTTTTAATTATGTTATTATCTCTTTTGTTGTTAATATATATAACGCATTGACCGGGAGAGTAGGTTTTATTTTTCCGAAAAGAGAGGAAAAACCATTGGGCTGAAAGTTTTTCCGCGGATAAAATTTTTCTCGAAGTTCACCCGCGAGCGATTTTGCTGAAAGAATTTTTCGATTAGGTAAAAACGGGTTGCTCCGTTAAAAGCAAACTTAAGTGCCCGAAGAAAATCTTCGGGAATGCGGGTGGTACCGCGGAGAACCTTTTTCAGTTTATGAGTCTTCGTCCCAAATTTGCGGCTTGGGGCGGAGATTTTTTTATATCCGTTTTTATCCGCAAAACCAGCAAAACGTCATAAACAAAAATCAAAATAAATGGAGTTGAAAAATTTTGAAAGAGCAGCTTGAACAGATCCGCCTTGAAGCAAAAAAAGCTCTTGAGCTTTGCGAAGATCCCAAAGCACTTGAGGAACTTCGCATTCGCTATCTCGGCAAAAAAGGCGAGCTCACCGCCATTCTCAAACAGATGGGAAAACTTTCCGCAGAGGAAAGACCCGTTATCGGCCAGCTTGCAAACCAGGTCCGCGCCGAAATTGAAAACGACCTTAACGAGGCCGCAGAACACATTCACCAACATCTTCTTGAAAAGAAGCTTGCTTCCGAAACCATTGACGTAACCCTTCCGGGAACCCCTTGCCCCACCGGTAAGGAACACCCGCTCAACATCGTTCTTAACGAAGTTGAGGATATCTTCCTCGGAATGGGCTTTTCCATTGCGGAAGGTCCCGAAGTCGAAACCGATTATTACAACTTTGAAGCACTTAACCTTCCGAAAGACCACCCCGCAAGAGATACCCAGGATACTTTCTATATCACCGAAAACGTTCTTCTCAGAACCCAGACCTCTCCGGTTCAGGTCCGTGTTATGGAAAAACAGCAGCCGCCTATCCGCATTATTGCTCCCGGCCGTGTTTACCGCAGCGATGCTGTTGACGCAACCCATTCTCCCCTTTTCCACCAGATCGAGGGACTTGTTGTCGACAAAGGCATCACCATGGCTGACCTCAAAGGAACTCTCGAAATCTTCATCAAACGTCTTTACGGCGAAGATTCCGTTGTTCGTTTCCGTCCGCACCACTTCCCCTTCACCGAACCTTCCGCCGAAATGGATATCCAGTGCTTCAACTGCCACGGCGAAGGCTGCCCGATGTGCAAAAACGAAGGCTGGATCGAAATTCTCGGCTGCGGAATGGTTCACCCGAAAGTTCTTTCCAACTGCAACATCGACCCCGAAGAATACAGCGGTTTTGCATTCGGAATCGGTCTTGAGCGTATCGTTATGAGAAGATTCGCAATCAACGACCTTCGTCTTCTTTATGAAAACGACCTTCGTTTCCTCGACCAGTTTTAATTGAAGGAGGAGCTTTGAAATGACCAGCAGAAAAGAACTTTCCGAGCTTACCCTCCGTTTCCAGGCAAGAACTCTTAACATTTACCGCAAGCTTTTCTTCGATCTTCAGGAGCGCGAATATTCCGTTGAGCTCCGCGACAGAGCCGCAAAGCTTGCAAAAGCAATTAAAGATGAAGATTATCCCGAAGCAAAAAGCCAGGCTGACAACATCACCTATCTTTTCAAACTTTGCTTCCAGGCAAATCTTATTCTTCCTACCGTTTATCAGGGACTTGCCGTTGACGGACTTACCCTTTCCGCAACCATTGAAGAAGCGATAAACGGAGAAATCGGTCCCGACCCGGAACCGGAAATCATTCCTGTTGAAGATATTCCCGCCGTTGTAAGAAAATATATCCCCGGCGGTGAAAAATAAAGCGCCCCTTGTTAAAGGGGAGAGGGCCACGAAGTGGCGAGGGGATTCATTACATACCCCGAAATTTCAAAAAGAATCCCTCCGTCATCGTCGCTGCGCTCCGATGACACCTCCCTTTGACAAGGGAGGCAGAAATAATGTAAAGAAGGTTAAACAATGGATTTATCTCTCAGATGGCTTGCGGACTATGTTGAAACCGGCGTCACTCCGAAACAGTTCTGTGACGCAATGACAATGTCCGGCTCCAAAGTCGAATGCTATAATGAAGAAGCCGACTATATTTCCAACGTTGTTGTCGGTAAAATCATCAAAATTGAAAAACACCCCGATGCCGATAAACTCCAGATCTGCCAGATCGATATCGGCCGCGAAGAACCCGTTCAGATCGTAACCGCCGCACAGAACGTTTATGAAGGAATGATGGTTCCCGCCGCTCTCGATAACTCCACCCTTGCAGGCGGCGTTAAAATCAAAAAAGGAAAACTCCGTGGCGTTCCTTCCAACGGAATGATGTGCTCCGTTTCCGAACTCGGCGTAACCGTTCATGATTTCCCCTATGCAATCGAAGACGGCATTATGGATATCAAGGAAGACTGCAAACCCGGCGACGATATCAGAACCGCACTCGGTCTTAACGACGTTTGCGTTGAATTTGAAATCACTTCCAACCGCCCGGACTGCCTTTCCGTTCTCGGTCTTGCAAGAGAAGCCGCCGCAACTTTCGGCAAAGAGCTTCATCTTCCCGAAGTTAAAATTGAAAACGAAACCGGCGATATCAACGAACTTCTCTCCGTTGAAGTCAAGAACCCCACCCTTTGCCGCCGTTACGTTGCAAGAATGATCAAAAACATCAAAGTTGCTCCCTCCCCCAGATGGATGAGAGAAAGACTTCGTGCAAGCGGCGTTCGCCCCATCAACAACCTTGTTGATATCACAAACTACGTAATGCTTGAATACGGTCAGCCCATGCACGCTTTCGACTATAAATATCTTGCAGGCAACAAAATTGTTGTCAGAAACGCAGAAGAAGGCGAAAGCATCACCACCCTTGACGGCGTTGAAAGAAAGCTTTCTCCCGAAATGCTCTGCATCTGCGACGCCGAAAAACCCTCCTGCGTAGCAGGCGTTATGGGCGGCGAATACAGCGGTATCCAGGACGACACCAACATGGTCGTTTTCGAATCCGCTTCCTTCCTCGGTTCTTCCGTAAGAACCACCGCAAAAAAACTCGGAATGAGAACCGAATCTTCCGGTCGTTTTGAGAAAAACCTTGATTCCAGAATGTGCATGGAAGCAGTCAACCGCGCCTGCCAGCTTGTTGAAATGCTCGGCGCAGGCGAAGTTATCGGCGGATATATCGATATCGATAACGAAGGCGACGAACCTTATACCGTTGAATTCTGCCCCGAATGGACCAACAAATTCCTCGGAATCGATCTTCCCGCAGAAAAAATGGTTGAGATTCTTGAAAAAATCGGCTATAAAGTTGAAAACGGAGTTATCACCGTTCCTTCCTTCCGCGCAGGAGACACCCGCCACAAAGCCGATATCGCCGAAGAAATCGCAAGATTCTACGGTTATGACGTAATCCCGAACACCGCTGTTCAGGGCGCTTCCCAGGGTGCTCTTACCCTTCGCCAGCAGTTCGAGAAAAAACTTTCCCGCCTTCTTATGGCAAACGGCTGCTATGAAGTTCAGACCTATTCCTTCATCAGCCCCAAATATTACGATAAAATCGGTCTTCCGGAAGATTCCGGTCTTCGCAGAAGCGTTATTATCACCAACCCCCTTGGCGAGGATACTTCCGTTATGAGAACCACCTGCGTTCCCTCCATGCTCGAAGTTGTTGCAAGAAACTATAACAACCGCAACGTTGCAGGTCGTTTCTTCGAACTCGGCACCATCTATCTTCCCGCAGAATCCGCAGACATTCTTCCGGAAGAAAGAGGCGTTGCAGTTATCGGTTCCTATGGCGAAAAAGAAGATTTCTTCGCAATGAAGGGAATTATCCTCGAAGCTCTCGACAAACTCGGCGTTTACGGTGTTGAATTCACTGCAAACAAAGAGAACCCCACCTTCCACCGCGGAAGATGCGCAGACATTTTCATCGGCGAAAAGAAAATCGGTGAAATCGGCGAAATTGCTCCGGCTGTTCTCGATAACTACGGAATCGGAACCCGCGCTTACGTTGCAACTCTTGATATCGCTGATATCTTCGACGCAAGAATTGTTGAAAAGAAATTCAAACCCACTCCGAAATTCCCTGCTTCCACCCGTGACCTTGCTATCATCTGTGATGATGAACTTCCCGCAGCATCTCTTGAAAAAGCAATCCGCCAGGGCGCAGGCAAACTTCTTGAAAAGGTTGAACTTTTCGACGTTTATAAAGGTTCTTCCATTGCCGAAGGCAAAAAGAGCGTTGCTTACACCATGACTCTTCGTGCGGCAGACCGCACTCTTACCGTTGAGGAATGCGACAGAGCCGTTAACAAGGTTCTTAAAGAACTCGCAAACATCGGCGCAGAACTCAGAAGCTGATAAAACAAAAGGCGGAGCTTTGCTCCGCCTTTTTTGATTAAATTTCATAGAAAACCGTAGGGGCGGATATTATCCGCCCGCCGACAGATAAAACCGAGTTACAATCCCTCAGTCGCCTTCGGCGACAGCTCCCTTTACACAAGGGAGCCTTATAATGAAAGGAGTAATTTTATGGACGCAATGGAAAACCTTCTCACCAGAAGAAGTTGCAGAAATTATACCGAAAAACAGGTTCCGGACGAACTTCTCGACAAGGTTCTTGAAGCCGGAACTTTTGCCGCAAGCGGAATGAACCGCCAGAGCACATATCTTGTTGCGGTCCGCGATAAGGAAACTCGCGACCTTCTTTCAAAAATCAACGGCGAAGTTATCGGCAGAGAGGGCGACCCTTTTTATGGCGCGCCCTGCGTAATTGTTGTTCTTGCCGCACCGGACCCGACCTATCTTGAGGACGGAAGCCTTGTTATGGGAAATCTTATGAACGCTGCTCATGCTCTTGGTCTCGGTTCCTGCTGGATCCACAGAGCAAAACAGACCTTTGAACTTCCGGTCGGAAAAGAACTTCTCCAAAAATGGGGTCTTCCGGAAAATCTTATCGGAATCGGAAACTGCATTCTCGGTTTTGAAGCGGAAGCGCCCGCGAAAAAACCCAGAAAAGAAGGAAGAATCACCAAAGTTTAACTGCTCCTCGGAGGAGGAGCAGTCACCGAAGGTGACTGAGGAGGGATATCCCTGATAAATTGTGATGAGCGCTCCGCGTTACCTGATAATCCCTCATCCGTCATTTGCTTTGCAAATGCCACCTTCCCCTCTGGGAAGGCTTAAGAAAAAATCCCTGCCTTCCGGCAGGGATTTTTTTGTTCAGTTAAAAATTCCGCGAAGAACCTGTTTTATCGGGTTTTCGGAAAGAGATTTATAATTTTCACCCTGGAGAAGAAGTTTTTCAACCTTTATGGTATTCAGCTTTTCCGGTTCTGTTTCAAAAGGATTTTTTGAGAGGATTACCATATCGGCGATTTTTCCGATTTCAAGGCTTCCGCGTTCCTTTTCATCAAAAGTCTGGCGGTAACCGTCGATTGTGCACATGCGGAGAGCCTTCTGTACCGGAAGGGATTCCTCACCGTTGTTGCAGATTTTATAGATCCAGTTGATGGGGTCAGGGTCGGTGCAGGGACCGTCGGAACCGACGCTCATGGCGATGTTATGATCTGCATAGGTTTTGAAAGGGTTGAGTTTCTTTGCCCTTTCGCCGAGAATTCTTTCGAGATAATCGTTCGGTTCCTGGGGCCAATCGATAAACGCGCTCTGTATTGCAAGACCGATTTTATATTCTTCGCAGATGCGAATTCCTTCCTCTGTCGGAAGGCAGGCGTGGATTATGGTATGGCGGTGGTCCTCCCTCGGGAAATCATCAAGAGCGGCTTTGAGCGCCCTTGTTGCCTGGTCAAAAGCGGCGTCGCCTATGGCATGCATTTCTATCTGGAGTCCGGCGCGGTTCGCTTTTTTACAGAAATCGGTTACTTTTTCATCGGAATAATAAATAACTCCCCTGTTTTCGGTTCCTTCATAAGGTTCGAGCATTCCCGCATCTTCTGAACCGAAGCAGCCGTCAAGAGCCGTTGCAAAACAGCCGCCGATTCGCGGAAGCTTCATCTTTTTAACTTTGTTTACGTCCATTGTCTGGAAGAAAACCCGAAGCTGAAGACCGTTTTCAAGACCTTTTCCGAACCAGTTTTCCATGGAAACGTCCATATCGAGCGGAAAACCTACTCCGCTTACGGTATGTATCATTCCGATTCCTTTCGAAGCCATATGGTCCGCGGCCTTCTGCATATTTTTGAGAAGTTTAGGAATCGAAACGGAATTTGTAACAAAATCGGAAACGGCGAAGAAGGCTTCCTGGTTCATCTCGCCGCTTTCCTCATGGTAACCGCGAAGATTTTTTGCTTTTTCGCGGATTTTTTCAAGAAGCTTTGTGTTGACAACACAGGTATGTCCGTCATATTTTACCATAAAAAGCGGTTTTTCCGGACAGACTTCGTCAAGCTGTTTTCTGGTGACAAAATGTTTTTCCAGAACGGAATGGGGCGAAGCGCCGAAGGCGATTATCATTTTATCCTCGCATTTTTTTACAAATTCCCGAATGTTTTCGAGAATTTCGGTGTTGCTTTTCGCGTCCGCAACGTTGAGCCCCGCAAGAAAGGTTGCGTAACTTGCAAAATGGATGTGGCTGTCCACAAAGGAAGGAACAAGCGCCCTTTCGCCGAGTTCGATTTTTTCGGCGTTTTTATATTCTTCCGGAAGTTCATTTCCGACATATACTATTTTTCCGCCTTCCTCAGCAAGATAGCGGAAAACCTCGTCCTTTTCGTTGCAGCTTAAAACCGCGCCTTCATAAACTTTCATAACCGCGCCTCTTTTCTTAATTTATAGATACATTATAACAAAAAAGCCGGAACAAAAAAAGCTGTTCCGGCTTTTATTTTTTATGTTCTTGACCAATCGTCAACGGGGATTATCTCTCCGCCTTTTTCCAAAAATGCTTCAAGCTGTTCCTTCGGAATATTCGTTTTGAGAAGGGAAAGTTTTTCCATATCAAGGGGTTCAGTTCTGAAAACTATGGATTCATCCTGAAAAACATCAACGGTGAGAAAAAGTTTTTTCAGGTTCGGACATTTTTCGATTATTTCGGCATTGGTAATACTGCGGTCATTAAGATGAAGTTCCGTAACGCTTTCGGAACCGGAAAAACTGTCAAGAGAATTTTGAGTTACATAAGGACCTATCGCAAGAATTTCCATCGAAAGTTTTTCGGAACCGGAAAAATCACATTCATCGCTGTGGACAGAAAGGCGCTCAAGGCTTTTCAGATTTTCAAGGTCGCCGATATTCGTTTTTCCGCCGATGAGATAAAGTTTTTCAATTTCGCCTATATCCGCAATTTTTGAAAGGTCTATCCCTCCCGGAATCGTAAGACTTTTTATATTTTCCGCGCCGGCAAGAGCCGAAATATCCGGCGCATACTGAAGATAGAGAGTTTTTGGACCTTTTCCAAGGTTTACATTATGCGCTTCAGCTATAATCTGAATATTTTCCATGCCTTCCGCGGCGGAGGCATCTATATGCTCCGCTTCAGTACCCAGAATATTATAGTTCTGCGCGTTTGGAAGATTAGGCAAAACAAGTTTTTCGGTATTGGTGTTAAGAACAACGTCAAAGTCTATGATATATTCGCAGCCGGAAAGTCCGGAAAGGTCAATCGTTGCTCCTTCGGAAAGACTTGAAGTGTGGATTGTTATATCACCTTCGCCGTCATCTTCAAGGCGGGTTTTTGCCGGCACAAAAACTTCGTAATCTTTTCCGTCTATTTTCCATATCACTTTTTCGGAAGAGGGCGATTTTTCCGGAACTTCTTCCCTTCCGCAGGCACAAAACAGAACAAGAATTAAAAGAGCAAAAATCAAAAGAAACTTTTTCATTTTAATTCTCCTTATCTTTTCATTTTAAGAAGCATTCTTTTTCTGTATTTTATATTCGCAAATTCGTTTATCCGTTTCATATAAACCGCATCGTAAAATCCGCCGACGGCACCGATTATCGGAATTCCCTGGACAAATTTCATATAGAGAAGTTCTTTCGAAAGATTAGACGCGGAGGATTTTATTGCTTCGCTTTGGTCATAACCTTCCGGAAGTTTTCCGTTTTTTATGAAAAATTCGATTTTTTCGTTGGTTTCTTCAATTTTTTCGCCGTAGGAAACCGCGCCTTCGATTACCCAGAGTATAAAAGCACGTTCTTTTTCCGAATCGTAATCAAAACCGTAATCAAGAGCGATTTCATAAACGCTTTTTAAAAGCAAGGCGGTGAAAACCGGAATATCCGGAATTCCGACCCCGAGGATTCCCATTCCGATTCCGGCGGCACCGGAAAAGAGAAGATTTTTGTTCCCGGCGGCTTTTGCTTTTTTTGAAAAAGCCCGGAGAGTTTTTTTGCTTTCAAGAACGCCGTTGCGGTAATCGTTTTCGTAAAAATCTATTTCAAGGCTTTTTCTGTCATAAGTTTTTTCAATATATTTTGTACCCTTTTCAAAAATAAGTCCGAAGGCTTTTGCAAAGGCGGAATCCAGCGTTCCCTGAAGTTTTTTCGGAACAAATTTATCAAGCTTTTGGTTAATAAAACTTTCCTTTTTGTTTTTCCGCAATTCAAGGAAGCGGCGCTCCCTTTTTAAAAGCGCCGCCATTTCTTTTTCATATGGAGTTTTCCGCTTAAAGAAAAGCATCAAAAATCAGCCTCCGTAAACTTCCTTTGAAGCCTGTTCAACGTCCGTAAGTCCGCCGGAAATATTTTTGAGAACCGGGTCGCCGTAATAAGTCAAAGTTCCGACTCCGTCGATATCCGCAAGAAGTTCATCCGTTACGGAAAGTTCGGAGGTTCCGGCTCCGCTTATTTTAACTTCGGCTTTTTTGCAGACAAGGCTTTTTGCGTCAATTGAACCGGCGCCCGCAAGTTCGAGCTCAAGAACTTCCGCCTTTCCGGAAAGATCCATTGAAGCCGCACCCGCAACGTCGATTTCCACATGATCTGCAGCGATGTTATAAACGTAAAGTGAAGCGCCGCCTTTTATATCAAGATCGATTTTTCGGGAAGCTTCGGCGTTCATTTCAATTTCAATTCCGCCGGAAATTTCAATTTCCTCAATGTTCGCAAAAATTGTTACTTCAAATTTTTCCACGGAAAAATTAGTCTGTTTCGGAACGGAAATTTCGATTTCGTCCTCCTTATAATAAACCCGGAAACCGTGGTCCTCCATATCGGAAGGATAGGTCGCTTCGACCCTTGTTTCTTCGGAAGGAACGATATAAATCTTAGCGTTTTTTGTGTTGGTAAAACTTATATTTTCAAAATCCAGCTTTTTTGCCGCAAAACCATCGGAAGGAATAAAAGTTTTTGTTTCAAGCGCTCCGCTTAAATTTGTCGCTTTGACCGCATCAATGGCATTATTGATTCCGCTTATGTCAAAAGAACAGCCAACAAGCAAAAAAGCGCATAAAATAAACAAAAATCCGGTTTTGAATATCTTTTTCAAAATGTCGCCTCCTATCTTTTATATAATTTTAAGTATTATAATTATGCCTTAATCTCTTTCCAGAAGCTTTCACCGGCGGTTTCGGAACCTTCGATTCCGAAGATTTCAAGAATGGTTTTGGACTGATCCGCATAGCATTTTCTGGTGCCGAGGTCGGTTCCGGCTTTGATTCCCTTTCCGTAAACAAGAAGCGGAATATATTCGCGGGAATGGTCGGTGGAAGGAGTCGACGGGTCACAGCCGTGGTCCGCGGTTATCATAAGAACGTCGTCATCGTTCATTTTTTCCATAAATCCGCCGAGCCATTCGTCAAATTCCGAAAGAGCGTTGGCATAGCCTTCCGCGTCGTTTCTGTGACCATAGACCATATCGAAATCGACAAGATTTATGAAGCAAAGACCTTCAAAATCCTTTTCAAAAAGTTCGTCGGTTTTTTCCATTCCGATTTTGTTCGGGCCGGTGCGGTAAGTTTCGGAAACGCCTTTTCCCGCGAAGATGTCATAAATTTTTCCGACGCCGATTGTCGCAAAACCGTTTTTCATAAGTACATCAAGAGCGGTATCCTTCGGCGGAACAAGGGAAAAATCGTGACGGCCGGAAGTGCGGTAAAAATCCGGATAGGTTCCCGCAAAAGGTCTTGCAATAACTCTTCCGACACCGTGTTTTCCCTGGAGAAATGCTCTGGATTTTTCGCAGATATCATAAAGCTTTTCAAGGGGAATTACTTCCTCATGGGCGGCAACCTGGAAAACGCTGTCCGCGGAAGTATAAACAATGGGTTTTCCTGTTTCGACATGTTCTTTTCCGTAATCCATTATAAGCTGGGTTCCGCTGTAAGGCTTGTTGCAAAGAACGTCAAGCCCGGTCGCTTCTTTGAACATATCGATAACTTCCTGCGGAAAGCCTTCCGGATAGGTCGGAAAAGCCTGTTCGGAAACAAGTCCCGCAAGCTCCCAATGTCCGGTGGTGGTGTCTTTTCCCTTGCTTACTTCCTTAAGGCGGCAAAAAGCGCCTAGAGGTTTTTCCGCTTTTTCAATACAGTTAACGCCTTCGATGTTTCCGAGGCCGAGTTTTATCATATTCGGAACGTTAAGTTTTCCGCTTTCGGCGCAGGCTTTAAGAGTGTTGCTTCCAACGTCGCCAAAATCCGCCGCATCCGGAAGTTCGCCTACTCCGAATGAATCAAGTACAATCCAAAAAACACGTTTTGTTTTCATTAAATTTCCCCCTTTTCTATGTCATCAAGGTTCTTTGAGCCTTTTATTACTTTATAGCTTTCCGTTTTTTCCGGAAGATTTTTTTCGTTCAGTTTGTTTTCAAGATATTCCTTTGTGAACTTATAAATTACCGCAAAGGCGGGAACACCGACAAACATTCCGATAATTCCGAAAATTCCTCCGCCGACCAGAATTGCGAACATTACCCAAAGGGCGGGAAGTCCGGTGCTGTCGCCAAGGATCTTCGGGCCTATTACGTTTCCGTCAAGCTGTTGGAGGACAAGAACAAAAATTGTGAACCAGACTGCCTGCCAGGGATCCACCATAAGAAGGATCAGAACGGAAGGAATTGCGCCGAGGAACGGTCCGAAGAAAGGAATTACGTTGGTGCAGCCGACGATGAAGCTTATGAGCATTGTGAACTCGAATCCGATTATGCTCATTCCGACGAAGCAAAGAATTCCGATTATAAGCGAATCGAGGAGTTTTCCGTTGATGAATCCGCTGAAAATCCTGTGGGATTCCCTTGCGATTCTTACAAGTTTCGCTGCGGTTTCTTTTTTAAGAATTGCATAAAGAGCTTTTTTAAGCTGGGCAATAAGGGTTTCCTTGCTGAACATCATATAAATCGAAAGGATTATCGCGATAACGATATCGAAAACAACTCCGCCGATCTGTACTGAAAGGTTCGCGATGTTCGCAAGCTGGGGCAAAAGTTCCTCGCCGTATTCCTTAAGGAGAGTTGCGAAAACTTCGGAACTTATTTTAAATTCAAGGAAATAATCGATAAACGGCGCTTCGAAATTATAAGTTTCGGAAACGGTTTTTACAAGGGACTGGAGATTTGAAAGATAATGCGGAATATTGTTGATAAGAACGTTTATGCTCTTTGTTACGTCCGGCATTACGATATAGAAAAACGCGCTCAGAACGGCGATTGTCGCTATCCAAGTTGCAATTATCGCAAGGACTCTTTTGAGAACTTTTCGGGGTTTTGTTCTTTCAACAAAATCCAGATGTTTTTCAAAAAACATAAGAGGTCCGTTGAGAAGATAGGCAAAAATCAATCCGAAAGTGAACGGACGAAGAATATCAAGAGCAGCATGCCAAAGCTCTTTTACTTCTTCGAAATTTTTCAGAATAAAATAAACAAGGATTATTCCTGCCCCTCCGGCAATATAGGAAAGGGTTCTTCGGGTCATTGAACGGGTCCATTCGATTTTCATCTTTTTTTATCGCCCCTTTTTCGCATCTTTTCTTTATAATATCATATCTATATATGAAAATCCATTAAATATTTTTTAATATTGAATAATAAAGAACTTTTTATGCTTTAATTTCCTTTTGTTTTGTGATATATTTTAACCAAGGAAGGTGAAACCATGGAATTTCAGGCAGATATTATCCGGGCGATACAATCCGTTGCTTCCCCGGCTCTTGATTTTATTTTTGAAGCGATAACAATGCTCGGCGAAGATTTCTTTATAATCTTCGTTGCAACTTTTATATATTGGTGTTTCAACAAGGAAATGGGTTACTGGATGTGCTGGTGCCTTTCCCTCGGAAATCTTTTTGTGGGTTCACTTAAAGTTATGTTCGCCGTTGAACGCCCCATTGGAGTTGAAGGAATCCGGACTCTTCGCGAACACACCGCCCCGGGATATTCCTTTCCAAGCGGACACACCCACGCTTCCGCAAACTTTTTCACCTCTATCGCAAGGGCGGTCAACCGCAAACGCTTCTGGACCCTTGCAATAATCATGCCGGCGCTGGTCGGTCTTTCAAGGCTTTATCTCGGGGTACATTGGCCCATGGACGTCCTCGGCGGATATATAATCGGTCTTGGACTTCCGCTTCTTCTCTGGCTTCTTTACCGGAAATATGCTCCGAAAAAGGCCGTTATGTTCTTTATCAGCACCGCGGTTTTCACCCCTTTTCTTTTCATTTATCCGGATGACA
Organism: Oscillospiraceae bacterium; assembly: GCA_017847875.1. Taxonomy (GTDB): domain Bacteria; phylum Bacillota; class Clostridia; order Oscillospirales; family Ruminococcaceae; genus UMGS1668. Next base: position 38,921 of record JAGASN010000027.1, on the reverse strand, counting down.
CAAGCCTTTGGAAAAGCTTTGGCTTTGCCCTTGGCGTTGCGATAGGCGCTTTTATCGAAACAAAATTCATTCGTTTTGAAATCGACGACGTTCCGGCGAAGAAAAAAGCGATTCGATATGTCGGAGGAATAGTGCTCATTCTTATTGTTTATCTTCTTCCGAAGGCTTTGCTTCCCACCGGCGCAATTTTTTCCTTCATCCGTTATCTTTTGATTCCCGTTGCGGCAACCGCCCTTTGGCCCGCAATTTTCAAAAAATATAAATTCTGATATTGAAAACAGCGGGCATTTGCCCGCTGTTTTTATGGAGATGCTCAAATGCGATATTATATGCTCAACAAACCTTCCGGCGTTGTCACCGCCGTTACGGATTCAAAATCAAAAACGGTTATGGATTGCTTTCCGGAAGATATCCGTCCCGGGCTTTTTCCGATAGGAAGGCTCGACAAGGATACCGAAGGGCTTCTTCTTATTACCGACGACGGAGATTTTGCTTTTCGTATGCTAAGGCCGGAATTCGGCGTTGCAAAGCGATATTTTTTCCGTGCCTTCGGCGAAATTTCCGATGAAAAAATCAAAAAACTTGAAACCGGAGGAAATCTTTACGGAAACGGTGAAAAGGCAAGGCCCGCCTTTCTTTCGGATATAAATTTGAGCACCGTTGAGCACGATGCCCCTTATATTTCCGAAAGTGAGCGTGCTCACGCCCTTAAAAATCCAAAGGGAAAAACCTTTTCCGCCTTTATAACTGTTACGGAAGGAAAGCGCCACGAAGTAAAGCTTCTTCTTAAATCCATCGGCTGCAAGGTTTTTTATCTAAAGCGTTTTTCAATGGGAAAATTCATGCTCGACCCGATGCTCAAACCCGGAGAATTCAGAGAGTTCACCCCGGAAGAAATTTCTTTTGCCGAAGATTACAGAAAAATTTTTATTGATTTAACAAAAAAACAGCAGGCATAAAGCCTGCTGTTTTTTGTTTATTCTCAAATCATTTGGACATATCGTAGATATATTTTACTGCAGGTTTGCTTCCGTCGGAAAGTCCTTCAAAGGTTGCCTGGGCTTCTTCCATTGCAATAAGTTCGCCGTATTTTTCAACATTGATTTTTCCTTCGCTCATAAGTTTGATAACGTCTTCAAATTCCGGAACGGTGAACATTACGCTGCCGTGGATATGCAGTTCGTTGTTGATGATCGCCATTGCGTCATACTTAAAGCCGGGACCGTATGCAAGAATTGCGTGCTGGCCGCCGCGTTTAAGGCTATAAAGAGCAAGAGTTGCCGCCGCGGGATGTCCGCTGCATTCAACGGAAATATCGTAGCCTTCCGGAACTTTTGCTTTGATTTTTTCTTCAATTTCGGGATCTGCGGCATTGAAAACTTCGTCAACAAAATCCGCTTCTTCCGCAATTTTTATTCTTCCGGGGTTTGCTTCGGTAAGAGCAATATATTTTGCTCCCTTTGCTTTTGCCGCAGCCGCTGCAAAAAGACCGATTGCACCGCCGCCGGTTATAAGAACATTGGAATTTTCGTTAACTCCGCACATATTTACCGCATGCATGGAAATGCAGACGGGTTCGATCATTGCGGCCTGCTTAAGGCTTATATTTTCCGGAAGTTTTCTGATGAAATCGTTGCGCACTTTGCAATATTCGGCATATCCGCCGTCAACTCCGCCGACACCCGGTGCTTCAGCAAAGCCCATTGCACAAAGTTCGGAACGGCCGCTGTTGCAATATTCGCAATTTCCGCAGGGAGTTACGTCCATTGCTACAACTCTGTCGCCCACTTCAAAACCGGAACCGGGAAGAGTTTCTTCGATTACACCGGCGAATTCATGTCCTATAATATAGCCGGGACGAAGAATAAATCCGGTCTGGAAGAACATATGAAGATCGCTTCCGCAAATTCCCGCATGGGTAACCTTTATTACGGAAAATCTTTCGTCAGCAACCGGTTTTTCTTTTTCAACAAGTTCAATCTGTCTTAAACCTTTGATTTCAAGTGCTTTCATCAGAAAATCTCCTTTACTTGTTTATTATTTAACTACATTATACTTGCTATTTTCGGAAAAGTTAAGTATAATTTTGTTATATAAGTATTTTAACGAGCTTTTTTGCGAATAAAGTAATTTAAAAGGTGTAAAAAATGAAACAGGATAAAAGATATATAAAAACAGAAAAACTTATTCATAATGCCTTTTTTGAACTTTTGAAAGATGAAAGCTACAACAGCATAACCGTTGAAAAAATTTGCGAAAATGCTTTCATCGGAAAGAATACTTTTTATTCTCATTATAAAAATAAAGACGATTTTTTGTTTTGTATAATCAACCGGTTTTCCAAGGATTATATGACCGACCTTGAAAACTGCGCTTCTCTTGATGTTCATAACGACCGTTCCGTTGAAGTTTTTATCGAAAGTTTCTTTTCTTCCGTTAAAAATCATGTGAACGAATATTCTCTTTTGATGAAAAACGACAGCCAGATTAATTTTTCCGAAAGGCTTCTTGTTTATGGAAGAAATTTTTTTGTTGAACACCTTGAAAAATTTTACGGTTCAAAAATAACGGATATAAAGAGTATTCTCCTTATGGATTCTCTTGCTTCGGCGATTCTTCGGCTTCAAAGAGGATACGTGCTTCATCAGAACGAAGTTTCTTTCGATGAAATTGTCGAACTTGCAAAAAAATCTTATAAAGACGTTGTAAAACAAATCAATTCGTTTTAAGTGAAAAAAACCGGCAGGGCAAAAGCCCTGCCGGTTTTTTATAAAACTGAAAGTTATGTAAGGAGTACCGTTTTTTAAAGAATGTGGATTCCTTCGTTTTCACATTCTTCGACCATTTCTTCCGACCAGATCGAAGACTGGACTTCGCCGATATGGCGTTTTCCGAGAAGGAGCATACAGATTCTTGATTGGCCAAGACCGCCGCCCATGGTCTGGGGAAGTTCACCGTTGAGAAGCGCTTTGTGGAACGGAAGATCAGCCCTTTCGGTGCAGCCGGAAACCTGGAGCTGGGCATCAAGAGCTTTTGCGTCAACGCGGATTCCCATTGAAGAAATCTCGAAAGCTCTTTCGAGAACCGGGTTCCAGACAAGGATATCGCCGTTGAGCATCCAGTCATCATAGTCCGGCGCTCTTCCGTCATGGGGTTTTCCGCTTTTGAGCGGAAGACCGATTTGCATAAGGAAAACCGCACCGAATTGTTCGCAGACCGCATCTTCCCTTTCCTTCGGGGTTTTGTCCGGATACATATCCTCAAGTTCCTGGGTGGAAATGAAGGTTATTTCTTCCGGAAGGAAGGGACGGAAACCTGGGAATCTTCCGCAGAGTTTGAACTGGGTTTCGCAAAGGGCTTCATAAATATCCTTTACCGCGTTTTTAAGGGTATGAAGATTGCGTTCTTCCGGGTTGATAACTTTTTCCCAGTCCCACTGGTCAACGTAAATTGAATGGAGCGCGTCAAGGGTTTCGTCCCTTCTGATTGCGTTCATATCGGTATAAAGGCCTGTTCCGATGGTAAAACCATATTTTTTAAGCGCAAGGCGCTTCCATTTTGCAAGGGACTGGACGACCTGGACTTTTCTTTTTCCGATATCAAGGATATCGAATTCAACCGGGCGTTCAACGCCGCTTAAGTTATCGTTAAGACCGGTTTCCGGAAAGACAAAGAGCGGTGCGGAAACACGGGTGAGGTTAAGGGCGTCCGCAAGTTCACGCTCAAAGCTGTCCTTTATGAATTTTATCGCAACTTCGGTTTCAAGAATGTTGAAATTACCGAAAGTCGCCTCTCTTTCTTCCTTTGTCACGGAAAGCCCTCCTTCTTTAATAAAATCACGTTTAATATTTTAGCACATTAAAGCGATATAATCAATGATTTTTTTGGTGCAAAAAGAAATTAATTTGCAGAAAATGAATTATACTTCCTGCAAAAGAAAAAAAGCCGCCGACGGCGGCTTTTTTTCGCTGCATATTATCAATCTTCACGTTTTTTTGCGGTTACCGCAACGGGAACAAAAACAACATTCGGGGCATCCATCATAATAACCGGAGCGCCTGTGTTGGGGTTGGATTCCTCTTCCGGAACAATATCTTTAATTCCTTCGGAACTTCCGGAGGGTTTTCCGTTTTTAAGGAACAAATCAAAAATACCATTCAGATAATCTTCAAAATTGTTATCATTTCCCTGAACAATGTTTTCTTCAACTGCGTGGAGCATTATATAATCGCCGTATTCTTCGGGATTTTCAAGAAGTTCTCTTCCTTGGATTCCGCCAATGGTGGTGTTGGAGCCAATCCGGATTTCTCCTTCAAAAGGATAGTATTCTTCCTCTCCTTCCGGATATTCACCGCCGATTTTAAGAGTTTCGTCTTCAATCATAACCTTATTACCATATTCGTCCAGCTTCGGAATCATGGTTGTATCCACTTTTGCGTTTCCGAGGATCGAAATTGAACCTTCGTCGCCGCCGACTCCGCCTTCGGAACCGATATCCGGAGTATCTTCGGAACCGCTGCTTGCTTTAACTTCTGCGTTGTCTTTAATTACGATATCACCGTCGAGAGGGGTATCATCAGCCGCACCGATTCCGGGACCTTCGTCCTTGCCAAGTGCTTCAACTTTCGCGTTATCTTTTATTGTAATTGAACCTCCGCTGAAAGTTCCGTCTTCACCGGAACCTATTCCCGCAGAATCGTCATTTCCTTCGGCATATACTTCGGATTTTCCGCCGATTATAACTTCGCCGCGGAAATCTCCGCCCCAGCCGATTTCATAACCATACTCATCATAAATGGTATTGCCTTCGCCGGAACCGATTCCCGCTCCGCGGTCGTTTGCAACTGCCGTAACTTTTGCGTTTCCGTCGATCTGAATTTTTCCGGTGAAATCTGCGCCTTCGCCGGAACCGATTGCAGCGCTGTCGCCGGTGCCGTCATCCTCGGTATATATGCTGACATCATCGGTGATATGAATTGTTCCGCTCATTTCTTCACGCTGATTGGAACCGATTTTAGCACCGTGGCTGTCCGCATAAATATCAAGAAATCCGTCGCCTTTGATGGTGAGTTCACCGCCGCCGACATGAATTGCGGAATATCCGTCTTCATTTTCATTATATATATAGTTTTCGCCCTCAACGGTCATTTCTGCCTTTGAATCTCCGATATCAATGGTGGAAAGGCTTCTGTCACCCTCATAATCAAGATTTTCAACATTGATATCTTTAATTGTGAATTCGGCAACGGCGTTGCCTTCGGTTTCAACTTTTACCTGAACGTCATATGTCCAATCGGTTACATCCGGGTCATGGGTTATAACCGGTGCGTCGTCCTCTTCGGTAATGCCACCCTGTGTAACGGTCTGTCCGCTTTCATTTGCTTCGATAAGAATATCGCCGTTTTCAAGATACCAATCTTTTGCAAATGCTGTTACCGGTGTTAACACCACCATAGCAAGAGCGATTGTGATGCTTATAATTTTTTTGAAAGACTTCGTCATTGCCATTCACCTCTTTTTATCGAGTTAAAATTTCTGCGAAATGAGATTTCTCAATTTCTTGGCAAAAATATACCATAAAATTCCTTTTGTGTATATACGGTTTTTCCATTTTTTTCAATTTCTCCGTTTTCCATAAAACGAAAAAAGTATTTTCTTGCAAATTGCATAAATTTATTTTTTTGTGATGATTTTGTGAATTAAACTATTCACAATCCAAAAGAGAATTTATAGCGCATTAAAGCGATATAATCAATGATTTTTTTAATTCAAATAAAATATCTTTTGCATAATATGCAGAAAAGAAAAAAGAGGCCCGGTAAGGGTCTCTTTTTTCTTTTTAAAAATTATCGGTCAATTTCTTTTCCGCAATGCTGACAAAACTTCCCTGTGTTTCTTCCAAGTCTTTTTCCGCAATGCGGACATTTGTTATAAAGATAATCCGGAACAAGGCAGGAAAGCGCTATAACAAAGCCGATTATTACCAGCGGATTCCAAAAATAACCCGCAAACATTATAACAAAACCGATAAGCATAAGCGTATCTCTTAAAATCTGCGCTTTTTTATGATCCAAATCTATCTCCCCTATAAATTAAAATTCAGCTGTTTATAAAATTATAACATTAAATACATTCCTTCGCAACAGCAAATAAAATATGGTTCCAAATGTTTAATTTTACAGTATATTGTGATATAATAATTATTCAGTTAAAAAATCATTCTTCCGAAAAACGGAGGTCAGATACTTATGACAAACGCAGAAAAATTCTTTGAGAAAATTAAAGATAAGAAGGTTGCTTTTATCGGAATAGGCGTTTCCCACACGGACGTTATCCGCCAGTTTGCGGAAAAGGGAATTTCCACCGAAGCAAGGGATAAAGCGGACCGGGAAAAGCTTGGCGAAACCGCCGAACTTCTTGAAAAATCCGGCGCTGTGCTGAAGCTTGGCGAAGGATATCTCGACGATATCGACGCGGATATTGTTTTCAGAACTCCCGGAATGAACTGGTGGAACCCGACCCTTTGCGAACTTAGGAGAGAAGGAAAAGCCGTTACCAGCGAAATGGAAGTTTTCTTCGACCTTTGCCCCTGCAAAAAATATGCGGTAACCGGTTCCGACGGAAAAACCACCACAACAACTCTTATTTCCGAATTTCTTGCTGCGGAAGGAAAAACAGTCCATAAGGGCGGAAACATCGGAAGGGCGCTTCTTCCTATCATCGAGGAAATCAAAGACGAAGACTGCGCCGTTGTTGAACTTTCCTCCTTCCAGCTCATCTCCATGAGAACTTCTCCGGACGTTGCGGTTGTAACAAACGTTGCGCCGAACCACCTTGACGTTCATAAGGACATGGAAGAATATATCGAAGCAAAGCGCAACGTTCTCCGCCACCAGAACGCTTTTTCCGTTGCGGTTCTTAATGCGGACAACGTTATCACAAAAAGCATGGCGGAACTTGTTCGGGGCGAACTCCGCTGGTTCAGCCATCTTAACCCGGTCCAGAACGGTTCCTTCCTTCGTGAAGACGGAATGCTTTGCTATTCCGACCACGGAAAAATAACCGACCTTTTCCACAGAAGCGAGATAAAGATTCCCGGTCTTCATAATGTTGAAAACTACCTCACCGCAATTGCCGCAACCTGGGGCGAAGTTTCCATAGAAACCATGCGTTCCGTTGCGAAAAACTTCGGCGGAGTTGAACACAGAATTGAACTTTGCCGCGAATTCGAAGGAGTTAAATGGTACAACGATTCCATTGCAACAAGCCCCACAAGAACCATTGCCGGACTTTCCTGCTTTGACCAGAAGGTAATTCTTCTTGCCGGAGGTTATGATAAAAACATTCCCTATGCTCCTCTTGCGCCGAGCCTTATTGAAAAGGTAAAACTCCTCATCCTTTGCGGAGCAACCGCACCGAAAATTGCAAAAGCGCTTCAGGATAACCCGGATTATAACGGCGAACCGGAAATGATTTTTGTTGAGGATATGGAGGAAGCGGTTTCCACCGCCTATGCTTACGCAGAAGAAGGCGACATAGTCACCCTTTCCCCCGCTTCCGCAAGTTTTGACCGTTACAAAAACTTTGAACTCCGCGGAAAACATTTCAAGGAACTTGTTTCAAAAATCGGCCAGGTTGACGGAGTTTCCGCCGAAGAACTTTGGCCGGAATATAAATAATTTTAAATGCAGGAGCGGATATTATCCGCCCGCCAAAAACGAAACAGGGTTACAATCCCTCAGTCTGCTGCGCAGACAGCTCCCTTTGCACAAGGGAGCCAAAAAAAGGAGAAAATTATGGACACCAGAGATTTGCTTTTAAAATTTTCTTCCGTCGACGGAAACTCCGGCGACGAAAAACTTGCGGCAAAAGCCGCGGTGGAGCTTCTTTCCGAATACGGAAAAACATATATCGATAACCTCGGAAGCGTAATCTGCGAAGTTGCTCCCGAAAAAAACGGACGCAAGGTAATGCTCGATGCGCACCTTGACCAGATCGCTCTTCTTGTTATAAACATCGAGGAAAACGGATTCCTCAGAACATATCCCTGCGGCGGAATCGACCGCAGAGGAATTTTTGGAACAAAGGTCCGGGTTCTCGGAAAAGACGGAGAATATCTCGGAATCGTCTGCAACGTTCCGCCCCATCTTAAAGACGTCAACGAAAAAAATCCCGAAAGGGACGAAATTTTTATCGATATCGGCTTCAATAAGGAAGAAACAGAAAAACGGGTACGCCTCGGCGACAGAGTTATGCTTTGCGGAAGATGGAGCGATATCGGAAACGGTTATGTCACCGGACCTGCTCTTGATGACAGAAGCGGCTGTGTAACAATTCTCGAAGCTCTTGAAATCCTTAAAGGAAAAGAACTTCCCTGCGGACTCACCGCTGTTTTTTCAACAAGGGAAGAAACCGGCGGTCAGGGCGCAGGAGCCGCAGCTTTTGCGGTTGCCCCGACGGAGGCCATTGAAATTGACGTCGGCTTCGGAAAAACCCCGGACACCACCGAACTCAATTCCAAAGCGATGAAAAAAGGCCCGGTCATTGCTTTCCACCCTACCCTTGATATCGAAATTTCGAGAAAACTCATCGCCCTTGCGGAAAAGAACGAAATTCCTTTCCAGGTGGAAGCCTACGGCGGTTCTTCAACCGGAACAAACGCGGACGACATTGCTTCCGCAGGAGCAGGAGTCCGCACCGGACTTATTTCCATTCCCCAGCAGTATATGCACAGCATTATTGAAAAAGTTTCCGTCGATGACGTAAAAAATGTCGGCAGACTTCTTGCCGCATTCGTAATGGAAGGAGGAAAAAACTGATATGAAAACCTTCCTCGAAAATCTCGAAATGCTTTCCCTCGCAAGAGGAACTTCCGGCGACGAAGCCGCCGTTAAAAAACTCATCTATGACGAAGTTATGGGTTATCCGGACTGCGTTGCGAAAACCGATAACGCCGGAAACCTTATTGTTTCCAAAAAAGGAAAAAAACAGCCGAAAAACAGACTTATGTTCTCCGCCCATATGGACGAAGTTGGCTTCATCATCACCCACATCGACGAAAACGGATTTCTTAAATTCAGCAACGTCGGCGGAATCGACAGCCGCGTTATAGTCGGAAAAAGAGTTCTCGTCGGCGAAAACGGAATTCCCGGACTTCTCGGAAGCAAGGCTATCCACCTTGTTAAAGAAGAGGAATTCAAAAATCCCACCAAGACAGATTCCCTTTATATCGACATCGGCGCAGACACAAAAGAAGAAGCCGAAAAGCTTGTTAAGCTCGGCGACAGAGCGGTTTTTGATTCCGATTTTGAAAAATTCGGTGAAGACTGCGTTATGGGAAAAGCTCTTGATGACAGAGCAGGCTGTGCTATCCTTATGGAACTCCTTAAGGAAGAGGCGGAATATGACATAACCGTTTGCTTCACAACCAGAGAGGAAGTCGGCGGAAACAGCGCCGGAAACGCCGCATTTTCCGTTGATCCGGATATCGCAGTTGTTGTTGAAGCAACAACCGCAGGGGACGTTCCCTGCGTTCCCGGTGAAAAATTTGTCTGCAAACAGGGCGAAGGTCCGGTGGTTTCCTTCCGTGATAACGGAACCCTTTATGATATGGAGCTTTATCACCATATTATGGAACTTTGCGAAGCCAAAAACATTCCCGCCCAGACAAAACACGGAATCTGCGGCTTCAACGACGCAAAATTCATCCACCAGGCAAGAGGCGGAATCCGCCCGGTTGCGGTTTCGCTTCCGGCAAGATATATCCACAGCCCCTATGCAACCATCAAACTTTCCGATGCGGAAAACGCCATCTCCCTTATCAAAATATTGAGCAGGGAGCTTTGCGAAATATGATAAAGCTTATTGACGATTTAAGCCTTCTTGAAAGACTTTCGGAAAAGGACCCTTATTTCGGGTGCCTTTTCAATGCGGCGGCGGTTTCGTTTTTCGATGATCCGGAGCTTCTGAACATATGGGTGGAAATCGATGAGCATGGGAATGCTCATTCTTTCCTCAGAGCAGGAGCGGATTCGGTAATGCTGTTTTCGCCCTATGGAATTCCGGGATTTGAGATGGTGCTTTTCATAACGAACCTTGTTTCCGGAGGAACAATAAAAAATATCGAATGTGACGAAAATTCCTTCGGCGTGCTCAAAAATCTTTTTGATTTTGAAATTGAAAACGCGGTGCAGATGTTTGCGGAAAACCGCATAGATATGCCAAAAAAAGATTTTGATATAAAATCTTCCGAAAACTTTGACGATGCTTTTGAGGTTATGAACAAAGCATTCGGCAAAGAAGATTCGCCCGGAAAAGACCTTTGGAAACTCCGAATGGTCCGGGGCGTGCTCAAAAAGCAAAGCACCCTTTTCACCCTTTATGACGGCGAAGCGGTTTCCACCGCCTGCATTCGCGGAAGAACGGAAAAAGCCGGCGCCATAACCTCTGTTGTCACCGTTCCGGAACACCGCAGCAAAGGATATGCTTCATATCTTACCGCTCTTTGCGCCAACATGCTCATTGATGAGCACCGGACTCCATGGCTTGTTCCGGCAAACCCCGGGGTTCAGAAAATGTATGAAAAACTCGGCTTCAGGGCCGCAAAAACATATTATTATCTTTATAACATCAAGGAAAAGGAAGACAAAAAATGAGCGATTTTTTCAAAATTGACGGCCGCCTTCTTGAAATTGCCGAAAAGGCCGAGGCGGATTGCCAAAAGCCTTTCGCAAGAATCGGCGAAATTGAAACTTATAACAACGAAAAAGTTCTCCGTGCCTTTATTGATAACCGTGTAAGCGAAAGCCTTTTTGCCGGTTCTTCCGGCTATGGTTATGATGACCGCGGCCGCGAAATTCTTGATCAGGTCTGGAGCCAGATTTTCGGAACCGAAGATTCCATGGTCCGCCACAACTTTATGAGCGGAACCCACGCAATTGCAACCGCGCTTTTCGGCGTTCTTCGTCCCGGAGACAAAATGGTTTCCCTCACCGGAACTCCCTATGATACCCTCAACGGTGTTATCCACGGCGAAGGAGTCGGTTCTCTTAAAGAATTCGGAGTAATTTATGACGAGCTTCCCCTTCTTCCGGACGGAAGCGTTGATTATGACGGAATTCCCGAAGCAGTTAAAGGCGCAAAAATGGCTTATATCCAGCGTTCCCGAGGATATTCCACCAGACCCAGCCTCACTATCGAGGTTATCAAAAAGATTTTTGATATCGTTCACGAAGCAAACCCTTCCGCTGTTTGCGTCTGCGACAACTGCTACGGCGAATTTGTTGATAAACTTGAGCCCACCCAGGTCGGTGCTGATCTTATCATCGGTTCTCTGATCAAAAACCCCGGCGCGGGAATCGCCCATACCGGCGGTTACATCACCGGCAAACACGAATTTGTTGAGCTTTGCGCCCACCGCCTTTCCGCACCGGGCGTCGGAAGAGAAGTCGGCTGCACTCTTAACGAACTCCGCCCCATGTATCAGGGACTTTTCTTCTCCCCCACGGTAACCGCTTCCGCAGTCAAAACCGCCGTTTTTGCAAGCCGTTTCTTCGAACTTTGCGGATTCGAGGCCGACCCCGGTTTTGATGACCCCAGAACCGATATCATCGAAACCATTGCGCTCAAAACTCCGGAAGCTCTCTGCGCTTTCTGCCGCGGAATCCAGAGCGGTTCCCCCATCGACGCTTACGTAACTCCCGAACCCTGGGATATGCCCGGTTATGACAGCCAGGTAATCATGGCTGCCGGCGCATTCAACCTCGGCGCTTCCGTTGAACTTTCCGCAGATGCACCCCTTCGTGAACCCTATTCCGTATGGATGCAGGGCGGGCTCACTTATCCCACCGCAAAAATGGGCGTTATGCTTGCGGCGCAGTCTATGATGAACGAAGGACTTCTTAACCTTTGATTGACAGAAAAAGAGAATTGGTGTAAACTAATATGGTTTTCAAATGCATAATGCATATTTCACAGTGCATAATTGAGGTACCTTATGGAAAACAATGTTTCTGCAGATAAAAGTTTTAAATTTGCGGTAAAGGTTGTAAATTTATATAAATTTCTTGCCGAAAACAAAAAGGAATTTATTCTTTCGAAGCAAATTTTAAAAAGCGGAACCAGCATAGGCGCCAATGTTTCAGAAGCTCAGCGTGCGCAAAGCAAAGCAGATTTTATTTCAAAAATGAGTATAGCTTTAAAAGAAGCAAACGAAACCGAATATTGGCTTCGGCTTTTGTATGAAACTCAATATATAAGTAAAATCCAATTTGAAAATTTGCATAACGATTTATCTGAAATTATAAAAATTCTTATGGCAATTTGTAAAACCTCCAACCAAAACAAATAATTCTGCATTTTGCAATATGCATTTTGCATTATTAATTTTGCGCCTGTGGCGGAATTGGCAGACGCGCCAGACTTAGGATCTGGTGTTAACACGTGCGGGTTCGACCCCTGTCAGGCGCACCACACCGCCGCGATTTTTATATCGCGGCGGTTTTTTTAATGAAAAGAGGCGTTTTTCCCTTTGACAAAAAATTCAAAAGCAACCCTCGGTGCCCTTTTGGGTTACAGCATTTTCGGTTTCAGTTTTCTTTTTTCAAAAACCGCCCTTGATTTTGCAAGTCCGTTTTTTCTTCTCGGGGTGCGTTTTCTTCTGGCTTTTCTCGCGCTGAACGTTGTTCTTCTTTTTGGAAAAGCAAAAATCTCTCTCAAAGGAAAACCGCTTGGAAGCCTTTTGCTCCTTGGATTTATCCAGCCGGTTTGCTATTTTATCTTTGAAACCTATGGAATAAATTCAACTTCCGCCGCTTTTTCAGGCGTTATGATTGGAATGGTCCCGGTGGTCGGGCTTATCTTCGGAATTTTGTTCCTTAAGGAAAAATGCAACCTTCTCCAGGGGGCATGCACCGTTTTTTCCGTTTTCGGGGTTTATCTTACAACCTCCGGCGGGTTCGGAAATGTTTCCGCAAAAGGTTTTCTTCTCCTTTTCGGTGCGGTTGTTTCCGCGGCGCTTTTTACAATTTTAAGCAGAAAAACAGCGGAGCATTTTTCCGCTTTTGAACGCACCTACATTATGTTTCTTCTCGGTTCGGCGGTTTTTATTCCCATGGCGATTCTTGAGCACGGAAGCGATTTATCCCTGATGCTCAAGCCTTTTTTTGAACCGTTATTTTGGGTTTCCGTTCTTTATCTTGCGGTGGTTTCTTCCGTTTGCGCCTTCCTTCTGATAAATTCCGCCCTTAACCATATCCCCGCCGGAAGAGCGCTTATCTTTTCGAATTTCACAACGGTAATTTCCGTTCTTGCGGGAATTTTTATTATGGGCGATTCTTTTTCCGCCGTTCAGCTCCTCGGAATAGGGATAATAACCCTTTCGGTTTTCGGGGTATCTTACCAAAAAGAAAAGAAATAAAAAAACAGAGGCGTTTTTCAAAACGCCTCTGTTTTTTATTTTGATTATAAAGTTTCTTTTTGTTTTTTAAGATATTCATCAATAATAACTTCAAGAAGATTGTTAACGCTTCTTTTTTGTTTTTCTGCTTCGGCTTTAAGTTCATTTGCAACCTCTTCCGGAAGCCTTAGTTTTACCTGAATTTTTTCAGTCATGATACCACCTCGGTACCATTATATAACAGTTGTGCACAAAATTAAAGGTACCATAATGGTACCTTTTTGTTCGCTGTTACAAACTTCTTCTGATTAACTTGATGTTTTGGTACCACTATGGTACAATAATTTCATTACTGATGACTGCGAGGTAATAAAATGATGAATCTGATTACTGAACTTTGGTATGGAAATCTTCACCCTTCAAAAATTTCCGGAACCGGCAACAGCGAAATTAACGAAGTTGAAAGGCTTGTTTCAAAAAGTTATCATAATCTTGAAAGCCTGCTTGACGAAAAGCAGCTTAAATTTTTCGAACAATATGCTGAAAATATGAACGAAAACCTTTGCCTTGCGGAAGAACAAGCCTTTTTTGATGGGTTTTCTCTTGGAACAAGGCTTTTTGCCGAAGCTTTGATAAATTCCGAAAAGAAATAAAAAAATTTTTCCGTCAGTATGCTTTCAGCATATTGCTTTTCAGTTAAAAAAACGCTATTTCAAACTATTATTTATAATAGCGCAAATTTTTTAAATTTCTGTTTATTTATCCAAAAATCGTACCATAAATTTGTGTAAAATGCCTTGATTTTCTCGTGCAACATCTATATAATAAAACCGACAGCGAAATTTATATCCGTTTCAAGGAGTTATATATGATCAATTTTAACGAAATCAAAGGCTTCATCTGCGATATGGATGGAGTTATCTATCGCGGAAACCAGATTATTCCCGGTGTCCGCGAATTTATCGACTGGCTTCATGCCGAAAACAAAAAATTCCTTTTCCTTACCAACAACAGCTGCTATACTCCCCGCGAACTTCAGCAGAAACTTGCGAGAATGGGTCTTGATGTTTCCGAAGACCATTTTTACACAAGTGCTCTTGCGACCGCCGCTTTTCTTAAAGAACAGGCTCCCGGCTGCAGCGTTTATGCCATTGGCGAAGCGGCACTTTTCAACGCTCTTTATGACGCGGGAATCACCATGAACGACATCAACCCGGATTACGTTGTAGTCGGCGAAGGAAAAACCTATTCTTTTGATACCATCACCAAAGCGGCGAACCTTGTTCGAGGAGGCGCAAAACTTATCGGAACGAACTCCGATATTTCCGCTCCCATTGAAAACGGAATTATGCCCGCCTGCGGCGCCCTTGTTGCGCCTATTGAAATTGCCACCGGCAAAAAGGCTTATTTCTGCGGAAAACCGAACCCCCTTATGATGAGAACCGGTCTTCGCCTTCTTAGCTGCCATTCCAACGAAGCGGTTATGGTCGGCGACAGAATGGACACCGACGTTATCTCCGGTCTTGAATCCGGTATGAAAACCGTCCTTGTTCTTTCCGGCGCTTCCACCGAAGAAACCCCGAAAACCTATGGCTACCGCCCTTCCGCAATTCTTGAAAACGTCGGCTGTATTCCGAAAGAAGCCGCAAAATAAAAAACATCGGAAAACGCCTGCTTTTTGCGGGCGTTTTTTTGTCCGGAATTCATATTGACGTGCAGTTTTACCGTGATATAATAAAAACGGTATTTTTTCGGCCGGAAAGGGAGGGGTTTTTGTTATGTGGATTTTTTCGGCGATCGGTTCGGCATTTTTTGCCGGACTTACTTCAATTCTTGCAAAATGCGGTATCCGCAAAACAGATTCCGATGTTGCCACTGCTATCCGCACCGGGATTGTTCTTGTTTTTTCATGGATAATGGTCTTCGTTTCCGGTTCCTTCGGAACGATTTTTGAAATAAGTCCGAGATCTTTTCTTTTTCTCGCCCTTTCCGGAATTGCAACCGGCGCTTCCTGGATTTGCTATTTCAAAGCGCTTTCTATGGGCGATGTAAACAAGGTCGTTCCTATTGATAAATCCAGCACCATTCTTACGGTTATTCTCGCCATATTTTTCTTCGGTGAAACGGAAAACCTTGTTACAAAACTTGTTTGCACAGCCGTTCTTGCCTTCGGAATTTTCCTTATGATCGAAAAGAAAGATTATTCCGGCGAAAGCAAAAAGGGCTGGATGCTTTATGCGGTTCTTTCCGCTGTTTTTGCCGCGGCAACTTCAATTCTTGCGAAAATCGGCATTGAAGGGGTGGAATCCAACCTTGGAACCGCCCTCAGGACAATTGTTGTTCTGGCAATGGCCTGGGCGATTGTTTTTATGAAAGGCAAACAAAAAGAAATAAAATCCATCGATAAAAGGGAACTTGGGTTCATCTGCCTTTCCGGAATTGCAACCGGCGCTTCCTGGCTTTGTTATTATTATGCAATCCAAAACGGCGTTGTGAGCATTGTTGTTCCCATCGATAAACTGAGTATTCTCGTTGCGGTGGCTTTTTCCTATTTTGTTTTTGGCGAAAAACTTTCGAAAAAAAGCGGAACCGGGCTTTTCCTTATGGCTTTTGCGACGGTTTTTATGGCGATTTTCGGCTGATTGCTTTATATTAAATATTAAGTTTCTCTACATATTTTATTGCAAATTCCGCAAATTTTGCTTCAAAAATGCAAATTTTGTGTATTTATACATTTTGTTTTGCATATTCAAAATCCGGCCAAACAGCCGGATTTTTTGTTTTTTTCAATAAAATACGGCGTTTATCTATGCAAATTGAACAAAACACACGGCATAGTGTTGATTGTTATGGTCAAAAAGTAGAAACGAATAAATATTCACAAAACAGGGTTGACAATGAATAATTATGCGAGTATAATACGGACATAGCCAATGATCAATGACTTCAAAATTTAAATTTCTAAATTAGTGAGGTAATTAAAATGAAAAAAATCGTATCCCTTATCCTTGTTGCTTGCATGCTCTTCGCATTCGCCGGCTGCGGCGCTTCCGGCAAAGAAGTTCTTAAAGTTGCTCTTTCTCCCGACTTTGCTCCGATGGAATTTGTTGATGTTTCCAAATCCGGCCAGGATGCTTACGTTGGTTTCGACGTAACCCTTGCAAACTTCATCGCCGATGAACTCGGCATGGAACTCGAAATCGTTCCCATGAGCTTCAACGCCTGCCAGGTTGCAGTTGAAACCAAATCCGTTGATATGTCCATCTCCGGTTTCTCCTGGACCGAACAGCGTGCAGAAAACTATAACCTTTCCGACTATTACTACGCAGGCGATAACGAAACCGAACAGGTTATCGTAACCACCAAAGAAAACGAAGGCAAATTCACCTCTGCTGCTGATTTCTCCGGCCTTAAAGTTGCAGCACAGACCGCTTCTCTCCAGCTTGACCTTTGCAAATCCCAGCTTCCCGAAGATTGCGAAATCGTTGAAGTAGGCGACCTTACCACTGCATTCCTTCAGCTTAAAAACGGCGACTTCGATGCTCTTGCACTTGCAACCGGTAACGCAGAAGTTTTCATTGCAAACAACCCTAACGACGTTGCAATGTCCGGCTTCATTTTCGAAGTTGACCCCAAATATACCGCAAACGTAATTCTTCTCAACAAAGATTCCGATGATCTTCTTGCAAAAGTTAACGAAATCCTTGCAAAAGCTTATGAAAACGGTTATTATGACGTTTGGTATGAAGAAGCTCTTGCACTTGCAGAAGGCGAAAACGCAGCAGACGTTTCTTACGACGACGAAGGTAACGTTGCAAACGGCTGATATCAACCATAATTTAAAAAACAGCAGGGCAGGAAAATTCTTCCCGCCCTGCTTTTCCGCTTAAATAAACCCCATGGAGGTACACAATTCTGATGGAAATGCTTGAAAACATTATCGAACTGATAAGGGATTACTGGCAGGTATTTATCCTCGAAGGTCTTCGCTATACCCTTATCCTTTCCGCCATTGCGGTTTTCTTCGGCGTAATTTTCGGTGCGTTTATCGCTCTTGGAAGAATGTCGAACATAAAACCCTTTAAAAAACTCAACAAGAAAAAAGCCAAAAAAGGTTTTATCCACTGGCTTTCCGAATTCAACCCCGTAAGCTGGATCTGTTCCGTTTATATCGAAGTTATCCGCGGAACTCCTCTTCTCCTCCAGCTCTATCTTTTCGTTTTCGGTCTTCCGAAAATTATTCCCATCAGCGCCGGCAACTTTTTCTGGGTTTCCGTTGCTCTTGCCTGCAACAGTGCCGCTTATGTTTCCGAACTTTTCCGCAGCGGTATCCAGGCTGTTGACAAAGGCCAGACCGAAGCCGCGCGTTCTCTCGGCATGAACAAAGCCCAGACCATGATGAAAGTCATCATGCCCCAGGCTATCAAAAATATCCTTCCGGCAGTCGGTAACGAATTTATTGCCATCACAAAGGAAACTTCCATGGCTTCCACCTTCTTCATCGGCGACCTTATGACTTCTTACCTCAAGGTAAACGGCCAGACCTATCTCGCTCTTGAAATTCTTATTATCGTCGGCGCAATTTATCTCGCCGTAACATTCGTTCTCAGCAAACTTGTTCTTGCCTATGAAAGGAGGCTCAACAGCAAATGATCCAGACGATTGATCTTTATAAAAGCTTCGGCGACCTCCAGGTTCTCAAAGGCATTAACGAACACGTTGCTCCCCAGGAGGTTATCTCCATAATCGGACCTTCCGGCGGCGGAAAATCCACCTTCCTTCGCTGCCTCAATATGCTTGAAACTCCCGATTCCGGAAGCATTATCTTCCAGGGAACCGATATCACCAGCGAAAAAGTCGATATTGACCTTCACCGCCAGAAAATGGGAATGGTTTTCCAGCATTTCAACGTTTTCCCCCATCTTTCCGTTCTTGAAAACGTAACCCTTGCTCCCACTATCGTAAAAAAGAAATCCAAAGCCGAAGCAAACGAGCAGGCAATAGAACTTCTTAACAGAGTCGGTCTTGCTGAAAAAGCAAGCGAAAGCGCAACAAGCCTTTCCGGCGGACAGAAACAGCGTCTTGCAATCGTTCGCGCCCTTGCAATGGAACCGGACGTAATGCTTTTTGACGAACCCACTTCCGCCCTTGACCCGGAAATGGTAGGCGAGGTTCTTGAAGTTATCAAGGGACTTGTTAAAACCGGCATGACTTCCGTTATCGTAACCCACGAAATGGGCTTTGCAAAAGAAGTAAGCGACAGGGTCGTTTTCATTGACGGCGGAATTGTTGCCGAAGAAGGCACGCCCGATGAAATTTTTAACCACCCCCAGAACCCCAGAACAAAAGACTTCCTCAGCAAAGTTTTGTATTGATATTTGCCTCCCTTGTCAAAGGGAGGGGGACCGTTGCGGTACGCACGGTGGAGGGATTCATCCGATCTCTTCGGACATTATATAATGAATCCCCCAGTCATTTGCTTCGCAAATGACAGCCCCCTTTAACAAGGGGGCCTTTTTTAAAAGGAGCGTTTTAAAATGGATAAAAAAGAACTTTACGCATATATTGACGAAAACAAAGGGATTTTTGAAGAACTTTCCGACAAAATCTGGGAATATGCCGAAATTTCCCTTAAGGAACACAAATCCGCAGAAACTTATAAGACTCTTCTTGAAGAACTCGGCTTTAAGGTTGAAACCGGTCTTGCAGGCGTTGAAACCGCTTTTTCCGGAACTTTCGGAAGCGGAAAACCGATTATCGGAATTCTCGGTGAATTCGATGCCCTTTCCGGTCTTTCCCAAAAAAGCGGACTCACAGTTCACGATGAACTTATAATCGGCGGAAGCGGCCACGGCTGCGGACACAACCTTCTCGGTGCGGGTTCCCTTTCCGCCGCCTATGCGGTAAAAAAATATCTTGAAGAAAAGGGCGAAGGTTCCGGAACCGTTATTTTCTATGGCTGTCCCGGTGAAGAAGGCGGCGCAGGAAAAGCTTTTATGGCAAAGCAGGATCTTTTCTATGGCCTTGATGCGGCTCTTACCTGGCACCCGGACGATTCCAACCAGGTTACAAGCGGTTCCTATCTTGCCTGCGTTCAGGTCGAATATAAGTTCGAAGGCATTGCCGCCCATGCGGCAGGCTGTCCTCATATGGGACGCAGCGCTCTTGATGCGGTCGAACTCATGAATATCGGCGTTCAGTTCCTTCGCGAACATATGCCGCCCAGCGACAGAATCCATTATTCCATAACCGATGCAGGCGGCATTTCGCCGAACGTTGTTCAGCCCACCGCCCAGGTTCTTTATATGGTCCGCTCCGACACCGTTGCGAAAGTTAAATCCCTTCTCGCAAGAGTTGAGGACATTGCAAAAGGCGCCGCCCTTATGACCGGAACGACCCTTAAACGCCGCTTTATCGACGGAACCGCCGACGTTGTTCCGAACTCCGTTCTTGAAAAAGCAATGTTCAAAAACTTCGAAGAAACCGAGCTTCCGGAATATTCCGAAGAGGAACTCAGCTTTGCGGAAGAACTCAAAAAGACCTATGCAACAGAAGGTCTTCCGGGTTTTGCTTCCAATTTCAGCAGCGAAATCGCAAGCTTTGTTGACGAAAAAACAAACGGCGGAGAAAAGGCACAGAACGATTTCCTTATGCCTCTTTATCACAGCGAAGTCACCCTTCCCGGTTCCACCGACGTCGGCGACGTAAGCTGGCAAACCCCCACCGCACAGATAAACACCGCAACCTGGACAAGCGGAATTCCCGGCCACAGCTGGCAGGTTGTTTCCATGGGCAAATCCACCATTGCCAAAAAGGGAATGAACCTTGCGGCAAAAGTCATCGCCGCAACTGCGGTTGATCTTTTTGAAAACCCGGAGCTTCTTGAGGCGGCGAAAGCGGAATTCCTTATCAAAACAAAATCCGGCTTCGTAAGCCCCATTGAAGACGGTGCAGTTCCCGCAATTGCAGGAGAAAAAATTCTTTAATAAAACCGTTTGTTTATAGCAAAAACTCCCGTGCTCGTTTTGAGCACGGGAGTTTTTTTGTTTGAGCACGGGGAGTATCACTCAAGATTTTTTTCAAGTTTTTCAAGTTCCGCCATAAGTTCCGCGGGAAGTTTTTCGCCGAATTTTTTATAGAATTCACGGATTCCTTCCGCTTCGGTTTTCCAAAGTTCCTTGTCAACGGAAAGAAGTCCTGCAAGAGTTTCCTTATCGATATCAAGACCTTCGAGGTCGATATCTTCGGGTCTGGGCTCAAAGCCTATTGCGGTTTCGTCAGCTTCCGCTGTTCCGTCGCATCTTCCGAGGATCCACATAAGAACTCTCATATTATCGCCGAATCCGGGCCAGATGAAATGGCCTTCGTCATCGGTTCTGAACCAGTTTACGTTAAAGATCTTCGGCGCTTTGTCGCCGAGTTTTTCGCCCATATCGAGCCAATGCTGGAAATAATCCGCCATATGGTATCCGCAGAAGGGAAGCATTGCCATCGGATCACGGCGAACAACGCCGACTGCGCCCGCTGCTGCGGCAGTGGTTTCGGAAGCCATTGTTGAACCGACAAAAACGCCGTGCTTCCAGTCACGGGACTGATATACCAGCGGTGCGGTTTTTGCTCTTCTTCCGCCGAAGATCATTGCGGAAATCGGAACGCCTTCCGGATCATCGAATTTCGGGCTTACGCAGGGGCAGTTTTTAGCCGGCGCGGTAAAGCGGCTGTTGGGGTGTGCGGCTTTTTCCGTTGCGGTAGAACCGCTCCAGGGGTTGCCTTTCCAGTCTATTGCGTTTTCCGGCGGGTTTTTATCAAGACCTTCCCACCAGACGGTGTTGTCATCAAGATTATGCGCAACGTTGGTGAAAATTGTGTTCTTCATTGTTGCGGCAAGGGCGTTGGGGTTGGATTTTTTGTTGGTGCCGGGAGCCACGCCGAAAAAGCCGTTTTCCGGGTTGACCGCCCAGAGGCGACCATCTTTTCCGATTCGAAGCCATGCGATATCATCGCCCACGCACCAGACTTTATAGCCTTTTTTCTGATAAAGTTCCGGAGGAATGAGCATTGCGAGGTTTGTTTTTCCGCAGGCAGAAGGGAAAGCGGCAGTTACATATTTGATTTCGCCTTCGGGATTTTCGATTCCGAGGATGAGCATATGTTCAGCCATCCAGCCTTCTTTCCAGCCTTGCCAGGAAGCGATTCGGAGAGCAAAACATTTTTTGCCCTGGAGAACGTTTCCGCCATAGTTGGAGTTAAGGGACCAGATTGTGTTGTCTTCCGGGAACTGGACTATGTATCTCTGTTCCTCGTCAACGTCGAGAGAACAATGAAGACCTTTTACGAAATCGGCGGAATCGCCGAGCTGGTCGAGAGCTTCCTGACCCATTCTGGTCATGATTTCCATATTGAGGACGACGTAGATGCTGTCGGTAAGTTCAATTCCGATTTTTGCAAAGGGAGAACCGAGCTGACCCATGGAATAGGGAACAACGTACATGGTTCTGCCTTTCATCGCACCGTCTGCAAGAGGACGAAGGCGAGCATACATTTCGTCTTTTTCGACCCAGTTATTGGTGGGACCTGCCATTTCCTTTTTCGTTGTGCAGATGAAAGTTCTTGCTTCGACCCTTGCAACGTCGTTGGGTTTTGTTCTGTGGAGAAGACAACCCGGAAGTTTTTCGGGGTTTAATTCTTCCATAAGTCCGGTGGCGATTGCTTCGGCTCTTAAGGCTTTTATCTGCTCTTCGCCTCCGGTTACCCAGACGACTTTATCGGGTTTAACAAGGGCTTTCATTTCTTCGATCCATTCAAGTACGTGAGAGTTGTTGGTCATTCTTTGTGACAGCTCCTTTCCGGAAAAGACTTTTTATGGGTTTTATTATATACCAAAACAAAAATTTTGCAATAGCTTTTTGCAAGTTTTAATAACAAAAAATGCAAAATTATTTATTTTTTCGGAATCAAAAAAGGATATTTGCAATTATTTGAATTTAACGTTGCAAATATCCTTTTAAAAAACATATTTTATTCAAAATCCTCATCAATGGGCATAGTGGGTCTTGCGTTAAGGGAAAGATCCGCAAAATTACCCGCAAGTGCTTCGTAATAAGCCTGGGAACCAATCATTGCGGCGTTATCTCCGCAGAGTTCCAGCGGCGGAACAAAAAGCTCAAGGTGGCGGCGCTTACATTCTCTTTCGAGCAGGGAACGCAAACCGCTGTTTGCGGAAACTCCGCCGGCGGCAACGATTGTTTTATATCCGCCTTCCTTTGCGGCAAGCATAACTCTGTCAACAAGGGCATGGCAGATTACGTCCTGATAGGAAGCGCAAAGATCCGGAATGTTTATTTCTTCGCCGCGCTGCTCTGCATTATGCAGTATATTCACAACGGCGGTTTTAAGTCCCGAAAAACTCATATCAAGTGGACAGCCTTCCACTCTCGGCTTGGGGAGCTTGAAAGCCTTTGGGTTGCCTTCCTTGGATTTTTTATCGAGGAAAACTCCGCCGGGATACGGAAGACCCATTGCTCTTGCGGCTTTGTCAAAAGCTTCGCCTGCGGCGTCATCGCGGGTTTTTCCGAGAATTCTGAATTTTGTATAATCGGAAACTTCAACAATGTGGCTGTGGCCGCCGGAAACAACAAGGCAAAGGAAAGGCGGCTTGAGTTCCTGATGGGCAAGATAGTTCGCCGCAATATGACCTTTGAGATGGTGGACCGGGATAAGTTTTTTTCCGGTTGCAAGAGAAAGACCTTTTGCGAAGTTTACCCCGACAAGAAGCGCACCGATAAGACCCGGCGCAGCGGTTACCGCAATGTAATCCACTTCGTCAAGGGTCATTTTTGCATCCGCAAGGGCTTTTTCCGCAACGGCAACAACGTTTTCCGTATGGCGGCGTGAAGCAATTTCCGGCACAACTCCGCCGTAAAGACCGTGTTCCGCAACCTGGGTGTTTATTACAGAAGAAAGAATTTTTCTTCCGTCTTCAATTATTGCGGCGGCGGTTTCGTCGCAGGAAGATTCTATCGCTAAAATTCTCATATATTCATCGCCTTATCTAACGTATAAATTTCTATGATAATTATAGCGCATGAAGAAGATTTTTACAATATTTTTCAGCTTTCTCCGCTTATGTTTTCGAGAATTGCGCTAAGAGAAATTTCTCCCGCAAATTTAAAAAGAGTTGACGCCATAAGTTTTTCCGGAGTTGTTCCGGTTCTTCGGGCAAGGGTTTCATAAAATTTTGCCGCGGTTGAATCCATTAAAATTTTATATTGTTTCAAAAAGTTTCTCCTTTTTTTGTTTTTAAAATAGTTTTTGCTGTTTGATTTGGATTATAACAAAAAAGCCTTTTGCAAAATTTGCAAAAGGCTTTTTTAAAAATGCTGATAAATTATCCTTTGTTTTCCACCAGTTTTATGGTAACGGTAAAAGTTTTGTTGTTCATTCCGGTTGCGGAATAGCGATAGAGAGTAATTTCAACCTCATCGCCGGGAGAATGTTCCGCAAGCATTGCCTGAAGATCTTCCATTTGGGTAACATCTTCACCGTCAAAAGCAATTATGATATCTCCGATTTTTGCTTCGGTGCCGTAAAGGCTGCCTTCCTGCTCAATGGTGATTATCTGAACGCCTTCCGGAACGTTATAATATCTTGCAGTCACGGAATCTATGGTCGTTCCGGTAATTCCGAGTTTTGCCCTTCCGGAAACGTAGCCGTTTTTGATAATTTCTTCAATAATGGGTTTTGCGGTTTCGGTGGGAATCGCAAAGCCGATTCCTTCATAATCGGTGGAAATTATTTTTGCGCTTACAATTCCGATAACCTGGCCATATTCGTTAATAAGCGCACCGCCGGAGTTTCCGGGGTTGATTGCGGCACTGGTCTGAAGAACAGTCATGGAATATGCGCTGGCATCGGTGGTGATAATGCGGTTAAGTCCGCTTATCATTCCATCGGTGAAGCTGGACTGAAGGCTCAGACCGCCGGGGTTTCCGAGGGCATAGACCGTTTCGCCGATTTCCACCTGGGAAGAATCGCCGAATTCCGCTTCAACAAGGTTTGTTTCGTCAATTTTGAGCACCGCGATATCGGTCTGGCTATCCGCACCGATTACCTTTGCTTCATATTCTTCTTCGTTATAAAGAACAACTTTAACAGTTTCCGCGCCGTCGATAACGTGGGCATTTGTTACGATATAGCCGTCGTCGCTGAGGATAATTCCGGAACCGGAACCTGCGGGTTCAAAAGAATAGCTGTACTGATACTGAACAATTCCAACAACGGAAGGGCTGGTCATTTTATAAACTTCGGTTGCGGAAAGTTTTCCGCCGGTGGAAACGGTGTTCTCTTTCGGAATATCCTCAAGATCGATTTCCGGAGGCATGATTTCTTCCGGGAAAGTTTCCGGTTCCATGTTGAAATGTGGTACATCAACAACCGGGTTGTTTGTTCTGTTTTCGCCGGAAATCAAGCGGTAAATTCCTACGGAAGAAAGAGAAACAACGCAGATTCCGAGCACTGCGGCGATTATTCCGGCAAAAACCTTGAAACCTTTTCCAACAGATTTTTTCTTTTTGGGAGCGGAATTTTCAGCGCTTTCATATTTGTTGAAATCCCACTGATAGTTTCCGTTGGTGCTGTAATAATTGGTCTGCTGAGGTCCGCCATAGTAACCATACTGGGTACCGTATTCCCTTCTGGGCGGCTGTTGTTCGGTTTTTTGCTGCTGGCCCGGGTTCCATTGGGAATTGTTCGCATCGGAACTTCCGTCCCAGGAAACATATTGGTTTGTGTTTGCGGAATAGGTCCAGCCGGAAGGCGCATTTGTGTTGCGCTCGGCGGTTCCTTCCGCTTTCGGTTCTTCCCTGATTTCTTCCTCGGGATTTTCGTTCATTTCATTTTTTTCAAATTCATCCATATTGAAATACCTCTCTTGGGGTCATAAATTTCTTACAGATTATATTTTAACCGAAAATTGTTAAATAAAAATAAACATCGCTTGAACAATTTGAAGATTTTTGACGAATTTTATGTTTCCGTCTTTTCGCTTTCTTCCGAAATTCGGCGTTTGTTTTTTTCCTTAAGAACTTTCGGATCCGTTTCCGGTACCGAGAAAGTAAATTCGGTATATTCCCCTTCAACGCTTTTAACAAGAAGATCGCCTTTATGCTGGTTCACTATCGTCTGGACGATATAAAGTCCAAGCCCGACTCCGGTTTTATCAAGGCTTCTGGATTTATCGGTTTTATAGAACCTGTCGAAAAGCCTCGGAAGTTCCTGCTGGGCAATTCCCGCTCCGGTGTTTTTTACGGAAACAAAAACTTTTCCGTCCTTCTGGGCATATCCGAAAGAAATGCATCCGCCTTCGTTTACAAATTTCACCGCATTATCTATAAGGTTATAAATAACCTGGTGGATAAGGTCGTTATCTGCATTGACGAAAACCTCATCGGATTCAAGCCCGATTATTTCGAGCTTTTTCTCCTCTATTTTCTGTTCAAAGGCAAAAACTGTCCTGCAGACAAGCTCGTTTATATCAAAATCCGTCGGATTTATTTTCATATCTCCGGCTTCGATCCTTGCAATGCTGAGCATGGATTTTACCATTCTGGAAAGGCGCTTAACTTCCTCGGAAACAATCTGGAGATATTGTCCGCGTTTTTCTTCCGGAACGGTTCCGTCGAGAATTCCGTCGATAAAACCGCCTATGGTCATCATCGGGGTTTTCAGTTCGTGGGAAACATTCGCGATAAAACTTCTCCTTACGGATTCAAGGTCCGCAACGGAATCCGCCATGTGGTTAAAGGACCGGGCAAGCTGGGCAATTTCGTCTTCACCTTCCGCATGTACCCTTACGGTAAAATCGCCGGTGGAAAAACTCTTTGCCGCGGCTGCCATTTCCCGAAGAGGTTTTGTCATTCTGCTTGTTACAAAATAAATCGCAATGGAGGAAACCGCAGTTGCAATCAGGGCGCAGAAGAAAATTATATCCATAAGGTCCATTATGAAGAACCAAACGTCCGTTGCTTCTGTTGAAGCAAAAAGCAGAGCAACAGTTGTTTCGCCGTGTTTTATGGGGATTCCTACGGTATAGTGGGAACTTTCATAAATTCCGCCGAGAGTTCCGCTTCCGTCATATTCTCCGGAAACAGCGGATTCCATAATTTCCTCCGGAATTCCGTATGTTCTGTGGTTGCAGTTTTCACCTTCGGAACAGATAAGCGTTTTTCCGTCGAGGTTAACGAGAAAAATATGAGCCTCTGTTGTTGAAGAAATGATTCTGTAACCGTTTTGTACCGTTGCGACCGGAACTTTCTGATATCCGTAATCCGCCATTCCCGCAAGGGTTATCGCCGCAGCCTGTTCCGCGTTTTTCCGAAGGGCTTCTCTGGTGGATTCACTGAAATAGCTTGCGGAAAAACCGATTACCAGTCCGCCCATTATGGCAATTGTTGCAAGGGTTACTGCGGAACAAAGGGCAAAATACCGGTTGAACAGCGATTTTCTTAAACTTTGTTTTATCCTTGACATAAATCAGTCATCTTTCGTTTCAAATTTATATCCGACGCCCCAGACGGTTTTAAGGGTCCATTTTTCGGAAACTCCTTCAAGCTTTTCGCGGAGACGTTTTATATGGACGTCAACGGTTCTGGAATCGCCGTAATATTCGAATCCCCAGACTTCATCAAGAAGCTGGTCGCGGGTATAAACTCTGTTGGGATTGGAAGCAAGGTGGAAAAGAAGTTCAAGCTCCTTCGGAGGAGTGTCAACAACTTTTCCGTCAACCTTGAGTTCATATTTTGTCATATTGACGGTGAGCTTATCATAGTTGACTTCTTTTTTATCGTTTTCCGCAGAAGCTTTTCCGGTTCTTCTGAGAACCGCTTTTACCCTTGCGACAATTTCTTTCGGTTCAAAAGGTTTTACGACGTAGTCATCGGCACCGAGTTCAAGACCGAGAACTTTATCGAAGGTTTCGCCTTTGGCGGTTATCATAATTATCGGACATTCGGATTTTTTCCGCAGTTCGCGGCAGACCTGCCAGCCGTCAAGCTTCGGCATCATAACGTCGAGAAGAAGGATATCCGGTTCTTCCTCGTCGAATTTTGAAAGGGCTTCCTCGCCGTTTCCCGCAAGAACAACGGCAAAGCCTTCTTTTTCAAGATAGATTCTCAAAAGTTCGCAGATGTTTCTGTCATCATCCGCAATAAGGATTTTTTCGTTTGTCATTTATTTTGTCCTCCTCTTTTGGTGGGGTTGGTTGCTTTTTTAATGTATTATATATATTATAGCGCATTTTTCGCCGGAATAGTGAACACTTCTTGAACATTTTTTGGATTTTTTCATAAATTCTCTTGTTAATTCGCCAAATTGCGGTATAATGTATGATGTTAAATTATTGAAACTTGTTTTTGATAGACCAAAAATTATGAAAAGGACGTTTTAAGTTATGAAACTCGGAATGATCGGACTTCCCAACGTAGGAAAATCCACCCTTTTTAATGCAATTACAAACGCAGGCGCCCAGGCGGCCAACTATCCTTTCTGCACCATTGAACCCAACGTGGGTATTGTTGCCGTTCCGGAACCCCGCCTCGACAAACTTGCGGAAATTTATCAGCCGGAAAAATATACCCCCGCAACCGTTGAATTCGTTGACATCGCCGGACTTGTTAAAGGTGCGGCAAAAGGCGAAGGTCTCGGCAACAAATTCCTCGCAAACATCCGCGAAGTTGATGCCCTTATCCATGTTGTCCGCTGCTTTAACGACGATAACGTAATCCATGTTGACGGTTCCGTAAACGCAGGACGCGATATTGAAGTTATCAACCTTGAGCTCATCTTCTCCGATATCGAAATCCTCGACAGAAGAATTGCAAAAGTTGAAAAGGATATGAAAGGCGACCGCAGCCTTGCGGACGAACTTGCACTTCTCAAACGCCTTAAGGAACATCTTGAGGAAGGAAAATCCGCAAGGGCATTTTCCTGCGATGAAGACGAAAAGGAAATTATAAGCGCAATTCCTCTTCTTTCCAACAAACCCATTATCTATGCCGCAAACATGAGCGAAGACGACTTTGTTGAAGGCGTTGAAAACAACGAAAACTATAAAGCCGTTGAGGAAATTGCAAAATCCGAAAATTCCGCGGTAATGCCCGTTTGCGCAAGATTTGAGGAAGAAATTTCCGATATGGAACCGGACGAAAAGAAAGAATTCCTTGCGGAAATCAACCTTGAGGAATCCGGTCTTGACAGAATGATAAAAGCCAGCTATGACCTTCTCGGACTTATGAGCTACCTCACCGCAGGCAAAAAAGAAGTTCGCGCCTGGACCATTAAAAAAGGTACAAAAGCTCCGAAAGCCGCCGGCGCAATCCATTCCGACTTTGAAAAAGGCTTTATCCGTGCGGAAATCGTAAAATATGACGACCTTATCGCTCTTGGTTCCTGGAACGCCGCAAAAGAGAAAGGGCTTATGAAGAGCGAAGGCAAAGAATATGTTATGCAGGACGGAGACATTGTCGAATTCCTGTTTAATGTATAAAAAATTCAATACTGCAACTTAAGGAGGCGCAGATACCATGAAACCGAAACGCCTTGTTACCAACGCAATGCTCATAGCAATGTATGTGGTGCTCAGCCTTGTTGCCACAATAAACGCCGGCAACATGAAATTTACCCTTGACAGCCTTCCGATAATCGTCGGAGCCGCTTTGTTCGGTCCGGTTGACGGAATGCTCATCGGACTTTGCGGAAGCTTTATCAACCAGCTTATCACCTGGGGACTTGGGCCGACCACTCTTCTCTGGATAATTCCTGCGGGAGTTCGCGGACTTTTAATCGGTCTTTTTGCAAAGCACCATAATTTTGATATGAGTTTTAAGCAAACCCAGTTCATCACAATTTCGAGTGCTCTTATCGTAACGGCGGTCAACACCCTGATGATGTACATTGATTCGAAAATTTACGGTTATTATTCCGTTGCCTATGTTTTCGGCGGAATCGTTCCGAGAATTATTGCCGGAGTTATTATTGCCTTTGTTTTCGGCGCAATTCTTCCCCATATTCTCAAACCTATCCGGAGAATTGTTCTTGAACCGAAGAAACAGACGGCAAAAAAAGAAGAACCGAAGGAACGCCGCTGTCCATATTGCAAAGCTCCGATTCCGGAAGATGCGGAAAAATGTGATTACTGCGGAACAAAATTCTGATTTAAAACGCCCCGAAAAGGGGCGTTTTTTTATGTTTTTTCGTTAAAAATATTGCATTTTTGACATTTTGGTGCTATTATAAACAAAAATGATCTTTAAAGACGGTACAGAGAGACCGGCAAGATCGGAAGCCCCGAAAACCTCGGCAAAAATTGGAGTTTAACGGTTCTGCCCTTCTTACCGGCAGAACCGTTTTTTGTTTTTCCCGAAAGGTGGAATTAAAATGGAGTTCAAATCCGATCTTATGGATTCCGACGCGGTAAAACGCTGTCTTATAAGAATTTCCCACCAGATTCTTGAACGCAACGGCGGAACGAAAAACCTTTGCCTTGTCGGAATAAAAACCCGGGGTGTTCCAATTGCGGAAATTATCCGGGATAATATTATCGCAATTGAAGGAACGGAAGTTCCCGTCGGAACCATTGACATAAGCTTTTACCGGGACGACATTGACCATTCCTTCCGCGACCCGACCATAACCGGCGCGGACCTTCCTTTTGACGTTACCGGAAAGACCATTGTTCTTGTTGATGACGTTATCCACACCGGAAGAACAACCCGCGCGGCAATAGATTGCCTTCTTAAACAGGGAAGACCCGCCTTTATCCAGCTTGCGGCAGTTATCGACAGAGGTCACAGGGAACTTCCCATCCGCCCGGATTTTGTGGGCAAAAACATTCCAACTTCGCGTGAGGAGCTTATTTCCGTTCGCGTCCCTTCGGTTGACGGCGAATTCGGAGTAAAGCTTTTTACTAAATAAAAAAACCTTTTTAAAAAAGAGGAGGAAACACCGGATGAAACTCATCTACAACGTTGAAGACAAGCCGAAATTCAGCCAGCTTATCGTCTTCGCATTCCAACAGCTTCTTGCAATTATCACCGCAACCATCGTAGTCCCGATCCTTGTTAACGCCTACGGCGCAGTCAACCTTGAAATGGACCCTGCCGCAGCACTTCTCGGCGCAGGCGTCGGCACCCTTGTTTATCAGTTCTTCACCAAAAAGAAAAGCCCTGTTTTCCTCGGAAGCTCCTTTGCCTTCCTTTCTTCAATGTATTCCGCAACCGTTTTCGGTTATTTCGGAATAATCCTCGGCGCATTTTTTGCAGGTCTTGTTTATGTTGTAATCGCCCTTATTATCAAAGCTGTCGGTTCCGGCTGGCTCAACAAACTTATGCCCACCGTTGTAATCGGACCCACCGTTGCTCTTATCGGACTTTCCCTTGCAGGAAACGCAGTCGGCGACCTTACCAAAGCTTCCGCCACCGGCGCAACCTATAGCCTTGCGGCAATTATCTGCGGACTTTTCACCTTCGGCGTAACCATCTGGGTTTCCACCAAAGGAAAAGGTTTTGCAAAACTTATCCCCTTCATCATCGGCGTTCTTGCCGGATATGTTCTTGCTTCCGTTTTCACCGTAATCGGCAACCTTGCAGACATTGAAGCTCTCAAAATCATCGATTATTCCGCACTTGTAAACAACTTCAGCACTCTTTCTCTCGGAACCTTCTTCCATATGCCCAAATTTGCATTTGTTGAAGCATTCAAAGAAATCACCGGCGGAAACTTCGCAATGACCCTTGCGGATTTCGGAACCCTTACTCTTCTCTATGCTCCCGTTGCATTCGTTGTTTTTGCTGAACATGTTGCTGACCACAAAAACATTTCTTCCATTATCGAACGCGATCTTCTTGCTGAACCCGGTCTTGACAAAACCCTCCTCGGCGACGGCGTAGGTTCCATGGCAGGTGCATTCTTCGGTTGCTGCCCCAACACCACTTACGGCGAATCCGTAGGCTGCGTTGCAATCACTAAAAACGCTTCCATCGTAACTATCAGAACCGCGGCTCTTCTTTCCATTCTTCTTGCTTTCTTCAGCCCCTTCGTAGCTTTTGTCAACACCATTCCCAGCTGCGTTCTCGGCGGAATCTGCACCGCGCTTTATGGCTTCATCGCTGTTTCCGGTCTTAAAATGATCCAGACCGTTGACCTTAACAAAGAACACAACCTCTTTGTTGTAAGCTCCATTCTCGTTCTCGGAATCGGCGGCTTCATGCTTGATTTCGGCGCTCTCCAGATCACTTCCATTGCCGCTTCCCTTATCGTCGGCATTATCGTCAACCAGCTTCTCAAAGAAAAAGAAGCATAATTTTAAAAGATTTGTATTAAGCAGGTCCGGAAAAATCCGGGCCTGTTTTTTATATTTTTTCCCTTTTGTTTCCATTGTTAACAAAAAATTTACTTATTTTATTCCAAATTAGCCATATTCCGGGGGTATAATTGGCAAAAAGAACTTGAAGTATTTTGTGATTTGTCGTAAAATAGTATCATATAAAATTATGCCTTACAATACTAAGGAGGATATTAAATGAAAAAAAGAATTTTCAGCGCATTTCTCGCTGTGCTTATGATTGTGCTTATGCTTCCCGTTCAGGCTTTTGCAGCACCGCAGGAAATCAAAGGCGCATATGTTGACCAGAACTTTGAAACCGTTATCGGAACCGCCCTTGGCGCAAAAACTTTTTCCAAAAGCGGAAACATTCCCGAAGGTCTTAAAATTTCCGGAAAATGGGCTTATAAAAGTTCTTTCGGCGATTACGTTCTGACCATGTCCATTGCCGGCAAGCCCACCAAAGCGGGTACTTATAACTTCACCGTTGGCTACCTCAAAGAGGACGGAACCGTTGTTAAAAAAGTGGATTACACCATGACCATCGGTGCTGAAGCTCCCTATGATTTTGTCAAATCTATCAGAGTTGACAAATGGCCCACCAAAACCACCTATTATCTCGGCGACACCATTGACCTCACCGGAATGAAAGTTACCGCAATCGTTTATAAATATGACGAAGATGAAGAAGCTTTCCTTCCTATCGAAAACTATGATGTTACCGATATGTGCTGGGTTGAACCCGCAGTTTTCACCAGCGATGAGGCTCAGACAGTAACCGTTTATTTCAAAGCTCCCATCAACTCCAAAGGTGACCTCAACGTTTTTGAAGACCATTTCCGCGTAGACTTCAAATACGCAAACCCCAACGATATTATGAGAATGGAAGTTTATCAGAAACCCACCAAGCTCACCTATACCGTTGGCGAAACTCTTGATACCGCAGGAATGACCGTTCGTCTTCACAAAGGCGACGGCAGTGCCCAGGACGTTACCGAAGGTTTTAAAACCGACGTTACTTCCCTTTCCGAAGTCGGAACCAAAACCGTAACCGTAAGCTATGGCGAAGGCGACAAAATGGTTACCGCAACTTTCGACGTTGAAGTTAAAGAAAAGGTAGAGGAACCCGTTTCCAGTTCTTCTTCCTCCTCCGTTCCGGAATCCAGCGCTTCTGAACCGGAAGTTCCTTCCGAACCGGAAACTTCTTCTGAACCGGAAACCTCTTCCGAACCCGAAACTTCCTCCGAACCGGAGCCTTCTTCCGAACCCGAACAGGAATCTTCCGTCCCGGAAATCGAAGTAATCGGCGGCGACGTTGAAGAAGAGGAAGAACCTGGCGATGACGACAAAGGCGGAATTCCTTTCTGGGTATGGATCATCATTGCTCTTCTCGTAATTCTTATTGCTGCCGCGGTTGCACTTTTCATCATCGGCAGAAAACGCATTGACGACTGATTAAAACGAACATAAAAAAGGCGCTTCTTCCGAAGCGCCTTTTTTGTTTTTGCTGTTTATAATTTAATCGCTGTCACCACTCTGTCGCGGTTTTCGTAATCTTTTATGACCGCGGCATTTTTATATCCGTTTTCGGTGAGAATGTTTTTGACCGCTTCGCCCTGGGTATCCCCGATTTCGAAAGCGATAAGTCCGCCCTCGTTAAGATGCTCAAACCAGTTTTTTGCGATTGCCCGGTAAAAATCGAGTCCGTCGGTTCCGCCAAAAAGCGCGGTTTTTGGTTCAAAGGTAACTTCGGTCTGGAGTTCCTTCATTTCTTCACCGGTAATATAGGGCGGATTTGACACAACACAGTCAAATTTTTCAAAAGGCTCCAGAGCATCTCTCAGGGCTGTTTTTACGCAATTCCCATGGAAAGCGTTATTCCTTTCAAGGTATTCAAAAGCGCCTTTATAAAGCTCCACAGCTGTTACATTGGCACCGCCGAGTTCTTTTGCAAGGGTTATCGCTATGCAGCCGGAACCGGAACAAAGATCAACGATTTTGGGCGGCATTGTTCTTGAAAAATATTTGAGCACCGTTTCGCAAAGGAGTTCGGTTTCCGGCCGCGGAATGAGCACGCCTTCACCAACGAAGAATTTTCTTCCGAAAAATTCCCAGTTCCCAATGAGATATTGGAGCGGATATCCTTTTGCTCTTTTTTCTGCGGCGGAGAAAAGTTTTTCTTCCTCCTCCGGTTTGAGCACGGTTTCGGGAACGGTTATTTCGGGATTTCGCGGAAGATTCAAAAGGTCTTCCATGAGCACAGAAACTTCAAAGGCAGGGGAATCCACCCCTGCCTCCAAAAAGAGCTCTTCGATTTTTTCAAAAGCTTTTTTAACGTTCATCAATAAATTGCGTCCTCCGGATTTTCGGGCAAAACGGGTTTTACTGCCGCAATTGCAACTTCGATCATGCTGTCGTCCGGTTCCTGGGTTGTGAAATTCTGGAACCAAAGACCCGGTGCGGAAATTATTTTTGTAAGCCAGTTATCATATCTTCCGGCAAATTTGATTATTTCATAGGAAATTCCAACAGTTATGGGAAGCATAATGATTTTGAGCAGAACGCGGACAAAAACATTTTCCCATGTTATTACGGAAGAAACAAGGATGCTTACTACGAGAACGATCAGAAGAAAACTTGTTCCGCATCTGGGGTGGAAGCGTTTTTGTTTTCTTACGTTTTCAACGGTAAGTTCAAGACCCTGTTCATAGCAGAAAATCGTTTTGTGCTCGGCGCCGTGATACATAAAAGTGCGGTGGATATCGCTCATTTTTGAAACGCCGATTACATAAATAAGGAACATTGCGATTTTGATAACGCCTTCGATTGCGGAAAGGGCAACTTTGTTTTCAATATAATTTCCGGCGAAACCGGCGATTAGGGCCGGTACACCGAAGAAAAGTCCAACCGCAAGAACCACCGCAAGAATTGTTACAATTGTTCCGAAAACGGCTCCGGCGGCTTTTCCGAAAACTTTGTTGAGCCAAAGTTCAAATTTGTCCGGTTTTTCCTCCTGGCCGGAAATTTCTGCGGATTTCATAAGGCAATCGTAACCCTGGATAAGGGTATCTATAAAATTGAAAGTTCCGCGAATGAAAGGAATTTTTCTGATTCCTGTAAGTTTTTTTGTATCCCAGGTGGAAATATCGATTTCTCCATCGGGTTTTCTTACGGCCATGGCGCTTTTAAAAGGGCCTTTCATCATAATTCCTTCCAAAAGAGCCTGTCCGCCCACGGAGGTTTTTATTGCGCAGGATTGTTTTTCGTTCTTTTCCATATAATCTCCTTTTCTGTTATTTATCTATGGGAAGGCGGATAGTGACGGTTGTTCCCTCACCCTCGATGCTGTCGAGAAGAATTTCTCCGCCATGCATTCTTATAATTTCGTCTGCAACAGCAAGACCGATTCCGCTTCCGCGGCGGGTTGCGTTGCCTTTGAAGAATTTTGTCTTAACTTTTTCAAGCTGGTCCGCCGGAATTCCGATTCCGGTATCCTTTACCTCAATATCGACAAAACCGTTTTCACTGCGAAGGGTGGAAATTGTTACGGAACCGCCTTCATCGCTATATTTAAGGGCGTTGTCGATTATGTTTACAAAAACCTGGCGAAGCCTGTTTTTGTCGCCGGTAACGGCGATTATATCATCGATTTCTTCATATATAAGCGCCTTTTTCTCGCGTATTGCGCGCTGTTCAAAGGTAAGAACCGCTTCGGAAAGTTCGGCGATTATATCAAGTTTCATGGGCTGAAGAACCATTCTTCCGCTTTGAAGACGTGAAAAATCCAGAAGTTCCTCAACCATTACGGAAAGGCGTTCCGTTTCGCCGATTATTACGCCCATTCCTCTTTCAAGGGTTTTGCTGTCTATGGAATCATCTTTTGAGGAATCTTCCAGCATTTCCGCCCAGCCTTTTATCGCGGTAAGCGGAGTTCTGAGTTCGTGGGAAACGGAGGAAATAAAATCGTTTTTCATCCTTTCCGTCGCGCCGAGCTCGTCCGCCATATAGTTTATGGTTTCACAAAGTTCGCCGATTTCATCATCGGTTTTCTTTTCAATTTTTGCGTTAAAATCGCCCTCGGCGATTTTTTTCGCGGTTTCGCTGATCTGTCCGACAGGGTTTACTATTGAATTGATAAAATAGGAACTTGAAACAACAACAAAGAAAATTATCGCAATACCGATAAGGCTTGTTCCTATTATTGCAAAGGTTATCTGGCGATCAACTTTTTCGAGAGAAGTTACAATTCTAAAAGAGGAAAAATCTTCGGTTTTTCCTTCCGGAACAACCGTTACGGACATAACTTTTTCTCCGTTGGTTTCGCCGATATATTCTGCGGTTTTTTCAATGTTGTTTTCCGCTTCAAAGCAATCCGGAGTCAGGGAACTTTCTTCCGGAATGAATCCGCTGGAAGTTAAAACAACTTTTCCGTCGGAATTCATTGCCATAAGTTCCATTATATTTCGCTTTTCGAAAGAAGTTACAAGCCCACGGAAATAATCTTCATAGTCGCCGGTTTCTTCGGAATGATATTTCGAAAGAAGTCCGGAAACGGTTTCCGCCTGGGAATTGATAACTTTTTCAACACTTCCGTAATAATAATCCTTTATTGAAAAGGCAATTACGACTTCGAGAGCTATGAGTATTACAAGAATGACGCCGAGGCTGTTGAAAAGCCAGCGTTTTGTAATTTTCTTGACTGCCATTTTTCCCGGCGCCCTCCTTTCTATAAAAATATGATAACGCCGCTTTGCGGCTGCACCTCATCCGTCAGCTTCGCTGACACCTTTCCCTCAAGGGGAAGGCTTTTTTATGCCATCCATTTATATCCAAAACCCCAAACGGTCTGGAGATGGGCAGGGTTCGAAGGTTCTTCTTCAATCTTCATGCGAAGTCTTCTTATGTTTACGTCAACGATTTTATCATCCCCGTTATAACTTTCGCCCCAGATTCTTTCAAGAATATTTTTTCTTTCAAGGGCAGTTCCCTCGTTACCCATAAAAAGTTCCATAAGCTGGAATTCAACCTGGGTAAGGTCAATGGGCGTTCCGTTTTTGGTAAGAGTTCTGCTGAGAATGTTGAGGTTAAAAGGTCCGGAAACAAGTTCATCATTATGTGCGTTTTCCGGAGTTACTGAAATTCTTCTGCAAATTGCGTCTACCCTTGCGGTAAGTTCGCTTGGAGAAAAAGGTTTTGTAACATAATCATCCGCACCGAGCATAAGACCGTTTACTTTATCCATTTCCTGAGATTTTGCGGAAAGCATTATAATTCCTACGTTGCTGCTTTTCTTTCTGATATGCTGGCAAACCGCAAAACCGTCGATTCCGGGCATCATTATATCGAGAAGAACAACGCTGAAATCATTCGGCGCGGCTTCAAAATATTTTATTGCGTCTTCTCCGCAGGAGGCATCCACAACTTCATAACCCGCTCTGCGAAGAGTTATAACCTCAAATTCGCGGATAGCGTCTTCATCTTCACAAACAAGAATTTTTTTCATTCCGTTCCCTCCTGTTTATCAAATAAAAATAAAGCTTTCGGAATATTTTTCCGGAGCGATATAAAATTCGCTTTTTTCATCAACAAAGGATTTTATATAATAATTTTTTGTTTTATCTTCCGCCGCAAGAACGCAATCTTCATATTTATCCTGATAATCGTTTTTGCTTATGGCAAAAATTTCATAAACAACATTTCCGTTTTTGCTTTCGGAAAAAACAAATTCATCCGGCGAAGAACCGATTTTTGCGGTTATTTTTTCGTTCCATTTTTCCGGAACTTCAAAAAGATATCCGCCTTCGGTGTTTGCAAAGCCGTTCCAGACCGCTTTTGATTTTTCACCGTCATACTGCATATATTGCAGGAAGAAAAATTCTTCGCTTGCGTCCTGGGCATAATCTTCCCGGAACTCCACCGGCATTTCGATTATTCCGTCGGAGTTTGTATCAAGGCAGGAAACTTTTGTGTTGCGGAGGAAAATTCCTCTTTTTCCGTAACTTCCGCCGACGACCACAACAACGCCTTCGTTTTCTCTTTCTTCTTCCTCTTCTTCATATTCCACAAAATCCGCTATAAAATAGCGTTTTGCCTGACCGTTTTCAAGGGCAAACATTTCTGTAAGATATACCCCTTCATAAATTTCGGAATCTATGAAATACATTGTTTTTTCTTCAGAAAATTTTGCGCTTCCTTTGGCAAAAATGTTTCCGTAACCGGCATGCATCGAAATATCGTCCGTCACGAGGATTTCGCTTCCGCTGTTATAAACAATTTCAAGGGTGCTCTGACCCATTGGATTTTTGCTTATAATAATAATTTCGCTTAAACCGTCGCCGTTTATATCGGCAATTTCCGTTCCTTCGCAGGAATCGCCATGAACCTTTTCAAGCTTTTCTTTTTTATAGCGATAAATTCCCACTTCCTGGTCCCAGTTTATAACAATTGCAAAACCTTCTTCTTCAATTTTTGCAAAGTTTACGCTTTTAATATTGCCGTAAAAGCCCGCGGCTTCATAAACCGAAACCCATTTTTCGTCTTTGTTTTTAAGAATGTTTATTCTCGTGCTTTCATCAAGAAGGGAATAAAAAGCCATTGCTTCTTCGGTTCCGTCACCGTCAAGATCCTTGAAAATGAATGCGGAGTTAATCTCTCCCGTTTCGGGATATTTGAGAACATAGCTTTCGCCTATTACTTCCGTAAGAGCGGCGTTGAGTTTTTCCTGTTCCTCGGTAAAAACCGGAGGCTTCATAAGGGCTTCGGTATCCGTTTCCAGAACGTTGCATCCGGAAAAAGCAAGCGCGAGCATTGTTACCGCTGCAATTAAAAACAACTTTTTCAAAAAACAGATTCCCCCTTTACTCAGGTTTATAATTATCTATATTATAATATAATACAAATCCGGCTTTCTTGTCAATCAATAAGCTGTAAACATTATGTTAAACAAAAGATTTAACTGAATTTTCTTTACATAAACCTTTTTGTGGAATATAATTGTTATATCAACTTATCCGGGAGGTTTTAAAAATGGATTTTGATAAAAAAACTCTTAAAATTGCCGCAAAAATAACCGCCGGAACCCTTTCCGAAAGCGGAAAGCTTGATTCCGAAAGCGCAAAGGAAACCGTCGGTTTTCTCAAAACCGTTTAT